>JBIKLV010000043.1:0-28763 GCA_044359585.1 Sulfuritalea sp. | reverse complement strand
AAATGGGCCGAACTCCCGCACGAATTGCTGGGGCGCGTCTCCAACCGCATCATCAACGAGGTGCGCGGCATCAACCGCGTGGTCTACGACATCTCGGGCAAGCCGCCGGCGACCATCGAGTGGGAGTGACTGGCAAAGACGAGCAATATCTAGCAACGTCTGGCAAATATAGGGAACCGAATAGCCGGCGAAGGAAGTGAGCTACTGGCATTGTCTGGCAAAGTCGGGAAATGATAAGCAATGACCGAATGATGGTACACGGCTTGTAAACGTGAACTCAAGACTTACGCTTGCGGCCCGCGTGATTCAGACAGAGGCTATTGAATAGCGCAACAACCAATACTCAGAATCATCAAGCTTCCAGGTCGTCCAGACCACCTTCGTCTTTGCCATCCTCGCTGGCCTCCTGACTTGACTCAGGGTTCCGTGACGCCAAAGGTTGATACCACTCAGATGGTGTTTTCCAGGTCATGAAAAAATCCAACGGATTTTGAGTACCAAGGAAATCCCGCGCCAACTTTAGCCTTTCCATAATTCGATGGCTCTCGTCTGCCGGTAACATCTTGGCCCGGTCATCGACATCTTTGAGGAAACGCTCCACGGTGATGACACCTCCCCAGGACTGGATGATGTCTCCGAGGTGACCATGCCAGCTACTTCGACGCGTTGAATCTTGCCGCGTCGCTCGATGGCAATCTCAGGAACGACAACAAACCACGCAGTTGAACGGTGGCTTCGCTGAAACCTGCCGAGGCGGTGGCCTCCATTTTTTACCGTGCTACTGCCCACGGCTAAGCTCAGCCTGGTCGCCTTCGGCCAGAAATGTAGCGACGCTAGGAGCGGCCGCCACTTGCCATTGCCGCAGTTGATCGCGTTCGTAGATCGACAGACGACTGACTCACGCCTTGATCTCGACGAGTGCCGCGATTGTGACTGGCGCTCCTCGCGTGATCAGATTTGTCCGGGGGCTTGAGGTCCAGTTTTCCGCTCGGCGGCCTTTGTTCGAACTGCTGTCGGTAGCAGTCAGCGGTCCGCTGTTCGGATCGAATGTTCGCGGATGCGCTTGGCGCGGATGTAGGCCGTGTTGTGGGGGTTCGCACCGAAGTCATGGGAAACTACCTTGCGAACCCGAATACCGTCTGCTTCCAGTTCACGGGACTTGTCGGGGTTGTTGGACAGCAGGTCCACCTCGGCAATGCCCAATTCTTCGAGGATGGTGCTGGCGGCCTGAAAATCGCGCTCGTCCTCGCCGAAACCCAGGTGGCTGTTGGCAGCGTAGGTATCGGTGCCGTGCTCCTGAAGCCGGTAGGTGCGCAGCTTGTTGGTAAGGCCTATCCCGCGACCCTCCTGGGGCAGGTAGATCAGGACCCCGTGCCCGGCCCGCGAGATGCGCTCGATGGCACCTATCAGCTGCACCTCGCAGTCACAGCGCAAGGAGCCGAGCACGTCGCCGGTGAAGCACTCCGAGTGCAGGCGTACTACCGGCGGCTCCAGGGTCTTCTCGCCGATCTCGAGGGCGTGGTACTCGCGGCCCAGGTCGTCGCGCCAGAGGTGCAGGCGGCTTCGCTCCGCGAGACGCAGGGGGAGGTGGATGCTGAACAGGTGGCTGAGGCGCAGCGGTGGCTGCGCCTCGCTCCGCGTTCCGGCCCTCAGGTTGGCCTCGGTCAACGGGAAAGCCCGCGGACTAATCCCGGTTGCATTGTTCGGGCGCAGCACGATCATGGCCGGCAGGCGACCGGCCATTCGGGCCAGGGATAGCAGGGCCGACTCCAAAGGGTCCGCCGGCGCGACGCCGGATGGGAGGGAAACGCCGGCATGCGGCAAGCCGCCGACTCCGGCCAAGAGGCCGATCACGGACGGCGGCAGAGCGGCCACGTCGATGGCGACGGCACGCAGCGCCGGCCGCCCCAGCGCGGCGGCGCGTTCGGCGGTGACGACGAGGCGGGCCGATGCGGCCATGGCTTGCGAAATTCGTTGCGCGCCGAACTCGATCAGATAGGTCTCGGCGGTCATCACGCAACACTCCCCATCCTGCCCGACGACGGCGACCGTGCGTTCCCGGGAGAGCTCGAAGGCCGCCCGCTCGCAGGCAAGATAGGCATCGCCTGATTCATTGTCCAGTCTCATCGCTTCCCTCCGCTTGATGGGTGGCTGTCTCAGGCCAATCGTTCCAGGATGCTGCAATGGTTCGCCACCGCCGTCCCGCCCATGTTGAACACGCCGCCCAGCCTCGCCCCCGGCAAGCCGGCGCCGGCCGGGTCACCGGCGAGTTGACGCGCGGCGAGGACGTGCATGGAGACGCCGGTGGCGCCGACCGGATGGCCCTTGGCTTTCAAGCCGCCAGAGAGGTTCACGGGCAGGCGGCCGCCCAGGTAGCAGTCGCCGTTGGCCAGCACCTCGGCCCCGCGGCCGGGGGGCGCCAGGCCCATGGCTTCGTACTGCATCAGTTCGGCGATGGTGAAGCAGTCGTGGGTCTCGACGAAGTCGAGGTCGTCGAGATCGATCCGACCGGCCTGCAGGGCGGCCTGCCAGGCAGCAGCGCAGCCGTCGAGGCGGGTCAGGTCACGCCCGTCCATCGGCATGCCGATGGTCACCGCCGAATGGGCACGGATGGCAATGTCCGCCCCGTGTCGGCCGGCCACGCCCGGCGCGGTCAGGACCAGGGCGGCGGCCCCGTCGGACACCATGGAGCAGTCGGTTCGACGCAGGGGGGCGGCGACGATCGGGTTCCGCTCGCTGACCGTATTGCAGAACTCGAAGCCCAGATCCTTCTGCATGTGGGCCAGGGGATTGCGCGCACCATAGGCGTGGTTTTTCGCCGCGATCCGCGCCAGCGTCCCGGAATGGTCACCATAGGCCGCGAAGTAGGCCTGGGCCATGCGCGCGAAGTGGCCGGCGAAGCTCGCCTCGCCGCTGCCCTCGGTCTCGTAGTAGGAGGCCGACAGCAGGGCCTGGCGCACCGTTTCCGGGTCCGCCGTGGTCATCTTCTCCACGCCGACGACGAGCACTACCCGGGAGGCCATGGCATCGATCAGGCGGGTCGCCAGATGCACCGCCGCCGAGCCCGAGGCGCAGGCCGCCTCGACCCGCACCGATGGCTTCATGCGCAGGCCGGGGATGAAGGTCGCCGGCAGCGCGCCAGAGAAACCCTGCCCCACCATGCGCTGGTTGAAATGGGCGACGATGACCTCGTCCACCTCCTCTGCGGCGATGCCGGCATGGACCAGCGCCTCCTCGCTCACCTGCCTCACCAGGTCGTAGACCGACACGCCGTCGAGCTTGCCGAAACGGCTGTGCGCCCATCCTGCGATTCTTGCCATTGTTGTCTCCTTGCTTAGGTTTCCATGGCGACGAGATCGCGCTTCACGACCTTGCCGTAGTTGTTTTTGGGCAGTTCGTTGACCACCCGGTAGTGCTTGGGCCGCTTGAAGCGCGCCATGTGCTCGACACAGTAGGCGTCCAGCCGCTTGACGAAGCCGGCGTCGGTGCCCGGGGCCACGATGTAGGCGACGACGGCCTCGCCCCATTCCCCGTCGGGAATCCCGATGACGGCGGCCTCGACCACCTCCGGGTGGGAGAGCAGCACATCCTCGACCTCGATCGGATAGATGTTGGAGCCGCCGGAGATGATCATCTCCTTGGAGCGACCGGCCAGGACCAGGGCCCCGTTCTCGGCGAACCGTCCCAGATCGCCGGTGTAGAGCCAGCCACCGCGAAAGGTCTTGGCCGTGGCCTCCGGGTTGTTCCAGTAGCCTAGGCAAACGGCCGGGGAACGGACACAAATTTCGCCCACCGCTCCCTCGGGCAGGTCCATCCCCTCGGCGTCCTTGATCCGGACGTCGTTGAATGAGAACGGCATGCCCACCGAGCGCAGGTAGTCGCCGTCCCGGCGCGCGACGGCGGCGGTAAAGGCGCCCCGCCGCATGGACGTGATGGTCATCGGGCACTCGCCCTGGCCGTAGATCTGGGCGAAGCAGTCGCCGAAATGGCCGGAGGCCTCGACCAGGTCTTCGTAGTAGAGCGGCCCGCCGCCATAGACCACGGTCCGCAGGTTGTGGTGATCGGACCGGTTCGCCCTGGCA
Source organism: Sulfuritalea sp. (assembly GCA_044359585.1). GTDB lineage: Bacteria > Pseudomonadota > Gammaproteobacteria > Burkholderiales > Rhodocyclaceae > Sulfuritalea. The sequence goes on along the minus strand of JBIKLV010000043.1, from coordinate 24,681 downwards.
TGGCGCGTCATGCGCTTGACGATGGTGGGCGCGGCGAACAGGGAGGCCCGCGGGTGGGCGGCGATCAACTCGAAGAGTTCCGCTTCGTCGAAGGCTCCCGAGGGCGGGATCACCTGGACGCCGCCCGCCGCCAGGAAGGGCAGCATGTAAAGGCCGGAACCGTGGGACATCGGCGCCGCGTGGATCAGGGCGTCGCCCGGCTCGATGCCGTCGACGTCCGCCGCGTAGCCGCTGACCAGCGCCATGAGGTTGGCATGAGAAATCATCGCCCCCTTGGGAAAGCCCGTCGTGCCGCTGGTGTAGAACAGCCAGGCCAGCGCGTCGGGTTCGCTGGCGGCGATGGGCCGGGTCTCGCCGCCGGTCAGATGCTCGTAATCCGGGCTACCCATCTCGATTGCGGCCACGCCGGCGGGCAGCGCAGGCGCCAGGGCGGGCGCGAGCTTGGGGCAAGTGAACACGACGCGCGATTCGGAGTCGCTCAGGATATGGGCGACTTCCTTGTGGTGCAGCTTGGCGTTGATCGGCACGACCACCAGGTCCGCCCACCAGCAGGCGAAGAGGACCTCCACGTACTCGATCCGGTTGGAAGCGAAGACGGCGATCCGGTCGCCGCGCTGAGCCCCGAGGGAGCCGCGCAGCTCGCCGGCGATGGCGGCCACCCGCCGCGCCAGGCCGGCGAAGTCGAGGTGGGTCCGACCGCCGATGGCGACCGCCGGCCGGTCCGGGAATTCGAGGGCGGCTCGGGCGAGGAGTGCGGCGGTATTCATGCGCGCACCATGTCGATGAAGGCGACCGGGCGCGACGCGGGTGCTGGGGAGCACTGGATGCGTGCCGTCTTGCCGGCCGGCGTGTTGATGGACTCGGTCAGGGGCGGCGCGTTCTCGGCCCGGCGCGTGATCTCGGGGGCGACTGCCTCGTAGGTCGTCGAACGGTGGCGGGGCACCCGCCCCATGGCCTCGATGGTGCCGCGAATTTCGGCGGGGGCGAATTCCTGGCCGTGGATGGCTCCCGCGGCGCGGGTGATGGATTCGTCCATCAGGCTGCCGCCGAGGTCGTTGCAGCCCGCCTCGAGGCAGAGCTGGGCGCCTTCGCGGCCCAGCTTCACCCAGGACGTCTGGATGTTGTCGATCAGGGGGAACAGCAGCAGGCGAGCGACGGCGTGCATCAGCACAGCCTCGCGGAAGGTAGGGCCCGGCCGGCAACGGGCGCGCAGGTACATCGGCGCTTCCATGCTGACGAAGGGCAGCGGCACGAATTCCGTGAAGCCGCCGGTGCGCGCCTGCAGGTCGCGGATGGCCAGCAGGTGCGAGGCCCAGTGGCGCGACTGGTCCACGTGGCCGTACATGATGGTTGCCGTGGTCCGGAGGCCGACTTCGTGGGCGGCCTCGATCACCTCCAGCCACTGCGCGGTCCTGATCTTGTCGGGACACAGTTCGGCCCGCACCTCGTCGTGCAGCACTTCGGCGGCGGTGCCAGGCAGCGAGGACAGGCCGGCTTCCTTCAGCATGGAGAGGAACTTGCGGAGCGGCAGGCCCAGGGTCTTGGCGCCCTGCCAGACTTCCAGCGGCGAGAAGGCGTGGATGTGCATTTGGGGCACGACGGCCTTGATGCCGCGGCAGATTGCGAGATAGGTGGCACCGGTGTAGTCCGGGTGGATGCCGCCTTGCAGGCAGACTTCGGTGGCGCCCCGGTCCCAGGCTTCGATCACCCGGCGCTGGATCTCCTCCATGTCGAGGTCATAGGGCTTGCCGCGCAGGTGCTCCTCCTTGCTGCCCTTGGAAAAGGCGCAGAACTTGCACTTGAAGTAGCAGACGTTGGTGTAGTTGATGTTGCGGTTGACCGCGTAGCTGACCACGTCGCCCCGGCTCGCCGCGCGCAGCCGGTCCGCCGCCTTGCAGACGGCGGCGAAGTCGCGGCCGCGGGCCGCGAACAGGCTGACGACCTCGGCTTCATCCAGCCGGCTGCCGCCGGCCGCCTTGTCGAGGATGCCGCGGATCCGCGCGCTGACGCCTGTCGGCTCGGGACCCCGGATCAGGGCCACGTCGGCCACCGGCAGGGGCCGCTGGCCGCCGGCGACCCAGTCGTCCAGGCGCGGATAGCCGCCCGTATCGGTACGTTCGCGCAAGGCCTGCTGGAAGCCCGGGGCCACCCACGCATCGAGGTCGGCCAGGTAGCGCGGATAGGTCGCCAGGCGCTCGAAGAGTTCCTTGCCGGAGGTGGCGACCTCACTGGCCAGTTGCTCGACCATGGGCCACGGCGCTTCCGGGTTCACGTGGTCCGGCGTCACCGGCGAAATGCCGCCGAAGTCGTTGATGCCCGCGGCCAGCAGTTCAGCCGTCTTGCCCGGACTCAGGTTGGGCGGCGCCTGGATGCTGGCGTCGGGCCCGAAGATGATGCGCGCCGCTGCGATGGTCCACAGATGCTCGTCGAGGCCGGGCTCGGGCGCGTTGACCATCTTCGTGCCCGGCTTGGCGCGGAAGTTCTGGACGATGATCTCCTGCAGGTGGCCGTGGCGGACATGGGCGTCGCGCAGGGCGAAGAGGGAGTCCAGGCGCTCGTTCCGCGTCTCGCCGATGCCGATCAGGATGCCGCTGGTGAAGGGCACTCGCTGCCGGCCCGCTTCCTCGATAGTGCTCAGGCGTACCGCCGGGACCTTGTCGGGCGAACCGTAATGGGGTTGGTCGGGCAGGCAGAGGCGGTCGGCGACGCTTTCCAGCATGATCCCCTGGGACACGGAAACCTCGCGCAGCAGCGCGATATCCTCGGCGCTCAGGACGCCCGGATTAACGTGGGGGAGCAGGCCTGTTTCCTCGAACACGGCCCGGCACATGTCGACCAGGTAGGCGATGGTCGTGGCATATCCCAGTGCCGCCAGTTCCCGGCGGGCGGCCGGATAGCGGGCCTCGGGCTTGTCGCCGAGGGTGAACAGGGCCTCCTTGCAGCCGGCGCGGGCGCCATCCCGGGCGATCCGCAGAACCTCGTCGCGGCTCAGGTAGGCACGGCCCGCGTGGCGCGGCGTTTTGGCGAAGGTGCAGTAGTGGCAGGTGTCGCGGCACAGCTGGGTCAGCGGAATGAACACCTTGCGCGAGTAGGTGACGACGTTGCCGTGGCCCTCGTCGCGCAACCGCGCGGCGGTTCCCATCAGCGCCTGTAGCGGGGTGCCGTGAATGAAGGCGCGGATTTCATCGTCGGTGCTTGTCCTGCCTGGTATCTCTATCATGTTCGTCCTCTCATCGTGTTGCATTGAATGTGCCGGCGCCGGCGTTTTTGTCTGCCGCCGGGCCCGGCCCGGCAAGGTCGGCCAGGACCCGGCGGGTGCGCGGGCCTGGCGGGTGGACGTGGAGCGCCATCAGGTCGTCGGGCCGGTCGATGTCGAGCGCCAGCCGCGGATTGGTGACGATCTCCGGCTCCAGGCCGCGGACGATGGCCGCGGCCATGTGGCCGGCGAAGCTGTGGCCTTCGTACCGGGGCGGGACGATGCCGGCGGGCCAGAGGAACATGGCGTTGGTGCCGGGATCCTGTCGGGCCGGCACGAGCCGGATCAGGGGTAGTTGGCCGCGCCGGCGCACCAGGGCGGAGAGGTCGCGGGGCCGTACCAGGGGCACGTCGCCGGGGACCAGCAGGACGCCTTCGGCGCCGAGCGCCACGGCCCGTGCGATTCCCGATGCATAGGCCTGCGACAGGCCGCCGACGCCGGCATCCAGTACCACCACCGCCCCGTGACGGTGGGCCGCCGCGGCGACCCGTGCGTCATCCGTCACGATGCAGATGCCGGCCAGGTCGCGGCAGCGCCGCGCCGCGCCCAGCAGGTCGAGGAACATCGCGAATACGAGCCGCTCGCGTTCGGCGGCGGAAAGCCGGGCCGCCAGGCGCGACTTGGCCCGCTCCAGACGCTTGACCGGCGTCACCATCCAGACGGGACCGGGTGCGCGCGGTCTCATGCGGCCAGCCTCTTCGCCGTCGGCCTCCGCGCCAGGGTGGCCGCCAAGTCGAGGCACGCGCGAGCGAGGTTCTGCCGCCGGGCGGCGTTCCTCATCACCGTGTCCGTGACGTGGCAGGGCACGTCGATGTCGCGCGCCTGCGGCGCGTCCCGCTCGTCCATGACCAGGCCGTCGATCAGGCCGGCGTAGTGGGCCGCGATGGAGCGGGGCGATACGGGTATTCCGAACTCCACCATCAGCTTGGCCAGCGGCCCCTTCACCGCCGCCCCGCCGACGATGGGTGAGACCGCGACGACGGGCACATGCAGGCCCGCCAAAGCCTTACGGATACCCGGCACGGCGAGGATGGGGTCGATGCTGAGATAGGGGTTGGAGGGGCAGAGGACCACGGCGGCCAGCGCCGGGTCGGCGAGGGCCGCCAGGACGCCGGGAGCGGCTGTCGCCACCGCCGCGCCGGCGTAACTGATCCGGCGAACCACCGGACGGCAGCGGTGACGGACGAAATAGTCCTGCATGGACAGGCGTCCGTCCTCCGTGTCGAGGAAGGTTCGCACCGGGTCGTCGCTCATTGGCAGGAGCGCGGCCGCGAGTCCGTGGGCCGCCGCGAAATCGGCGGTGATGCGAGACAGGGAATCGCCCGCGGCGAGCCGACGGGTACGCTCGGCATGGAGGGCCAGGTCGCCGTCGCCGAGCCGGAACCAGGTGGGTCCGCCGAGAGTGGCCAGCCTGTCCATGAAGGTCCAGGTCTCGTCCTTGCGGCCCCAGCCGGTCTCGGGGTTCACCAGGCCCGCCAGCGTGTAGAGCTGGGTGTCCAGGTCCGGCGAGATGGCGAGGCCGAAATGGGTGAAGTCGTCTCCCGTATTGACGACCACCGTCAGTTGCCGGGGAGGCAGGGTGCGCGCCAGGCCGTCGGCCATGCGCGCCCCGCCGACGCCGCCGGCGAGGGCGACGATCGTCCCGGAAAGGACGCCGGAAATCATCGAAACATGTCCTGGTCGATGGGGCGGATCAGCGGCGCGACTCCGGTCGGCGCGCCTTGCCAGGCGAGACCGCGGACCACGGTCGCCGGGATGCCTTCCGCACCCTGGCCCATGACCATGGTGGCCGTGGCGGCGATCTCGTCGGCGAAGCCGGTTTCGCTGATTTTCAACTCGCGGCCGAAGAGGTCGGGATTGCCGCGCAGGTCCATCAGCGCCGGCAGGCCGGCGACGCCGATGGCGGTACCGATCGTGCCCTTGCGCCAGGCGCGGCCGACGCTGTCGGCGATCACGACGCCGATGTCGGCTGCGAATGCCGCGTCGAGGCCCGCCTTCAGGGCCCGCGCCGAGGCGTCCGGGTCCACCGGCAGCAACAGGGCGCGCGCCTCGGAGTCGGCGATGTTGGACTGGTCGATGCCGGCGTTGGCGTGCACGTGGCCGAGGCGGTGGGCCACGACCATGGTGCCGGGGCGGTGGCGCAGCACTTCCGCCGCCTCGCCCAGCACCAGCTCGACGAGGCGCGGGTCCTTGCCCGTCGTCGTTGCATAGTTAAGGGCCTTGGCTCCGGGCGCGACGTCGGCCAGGGTCACGTAGCGGCCCTCGGCCTTGGAGACGATCTTCGAGGTGACGACCAGCACGTCCTGGTCCCGCAGGGCGACGTCAGCCGCGCGCAGGGCCTCGACCAGCAAGCCGATCAGGTCGTCGCCGGGTTCCACCAGCGGCAGGCCGCGCAGGGGCACCACGGTCAGGGCCGGCACGGCCGGATTGAGCGCGCCGTTCATGCCAGTCCGGTGATGCAGATGCCGGCGTGGTCGGCCTTGTGCCACTTGTTCACGCCGATCAGGACCGCGGTCAGGGCCTCGGCGGCGATGGCGTTGGCGATGGGCCCGGCATTGATCGGCCGCATGCCGATGGCACGGACCAGTTCCATGACGGCCTTGCGCGCCTCCACGTCGTCGCCGGTGACCAGGATGTCGCAGGCCACGTCGCCATCCTCGACCAGTTTCGCGGCGGCCACGTTCTGGAAGGCGGACACCACGCGCACGGCGCCGCCGAGTCTCTCCTGCGTCGCTTCGGCCACCGAGCGGCCGCCTGGAAGCTGCACGACGAAGACCTTGGGCGGCTTCACCGGCGCCGTGACGTCGATCAGGATCTTGCCGGGAAGCACACGGGCGACCTGCTCCAGGATCTCGTCATGGCTGGCGAACGGGACCGCGAGAATGACGATGTCGTTGTCCCGCGCGGCGTCGGCGTAGGTGGCGGCGGTGACTTCGGCGCCGGGCACCGCGGCCCGGATATCGTTCACCTTGGCGCCAGCCCGGGCGGGATCGCGGGAACCGATGCACACGTGGAACCCGGCCTTGGCGAAGCGGCTGGCAAGTCCGAAACCCAGGGCGCCGGTGCCCCCCAATACCGCAATCTGCTTGCTCATTTCCATTCCTGCTCCTTCTTGTCTGCGATCCGTCGGCGGCCTTGCGGCAGCCGGTCAGGCCAGCGCCGCGCTGCGCGCCAGCAGGTGGCTGGCCAGGGCGACGCCCTGCTCCTGCCGCGTTATCAGCGTGTCGGCGACCAGCACCGCCACTCCCGTGTCCTCGATGGTTTGTTTTTCCTCCCGATCAGCCGTGTCGAGGACGAACAGATCGATGAGTCCGCGGTACAGGTGGGCGATGGCGGACGGCCGGTGCGCGATCCCGTCCAGGGCCAGCAGCCGTTCGCGGCTGCTGGCGCGGTTGCGTTCCCCGGCATCGGTGATCGGGACGCCGAGCACCGTCGGCGTCACGGCGATGCGGATGGCATCGCTCTCGGCGATCGCCTTGCGGACGCCGGGCAGCGCGAGAATGGGCCGCAGGCTGGCGACCGGGTTGCTGGGCGCCAGGACGATCAGCCGGGCCTGGCGGATCGCCTCGACGACCCCGGGCGCGGGCGTCGCAAACTCGGCGCCGCGCAGCCGGGCAGCGGCGAGGGGCAGGCGGCAACGGTCGCGCACCAGGTATTCCTGGTAATGCATTTCTTCGCCGGATTGGGTGGTGACCCAAGTCTCCACGTCGGTGTCGCACATAGGCAGCACGCGTTGTGCGACGCCAAGGGCGCGGGCGAGGCGCGCCGTAATTTCCGAGAGGCTGACGCCTTCCGTCCGCAGTCCTGTGCGGAACAGGTGCGTCGCCAGGTCCTGGTCGCCCAGGTTGAACCAGGGGTCGCCACCCAGTTGCCGCAAGTGCCCAGCCGTTTTCCAGGTCTCCCCGGCGAGGCCCCAGCCACGATCCGTGTCGCGGATGCCGGCGAGGCCGTAGAGGGTGGTGTCGATGTCGGGACAGATCCGCAGGCCGCGATGGGTGAAATCATCCGCGGTGTTGATGACGAGGGTCAGATCGGACGGAGGAAGCAGCGCGGACAAGCCTGTCCACAAGCGTATTCCACCGATTCCTCCGCCGAGTCCGACGATCATCTTCCTACCTCACATCCAGGACGGCTTATCCGGCGGAATCCGGCAGCCGTTGGCGATGAAGAAGGCGCGGATCACGTTGCCGGTAAACACCTTGGTCGCCCTGGCCCCTCCCGCAGAATCCGCGAAGGCATTCAGGCGCTCGGTATAGAAGCCGCGCTTCTTGTACTTCATCGTCACCCGGTCGTAGATTTCCTCGACCATGCGGTCGTGGCAGCGATCCACGAACTTCGCGAAGCCGTGCATGATGTTCAGGCGCCGGTCACGATCTTCCGGGCTCATGTCGGCCAGCGTCGCCGCATACTTCTCCAGCGCCGTCGATACCAAAGTGTCATCGGCCATGATTTACTCCGGCAGCTCGAACATGGCGGCCAGCGCGCGGACTTCCTGAGCGCGCCAGGGCGTCGGGGCGGGCGTCTGGAACAAGCCGGTGGCTTCCAGCTCCGCCGTGACCTTCGCGTCGCGCTTCAGCGCCTCGCCCCACTTGCCGTTGTAGTACAGGCTCTCGTAAGCCGGGCGCGGGCGCTGGCCACCACAATCGGCCGATTCAGCGGGGTAGCCGAGAATCTGGATCTGCGTCGGCGTGACGTCGGCCGGCATGCCGAGGGTTTCGCGGATCTTGTCGCGATTGCCCGTCAGCAGTTGGGTGCCCAGGCCCTCATCGACCGCGGCCAGCAGCGCGCTGCCCACCGCCAGGCCGCACTCGAAGCTCGACAACCACTTGGCAAAGACTTCGTCGGGAGACACGCCAGTGCCCGTGGCTTTTTCCTCAAGCAGGTAGGAACAGACGTTGAAGTCCGGGGTCTTCATGACCACGTTATCGATGAACTCTTCGCTCCAGCCGTAGGACGAGTTGAGCGCGCCGACCTTGATCAGTTCCATCAGACGCGGCTTGATCATCTGCCAGCCGCTCATGTCGCAGCACCAGACGATCATGACCGGGGCCTGTGCGGCCTGCGGCTGGTTGTACAGGGCCTCGATCAGCGCATTGCGGATCGGGTCGGGCGTTTCGCCCTTGGTGATGACAACGGCCTTGCGGATATCGGACGCATTGCCATGGTTGGACTGCAGGCGCGCGGCCTCCAGGATGGCCTGGATCTTCGATTTCTCGACCGGTTGGTAGGGCTTGTAGTAACGGGTGGAGCGACGGCTCCCGACGACTTTCCTGAACTCCATGTGAGTCCTCCTTGATGGTTGACGGCCATTTGGCCGTAGCGAATTCTCGGCGGAGGGCCAGGTTCCCAACAATGCTCAGGAGGTCACGTTTGATGTCCGATCGTTCAAACCTTCAGCGGACTGGGTTTTTTTCGTCCAGGCGTTTTCTGCGGCGCAACATAAACAGAAGACTGGTGAGCGAAATAGGGAAATAAATCGTTTTGCGATGCACAAAACCGGCCTGAAGGAATTCGTCGGGTCGCGCCCACCCGGGTAGGGGTCGGACCGAGCCGGGATTCCGCTTTACGGCGGCAATGTTCCGAACGTTCGGATTCGTTGTCCTTCCGTTCGGATTCCGGGACTAAACACCCGCCGGAAGCCTCGCTTCGAGGACCGCCTTGACCTTGGCGCTCATGTGATCGATCAGCCCGAGTTCGGCGCCGTTGGGCTCGTGGAAGTCGGTGTAATAGACCGCGAAGGTGCCCAGCACCCTGCCTCCGTCGCCGAAGATCGGGCTGGACCAGCAGGATTTCAGGTTGTAGCGCTCGGCCAGGTAGCGATAGTCCGCCCAGAGTTCGCTGGACAGGATGTCCCGCGTGATTACCGGTTGGCCACGATGGACGGCGGTGCCGCAGGACCCCGCACAAGGACCGACGCTGATGCCGTCGATGGTCTTGTTGTAGGCATCCGGCAACGAGGGTGCCGCGCCGAAATGGAGCTTCTTCTCGGCCGCGTTGAAGAGCAGGATGGAGCAGAGGGCCAGGGGCGCCAGTCGTTCTAGTTCCAGGGCGATCTTTTCCAGTTCGGTTCTCGGGCCGTCCCGCGTCACGGCGGCGCCGACCTCCTTGAGCCGCGCTGCCTTCAGCTTTTCCATGTCCCTGCGGGCCTCGCCCATGGCCTTGCCGTAGGCGGCGGGGGGGACGCCGATTTCCCTGCGGAAGGCCTTGCAGAAGGCGGATTCCGTTGCGTAGCCCGTGGCTTCGGCGATGTTGGCCATGGAGGCGGTGTCGGCCCGCAGCAGATCGATGGCGACCTGCATTCGCCATCGGGTGACGTAGGCCATGGGGGCCTGGCCGACCCGGGTGCTGAACTGCTGGGAAAAGGCTGTACGCGACATCGCCACCTCCCGCGCCAACCGGTCCACCGTCCAGTCGGTCGCTGGATCCGAATGAATCAGGCGCAAGGCCTTGCCGATCTTCGGATCGGACAGCAGGGCCCCCACCCAGCCGTGAACCTTTTCCGGCAAGTTCTCCACGCTGCGATGGGCCGTCATCAGGATCAGCAGTTCGGTGAGCCGGCTCAGGATGACACGGGCTCCCGCGTTCTCGTCGAAGGCGCCACCGATGCGGACGGCCTCGGCCAAGTCTTCCTTCGCGGCATCGGAGAAGAGGTTGGTCACGAGGACCGGCGGCAGGAAGGAGTAGATCGCGTCCGAGCCCAGTTCCTGGCTCGACAGGCGGCCGCTGGCGATGCGTGTCCGTTCCGTGCCATCGGACAACCCCTCCCCCTTGAGGTGGTGGTTACGCTGGCTGGCAACGATAACAATGTCACCGGCACGCAGCTTCCGCGGCGGCTCGTCGTCTTCCATGGTCAGCAGGCATCGGCCGGAGACGATGAAGTGGACGTTGCGGCTACGGCCAGGAAAAAACTCGGAGAACGCCGAGCGATGTTCCTTGACCTGTTCAATGGATATCCGCGCCTTGGCCGCCTCGACGATGCCCGACAACACGTCCATGGACGTCTCCTCCCTAGATGCCTTTTTTCAACCTTGCCTGCATGCAGACCTACACCTTTTGAGCCCAGCAGACTGCTGCTTGCGCGAAGCTGCCGGTCATTTACCAGATCGCTAGAAGCTGCTATACCCCGTCAAAATATTGAAACGTTCGATCTTGGTGGCCTTACCCATGAACATCTTTAGATCGTCAACCTCTATCGGAAAGCCAATAGTGTGGATGCCTTCATCTGTCTTTGGAAGTTCTTTGAATGAGTGGCCTTTCCATCGGATTTCGCTTATCGATTATTGATATTCGATCATAATTATGCGCTTGATCCGCCCATTTAGACGGCACCCCTGAATGACCGGCTGCCGAAGTGGCATCTTCCACCGGTCTCTGACCGGAACCGATACTCAAGAGCATTTGCGGCCGAGCCATCCACAGAGCATAACGAATGGCTGCTTCGAATTTCTTGGCGATTTCAGTGAGTGGCAGCTTTCGATTTTTGCCGCCAACCGCTTAGGGCACGAAGGGTGAGCTCAGTTTTTAAAAACCAGCCATTCAACTGGTTCCTGCTGGCTGTGAGTTCGGGCATTCTCCGGTGGCATCAAATGGTTATCGAAAGCAAAACATGTGAGTTGTTTTCATCACACCATGTGGATTCCATCGATGCAGCGTTGGCCAATGCCTCTGGATTTCCTTTAATGCTCTTGGTTTTATTGATTGTAAAGCCCACTAAAATCCGTATACTGTACGGACATTTCAAGGAGTGACACCATGGGCGCCACCGTCAAAGAAGAACGCATAGAAATCCGTCTCGCGTCGGCCGAGAAGGATCGCATTCGTCAGGCCGCCATCCTTTCGCACCAGAACGTCAGCGAATTCGTTCTTCGCGCCGTACGTACCGTAGCCGACGAGACCTTGGCGGCGCAGACGCGCTTCGTCCTGCCCGAAGCACAGATGAACGCGTTCTATGCCGCTCTCGATCAACCCGCCAAGTCGATTCCACGTTTAAGGGAACTGCTCAAGAAGCCCAGCGTTTTTGAAGCTAAATGAAGTTGCCGCTGCGGGGCCCCGAACTTCTGACGGAGACCCACGACGTTTCTGGATTCGACTGTGGCAACGAGGCACTGAACCGATTCCTCCATCGCTATGCGCTGCAGAACCAGCGCAACCAAAGCGCACGAACTTACGTTGCACTGCGCGGCGAAATCCGAGTCATTGGCTATTATTCGCTGGCGGCTGCCTCGGCGGAATACGAAACCGTCCCGGCGAGGATTGCCAAAGGACTGGCCCAGCATCCGATTCCACTGACGCTACTGGCAAGATTGGCCGTGGATCAGACAGAGCAGGGGACTGGCGTCGGGGCAGGGCTGCTCAAGGACGCGCTGAAGCGATTTCTTCAAGCGCAATCAATCATTGCGGCCCGAGCCATGATTGTCCACGCGAAGGATGACCAGGCCGTCGAGTTCTACCAGCACTTCGGATTTGTACCATCGCCACTTGATCCGTATCATCTGTACTTGATGACCAAGGACATCCATGAGAGCCTGGCTTAGTTACTCGAAAACGCTGCGGATGCAGTGCCTGCAAGCCTTTCAGGAAACGTATACCATCATCCAGTTTGCATAGATGGAAAAGCGGGTGCGAAATTCATCAAAAATTATTTTTCTAGCACCGTCTGGCAACTGCGGGACTAGATAAGCAACAACATTTTGATGGCATTTCTGATGGTCATTTTCCACCCAAAAATCGTTTATCCTTTGCCGATCAACCGGATAAAAAGCTCGTGCACAATCGAGTGGGAATGACGGGTGTTTGTAATTGATTGTTTTATAAATGAAAACATGTGGTGTATTGATGATGCGTCATCAATTATCAACAAGATTATTTCGTTTGTAAAACAAGGAGATAGTTCAGCAAAACTATTGGTGGCCAGCACTTCTTGACGGTACTGCTCGAGTTGCGATCAGCCCCCTTGATTATTAGCGATCAGGATTGCCGGCCGTCTGGTTGTCGCCTGAGAAATGATAAACGCTCGTTGAATTTTTGCTGATGCCGCGATGTCTGGGCGCAACTATTCCACGAGCGTTTATCATTTGGTCGAATCTGTGAAATTGGGGTGATCGTGCAGAAATGGCGCTGCTTTAGGTCGGAGCTGGAAACTCGTGCGGATATCCTCACTACGCTTGGCGATGCAGCTGGACCTTTTTGAGCATAGCCACCAGGTAACGCTGCGCAACGGGGTCATCGACGCCGTGAAGCGCCGCGACGCCGAAGGCGGCACAGCAGCCATGGCGGCGCTTGCTGCCGCATATGCGTCCGACCCATTACTACCCGACATGGAAGCGCTTTGCCGCCGTATGGGGGCAAGCCCTTTGCCGGACGGCCTGGCTCCGACCGAGGCAGCGATGTTCTTGCGGGACTCCGAAGCGCAGCTCGAACCGGCGGCAAGGCGGGTTCTCGGTGCGGCGGCAGATGTCTGGCTTGCCCCGTTTTGGCTTGAACTGGCGCAGGCGATGGCCGGTTTACCTTTCGATCCGCATGCGGAGAGACTGCATGCGGCGCCGCTCTACATACGCGCCGGCGATTGGCAAGCCGCAGCTGCCAACATCGAGAATATCCCGTCTTGGCGTAGGCAACCGGCGCCCCTGAGCTGGATGATCGAGACCGGTTTTCATGCGGAAGGCATCGACGCGGTCTGGCCCCTGGTCGCCGAACTTGCGTGGATGGCGCCGCAGCGGGCCAGGTTGCTGTCGTCGCGGTTGTCCGATCCGCAGCTTGCGCGGCGGATGCGTCGTTTCGATACCGAGTTCGACGACAGCGACGCACAAGATGGTTTCGCCTGGTTTCCGGCGTGGCTGTTGATCGATGACGGCAGCCTCGCCGCAACGCTGAAGCTCGCCGAACAAGGCAGCGCCATGCCCGCCGAACGCTGCGCGCGCCTCGTCATGACGCTGCTCGCCCTCGAACGCCAGGGGCGCCATGCTGAAGTCGTCGAGAACCGACGTCGGCTGCGTGACATCAACGACGCATTGTTCGCGCTGTACATGCAAAGCAGATAGCATTGCCGCTTTTCCATAGCGCTACGCTACATGAACGCATCCCCCGTCCATCGCGAACTCTTCCGCCACGTCAGCGCCGACAAGGCCGCGCTTTACCGCGCCATCATGGAAATCTTCGCCGCCGCCAAGCGTCAGTTCCGCCCTTATCTGCGGCCTGACGAGGTATTGCGCGAAGCGGCCTGGCCAAACGATCCGCCCGCCCTGGAGGAGGTGCGGGCGGCGCTCGCGCAACTGGTGGACTGGGGCAACCTCGAATCGCAACCGGATACGGCGCGGGTGGCCAGCATCGACGACTTCTATCTGGCGCGCTTCCTCTATCGGCTCTCCCACGGCGGAGAAGCGGTGGAGTCGGCGCTGGCGACCTTCGCGCAGGTGCTCAAGCGCCGCGGCGAGTTGCAAAGCGTCGCCCTGGAGGACATCCAGGCCCGCCTCGAAGCCTTGGTGGCCTTGGGCGCCGACAGCGCCCCGGACGACGCCAAGGTGCATGAGGTGTTGCGGGATATGGTCCGTGTGTTCGAGGATCTGGCCGAGAACGCCCAGGCCTTCATGGCCGGCATCGCCCGCAGCATGGAAATACAGCAGGCCGAGGCCGGCGCCGTGCTCGTCTTCAAGAAGCGCCTGATCGATTACCTGGAACGTTTCATCGGTGACCTGGTGAACCGCTCCGGCGCCATTGCGCAACGCATTCTCGCACTCGATGGCCGTATCGATGCGATGCTTTTCCAGGCCGCGAACCGCGAGGCACGCGACATCGCGCCCGGCGATGTCGGCGAGCAGGTGGATGCGCTACAAGCGCGCGTGAGTGCCTGGCGCGAACGTTGGCGCGGCCTGCGCCTGTGGTTCGTCTCCGACGGGCAGGCGCCGGCGCAGGCCGAAGCACTGCGCTCGAAGGCGCGCGCGGCGATTCCGCAATTGCTCAGCGCCATCGCCGCCGTCAATGAGCGCCGCAGCGGGCGCAGTGACCGCTCGGCCGATTTTCGCGTGCTGGCGCAATGGTTCGCCGACTGTGCCGATGACGGTCAGGCGCATCGGCTGGCGCGTGCCGCCTTCGCGCTCAATCCCGCGCGCCACCTGTCGCTGCTGGCCGCCGCCGACCTGCCGGCGACGACCCCATGGGCGGATGCGCCCGCTGTGCCCATCCACCCGCGCCTGCGCGAGTACGGCACGGCGGCCCCACGCGGGGCTGCGCCGCGCGTGCGCAACCGCGATCTTGAGCGTGCCGTGCTGGCGCAGCAGGTGGCGCAGGAGCATCGGCAGCTCGAAGCCGCGCGCGCCCGACTGGCCACGGGCCAGGCCTGCCGCCTGTCCGAACTGGGGCGGCTCGACAGCCACGAACTCGACCTGTTCCTCGCCGTGCTCGGCGAAGCGCTTGCGGGTCAGACTTCGCCCGAGGACGTGGTTATACGCGCGACCGCCGACGGTCTCCTTCAGGTGCGCCTCGAACCGCTGGAACCGGATTCGCGCGCGGCCATCGCAACGCCGCTGGGCACCTTCGCCGGCCGCGACCACCGGATCACCATCACGTCGGTGGCGGCGCCATGACGCGCGATTTAAGCCAGGACCGGTTCCAGGACAGCCGCGCCATCGGAGAGCGCCAGGCCCAGCATCGGCAGGAGGAATACCGCAGCGCCTTGCGCGCCCTGCTGATGCAGCCGCTGATGACCAGCGACCATCCCGAGTTCGCGGCGGTGCGGCGCCATGCCGATGCGCTGCGTGCCTGGTTCGCCCGCGAAGCCGGCTGGAGCCTGCACATCGAACGCGATTGCGCGCGGCTCTACAAGCGGCCGGCCGATCTCCTCGATGCCACGCGCGGCTTGCCCGGTTTCGACCGTCGCCGCTATGTGCTGCTGTGCCTCGCGGCGGCGGTGCTGGAGCGTGCCGAACCGCAGATCACCCTGCATCTGCTCGGCGACCGGCTGCTGGTGCTGGCGGCCGAGCCGGCGCTGGCCGAACGTGGCTTCGGCTTTGCCCTGGAAAACGTCCACGAGCGGCGCGAACTGGTTGCCGTCTGCCGCTATCTGCTCGAATGGGGCGTGCTGGCACGGGTAGCGGGCGACGAGGAGGGCTACGTCCAAGGTGTCGCAGGCGACGCGCTCTACGACATCCGCCGCCGCGTGCTCGCCGGCTTGCTCGCGGCGGTGCGCGGGCCGTCGACCTGGCCGCCGGAAGCGGCTCCGCGCCAACTGGATGAGCGCCTGGCAGTCCTGGTAACCGAGCACGTGGCGGAAAGCGAGGAGGGCCGGCGCACGGCGATGCGCCACCATCTGTCGCGCCGCCTGCTCGATGACCCGGTGGTCTACTTCGATGAACTCGACGCCGACACCCGCGCCTATCTGCTGAACCAGCGCGGCCCGATGGCCGCCCGTCTGGGCGAGGACAGCGGCCTGGTCGCCGAGCAGCGCGCCGAGGGCGTGGCGCTGATCGACGAACTCGGCCTGCTGACGGACGCTGCCATGCCGGCCGAAGGCACCGACGCCCATGTCACCTTGCTGGTGGCGGAGTTCCTGGCCGGCCGGCTGCGAGTGACGAATGCCGCCCCAGTCAGCGAAACCGAGGTCGCCGGCTTCATCCGCGACGCGGTGGCTCGCTACGGCCGCTATTGGCGCAAGTCCGCGCGCGAGCCGGGCGGCGAGCGCGAACTCGCCGAGGCCGCGCTCGGTCGCCTGGTCATGCTGCGCCTGATAACCCGTGCGCCGGATGGCATCCAGCCCTTGCCCGCGCTGGCGCGCATCGCCCTGGGCGACACCAGCGTAAGAACTCGCGACAGCGACCAGATCCAGCAACTCGCCCTGATATGACCGATACCGCCCTGCCGCAACCTGAGCTTTCCCGCTGGCAACCGCTGCGCCTGGGGCTGGTCGACCTGTTCTACTATGACAGCGAGGAATTCCAGTTCCGTGACGGGCACTTGCTGCTGCGCGGCAACAACGGCACCGGCAAGTCCAAGGTGCTGTCCCTGACCCTGCCATTCCTGTTCGACGCCCAGATCAAGTCCTCGCGCATCGAGCCCGACGGCGATTCCGGCAAGAAGATGGCGTGGAACCTGCTGCTCGGCAAGCACGAGCGGCGTCTGGGCTATGTCTGGGTCGAATTCGGCCGTCGCGGCGAAGATGGCCGGGCGCACTTCGTCACTCTCGGTTGCGGTCTGTCGGCCGTGGCGGCACGGCCGCAGGTCGATAGCTGGTACTTCGTCGCCGATGACGTACGCATCGGTGGGGAACTCTGGCTGACCAGTCCGCAAGGCGCGGCGCTGACCCGCGAGCGCCTGCAGGAAGCGCTGGCCGGTCACGGCCAGGTGTTCCCGACGGCGGAAGCCTACCGTCGCGCGGTGGATGAGCGCTTGTTTCGCCTGGGCAGCGCGCGCTATGCCGCGCTCATGGACACGCTGATCCAGTTGCGTCAGCCGCAGCTCTCCAAGCGGCCCGACGAGGCCAATCTGTCGAACGCGCTGACCGAAGCCCTGCCGCCCTTGCCCGGCGACATGCTCGGCGATGTCGCCGATGCGCTGAACCAGTTGGAGGAATACCGCCAGGAACTCGACGGATATACCGCCCTGGCCAAGGCTGTCGGCCAGTTCAACCAGCGTTACCGCGTCTATGCCGGCACCCGCGCCCGGCGCGAGGCGCGCCGGCTGCGCGGCGCCCAGACCGAGTTCGACAAGGCGAGCCAGGCATTGAATGCCGCCGCCACGGAGCTGGGCAATGCGCAGCAGGAAGAGCGGCAACATCGGCTGCGCCACGAGGAACTGGAAGGCAGCCTGCGCCGCGACCGCGCCAGTTTGAGGGCGCTGGAAACCGACCCGGTGATGCGCGACGCGCGGCGGCTGGATGAAGCGAAACAATTGGCCGAGAACCAGCGCAACGAGGCAACGCAGGCGCACAAGGCGCGGGTCGATGCCGACGACAAGCTGGCAAGGGAAACCGCCTTGACGGCGCAGCGCGCCGCTCAAGCGGACCAGGCGCGGCATGCGCTGGCCGCCACCCATGCCGCCACCGCGACAGCCGCCGCAAGCTGTGGCCTGGCGGACGACTTTGGGCGGGAAGCCGCGGCCCTGGCCGACGGAGAACTCGTCTCGCAGCAGGACGCGCCATCCTGGCAAGCCACGCAACAGCAGTTGCGCGCCCTGGTCGCGCGGCGGCGCCAACATTTGGTCCTGTTGCGGCGCCGGCTGGACGAAGTGGATGCGGCTCAGCGGCACAAGCAAGTGGTGCAGGAGCAACACGATGCCCGCGCCGAGGAATTCGAGGACGCCGCCGCGCGGCGTCTTCAAGCGGACGAGGCAGTCGAACAGCAGGCCACCGCGCTGGTCGCTGCCTGGCAGCGTCACTTCGAAGGCCTCGAACAGCTGCGTCCCGCCGATCCCGATGATGCGCTGGCTGCCCTGGCCGATTGGGTCGCCGCGCTCGCGGGAGACAATCCCGCGCGTCGCGTCCTGCTCGCCGCCCAGCAGCTCGCCAGCGAGCGTTTCGCCGCTCGTGCCAGCGCCCACAACCAACATGACAAGGAATTGAAAGGCGAGCGCGAGGAACTGCTGGCCGAACGGCAGCGCCTGGAACAGGGCGAGGACGCCGTACCGCCAGCGCCGACTTATCGCGACGCCGCAGCGCGGCTGGGTCGGCCGGGTGCGCCCCTGTGGCAATTGCTGGATTTCCGCGAGGACATCCCGGCAGGCCAGCGCGCCGGGCTGGAAGCCGCCCTCGAAGCGAGCGGCCTGCTCGATGCCTGGGTGGCGCCCGACGGCCTACTGCACGCCGCCGACGGCACTCCCTGGCAGGATAGCGCGCTGGTTGCGCGCGAGCGCCAGGTCGCCTCGCTCGCCGATTGGCTGATTCCGGCCGGCAACGCGCCCGTGGCCGCGTCGGTGATCGCCGCACTGCTGGAAAGCATCGCCTGCGGTGACCTGGAGCCGGCGCAGGCCGAAGCCTGGGTCGCGCCCGACGGCCGTTTTCGCCTCGGACCGCTGGCGGGTGCCTGGGCCAAGCCGGCCGCCAGCTATATCGGCTACGCCGCCCGTGCCGCGGCACGGCAAAGACGGCTCGGGGAGATTGCGCAGCGCGTGGCGGAAATAGACCAAGCCTTGGCCATCGTCGCCAAGGAAAGGGAAAGGCTCGAACAGCAGCGCCAGCAGGCCGCGGGCGAATGGAATACCGCTCCCGGCGATGACAGCTTGCGTGCCGCCCATGTCGAGGTCGCCGCCGCCGCGCGGGCCTTCACGGCCGTCGAACAGGCGCTGCACAAGGTCCGGACGAGCCTGATGCAGGCGGAGCAGGGTTGGCACGAAGCCCGCGAACGGCTTGCCGCCGATGCGGCCGATTTGCATCTGCCCGCCGACAAATCCGCACTGGAAGCGGTCGATACCGCCTTGAACGGATTCCAGGAATCATTGCAGCAGCTTTTCCTCGCGGCACAAGAGTTGCGCCATATGTTGCCGGGATTGGCGGAACAAAGGCGGCGGGAAACCGAGGCCACGGCGCATGCGGCACGGTGCCTCGACCAGGCGGTCGAGCGGCAGGCCCAGGCCGAAGCGGCGCAGGCCAGTTGGCAGACGCTGTTCGAGACCGTCGGCATGAAGGTTGAGGAACTCCAGCAACGCCTGGAAGCCACCCGCAAGGCGGTGGAGCGGGGCGACGCGGAGCAAAAGCAGGTCGCGGAAAAACTGCGCGTCGCCGGCGAGGCCCGTGCCAAGGCCGAGCAGAAGCAGAACGATTGCGCCACCACCCTTGAAGAGCGCCGTGCCACGCGCCAGGAGGCGGTCGCCATGCTGCAAGGTTTTGCCGCCAGCGGCCTGCTGGCGGTCGCCGTGGCGGACATCGCCCCCCCGGATGGGGCGGCGCCGTGGACCATCGAGGCGGCGCTGACCCTGGCGCGGCGCGCGGAACAGGTTCTGGCCGAGGTCAAGGCCGAGGATGCCGACTGGAACCGCATCCAGAACCAGACCTCGGAAGACTTCAGCGAGCTGCTGCGCAGCCTGAGCGCCCTGGGCCAACAGGCTCACGGCACCAGCACCGATTACGGCCTCGTGGTCTCCATCGCCTATCGCAATCGAGACGAACCCCCGGATCGTCTCGAAGCGCTGCTGGCGGACGAGATCGCCCAGCGCCGCGAACTGCTCACGGCCAACGAACGCAAGCTGCTGGAGAACCACTTGCAGGCGGAAGTGGCGAGCATCATCCAGCAACTGTTGCGCGACGCCGAGCAGCACCTGGCGGAGATCAACGCCGAGCTGGAGAAGCGTCCCACCTCCACCGGCGTGCGCTTCCGCCTGGTCTGGGAAGCGCTGGCCGAAGGCAGCGACGGCGCTCCGGTGGGGCTCGAAGCGGCGCGCAAGCGGCTGCTCAACACCAGTGCCGACGCCTGGTCCGCCGACGACCGCCGCGTGGTCGGCGACATGCTGCAAAGCCGGATCGCCGCCGAACGAACGCGTGCCGACAGCGAGGGCGGTAGCAGCCTGCTGGAACAACTCGCCCGCGCCCTCGACTATCGCCGCTGGCATCGCTTTCGCGTCGAACGCTGGCAGGAAGGCCGCTGGGGCCGCCTGTCCGGGCCGGCCTCCAGCGGCGAGCGCGCCCTCGGGCTCACCGTGCCGTTGTTTGCCGCGGTCTCCAGCCACTACAGCCAGGGCGGCTACCGCGATGCGCCGCGCCTGGTGCTGCTCGACGAAGCTTTCGCCGGCATCGACCGCGAGGCGCGTGCCCATTGCATGGCGCTGATCCGCGAATTCGATCTCGACTTCGTCATGACCAGCGAAAGCGAGTGGGGCTGCTACGCGGAACTGCCCGGCGTGTCGATCTGCCACTTGCTGCGTCGCGAAGGCATCGATGCCGTGCATGTGTCGCGCTGGACCTGGGATGGGCGCACGCGCCGTGCGGAACCCGATCCCGACCGGCGCTTCCCTGCGGAAGCGTGAGCGTGGACGCACCGGCCGATTCGCGGCTTCAGCGCCTTCTGGGCGGCGAAGCGCTCGCAAGTCTGCGTGCCCGCTTGCGGCAACGTCTTGAGCGCGGCGTGACCGGCACTTTCCGCTTGGGCGGTCTGAATGGCGCCGAACGTCACGCGCTGGCGAGTCTGCTCGGCCGCCGGGCGCGTACCGCCGATTCGATGACGCTGGATATCGGCGAACTCGATGCCGTGCTCAGGCACGCCGGTGTCGCGGCGACTTTGCGCGAGGCGCTGGAGCGACTCGACGGACCCATCGTCGATCGCAAGGTCGAGCGCACCGCCCTGCAAGTGCAGTGGCAGGCGCTGCGGGAATGCTGCGCCGACGAACGGCTGGCCGCCTGGATCGGCCAGCCGCGAAGCCTGGCGCTGCTCAAGCGGCTGGGACGCAGCCCCGGCACCGCCGGGAAGATTCTCGACGCCGCGCAAGCGGTGTTGGGCAAGCTGCCGGCGGCGGGCACGCCGCGCTCGCGGCTCGCCGCCGAGGTGCTCGGCGACGCTCATGGGCTCGACTCCGGACGGCCGGTCGCCAGCGTCGTGCTGGCGGCGCTGCGATGGGAGAATGCGGAAGCTGCCGACGACGAGATGCTGGCCAACGATGACAGCGCGCGCGATGTCTGGGCGGCGGCCGGAGTGCTGGTCAACGAACTGGCCCGGCCGGCGCTGTTTCTCAATCTGCCGGTGGCCGAAGGCTTCCATCCGCCGACATCGGGCGAGCCGGGCTATCTGTCGCTACGGGCGCTGCTGCGCGTGCCGCCATGCTGGGATGTCGCGGCTCGCCACATCTACGTCTGTGAAAACCCCAATCTGGTCGCCATCGCCGCCGACGCGCTCGGTGCCCGCTGCGCGCCGCTCGTCTGCACCGATGGCATGCCCGGCGCGGCGCAGCGAACCCTCTTGTTTCAACTGGCACGGGCCGGCGCCCGCCTCCAATACCACGGCGACTTCGACTGGGCGGGGCTGAAGATCGGGAACTGGGTCATGCGCGCTTGCGGTGCGCAGCCGTGGCGTTACGGTACCGCAGACTATCTCACGGCAATCGGCGGACTCTCCGTTCCCGGCCGCAGCCTGGGCGCCGAGTCCGTGGAGGCGGACTGGGATTCCGGTTTGGCCAAAGCAATGCGCACCGACGGCCGAGCCATCGACGAAGAGGCCGTTGCGGCGATCCTGATCCGAGACCTTGAAGGCGCCGGCCGGTAGTTCCTCCGGCTTGGCGGTCATGCCTTTGAAGTTGCGCATGCAGAGTCTAATAATAGATTCTTAATATCGATATTCTTCAATAAAAGTCTAAACATAGACCTTATAATGGTATAAATTCATAGTATTCTAAAATTAGTCCAGAGTTGTTGATGTTAACTATTAATAGGCTATTATTAGGCTATGTACCCCTATCGAATGACCAATGATGAGGTGGCGCACGCGCTAGCCTCGGCGGTGAGAGCCTGGCGGGTATCTCCCAATGGCGCCGGCTTGACCCAGGCAGACCTTGCGCACAAAAGCGGTATCGGTTTGACGCCGTTGAAGCGGTTTGAAAAGACTGGCGCGATCACGCTGCGAAACCTGATTGCCATCCTGCGGGCAATGGACTTGCTCGATGGTCTGGCCGGCTTGGTGCCCGATGCCGATAGCCCGAGCCCTCTCGATGTGTTGGCCGAAGAGCAAAGAAAAGCCAAGCATGCCCGCAAGCGTGCGCCACGCTCAATCAAGGAATAACGATGGATGAGATCAAGGCCGTACAGGTCAATCTCTGGGGGCAGTACGCTGGGGCGGTGGCGCCGCTCAAGAACAAGCCGGGGTTTTACGAATTCAGCTATTCCCCCGAGTTCGAAAAAGGACGCCTCGAACTCTCGCCCATCCTCATGAAACTGAAGTCGAAGCGCCGCTTCAGCTTTCCCGCCTTGGCGCAGGAGACGTTTTACGGTCTCCCCGGGCTTTTGGCTGATGCATTGCCGGACAAGTTCGGTAATGCGCTTATCGACGAATATCTGTCGCGCCGCGGGGTGCTATCCAAGGATGTCACCACGTTGCAACGGCTGCTGTATGTCGGACGGCGAAGCATGGGCGCGCTGGAGTTCGAACCGGCCGAGACTCGGGTCAGAGGAGATGCGGCCAGCTTGCCGCTGGACATGGCGCATCTGGTGGAGGACGCGCGCTGTGCGCTTAAGGGCGAGTTCTCCACGATCGCCCAGGACATGATCGACATCGGCAGTTCGGCTGGTGGCGCGCGCGCCAAGGCGGTGATCGGCTGGAATCCGCAGACCGATCAGGTTGTCTCGGGTCAATTCGACGTGCCGGAAGGCTTTGACCACTGGCTGCTCAAGTTCGATGTCGGTGCGGATGGCGATCTGGGTACGACGGCGGGTTTCGGTCGGATCGAGTATGCCCACTACCTGATGGCCGAGGTTGCGGGCATCGACATGAGCCCATGCCGATTACTGGAGGAGGGTGGGCGAGCGCATTTCATGACCAAGCGCTTCGACCGGGACGGCAATGAGAAACTGCATATGCAATCCCTCTGTGCCCTGATGCACCTCGATTTCAACATGCCCTATGTGCACGGCTACGACCAGTACCTACGCACCGTGTTGAGCCTCAAGCTGGGTGCCGATGCGCTCGAACAGGCCTGGGCGCGATGCGCATTCAACGTTGCGGTAGTGAACTGCGACGATCACACCAAGAATTTCGGATTCCTGATGGATAAGTCAGGCCAGTGGAAACTGGCACCGGCCTATGACAACTGTTTCTCGCACAATCCCGCCGAAGGTAAATGGACACGGATGCATCAGATGCAGGTCAATGGCAAAACGTGGGACATCACCGCCGAGGACTTGCTGAACCTTGCCAAGGTCTACGATATCCGTCGCCCAAAGGAAAAGCTCCAGCAGATCATTGATGCTGTCGCCCGCTGGCCGGAGTTTGGACATCAGGCTGGGGTTTCGGATGAGGAAATACGGCGGATTGCCAAGTTCCACCCTTCATGGGTATCTGCTCGACCAGGAAACCGATCACGGCGTCAAGGCGGACGAACTGGCGGCGCTGTTTGACGGCCTGTTCGAACAACCGGATGCCAAGGCCGTGGTGTTCAGCCAATGGACGCGCACGCACAATATCGTGATCCGGCGTCTGGAAGCACGCGGCATCGGCTACGTCAGCTTCCACGGCGGTGTGCCCTCGGAAAAAAGGCCGGCGCTGGTGGAGCGCTTTCGCGACGATCCCGACTGCCGTGTGTTCCTCTCGACCGATGCCGGGGCGACGGGCTTGAATTTACAGCATGCATCCACGCTCGTGAACATGGATTTGCCCTGGAACCCGGCGCTGCTCGAACAGCGCATCGCTCGCATCCACCGCATGGGCCAAAAGCGACCGGTGCAGATCGTCAACTTCGTCGCCAAGGGCACTATCGAGGAGGGCATGCTCTCGGTGCGGGCCTTCAAGCGATCGCTGTCGGCGGGAATTCTCGATGGTGGAACGGGTGAGATATCGCTGGGCGGCTCTCGCCTCAACCGTTTCATGAAGGACGTCGAGAATGTCACCGGCCACATGGGCGAAGGCGAGGCCATGACGCCTGCCGAAGAGACCGCCGGCGTGACGACTGCAACCGAAGCGAATGCAGAGACGGGGGCGAATACGGGGACAGAAGTCGGCGCTGGCGGGACGGCGATACCGGAGTCTGTGAGTGACGCGTCTCCGGGCCAGGCCACGCGCAACGAAGTCGATCCCTGGCAAGCATTGACGCAGTTGGGTGCTCAACTGGTTGCCGCCCTCGGAGCGGCCGGTAACCCCGCTGCTCCGCCGCATCCCTGGATCGAGCGTGATCCGGGTACAGGGGCGAAAAGTATCAACCTCCCTTTGCCACCACCGGAAACGGCAGGAAAAATTGCCGATGTGCTTTCAATGTTGGCGAACACGTTGCGGGGGCAGCGTCCATTACCATGACCAACCATCGTGCAGCCAGGCGGTTATGATCGGCGACGGCGTTTGAATCAATAGTTCTGAATAGTCAGTACAAGATCAGTTTTTTGCCATCGCGCGGAAACCCGCAGGAACACTAAGCATTCTTCTGGAGACGGTATCGGTGACGGTATTGAGATGGGTAAATCTTACGAAACCAAGTAACGGCAAGGCTTTCAAGGCCATTGTAATAATCGAGTGGGAGTAGCCATCTGCTGCCCGCGGGCCTCTAGGCAACAACGGCGGAATCGGGTTGTAACTGAGTTGCAGCCTGTCTGGCGGCCTCGGCTGCATCTTCAGCCCGTTTCAGGCATTCGTTAACAGCCGGGAAGTTGTTCTGCAAGGCGACATCGGACGCCTTGCCCGCCGGGCCCGCCAAAAGGGGCGAGGCTCCTCGCTTGAGCAGGGCCTGGACAATCTTGAGATCTCCGCGCCTGGCGGCATGCATCAACGGCGTCAGACCCTCATCGTCCACCGTGTCGAGATCGAAATCCATGG
>JBIKLV010000042.1:0-28982 GCA_044359585.1 Sulfuritalea sp. | reverse complement strand
ACGAGGTGATCGCCCGTCCCTCCCTGCTCGCCATCGACCGCATGCCCTCGACTTTCTTCTCCGGTACCACGGTTTCGATCGCGATCTCGGGCAATGCCGGATCGACCAGCACGCTGGTGGACAAGCAAATCGGCGTCAGCTTTTCGATCACGCCGACCATCATCGATCGCGACAACGTGATGTTGTCGGTCAAGGCGGTTCGCTCCTTCATCGAGCCGCCCGCCGCCGGCACAAGCGGCGTGGCGCTGTCGACCTCGCGCAACTCGGTCACCGCCAACCTCACCGCTAAGTTTGGCGAGACCGTCATCCTCAGCGGCCTGACCGAACGCGAACTGATCCGCAGCGAGTCGGGCGTGCCGGTGCTGAAGGACATCCCCGGCGTTCAGTACATGTTCTCGAACGACAGTTCCACCGATTTCTTCCGCACGGTGATGATCATGATTACGCCGCGCAAACCGGTGACGAGCGATGCCGACATGGCCGCCGTGGAGCGCGAGAAGGAATTGCGAAAAACTTCCGGCAAGTCGGCCAGAAAGACCTACGCGTTTTACTGGCGCATCGAAGAATACGAGAAGGTCCTGTCAAAGTACGCCCCCAACCTCGACGCGACCATCGACACCCTGGAAAACAACGAGTTGTACAGGAGCTTCAAGAGCAAGGACTTGGTCGATACCAACTGGGCGACCAAGTCAAGGATGGACGTGCTGCTGCACGATATCAGCCAGGTGCTCTGGCACTGATAGGCACGATGATCTGGTTCGTGCCAAAGTGTGCGAACCAGATCAAAGTCGGCTACTCCAACAATCCGCTGCCTCAGTTGGCACGAGTACATAGAATTAGCGATTGGTGTGTTAAGAATTGTTAAGGCGTCAATCAATCGAACTATGACCAACGCCGGCCTCTCTATGGCCGCGGTCGCTCGTATGCGCTGGATGTTGGTTTGGGTAAAGGCAGAGCCTGGCCGAATTCCACTTCCCATGGGCATCGTATTTCGGCAGCTTCACCGGCTGGTTGACTTGACACCGGCCGCTCAAATCTCATGCATTCCGCAGCGCCAGTGACGGCTCCCGCTGCGCTATAGGAGCATGTCAGGCGCGAAGGTTAGACGGCGCCGATTGAATGACGGCTTCCGAGAAAACACGGCAAACAAACCTGCGAATTGGAGGAGCGACCCGACTGGCCGTTCCTGGCCGAAAGCAGAGATCATTTCAGCTTAGATCGCTAACAATATCTGCTCCGCTACCGCGCGAACTTCTTTTTTTCGCCCATGCCCAGGTAGCGGCATATCTTGGACTTCGATAAGCCCCGCTTTTTCCAGTTCATCAATGTCGCGTTTGACCGCGCTACGATCGCGATGCAGTCGCTCAGCAAGCTCAGTGATTGACCCGGCACTTTGACGAACTTCCCTGAAAAGCGCCAACTTCGCGGTGGTAATCAGGCGCGCCATATCTTCCGGATCTTCAAAAGCGATAATGTGCTCACGGGGAATTGCCTTGCCCTGATCGGCTAGCTTGGCCACAACCTTTCCGCGCTTAAAAAAGTCCTCCGGGCCTTCCACTTTAATCACGGTTCTCATTTCTTGCCCTTTCTGCTGAACGCCAACCAATCTGCTTCGAAACGCTCTTCAATATTGCCGAAGCTTTGAAATTCCACAGTTTCCACTTTGCCCTTGCAATGGCGGTGATGAACTCCGTGGGCATTGTCGTAACCAACCACACGTCCGTTGTCACCCTGGAAAACATCGTGGTTGATATACGCCAGGTTGTAACGGACTACCTTGCCCTTACTATCCACCCAAACCTCTCGCCTCAGAATTCCGTTTCCCCGTTTCCTTGCCAAACGGGTTGATACGTCCTGGATCTTCTGGGGGTTGGAGGCAGCCATGACTCAGTATATCATCCCTGTCAATGCGCCACAACGCCGCGACAAGCGCGATTTCATGAAAATGGAATGGCACTCGTCGACTTCCGCTTGTGGCCGAACACGGAAGTCGTCTCTGATTTTGCCAACAGCTGCTTCAGCCGACGAATATCAGCCGTTGGCTACCGCTGCGTGGCATACGGCAGCACACGACGCCGTCCCGCCAGCGCCGACTCTCCAGTGCCCTGCCCCGTCAGAGATTGTTCCGCACGTAGTCCGCAAAACGCCGGTCGCGGATGGCGATGTGCTTGCTGATGAAGGCGAGCAGTTCGGAGGCATGACCCGCGATCAAGGCCGAATCGCCGCTGGCGTGGTCGGCGGCGATGCCGCGCAGGGTGTCGAGCATCTGCGCGTGGTCTTCGACGTGGTCTTCGTAATCGTCATAGCTCTTGAGGCGCATCAGCAGTTCCTCGGAGACGAAGTGCGCTTCGCTGTAGGCGATCAGGCGCTGCAGGATTTCGCCGACCACGGCGGAGTCGCGGTTCTCGCCGGCGGCGGTGCATAGCGCCCGCATCAGGCCCAGTTGCACCTCGTGTTCGCGGTCGGTATCGGCATTGGCGGCGGTATTGAAGTCGGTGATGCCCGGCATGTCAGTTCCCTTCGGGTGTGGTGCGTCGATTCGACAGGCCGCAAAGCTTAGCGCAAAGACAGGAAGCGGCGGCGCGATTGCGAAGGCTCGCCTTTGGCGGGCTTGGCTACCGGCGCGGCTTGGGGCTGCGTCAGCAGCGCGATCAGCGAGGCGCGCGCGGTCATGGTCGCCTCGTACTGCGTGGCGAACTGGCCCATCGGCGAAAACAGGGGACAGCTCTGGTACTCGCCAAGTTCCGTCTCGGCGCTGCCGAGGAAGGCGAAATTTCCCGCCGGGAACTTGACGAAGCGCCGCTGGTTGTCGCCCGTAGAGACCCAGTTGTCGGCGGTTCCGGGCACCAGCAGCATGCTCATGCACCAGGGCGTGACCACGATGCCGAGCCAGTGGCCCTGCCAGCGCTGGAAATCGACTGCCTCGACATTCAGTGCCGGATTGAGGATGGGCACGTCGGCCATCTGCTCGCGCTGGATGCGGAAGAAGGCCTGCTCCACCGCATCGGCCGGACTGGCGTCGTGGATGCGGAAGCTCATGCGGCGGCGGCGCCCCACTCCCTTGCGGCGTCGTCCTGCTCCATGAATTCCCGCATCAGCGCCAGGGCTTGTTCGGCACGTTCGGACTCGACGCGTTCGAAGGCGAAGCCACCGGCCTGGATCAGCAGGTAGTCGCCGACGCAGATGTCCTCGTCCATCAGCAACAGGCTGACTTCGCGCACCTGGCCGAAGCATTCGGTGACGGCCATGCCGTTACGGACTTCCAGTACGCGCGAAGGGGCCGCGAGGCACATTTCAGGCGGCCTTCTTCATGGGCGCGACGGCATAACCGCGCGACCCGAGTTCTTCCGCCGCCATAGCCGCCAGCACCGGCACTTTTTCGGCAACGGTCGGCGTCATTTCCATGCCGAGTTCGAGCGAGATGAATTCGACGCCGAGCACGACGATTTCCTTCGGCATGGTATCGAGCAGTTCCAGGCTGGCCAGCACGTCGGGCAAGGCGATCTGGTGCGGCGACAACTTGCTGCGGAAGAACACCGGGATGTCGTCGCCCGCGATTTTGACCACCGTGCCCGGTGGCGCGCCGGTCTTGACCACGTCGAGCACGACCAGGAAATCGAGGTTGGACAGATCCTCGATCATCTCCATGCCCGAGGTGCCGCCGTCGATCGCGACGACGTTCGCCGGCAGCGTCCAGCCGCGTTCCAGCGCCTCGACCGCACGCACGCCAGCGGCCTCGTCGGTGAGGATGGTGTTGCCGATGCCGAGGACGACTGCACGCATATCGAATACCTCAAAAATTGCTTCTGTTCGTCACCCCGGCGAAAGCCGGGGTCCAGCGCAGCGATGCAAGTGGATTCCGGCGTTGCCACCCCGCGAAGCGGAATTCAAGGCACGCAGAGCGGCCGGAATGACGATGTTTGTACCTATACCGCTTTTACCGAAATCGCGTTGCCTTCCTTGTCGGTCAGGTGGATCGCGCAGGCGATGCAGGGGTCGAAGGAATGCACGGTGCGCAGCACTTCCAGCGGTTTCTCCGGATCGGCGATCGGCGTGTTGAGCAAGGACGCCTCGTAGGGTCCCGGTTCGTCCTTTTCGTTCCTCGGGCAGGCGTTCCAGGTCGAGGGCACGACGCACTGGTAGTTCTTGATCTTGCCGTTGTCGATCACCACCCAGTGAGACAGCGCGCCGCGCGGGGCCTCGTGGAAGCCGACGCCCATCACCTCGCCCTTGGGGAAGGTCGGCGGATTGAAGGTCTTGGTGTCGCCCTTGCCGATGTTGTCGACCAACGCCTTCCACTGCCCGTCGAGCATATCCACCTGCACCGCGCAGGAGATCGCGCGTGCGGCGTGGCGGCCGATGGTGGAGTGCATGGCGTCGAGCCCGACCTTGGTCTTGGCCAGCGCCGAGACGGTGTCGAGCGCGGCGGTGGCGTACTTCTTGGTCGGCTCGTGGCCGGCGGCGAGCATGGTCAGCACGCGGGCCAGCGGGCCGACCTGGGCCACCTTGCCGTAGAAGGTCGGCGACTTGAGCCAGGAGTACTTGGCGTCGTCCTTGAAGTCGGTGTAGTTGGGTTTGGTCTCGCCCTGGTAGGGATGCAGCGCGCCGCCCTTGGAATAGTCGTACCAGGAATGCTTGACCGATTCCTCGACGCCCTTGGTGAAGTATTCGTCGCCGAACTTGGTGATCGGCTTGAACTTGGTCAGGTCGCCGCCTTCGATAAAGCCGCCGGGCAAGGCGAACTTGGTGCCCTTGGTGTCCAGCGGGATGTCCGGCACCGCAAGGTAGTTGGTAACGCCGGCGCCGATCTTGGTCCAGTCGGCATAGAAGGCGCCGATCGCGGCGACGTCGATCAGGTACACGTTCTTGACGAAGTCGGCCAGTTCGTCGATGAAGCCCTTGATCGCCATCAGGCGTTCGACGGTCAGCACGGACTGCGAATCGGTGGCGATCGGATTGGCGACGCCGCCCACCGCCACGTTCTGGATGTGCGGGGTCTTGGCGCCCAGTATCGAGACGATCTTGTTGGCCTTGCGCTGCACTTCCAGCGCCTGCAGGTAGTGGGCCACGGCCATCAGGTTCACTTCGGGCGAGAGCTTCATCGCCGGGTGGCCCCAGTAGCCGTTGGTGAAGATGCCGAGCTGGCCGCCATTGACGAAATGCTTGAGCCGCTCATGCACGCGGCGCATCTCGTGCTTGCTGTTGAGGTGCCAGGACGAGAGGCTCTCGCCCAGCGCGGCGGCCTTGTCCGGATCGGCCTTGAGCGCGGAGGTAACATCGACCCAGTCGAGCGCCGAGAGGTGGTAGAAATGCACGATCTGGTCATGCACCGAGTGCGCCAGGATGATCAGGTTGCGGATGAACTGGGCATTCAGCGGCACTTCCATCTGCAGGGCGTTCTCGACGGCACGCACCGAGGTGATGGCATGCACCGTGGTGCACACGCCGCAGATGCGCTGGGTGATGGCCCAGGCATCGCGCGGGTCGCGGCCGAGCAGGATGAGTTCAACGCCGCGCCACATCTGGCCGGACGACCAGGCCTTCTTGACGCGGCCGCCATCCACATCGACGTCGATACGCAGGTGGCCTTCGATACGGGTGATCGGATCTATCGTTACGCGCTTGGACATTTTTTCTCTCCGTCCTTCAGTGGGTGGCCTGCGCATTTTCCCGGGGCAATACCGGGAAGCGGCGGGTGATGATGATGTAACCGAGAACCTCGATGGCGAACATGCCGGCGGTGACCAGCACTTCGGCCAGGGACGGGAAATAAGTGAAGCCACCGGCACCGTCGATATTGGTCTCATAACCGATCAGATAGCCGTTGAGGCGCATCAGCGCGCCGCCCAGCATCAGCAGCACGCCGGCGAGGAACAGGCGCGCCGGATTGCGCCGGTTGGACTCCGCACCTATCAGGATCAGCGGCGCGATGAAGCTCAGCATTTCCAGCCAGAACATCAGCGCCTCGACCGAGGGCACGAAGGCTTTGGGGAGGGCTCCACGCAGCACGAGGTCGGCCACGCGTACCACCAGGAACACGGCGAGGAAGCCGAGCATGATCTTGGCCAGCGGCGTCAGCATGTGCGTTTCGAGGCGGCGACGCTCGGCGGAAGACCCCAGGCAGGACTCGAACAGCACCACCGCATAACCCATGGTGATCGCCGACAGCAGGTAAAGCAGGGGCAACGCCGGCGTCTGCCACAGCGGGTGGATCTGCACGCCCAGCACCACCAGCAGCGTGCCCAGCGATGATTGATGCATCATCGGCAGCACCGTGCCCAGGGCGATCAGGAAGAACATCACCTTGTTGAGCTTCTTGCGCGTTTCCTGCCTTTCCCTGGATTCGAGGAAGGTCGGCGCGAACTCGAGCCACATCACGATGATGTAGAGCGTGATGCAGACCGCGACTTCGAACATCACCGAGTTGGGATTGAAGGACCAGGGCGAGAACATGTGCCAGACGTTCCACCAGCGACCGAGGTCGAAGATCACCCCGGCGCCGGCCAGCGTGTAGCCGAACAGGCTGGCCAGCAGCGCCGGCCGCACCAGCGGGTGGTACTCGCCCTTGTTGAAGATGTAGACCAGCATCGCCACCGAGAAGCCGCCGCAGGCGAAGGCCGAGCCGATCACCACGTCGACCACCACCCAGATGCCCCAGGGATAGCCGTCGTTGAGCGCGGTCACGGCACCGAGGCCGAACAGGAAGCGCACCAGCAGGACGGCGACCATGATCGCGATCAGGACCCCGCAGACCAGGGTCACGGCGTTGACCAGGCTTCCGCCGACCGGCGCGGGCGCCGCATGATTGTTGTTGGCCATGATCAGCTCCCCTCCTTGCCGGATTCGTCATCCTCCGGCTTGACGTTGCGCTTGGCGACGAAGGTCATCGCACCGAGTACCGCGAAGGGCATCAGCAGCCCGCCGTAGAGCGTGTGCTGGATGGTTTCCGACATCGCCGCCGCGGCATCCGGCGGCAGGTCGGGCATGCCCATCTTCTGGAAGTTCACGCCGGACAGCTTGAGCACCTGGGTGCCGCCGTATTCCTTCTCGCCATACACGTGCTGCAGGTACTTGCCGGCCGGGGTTTCGTAGCTCTGGTCGGGTTCTTCGTGCCAACCGTTGCGCAATTTCACGCCTTTCGCATCGACCGTGAGCTGCGCCTTCTTGTCCGCCGCGGACAACAAGTGGCCGCGAGGGAATCGGTTGAGTTCGCCAGGCTTCATGGCGAGGCGGCGTTTTGCCTCGGCGAGCAGGTCTTCAGTGCGACCGAAGAGCGTGGCGCCGGTCGGGCAAACTTCGGCGCAGGCCGAGTAGTGGCCGTCCTTGTGGCGGTGGCGGCACAGTTCGCACTTGCCGATGCGCCCGGTGGGCGAGTCGTACTGGTATTTCGGAATGCCGAAGGGACATGCGGCGACGCAATAGCGGCAGCCGATGCAGTTGTCGGGGTTGTAGCCGACCACGCCGGTCACCGGGTCCTTGGTCATCGCCGAGACCGGGCAGGCCGACACGCAGGACGGGTCGCCGCAGTGCATGCAGGAGGTCTTCATGAAGGCGAAGCCGTTCACCTCCTGGTCCTTGGCATCCATGGTGCCGTTGCGGTACATCTTGATGATGTTGAAGGTGTAGCCGGAGGTATCGAGCGGCGTGTCCCACAAATGGTCGACCGTGGAAAACTCGGCCGGGTTGTTGTTGGCGGTCTTGCAGGCCGCGACGCAGGCCTTGCAGCCGACGCACAGCGTGCCGTCGTAGAGCAGTCCGAGCGCTTCGGGCGGACGCGGGCGGGTTTCCCGCGCGGCGGCCGGTGGCGCGGCGACGCAGGCCGCCGCCGCTCCGCTTGCGAGGACTCCCTTCAGAAAATCTCGCCGGGTGCCCATGATCAGGCTCCGGCCTTGTCTTCAGCGGGTTTGGAAGACCCGGCCGCGGCCTTCGCGCGTTCGGCTTCCTCGGCCGCGTGCGACAGGCCCAGGTTGCGCGTCAGCATGATCGCCGCGCCGGCCGCCGCACCGGCCACGGCCGCGACGGCGGCAGCGGAAGCGAAGGAGGCAGCCTTGCCCTGCTCTTCGACGATGCGCGGGTACTGCAGCGGCGGCGTCACGTTGACCATCTTTGCCACCTGGTGGATCGGCTTCTGGAAACCGACGCCCTGTTCCGAACAGCCGATGCAGGGGTGGCCGCAGCCGACCGGCCAGTTGTTCTCGCCGGCATCGCCGAAGCCCAGGGTCGAGCAGTTGGCGTAGGTCTCGGGGCCCTTGCAGCCCAGTTTGTAGAGGCAGTAGCCCTGGCGATGGCCGCTGTCGCCGAATTCCATGGCGAAGCGCCCGGCATCGAAGTGGGCGCGGCGCTCGCAGTTTTCGTGGATCAGGCGCGAGTAGGCAAACTTGGGGCGGCCCAGCTTGTCCAGTTCCGGCAGCTTGCCGAAGGTCAGGAAATGCACCACGGCGGCGAGGAAGTTGTAGGGGTTGGGCGGGCAGCCGGGAATGGTCATCACCGGCTTGCCGAGGATTTTCGCCACGCCCTCGGAACCCGTCGGGCTGGAATCGGACAGCGGCGAAATCGTCGAGGGCATGCCGCCCCAGGATGCGCAGGATCCGATGGCGATCACCGCCGCGGCATCGGCCGCGCATTCCTTGAGCATCTCGATCGCGGTCTGGCCGCCGATCTTGCAGTAGATGCCGTTGGCCTTGGTCGGGATCGCGCCTTCGACCACCAGCACGTACTTGCCCTTGTTGGCCTTCATGGCGTCCTTGCGTGCCGCTTCGGCCTGGTGGCCGGCGGCGGCCATCAGCGTCTCGTGGTAGTCGAGCGAGATGACGTCGAGGATCAGCTTTTCGAGGGTCGGGTGTTCGGCGCGCAGCAGCGACTCGGAGCAACCCGTGCATTCCTGGAAATGCAGCCAGATGACGGACGGCCGCTTTGCCGCCTCGATCGCCTTGGCTACCGCCGCTTCGGCGCCGGCCGGCAGGCCCAGGGTCGCCGCCAGCGTGGCGCAGAATTGCAGGAACTCGCGGCGCGGCATTTCGAGCCGCTGCTCGACCTCGCGCAGCGTGGTGCGACCGGTATCGAAGAATTCGTTGATGTTGCCCATGTCTGCTGTCCCCCTCCAAGAGTCGGACCGCACGCGGGTCCGAATTTGGGGAAAGGCAAACGCAAGTCCCGGGCCAGATTCAGGTTTTTCTAGGCAGCCATAAACTTTCAATGGCTTGCGAAGATTTGATTTCCACCTAAAGTATTATTTCCGGATAGCCACTATCCGCCATGGTAACCAGTTGGAGACGCCTTCTTAGCGCAGAAAGCTCAGGACGAGGCCAAGCGCGGCGCAGGCGCCGATCACCTTCATGATGTCGGCCTTGTACTTCCACAGCGTGACGAAGGCGGCGATCGCAATCAGTACCGGCAGCCCTTCGAACGGCCCGGCGAACGGCGCCGCTTCCGTGCCCTGTGGCCAGAACGTATGCCAGGCGAAGAAGGCCGCGAGGTTGAGGATGACGCCGACCACGGCGGCCGTGATCGCCGTCAGCGGCGCGGTGAATTTCAGCTCGCCGCGCGTCGCTTCGACCAGCGGGCCGCCGACGAGGATGAAGAAAAAACTTGGCAAAAAGGTGAAGAAGGTCGCCACCGCCGCGCCGGCCACACCGGCGGCGACCGGATCGGCCAGCACCGACTTGGTCACGCCACCGACGTAGCCGACCCAGGTCACGATCATGATCAGCGGCCCCGGCGTGGTCTCGCCCAGCGCGAGGCCGTCCATCATCTGCGGCCCGCTCAGCCAGCCGAACTGCTCCACGGCGCCTTGATAGACGTAAGGCAACACGGCATAGGCGCCGCCGATGGTGAGGAAGGCCGCCTTGGTGAAGAATTCGCCCATGTGGAACAGATCGGCATTGCCGCGCAGCGCCAGCAGCGAGGCCGCGCCGATGGCGACGAAGGCCAGCGTGGTGACGACGAGGCCCAACCAGGTGAACCTCGCGTGCGCCGGCGGCGGGGTGTCGTCGTCGATCAGGGCCGGGCCGTAAGCCTTGTGGCCACCGCCATGACCGCCGCCGCTGGCGAACTTGCCGGGCAGCAGCTTGCCGCCGATGGCGCCCAGCACGCCGGCCGCCAGCACGATCCAGGGGAATTCGACCTTGAAGACGAAGATGCCGACGAAGGCCAGCGCGGAGATCGCCAGCAGCACGCCATTGCGGATCGCGCGCGAGCCGATGCGCCAAGCCGCGAACAGCACCACGGCGACCACCGCCGGCTTGATGCCATAGAAGACGCCCTGCACCGATGGCATGTCACCGAAGGCTAGATACAAACCGGCCAGCAGAGAAAGAAGCGCGAAGGCCGGCAGGAAGAACAGCAGCCCCGCCAGCAGCCCGCCGCGCAGGCCGTGCAGCAGCCAGCCGGTGTAGATCGCCAGTTGGCAGGCCTCCGGGCCGGGCAGCAGCATGCAGTAGTTCAGGGCATGGAGGAAGCGCTGCTCCGAGATCCAGCGCCGGCGTTCGACCAGCTCCTGATGCATGATCGCGATCTGCCCGGCCGGCCCGCCGAAGCTGATGAAGCCGAGCTTGAACCAGAAGCGCAGGGCCTCGCCAAAAGTCGGCGCTGGCGGCACGGCAAGCGGGGGGGCGCTCATGACGAAACCAGTTCAGCCATGGTGTCCGTGGCCCTTCGGCTTCGCCGCCGGACTAGGCGCCGGCGGCTCGGGATAGCGGATCACCACGATCTCTTCCTCGGGCTCGAGCCAGAACTCGCCATGCGGCCCCTTCGCGTTGCCGGTGATCAACAGGATCAACCCGTCCTCGTGGCGCACCTCGGTCACGGTTTCCCAGGCGAAGGTGGGATGGGCATTGGTGCCGGTGCCGTTGTAGATGTGGTCGTTCACCCGAACTTCGGACGCCGCCACGGTGATCTTGCTGGTCATGAGCGCTTCTCCCGGTTGCCTCGGCGCAGCCTACCAGAGGCGCCGTGCCGGCGTCCGGTTCCGGCGCAATTTCGACGGCGGTCGACTGGATCATCGACGAGAACTGGGCGATCATCCGCCGATGTTCGACCACGCCGCCACCCTGCCCGCCGCCTTCTGGCTGCTGGCCGTCATCGCCACGCTGCTGTTCGACATGTCCAAGGCCGGCTTCGGCGGCGCCGCCGGCAGCCTCGGCGTGCCGCTGATGGCGCTGGCCGTATCGGCGCCCTTCGCCGCCGCCGTGATGCTGCCGATCCTGCTGGCGATCGACGTCATCGGCCTGGTGGTATTCCGCGGCCGCGCCGATGCGGCCAACCTGCGCATCATCCTGCCCGGCGCCATGCTCGGCATCGCCCTGGGCTGGCTCACCTTCGGCCACGTCGATGGCCGCTGGATCAAGCTACTGATCGGCATCGAGGCGGTGGCCTTCGCCCTCGACCGTTTCCGCGCGGCGCGCAGCACAGCCAGTGCCGTGGCGTCGGCGCCGACTCTTGGCCCCGGCATCTTCTGGAGCGGCGTGGCCGGCTTCACCAGCTTCGTCTCGCATGCCGGCGGGCCGCCGATCATGCAATACCTGATGCCGCAGAACATGGACAAGATGCGCATGGTCGGCACCACGGTGATCTTCTTTTCGGTGGTGAATTTCGCCAAGCTCGGACCCTATGCCCAGCTCGGCCTGAT
The DNA here is from genome assembly GCA_044359585.1 of Sulfuritalea sp. Classification (GTDB taxonomy): domain Bacteria; phylum Pseudomonadota; class Gammaproteobacteria; order Burkholderiales; family Rhodocyclaceae; genus Sulfuritalea. The sequence continues at coordinate 17,356 of JBIKLV010000042.1, read as the reverse complement.
CGACCTGTCCAACCTCGGCGTTTCGCTGCTGCTGGCGCCGGTCATTCCGCTCGGTTACTTTCTCGGCTATCGCCTGCTGCACGCCGTCGACATGCGCGGCTTCAACCTCGTCACGGCCTGGACGCTGCTGGTGGCCGGTGCCAAGCTGATCTACGACGGCATCGCCGGCTAGTGGTCAGTCATGCAGAATCCGATGGATCGACCCGTCCCCGGATCAAGTCCGGGGCAGGCTATTCCGGCGAAAGCCGGAATCCAGTCGGCGGCCGTTCTGGATCCCGGGTCAAGCCCGGGATGACGATTGGAATAACGTCCATCTATTTCAACCTGACTCTGTCCTAGCCTGCGGCACGCGCCCACCGACGCGCGCCGCATTGACGGGTAACATCCACCTTCACCCAATCGAAAGCAGCCATTCCCGCATGCAAAAAGAAGTCAAGGACAAGCCCATCAACGCCGTCGTCGCGGCCGTGCAGCTGCCCTCCGTGAGCGACGTCGAGTTCGAGGCCTCGCTGGCCGAACTGCGCGACCTGGCCAAGACGCTGGGTTTCGAGATCGTCGCCACCTTCACCCAGAAGCGTTCCAGCTTCGACTCCACGGCCTACCTGGGCACCGGCAAGCGCGAGGAAATCAAGGCGTTCATCGACATGGAACCGGCGCCCGGCGCCTTCGAGCCGGCGCGCCATGCCGCCGCCGACCCGAACGCCGGCAAGATCGACGCCATTTTCGTGGACCACGAAATCTCGCCCTCGCAGGCGCGCAACCTGGAAAAGGAAACCGGCTGCGAGGTGATGGACCGCACCATGGTCATCCTCGAAATCTTCCATCGCCACGCCACCTCCCGCGCCGCCCGGGCGCAGGTGGAGATCGCACGGCTGGGCTACATGGCGCCGCGCCTGCGCGAGGCGGCCAAGCTGGCCGGGCCGCAGGGCCGGCAGCGCAGCGGCACCGGCGGCCGCGGCGCCGGTGAATCGCACACCGAACTGGACCGGCGCAAGATCCGCGACCAGATCGCCGAACTGCAGCAGGAAATCGTCGCCATGGATGCCGAGCGCAAGACCCAGCGCGCGCGGCGCCTGGAGCGCCAGGGCCTGGCCAGCGTGGCGCTGGTCGGCTACACCAACGCCGGCAAATCCACGCTGATGCGCGCCCTGACCGGCAGCGACGTGCTGGTCGAGGACAAGCTGTTCGCCACGCTCGACACCACCGTGCGCGCGCTGCAACCCGAGAGCCGGCCGCGCGTGCTGGTCAGCGACACGGTCGGCTTCATCAAGAACCTGCCGCACGGCCTGGTCGCCTCGTTCAAGTCCACACTCGAAGAAGCGCTCGACGCCGCACTGCTGCTGCACGTGATCGACGCCAGCGATCCCGGCTTCGAGCGCCAACGGGCGGTGACCGACAAGGTGCTGGCCGAGATCGGCGCCCAGGAGGTGCCGCGCATCCGCGTCTTCAACAAAATCGACCATGTCGGCGACGCTGCGGCGCAGGCGGCACGCGAAGCCGAACTGCGCGCGCTCTACCCCGGCTGCATGGTCATGAGCGCGCGCCGCGCCGACGACGTCGCCACCCTGCGCGAAGCGATCCTCGCCGCCTTCCGCCAGGACGAAGTCGAGGCCGAGCTTTTCCTGCCCTGGTCGGCGCAGCAGCAGCGCGGCGCGATCTTCGCCAGTTGCGAAGTGCTGGACGAGCGCGCCGACGAGAACGGCGCCTTCCTGCGCGTGCGCGGCGAACGCGCTACCGTGGCGGCGCTGCAGGAGAAGTTCGGCAACCCGCCCTAAGCGGCGCGCACGCTGAAGGCACTCGCGCAGGCTTGCGCGGCGCCGCCGGCCGTTTCGGCACGACCCCAAAAAGCACCCACGCCCCACCGCGCAATTGCGTCAAATTCCCCAGCCAATTTGGGCATTTGACGCAAGCCTATGCGGCAAGACTCGGCCCCGAGCCGGGCCAAGTCGGGAATCGCCTTGCCATCCTCTTGTAATAGTTGAGTTTAATAAAACCACACGAGATGGCCCGCATTTTGCTCATGAAATGTTTGCCATCAAACTACCTGCCGTACATGCGTTGCTTGCTCGCCGTTCCACAAAGACCCAATAGAAAGAAATCAGGAAATCACCATGAGAAAAATCACCCTCGGCACCACCCTCCTCGCCCTGGCCGCCATGCATTCGTCGCAGGTCGCGGCAGCCCCCGTCACGCCGCCTTCGGACCTGGCCTCATGGGCCTGCACCGGAAACTGCGGCAGCTCGACCCAGCAGGGCGACGTAACGCTGTCGCCCCTGGGCAATGCCAAGTACGGCTATGTCTCCACCGCCGATTCGTTCGAGAACGGGGTTTCGCCCCTCAGCCTCGGCAACAATCATTTAGGCGGTGAGACCAATGGCTCCAAAATTCTTTCGAGCAGCTTCAGCGCCGGATCGAACGACACCCTGAACATCCAGTTCAACTACGTATCAACCGACGGCAACGGCTACGACGACTATGCCTGGGCGCGGCTGGTCAATGCCGACCAGGGAAATTCCACGGTCGCCTGGCTGTTCGCGGCGCGCAGCACCAACTCGGGACCGAAGAACATCATCCCCGGCGACGTCCTCGACAAATCGGACTTCGATCCCGACCAGCGGCTCACCAACTACGACACCTGGGATTTCACCGCCAAGACCGTCGACTGGGCGCCTCTCGGCTCTTCGAACAACTCCTGCTGGGAAGACGACGCCAAGGGTTGCGGCTACACCGGCTGGCTGGAGTCAAGTTTCACCTTCACCGCCGCCGGCAACTACCGGGTCGAAATCGGGGTCACGAACTGGGCCGATAACGCCTACGACTCCGGCCTTGCCTTCGATTTCCAGACCCTGACCGACAGCCGTATAGGCTCGCCGTCGCCGGTACCGGAGCCCGAAACCTACGCCATGATGCTGGCCGGCCTCGCCGTAATGTCACTGGCCACCCGCCGGCGAAAATTCGCGCGCGGCTGAACGCGGCCGCAGTTTCACGCGCGCATCCGCAGCCGCGGCATCGGTCGGCCGAATAAGCCGCCCGGTGCCGCGGAAGCTTAGCCTCGGCGCCGGCTTGCGGATCGGGAGTGGAAACTAGCTCGCCCGAAACTCGAGGGCGACCTGAACGCGCCAGAGTGCCAGCGCGCCCGCCGCCGCCGCCCAGGCCACGGGTACCCAGAGGCCATGGAACAGCCAATACGCTGAACAAATCAGGCCGACGGCGTATGCGAGGCGGGAAACTTCGAGGCGGTGCGACGGCGCCGCCAGCGCAGGCAACAGAACGCTCAAGGCACCGCACACCGATGCACCCAGCGCCAGAGCCACGTCGCCGACGAACGACGACCAGGGCGCGGTGCAAGCCCCCGAGACCACGAGATGCGCGGGACACAGGCGCTGGCCGAGATCATGCACGAGCAAGGCGAGCATGACGCCGAGATACCAGCCGGCGATGCCGGCGGGAACCGTCAGTACGAAGCGGAAAAGGCGCATGGCCTCTTCCATCCTTCCTTGTCAGCCCATGCGCGCCCTGCGGATGTCTGGTCGCGTGCCGCAACGGGCGCGACCGGATCTGGTTTGATCATCGGTTTTCATTCACTCCTGAACAAGGCCGCACCGGAATATCGTCCAGCTCCCGACTGCCATTGAATTGTGCCTGACGGCATGCAATGCAGAAACTCCGCGCGCCGTCGCGCCTGCGCCGACTTTTCTCGAAGCTGCCGTGGCCAGCCCGATTGCATGCCGCGCGATCGGATCCACCCGGGACAATTCCGGACGGTTGTCGAAGAAGGCGGCCATCGGTCCGCGAGCCTTCGGCAATGCCGTCGACTTCGCGCATTGGTGTGAGAATGGGCACTTTTCCGGAGGCGCCACCATGACCATCTCGATGTACCAAGCCAGTGTTCCCCGCTTTGCCGCCATGCTGCGCAACCTTGACGCCATCCTCGCCAAGGCCCAGGCGCATGCCGCCGCGAAGAAGATCGACCCGGCGGTCCTCTTCGCGGCGAGGCTGTTTCCCGACATGCTGCCCTTCGCCAAGCAGGTCCAGATCGCCACCGACCACGCCAAGGGCGCTGTCGCCCGACTGGCCGGCGCGGACGTGCCCCGCTACGAGGACACCGAACAGAGTTTCGACGAACTGCGGGCGCGCGTAGCCCGCACCATCGGCTTCGTAGAATCGTTCGCTCCCGGCCAGATCGACGGCTCGGAAGACCGCGCCATCGCCCTGCGCGTCGGCGGCCAGGACCTGAGCTTCACCGGCCAACCCTACCTGCTGGGATTCGCCATTCCCAACTTCTATTTCCACCTGGTCACGGCCTACAACATCCTGCGCCACAACGGCGTGGAGATCGGAAAGGGCGACTATCTCGGCAGTCCGTAGGTTTTTGGGCGGGTAGGGCTGTCGGTCGACTTCTTTCGCCGTACCACCGGCGCCGACTTTTCACCGGTTCGATGCCCGGCGCAAGCCTGCAGGCGAGTCCTGCGACGCCCTCGGCCCTGATGAAGTGCCGCTAGGCGCAGTTTTCCCGCCCGGCCAAATTCAAAATCCGCAGCGCGGCCTGGGCGGCGCCAAAGCCGTTGTCGATGTTCACCGCCACCAGGCCAGGCGCGCAACTGCCCAGCGCACTGTCCAGGGCGAGGCGGCCACCGCTCGATACGCCGTAGCCTACCGAGGTCGGCACGGCGATGATCGGTGCGCGAATCAAGCCGGCCAGGACGCTGAACAGGGCCCCTTCCATGCCAGCGATGGCAATCACCACCGAATGCTTTTGAATCTGCTCCAGGCGCTCCATCAGCCGCCATAGCCCGGCCACGCCGACGTCGGCGATCTGGCTGGTGGCGACGCCGGCGAACTGCAGCGTCCGCAGGGCCTCGCCGGCCACCATGGCGTCCGACATGCCGGCGCTGACGACGGCCACGTCCGAGCCGGATCGGATCTCGGCGCCGCCAAGGATGGCGGTCTGCGATATGGGGTCATAGTCCAGCTGTGCCGCAGTCGGCGGCGGCAGCACGGCGAACGCATCCGGAGCCAGGCGGGTCAGCAGCAGCCGGTGTCCTCCGTCCGCCGCCTTCGCCACAATGTCGGCGATGCCCGCGGCGGACTTGCCGCTGGCATAGACGGCCTCGGCCAGGCCGGTGCGCGCTTCCCGCTGCCAGTCCATGATCGCAGATATCTGCATGCCCTCAGGCCGCCTCGACGAAAGCCGAGCCCTGCCGATACGGTTGCAGGGCGGCGAAGCTGTAGGCATGCCGGACGCAGAAGCCGCGGATGGTTTCTTCGAGGCGGGAAACGATGTCGCCGCTCGGCCACTCGCCGAGTTCGACATGGACGCCACTCGCGCGCACGCGCACGCGCACGACGGCATTCGCTTCCAGCATGTTGCGGATGAGCGTTTCCAGCCGATCGACAAATGCCAGATCGACGGTCCGGATCGGTATCCCGGTCTCGATGCGGCTTGCAAGGCAGGGCTGGGCCGGGAGGTCGGCATAGTGCAGACCGAAATGGCGCGCGACCTCGCGCACCTGCCGTTTGTCGATGCCGGCGTCGACGAAGGGATGGACGACCTCGCGCTCGCTCGCGGCGCGCAGGCCGGGGCGGTAGTCGGAAAGGTCGTCAACGTTGGTTCCGGAAGCCAGCGGGCGATCGGTGATGGCCGCCATCGACCGGTACAGATTGCTCTTGCAGTAGTAGCAGCGGTCATAGGGATTCGCGACGTAGTCGGGATCGTCGAATTCACCGGCGCCGATCTCCCTGAGATTCCATCCCTGCGCCAGGGCCACCTCGCGGACGCGAAGCGTCGCCTCGGCCGGCACGGCGGCGGACGTCGCATGCACCATCAGCGGCGGCGTCGCCATCGTGTGCTGGGCGACGCAGGCCAGGGTCAGGCTGTCCACGCCGCCGCTGACGGCGATGGCGAGCGCCGGATACTCCTGCAGGACAACCGTCAGTCGCTCCAGCGGCGAACCGAATCGGGCATTCATCGCGACCCCTCGAATTTCGATTTCGTCGTCCGGCGCTGCTCAAGCCCGCCGAGGGCCTGCAGGTCGTCGCATTCGGCCTTGCGCGTCACGCTGCCGTCCGGCCGCAGCACTTCCTTGACGCGCACGCCCTCGCCCGTATTGCGCACGCTGCGCGGCAGGACGAAGCGATCGCACAGCGTCCAGCGCAGGCCGATGGTCGAGGTTTCGGCGAACACGGCATCGCTGCACTGCTGCAGGTGTTCCGGCGGCACGAGCAGGTGGAATACCGTGACCGGCCGCCCCTTCTTGCCCTGTGCGGGAAACAGCAGCAGGTCGAGCACGCCCGGCAGGCTGCGCAGGCGATCGGCGGCAGTTCCGATTTCCTCACCCGTCATGTCGTCGATATCGAACTGGACCGCAGCGACGACCGTATCGCTGGCCGATGCCGGCACCGCGCTTTCAAACGCCATGACGCGCAGCACGTTGGCCATGGTCGGGAAGTTCCTGGTGCCGGCACCGTAGCCCGACGCCAGCAGGGTCCCTTCCGCCCGGGACTTCGATCCGCCGCGCGGAACGAGGTAGCGAACGATGGCGGCCCCGGTCGGCGTCACACGCTCGCCGGCCACGCCGTCGGAACGCCAGGGATAGCCTTCCAGGATCAGCGCCGTTGCCGGCGACGGCACCGGCAACAGGCCGTGCTGGGTCTTGACCTGCCCGCTGCCCAGCGGCAGGTCGCTCACCGACCAGTCGGCGTCGCCGACCGCGGAAATCAGGCTGCCGGCGGCGACGACGTCCATCAGCGAATCCCAGCCGGCGAGTTCGTGGAAATGGACCTCGTCGATGGGCACGCCGTGAATCGTCGCCTCCGCCTCGGCGAGCACCCGCAGGATGCCCAACGCATGGACGGCGGCCGCCCCGGAAAGGCTGGCGGCCTCGATCACGCCGCAGATTTCCCGGTAGGTACCCAACTGCGATGCGCCCGACGCGACGGCGGTGCCGCAGGCCATCTCGATGAAGCTGCCCGGCGCCTGCGGCTTGCGCCGGTAGTGGCGCGCCGAGTTGCCATCAGTGACGGCCTCCTGCGACCCGGCCAGCGAACTTCGCGCCTCCGGATCTGCGCTCGCCAGCGAAAAATGGCGGGCCGCAATGGCGTTTTTCGACACCCTTTCCAGTCGGGGTTCTCCTGCTTCCGGCGGCAATACGGCGGCGACGTCGGAAAATACCTGGGCTACGAACTGCGGGAATGCATCGAGCATCGCGGCGACGAACATGTCGCCGGCGATCCCGCCCAGAGGCTGCAGGTGTATGTGCTTGCGCTGCGTCATGGTGCGGCGTTTTTGCGCACGATGGCGATGTGCTCGCGCATGCCGGCTTCGAGGCTGTAGTCCGGTTTCCAGCCGAGGTCGCGCCGCGCCGCCGAGTCGTCGTAGGACAGCGGATAGGGATTTTCCGACCGGCGCGTCGCTTCGCGAATGCGGATCTGCGCTTCCGGCGCGACCTGCTGCGCCAACTGCATCGCTTCGCGCACCGAGTACAGCCCGCCCATGATGTTGTAGGCCACCTGGGGCGCCGCATCTGTGGCCAGCAACAGCATGAGTGCCTTGACCGCATCCTTGACGTACAACCAGTCACCTTTTTCATCGGGGAAATCGATGTCCAGGGCCTGGCCGCGCGCGATCGCGTCGAGCAGTTTCGACGAGTAGGCGGCGGTGATACCGTTTTCCCTTCCGGGACCATAGACCCAGGGGAATCGTGCCGCCCCCACGACGATGCCATGCTTGTCCCGATACCAGCGCAGCAGGTGCTCGCAGGCCAGCTTGGTCTGGCCATAGATGGTTGCCGGCTCCTTGATCGCGTCGTCCTTGACCGGCTCGGGCACGCCGCGACCGAACACGGAGATCGAACTGGTGAACACGAAGCGCTTGAGCCCGGCGGCGAGTCCCGCGTCGAGCAGGTATTGCGTCGAACGGAAATTGATTTCCCAGCCGCGCAGGGGATTGACCTCGCAAGGCGCGGCCAGCCAGGAAACCAGGTGGATCACGGCGTCGGGGCGTTGGGCGAGCATGACCTTGTACACATCTTCGGCGCGCGACGCATCCATGGGTAACCAGGTGACCCGCTCCGCGGCGGCCGCATCATCGGGAATCCGCAGGTCGGTGGCGATCACCGAATGGCCACCGCCGGTCAGGGCCGGCAGCAGGTATTGGCCGATGAATCCGCTGGCGCCGGTGACGAGGACTTTCATGGACATGGCCTCCCTATTCATTCCAAAGATGCTTGACGCACTTCCACATCGCCGAGGTGTCCTCGGCGCCGAGGCCCTGGGCGCACGCCAGCTTGTTGAGGTAATCGACGGACCGGCCGACCACGATGGGCGCACCGGCGGCTTCCGCCATTTCCAGGCCGAGGCGGACATCCTTGCCGAGCAGCGCGAGAGTGAATGTGGGATCGTCGTAGCGGTTTTCGCAGACCCGCCGCCCGGCTTCCTTGAACAGGTTGCTCACGGTCGCCGCTCCGCTCGCCGTGATGACGTCGTAAAGCTTGGCCGGCTCGATCCCGACTCGCTCCGCCACGGCCATCATCTCCGCGGTCATGGCATTGATCGCGCCGAACATCAGGTTGTTGAGCAGCTTGACCTTGTGGCCGGAGCCCGAGGGCCCGATGTAGGTCACGTTGGCGGCGAGCAGTTCCAGCAGCGGCCGCACTTCCTCGAGCACCCCGGGATCGCCCCCGATCGGCAGCGACCACTTGCCTACGCTGGCCGGCCTGCCGAGTACCGGCGCATCGATGTACTGGATGCCGGCGGCCCGCGCGCTCGCATCCATGGCGACGGTATTCGCCGGCGAACTGGTGGCCATGTCGATGATCACGCTGCCCTTTCCCAGTGCCGAGACGAGCCCGTCGGGGCCGGCAACGCAGGCGGCGATTTCGGCCGGTCCGGGCAGGAACAGGATCACCCAATCGACCGTCGCGGCAAGCTCCGCCAGACCGGCGCACACCGTGACGCCGATCGCCTTCGCCTGCTCGACGCAGGACGTCGCGGCGTCCACGCCCTTCACCCGCACGCCGGACTCCAGCAACCTGCCGGCGACGGCGCGTCCCATGACGCCCAAGCCTACGATGCCTACACGTTTCACCGGATTACTCCCTTGCAGATGATCCGCGCCGCCGGCAAGCCAGGAGCGCGGACCGGGTCTTCCAAATCACTTGCGCCGCAGATGCGCCGCCGCGCCGCCGGAGAAGCATTCCGGGGTGCACAGGATGCGCGGATCGGCGCCGACGTAGCGCTCGGCCAGCTTGGTCGCCTCCTCGAAGGTCGCCACCGGGATGTAGCCCATGCCCCGGGCATAGACCGGCTTCTGCGCGCCGACCATGATCACCGCCTGGGTGCGCTTGCCGAGGATCGCGCCGCCACTGATCATCGACATGGCATGGAAGGGATGGTAGGTATAGAAATTGGAGTAGGCGAAGCGATACTCGTAGTTCATCGTGATCGCCTTGGCGTCCTCGGAATGCAGGAAGTCCGTCGGGTTCTGGTACTTCTGCAGCGCGGCATAGGTCTCCTGGTAGGACGGGAACCAGCGGTCGTTGAACCAGCCGTCGCAAATGCCCGCGACGATGACCACGCCGTTGGGCTTCAGGCAATGCCAGGAGCGCGAATACTGCCCGCCGATCGCGAGGCTGGCCAGGATGGGGTTGGTGCCCATGCCGGGACCATAGTGGAAATTGCGCGGCATCCCCATCACCAGTACGTCCGCCGGTTCGTCCATGGCGATTTCGACGTTGGTGCGTCGCTCGGCGAGCGGCCAGGTGGCCGCCTCGACCGCGGGAATGCTGCCGGCCTTGACGTCGAGGACATCGCCGAACTGTCCGAGCACGCCGTCGATGGCAAATACCTTCTTGTTCATGCCCTTTTCCATCGCCTCGCCGATGGACTTGAACTGGTGGCGCATGTGCTGGTGCTGCGAACCGCCCAGCCAGTCGTCGCGGTGCATGGTCTTGGGGGTGTGGTGCGAAGCGATCGACTCCCAGCCGGAAAAGCCGGTGACCAGCATCTTGTAGCCGCCGCTGAAGCCGCCGTAGGGATTGCCCGAGCAGTGTCCGATCATGATGACCAGGTCGGCATCGACCAGGGAACGGTTGCACTGGATGCGGTTGCCCATCGCATCGGTGCCGAAATCGCCGAGGTTGGTCGCCTCGCCGTCGTGATTCACGATCCGTCCCGGGTAGAACTGGTCGACGATCTCCTTGCCCAGGTACCAGTAGAACTCTTCCAGCGTGTTTTGCCGGTGCAGGCCCATGCCGCAGAGCAGGGAGATGTTCTCCAGCTTGCAGCCACCTGCCCTCAGTTCCTCGAGCACCGCCTTGATCGCCACGCGCCGGTGCGCCTTGGGATGGGCGCCGCCCTTGACGCGATCGGGAAAGCCGATCACCACCTTTTTCCCGGGGCCCGCCATGCTGCGCAGGGGTGGCGTATCCAGCGGGTTCTGCAGTGCGCTGCGGGTCAGTTCAATGGAATCCCCGAGCGGTTCCGGGTCCTTGTAGGTCTGTCCGTAACGCACCACCGTCGCGTGATCGGGGAGTGCCACGCGCATCTTGCCGTCGCCATAGTCCAACAATACGTCTTGCATGATCTTTCCTTCCTTGTGATGGCCGGTTGCCCTTGGCCGCGAGCGGCAAAACCGGGTCAGGCGGCGGATCGGTTTGCGCCAGCGCCGACTTTCGACGCATGACGGCCGATCCGCAACCGGCCGGTTTGGCTCACGACTTCATTGCATCGAGGAACAGCTTCGGGTCGAAGTACTGGCTGGCCGGAACCGGGTTCTGGATCTTCGCGTTATCCACGAAGAAGTCGGTCACCTGCTGCAACCACTTCACCGCGGTGCCGTCGCTGTAACTCTTGCTCCATTCGGCGTTCGAGGAATACTTGGTCGCCTTGAACTGCTCCTTGAATTCCGCCAGGGGAACTTCCGGATAATTCGCCTTCTGCAGGATTTCGGCGGCCTGATCGGGTTTGGAATGGATGAAGTCATTGGCCTCTGCCCAGCCACGGATCAGGCTCATCAGGACCGGCTTGTTCTTTTCGTAGTACTCGTTGCCGGCGGCCCAGCCACCCATGATGGCGGCCTGGGGATAGAAGGCCGAGGCGTCGATGATCTTGCGGGCGCCGGGCACCTTCTGCTTGACCACCGTGTCGAAAGGCACCCACAGGGCCACCGCATCGACCGCACCGGCGATGAAGGAGGTCACCGCTTCCGCCATGCGCTGGTTGATGATCTTCACGTCCTTCGCCGGATCGAGATTGGCCGAGCGCAGGGCGCGATCGAGGAAGACGTGGGCGGTGGTGCCGGTCGTGGTGGAGATCTGCTTGCCCTTGAGGTCGGCGAGCGTCTTTATGCCCGCCGATTCGCGCACCCAGAGCTGCGCCGTCGCGTACTCGATGTTGTTGAGGAGGAACACCTTGCCCTGGCCCCGTGCCGGGAAATTGGACACCACGGCGCCCGTGGACAGGACGTCCAGACTGCCGCCGATCATGGCCTGGAAGATCTCCAGGCCGGTGGTGAACTTGATCAGTTCCAGCTCCAGCCCCTGCTTCTCGAAGCTGCCGAGGTGCTGGCCCAGCCATATCTGGCCGTCGACGGCGGGCGTGTGCAGGTAGCCGACCTTGACCTTCGTCAGGGTCTTGCCAAAAGAGTAATTCGACAGGCCGGCAAGGCTGACGGTTGCGGTGGCGGCAGTGGCCTTGATGAAATCTCTGCGTTGCATTTTCATTTCGTTCTCCTCGATTTGGGCAAGTGACAACAATCCGGCGACATGTATCGTCAGTCCGAGTGACGCACAGCCTGCCTGGCCTGTGCCTGGTACTCCTTCATGACCTGGTCATGAATCTCGTGGCGCAACTCCGCGAAGGCGGGGTCAACGTGCAGGCGGTCGACGCGCGGATAGGCGAACGGCACGTCGATGATGGTGCGAATCCGGGCCGGTCGCGCCGTAACCACGATGATTCGCGTCGAAAGGTAGATGGCCTCGTCGACCGAGTGCGTGATCAGGATCACGGTTTTCTTCTCGGCCTCGAGGACTTCGAGCAGGAGGTCCTGCATGGCGGATCGCGTCTGCGCGTCGAGTGCCCCGAACGGCTCGTCCATCAACAGGAACTCGGGGTTGACCGCATAGGCGCGGGCAATCGCCAGGCGCTGACGCATGCCGCCCGACAGGTGCTTGGGAAAGTGGTTGGCGAAGTCCGCCAGGCCCATCAGCTTCATGTACCTGTCCGAGGTGGCGGCGCGCTCGTTGGCGCCCACTCGACTGCAGGCGAGCTTGAGGCCGAACTCGATGTTGTCGCGCACCGTCAGCCACGGGAACACGCCGTACTCCTGGAATATGACGCCCCGGTTCAACCCGGGCCCGGTGACGGGCTGGCCGTCGAGCAGGACCCGCCCCGACGTCGGCTGCAGGAAACCGCCGACCATGTTCATCAGCGTGGTCTTCCCGCATCCGGATGGCCCGATGATGGAGACGAATTCGCCCTGACGCACGTCGAAGCTCACCCCGTCCAGCACGCGCATCGGCCCCTGTTCCGAGGGGAACTCGACGCTGACATCCTCGAAGCGGATCCTGACCGTGGGCTCGCTCATGCGATGCGCTCCTGCCAGGACACCAGCCGGTTCGTCGCCGCGCGCAGGATGGTATCCATCACCAGGGCGATGAAACCGATGCAGATGATCCCGACATAGATTATGTCGAGCTGGAAGAAAGCCGAAGCATCCTGGATCATGGCGCCCAGGCCCTGCTGGGCGGCGATCAACTCGGCCGCCACCAGGGTCGCCCACGCCACGCCGAGCGCCACACGCACGGCGGTGAGGATGTGCGGGACCGTCAGCGGCACGATGACCTTGCGAAAGATTTCGAAATCGGTGGCCCCCAGGGTACGGGATACCTTGATGTAGATCGGACTGACCTGCGACACGCCCTCGTACATCACGATGACCCCGGCAAAGAACGACGCATAGACGAGGATGACGGTCTTCGCGGTTTCGCCGATGCCGAAATACACGATCACCAGCGGAATCAGGGCGATCGGCGGCAAGGCGCGGAAGAAGTTGATGACCGGATCGACGAAGCTGCGAATGGATTTGTACCACCCCAGTGCGAAACCCACCGGCACCGCCAGCGAGACCCCGATGCAGACGCCGAGCAGGACCCGCTGCGTCGACATGAGCATGTCGAGCGGCAACCTGCCCTGTATCAACACAAGAAACCTGGCGAACACGACATGGGGCGCCGGAACCAGCGCCGGCTTGACCAGGCCGCTGTAAGGGATGGCGTACCAGAGGATGACGATGAGCACCCAGGGCGCGAAAACCAGCGCCACGCGTTGCAGCAAATCGCGGATAGCCATTGGTGCTTCTCCCTACTAGAATGCTGCTTTGTCGGCTAGTCTTTCTATCATACTATTTACCATCCCTTTCCGAGTCAACCCCTGCCCATGTCGACCCGATTCGCCTCAGGCACGCTCCGCAACAAACTGGCGCTCCGCTATGTCGCGATCGCGGACCTGATCCGCCAGCGTATCACCCGCGGCAACTGGCCGGAAGGACACCAACTGCCGACCATCGACGAACTGGTGCTGGAATTCGGCGTCGCCCGGGTGACCGTGCGGCAGGCGATCAAGCTGCTCGCGGAGGAAGGGCTGCTTTCGCCGCAACAGGGGCGCGGCACCTTCGTCACCCGCGGGCCCAGCCCCGATCGTTTCATCAGCGTGTTCACGACACTGGCCGAACTCAGTCGCGCCTACCAGGACACGAACACGGAGGTCGTCAATATCGAGGAAGGCGTGCACACGCCCCCCTCGATCGAGCGCGGCCCCGGCAAGCCGGCGAAGCGCTACACTTTCATGCGGCGCGTGCATCACCGCGACGGACGTCCCTATTGCGTGATCAACCTCTACATCGACGAGCGGATCTTCAACAGGAACCCGAAGAAGTTCCGCACCGAAGTGGTCATCCCCTTGCTGACCCGGATGCCGAACCTGAAGATCACCGAAGCGCATCAGGTGCTGACGATCGGGTCGGCGGACATGGACGTCGCGAAACTGCTCGACCTTCCGCTCAACGCCCCGGTTGCCGAAGTGGAGCGGGTCTTCACCGATGACAAGGGCACGGTGATCTACTTCGCGCAGGTTACCTACCGTGGCGACGCCATCCGGCTCGAGATGGACCTCAAGCCGTAAGCAGCGAAGGCCGAAAGGCACCCCTTGACGCCAATTCGCCGCAGCCCCCGCGTCGGCTTTTTGAGGATGTAGCCGCCTTTATCGCCATTTTTGCGCTCCGAAGGCACGTTGCCTGGTCAAACAGGGCGACGCCGCCGAAGGCCGCCAGGATCGCCGGCCCACTGCCCAGGCGGACGGCTACCAGCGCCACGGCCAGGAGGCAGATCATGACGATGTTGGCCGCATCGACCACATCCCGCAGCGGCAGCGTCAACACTGTCGTAGCAACGCAGGCCAGTGTCGCCTGAACGTAGCCGGTTGCACGGCGTACCGGAATTGGCGCATCCATTGCTTGATGCCAAGCCCGGCGATATAAAAAGAAAGTAAAAATTGAGCCCGCGCCGTGGTCGCCTGCGCCCCCGGGCGACTGCCGGTCGCGAGCGATTCCGCGCTTTGGCCGAGACGCCGCTGGCGGCCCGAAAGTCATGCGAAGCGGTATCCCCTGGCGGGACGGCGCCGGCGGCACGGCGCTGCGTATAATTCGCGGCCTCGCGCGCCCTGCGGCACCCTGCATTCGATGAAGTACCTGCTGTCGCTACCCGCTCCCCCAAAACCCGGCCAACGCCTCGACCTGCCGCCGCTCGCAGCTTCCGCCGATGCGCTGGCGCTCGCGCAACTCGCGCGGCCGGGGCGACTGCTGGCAGTGGTCGCCGCCAGCCCGCTCGAAGCTCAACGGCTGGCCGAGGAAATCGCCTGGTTCGATCCTGCGCTGCGCGTGCACCTGCTGCCGGACTGGGAGACCCTGCCCTACGACAGCTTTTCGCCGCACCAGGACCTGATCTCCGAGCGGCTGGCCACGCTGCACGCCGTATCGAACAACGAATGCGAGGTGCTGATCGCCGCCGCATCGACCGCCGTCACGCGCCTGGCGCCGGCGGCCTTCCTCGCCGGCCACACCTTCTTCATGAAGAAGGGCGAGAAACTGAACCTGGACAAGCTGCGCACGCAACTGACCCTGGGTGGCTACCAGCACGTGACCCAGGTGGTCGCCGCCGGCGAATACAGCGTGCGCGGCGGCCTGGTCGACCTGTTTCCGATGGGCACCCAACTGCCCTACCGCATCGAGCTGTTCGACGACGAGGTGGAAACCATTCGCAGCTTCGACGTCGATAGCCAGCGCACCCTCTACCCGGTGCCGGAAATCCGCCTGCTGCCGGCGCGCGAGTTCCCCGCCGGCGAGGCCGGCCGCAACATGTTCCGCCAGCGCTTCCGCGAGGCCTTCGAGGGCGACGCCTCGCGCGTCGGACTTTACAAGGACGTTTCCAACGGCATCCTGCCGGCCGGCATTGAGTATTACCTGCCGCTGTTCTTCGAGACCACGGCAACCCTGTTCGACTACCTGCCCGAGGACGCCACGCTGCTGCTACACGGCGACGTGCCCGGCGCGATCGCCGAGTTCTGGACCGACCTGCAGGGTCGCTACAAGATGCTCGGCGGCGACCGCTCGCGTCCGGTGCTGCCGCCCGGTGACTTGTTCCTGCGCGACGAGGAATTCTTTGTCGCGGCGAAGGCGTTGCCGCAACTGATTGCAAGAGTCGGCGCTGGTGACACGGCGGCATTGCCACCCCTTGCCGTGAACCGCAAGGCCGACGACCCGCTCGCCGCCCTGCGCGCCTTCCTCGCCGGGCAGCGCGGGCGCGTGCTGCTGCTGGCCGAATCGGCGGGACGACGCCAGACGCTGGCCGACTATCTTGCCGAATACGGCTTGGCGCCGGAACCCTGCCTGGATTTCGCCGGCTTCCTCGCCAGCGAATCCCGTTTCATGCTTGGCGTCGGTCCGCTTTCCGGCGGATTCCTGCTGGAAGGCAGCGCGGCGCCGTTGGCTGTCATCACGGAAAACGAGCTGTATGCCGCCACCGCCCGCCCGCGCGGACGGCGCACCGACGCGCGCCGCGCCAACCTCGAAGGCTGGTTGCGCGACCTGTCCGAACTCAAGGTCGGCGATCCGGTGGTGCACGAAGCCCACGGCATCGGCCGCTACCTGGGCCTGGTGCACATGGATTTCGGCGAGGGCCAGAAGGATGAAGGCGGCGAGTTCCTCCACCTCGAATACGCCAACGGCGCCAAGCTCTACGTGCCGGTGTCGCAATTGCAGGTCATCTCACGCTACAGCGGCGCCGACCCGGAATCCATCCAGTTGCACACGCTGGGCTCGGGCCAGTGGGAAAAAGCGCGGAAGAAGGCCGCCCTGCAGGTGCATGACACCGCCGCCGAGCTTTTGCACCTGTATGCCCAGCGCGCCGCGCGCGAAGGCCACAAGTTCAGCTTCAAGCAGCACGACTTGGAAGCCTTTGCCGACGGCTTCGGCTTCGAGGAAACCCCGGACCAGCAGACCGCGATCAATGCTGTGATCGACGACATGAAATCCGGCAAGCCGATGGACCGCCTGGTCTGCGGCGACGTGGGCTTCGGCAAGACCGAAGTCGCCATGCGCGCTGCCTTCGTCGCCGTGGCCGACGGCAAGCAGGTCGCGATCCTGTGCCCGACCACGCTGCTGGCCGAGCAGCATTACCAGAACTTCAGCGACCGCTTTGCCAATTGGCCGATCAAGATTGCGGAAATCTCGCGCTTCAAGTCGGCGAAAGAACAGGACGAGGCCGTCGAACTGCTGGCGCAAGGCAAGATCGACATCCTGATCGGCACCCATCGCCTGCTGCAGAAGGACGTCAAGTTCGAGCGCCTCGGCCTCATCATCATCGATGAGGAGCACCGTTTCGGCGTGCGCCAGAAGGAGGCGCTGAAGGCGCTGCGCGCCTCGGTGGACGTGCTGACGCTGACCGCGACGCCGATACCGCGCACCCTGGGCCTGTCGCTGGAAGGCCTGCGCGATTTTTCGGTGATCGCCACGCCGCCGCAGAAGCGCCTGGCGATCAAGACCTTCGTCACCAAATGGTCCAACGGCCAGGTGCGCGAAGCCTGCCTGCGCGAATTCAAGCGCGGCGGCCAGGTGTACTTCCTGCACAACGAAGTCGACACCATCGAGAACATGAAAGAGCGCCTGGAAACCCTGCTGCCCGAGGCGCGCATCGTGGTCGGCCACGGCCAGTTGCCGGAGCGCGAACTGGAGCGCGTGATGCGCGAATTCACCCAGCAGAAGCACAACCTGCTGCTGTGCTCGACCATCATCGAGACCGGAATC
>JBIKLV010000136.1:0-8781 GCA_044359585.1 Sulfuritalea sp. | reverse complement strand
AGCGGGTGGGCGCCGCCTTGCGCGAACAGCGTCGCAGTGAGTGGAATCGACCTGTGCTGTGGCCGCTACTGGCGATTGTGCTGGTAATCGGCGCGGCGATCTGGCCGGCGTGGAGCGGCTATCGGCGCCGGGAGACCGCGACGGCGCGCTGACTGGCGATTTTCGCCGTGTCGCCAGCGCCGACTTTTATGGTCTGCCGCCGGGCCGTCCCAAGGCAGACCCGTCAAAAGCCTGCGAGCGCAGCGAGCCGTGGTCACCCCTTCTCCTGGAGAAGGGGCCGGGGGAAGAGTCCTTTACTCCTCGACGGCCTGCCATTCGCCGTGGCGCAAGGCCTGAAGCGGACGGAATCGGGCCTTGTAGGCCATCTTGCGGCTGTCGCGTATCCAGTAGCCGAGGTAGAGCCAGGGCAGGCCGACGTGCTGGCACTGGGCGATCTGCCAGAGGATGGCGAAAGTACCGTAACTGGCATTCGTCACATCGGGATCGTAGAACGTGTAGACGGACGAAAGGCCGTCGGCCAGCACGTCGATGATGCAGACGACGCGCAACACATCGCCTTCGCGGAATTCGATGAGCCTGCTGTCCACGTGGGTCTGCAACAGGAAGTGGGCGTACTGATCGCGGCTGTCCTGGTCCATGCCGCCGCCGGAATGGCGTGCGGCCTGATAGTGCTGGTAGAGCTGGTAGTGTTCTTCGCGGAAGGTCAGGCTGCATTCGCGCGCGACGAGCCCTGCATGCTGGACCAGGGCGCGGCGCTGGCTGCGATTGGGAACGAAGGCATTCACGTCGAGCCGTACCGGCTGGCATTCACGGCAGGCGTCGCAATAGGGGCGGTAGGTAAACACACCGCTGCGGCGGAAACCGGCCCGCACCAGGTCGCTATAGGTCGCACTGTCGATCAGGTGGGTGGGCGTCGCCACCTGCGATCGCGCGATGCGCCCGGGCAGGTAAGAGCAGCCATAGGGCGCGGTCGCATAGAACTGCAGCAGCGGAAAGGGCGGCAGGTCGCGCAGGTAGGTCATGCTGGAGTCATGCCGCGCGCCGGAAGTGGCCGTCTATCGCCGCTGTCGGCCAGCATCCTGGTCCGTCGCCCGACACGCACAATTCGTCCAGCCGCGCGGAGAAATCACGGCGGGCTATCGGTCGGGCGCCTAGTGAGGCAAGGTGTCGGGTTTCCATCTGGCAGTCGATTATGCCGAATCCGCGCTGTTTGAGGTAAGCGCACAAATGGGCGAGGGCGATCTTCGATGCGTCGCGCCGGTCGGCGAACATGGATTCGCCGTAGAAGGCGCGGCCGATCGCAATGCCGTAGAGCCCGCCGGCCAGCACACCTTCGATCCAGGTTTCGACGCTGTGCGCATGGCCCAGGCGATGCAATTGGCAGTAGGCCTCCTGCATTTCATCGGTGATCCAGGTGCCGGGCTGTCCTGCGCGCGGCCGGCCGGCACAGGCGCGGATGACGTCGTCGAAGGCCGTATCGACTCGCACCTGGTAGTTGCCGTTGCGCAAGGTCTTCGCCAGCGAGCGGGAAATCTTCAGTTCGTCGGGCAGCAGCACCATGCGCGGGTCGGGACTCCACCAGAGGATCGGATCACCTGCCGAGAACCAGGGAAAGATGCCGCGCCGGTAGGCGGCAAGCAGGCGTTGTGGACCCAGGTCGCCACCCGCGGCGAGCAGTCCGTTGGGTTCGGTCAGGGCCTTGGCGAGAGCGGGAAACTCTGGCTCCGGAGGCAGCCAGGGAATCATCGGCAATCAGACTTGCTTGAAGGTGACCACGTGGTCGACATCGAGCCGGATGCCGATCTTTTCACCGATGGCATGGTTGTGGTGCGATGGGACCAGGGACAGGACCTGCACGCCCGAAGCAAGGCGCAGGGTGTACAGGAACTCCGCGCCGCGAAAGGCCTTGGCGACGACTTCGGCCTTGACCTCGCTGGCATCGTCGTGGATCACGTCGTCGGGTCGCAGCAGTACATCGAGCCGGCAGTCGCGCCGGCACTCCGCACAACTCGAGCCGCAATCCATCGGCACTTCGGAATCCAGCCTGCCCAGTTCCACTTCCACCACCTGTTTCGACAGGACTTCGCCCGACAGGAATACCCCCTGGCCGATGAAATCCGCGACATGGCGCGTGGCCGGGCGGTGGTACAGGTTGTAGGGCGTGTCCCACTGCTCGATGCGCCCGGCACGCATGATGCCGACGACATCAGCTACGGCAAACGCCTCGTTCTGGTCGTGGGTCACCAGGATCGCCGCCATGCCGGCGCGCTTGAGGATTTCGCGAACTTCGAGCGAAAGCCGTTCGCGCAACTCGACATCGAGGTTGGAAAAAGGCTCGTCGAGCAGCAGCAGGTGAGGTTGCGGCGCCAGCGCTCGGGCCAGCGCCACGCGCTGCTGCTGGCCGCCGGACAGTTCGTGCGGATAGCGCTCTCCGCGACCGGACAGACCGATCAGGTCCAGCATTTCATCGACGCGCTGCCGTCGCGCCAGCGCCAGCGCGGTGCGTCCCTTCGGGAACTTTTCGCGCAGGCCGAAGCCGATGTTGTCGGCAATCGACAGGTGCGGGAACAATGCGTAGTCCTGGAACACCATGCCGATGCGGCGCGCCTCGGCCGGCGTCTGCGCCTTTTCGCTGGCGATGGTCACGCCGTTGAGCCGTATGCTGCCCGCCGACGGCACCTCGAAACCGGCAATCAGGCGCAACATGGTGGTTTTGCCGCAGCCCGATGACCCAAGCAGGCAGGCGATCTCGCCGGGTGCCAGGTCGAACGACAGTTCGCTCACCACGGCCTGCTTGCCGTAGGAATGGCTGACGCGGTCTACTTCGAGCAATGACATGGGTGTTGCGTCACTTCCGAGTTGTGGAGAATGAGTCTCAATTATAATCGGCCGGCCGTGTCCCGCCCAATTCCATTCTCTCCGCTCAAGGCTCTTTCGCTCGCGCTCGCGGTTCTGGTGGCGCTGCCGGTGCTCGCGGTCGGCGTCAATCTTTTTACCGCCGGAACCGGCGATACATGGGGACACCTGATGGCGACGGTGCTGCCGGAGTATGTCGCGAACTCCGTCTGGCTTTGCCTGGGGGTCGGCATCGGTGTCGCCGCGATGGGTACCGGCGCCGCCTGGCTGGTGGCGCTCAACGACTTTCCCGGGAGGCGTATCGCCGAGTGGGCGTTGCTGCTGCCGATGGCGATGCCGGCCTACGTGCTGGCCTATACCTATACCGATTTCCTGCAGTTCGTCGGTCCGGTGCAGACGGGCTTGCGCGAAAGTTTTGGTTGGCACAAGGGCGATTACTGGTTCCCGGAGGTGCGTTCGCTGGGTGGTGCCATCGTGCTGTTTTCCTGCGTGCTCTATCCCTACGTTTACCTGCTGGTGCGCACCGCATTTCTGGAGCGTGCCGGCGGCATGATCGAGGCGGCGCGCGCTCTTGGCCTCAATCCCTGGCAGGGCTTCTGGCGCGTCTCGATTCCCTTGGCGCGGCCGGCAATTGCCGCCGGAATGGCGCTGGCATTGATGGAGACGCTTGCCGATTACGGCACCGTGGCCTACTTCGCGGTGCAGACATTCACCACCGGCATCTACCGCGCCTGGTTTTCGCTGGGCGATCGCGTTGCCGCAGCCCAACTCGCCGCCGCGCTGCTCGGCTTCGTTTCATTGCTGATCCTGCTGGAGCGCGTCAGCCGCGGTCGTTCCCGTTACCACGATAGTACCGGTCGTCGTCGCGCGACGCGCCAGGTGCTCACCGGAGGCCACGCGCTGCTGGCCCAGATCGGTTGCGCGATTCCGGTCGCGATCGGATTCGTGTTGCCGGCGCTGCTGCTGATGCGCCTCGCGCTGGGGGATGCTGGCGAAGAATCGGTGGGTTTCGCCGGGCGCTTCCTTGTCCTCGCGCGCAACAGCTTCGTTCTGGCGGCATTGGCGGCGATGCTGGCCGCCACGCTGGCGCTGCTGCTCGGATTTGCCGCGCGCGACGGACGGCGGCTTTCAACGCTGGCGAACCGGGTGGTCGGGTTGGGCTATGCCGTGCCCGGTTCGGTGATCGCGGTGGGCGTGCTGATTCCGGTGACGCGCCTCGACCATGGATTGGCGGCGTTGTGGCAGCAACTGACGGGGGCCAATCCCGGCCTGATCCTGACCGGCGGTATCGCGGCACTCATCTACGCCTATCTGGCGCGCTTCCTGGCGATTGCCCTGCAAACGGTGGAGGCCGGCCTCGGTCGCATCACGCCGAGCATGGAGGCGGCAGCGCAGAGCCTCGGCAGCAGTCCGGGCGAGACATTGCGCCGGGTGCACCTGCCGCTGATGCGCGGCAGTCTTCTTACAGCAGCGCTGCTGGTGTTCGTCGACGTGATGAAGGAACTGCCGGCGACGCTGGTGATGCGGCCCTTCAATTTCGACACGCTGGCGACGCAGACCTTCACGCTGGCGGCCGACGAGCGGCTGGCGGAAGCCTCGAGTGCGGCGCTTGCCATCGTCGGCGTGGGTTTATTGCCGATCATCCTGCTCGCCCGGCAGATATCGGCCGGGCGCAGCCAGGTGAGTTCCTGCTAGAGCGCCTTGTGGCTGCCGTCGCACAACGCCCCGTTGGCGCTGTGCTTGCACCCACAGAAATACACTGACTTGCTTTCGTCGGCGGTGTATTTGACCGGATTGAATTCGGAACCTTTGTGGCTACCGTCGCAAAAGGGCTGCGACTTGCTCTTGCCGCAGGAGCACCAGTAATAATCCTTGCCCTTTTCGACGTTGACGGCGAAGGGTGACTTTGCTGCGATTTCCGGGCTGGACATGCTGTTCTCCGATGGCGTTGAAAGAAGGCGAACTATAGGCAATTCCTTCTTCACGCGATACCGGCGGGCGGAAACAGATTGTTTCGTCCCGACGAACAATGTCGGGCAAAAGTCGGCGCTGGCGACACGGGGGTGCCGCCAGCGTGATGCTGCGCGGCTTACTTCCAGCCGGCGCGGTCGTAGGTGCGCTGCGCTGCGGCAGCATTCTTCGCCAGCGCGGCGACCGGCAGCGGGTCAGCCTTGAACTTGCCCATCGCTTCCAGCGCCGAATTCTTCACTACCATGGTCGGGACCGACGGCCACTCGTTGTTTCCGTCGGCGAAATAGCGTTGCGCATCGTCGCTGGCCAGGTATTCGAGGAACTTGACGGCCGACTCCTTGTTCGGCGCGGTTTTCAGCATGCCGCCGCCGGAAATGTTGATGTGCGCGCCAACGCCTTTCTGGTTCGGCCAGATGATGACGACGCGTTCCATCATGCGGCGATCCTCGGGCTTTTCGGAGCGCAGCAGGCGAGCGAGGTAGTAGGTATTGGAAACCGCCACGCCGCATTCCCCGGCGGCCACGGATTTGATCTGGTCGGTGTCGCCGCCCTTGGGCGCACGGGCGAAGTTGGCGACCACGCCACGCGCCCATTGTTCGGCCTTTTCTTCACCCATGCGGGCGATCAGCGACGCCATCAATGAGATGTTGTAGGGATGGCTGCCGGAACGGGAGCAAACCTTGCCCTTGAGCTTCGGGTTGGCGAGATCCTCGTAGTTCTGCACTTCCTCGACTTTTACCTGCTCGCGATTGGCAATGATGACGCGGGCGCGGGTCGAGAAGGCAAACCAGTCGGGGCTGCGCAGGTTGGCTGGAATCCGCTCTTCGAGCAGCTTCGACCTGACCGGGGCAAACAGGCCGAATTCGTCGGCCTTCGCCAGGCGCGCGGCATCGACGGTGAGGAAGATGTCGGCCGGACTATTGGCGCCCTCGTTGCGGATGCGTTCCAGCAGTTCGTCTTCCTTGGCTTCGATGCGATTGATCTTGATGCCGGTTTGCTTCGTGAAATTTGCATACAGCGCTTCGTCCGTCTGGTAATGGCGGGCGGAATACAGGTTGAGAACCTTTTCCTGACCGCTGGCGGCGGCGCTGGCGAGCACCAGCAATGCGGGGAAAAGGACGCGAATCGAAGTCGGTTTCATGGTCGGGATCCAGTCAGAAATAGATTGATCCAGGAATTGTATTAAGAATCATTCGCAATTGCAAGCCAAAATAAAGCCAGCGTTACGCTGGCTTCACTGCTTGCAAATTGGGCTTAGCCGGGATTGACGCGCCGTGCGCCGTTGAAGCGCTTTGTCCAGTAACCGTCGCGCAGGTCCTCGATGCGGACGCGGCCGCCGCTGCGCGGAGCGTGTACGAACTGGTTGTCGCCAAGATAGATGCCGACATGCGAGAAGGCATTGCGCATGGTATTGAAGAAGACCAGGTCGCCGGGCTTCAGCTCGTCACGATGGATGACCTCGCCGGTCTTGCTCATTTCCCGTGAACTGCGTGGCAGGACCAGCCCAAGGCCCTCGCGGAAAACATGGCTGACGAATCCGGAGCAATCAAAGCCCGCTTCGGGAGAACTGCCGCCACGCCGATAGCGGATGCCGAGAAGGTCCATGGCCTGATCTATCGCATCCTGCGCCGTGGCGGTAGCGCGATCAACAAAGGAAACCGGCAACGGCGGCGGCACCACGATGGCTTCGTCGGCATGGGCAGCGGGGGAAATCAGAATCGCGGCGAGGAGCAAAACTCCCGCAAAGCGTATGGTTATTCCTTGCATGGGGCCGGACCTTAACACTGACCGGCCAAACCTGTAAACCCCCCGTTGTTGACCGTTCAGCGCTCCGTAAGCCTGCTCTGGCTATAATCAATACTTGCAGCGTCAATAAAAACAATTATGTCCCCGAGGTCACCGGGGACGGTATCCGAGCGACATCGCCTGCGGGTGCGGTGTGTATTCGAGGAGGCTACTGTGGGTTTCAAGGCTTACCTGATCAATCAGGAAGACGGCAAGGTTGTCAGCCGCTTTGTCGACATGGACGAAGCTCAGCTCGATCCCGGCGAAGTCACCATTGCCGTCACGCATTCGAGCATCAATTACAAGGACGCCCTGGCTGCCACGGGTGCGGGGCGCATCATCCGGCGCTTTCCCTGCATCGGCGGCATCGATCTGGCCGGGCGCGTCACGGCCAGTGCCGATCCCCGTTTCAAGGCGGGAGACGAGGTTCTCGCCACCAGTTACGACGTCGGCGTGGCGCATCATGGCGGCTATGCCGAAATGGCCCGCCTGCCGGCCGACTGGGTGGTGAAGCTGCCCGCCGGTTTGTCCCGTGGCGAGGCGATGGCCTTCGGCACCGCTGGCTTCACGGCCGGGTTGGCCGTAGTGCGCATGGAGCATGACGGCCTGACGCCGGACAAGGGGCCGGTGATTGTTTCCGGCGCCACCGGCGGGGTCGGCAGCATTGCCATCGAGATACTGGCCAAGCGCGGTTATCACGTCGTTGCGTTGACCGGCAAGGAGGCCGAAACCGGCTATCTGACCGGGTTGGGCGCAACGGAAGTGATGTTGCGCCAGTCGCTCGACCTGGCCAAGATCAAGCCGCTGGGCAAGGAAACCTGGGCCGGCGCGGTGGATAACCTCGGTGGCGACGTTCTGGCCTGGATGGCCAGCACCATGAAGGTCGGCGGCGCGCTGGCCTCGATCGGCCTGGCTGCCAGCCATACCCTCAACACCACCGTCATGCCCTTCATCCTGCGAGGCGTCAGCCTGCTCGGGATCGACTCGGTAAATTGTCCGATGGCGCAGCGAACGGCCGTCTGGCAGCATCTGGCGACCGACATGCGACCGGCGCATCTGGCGCCGGGATCGAGCCAGATGGTTCGCGAAATTGCCTTCGATGACTTGCCCGCCGCGTTCGATGATTACCTGCAGGGTCGGGTCAAGGGCCGCGTCATCGTCAATATCGCCGCCTGAGGCGGTCAATACGAATCAAATCACCCACCAACACCAAACACAACCAAGCGAGGATCGTCATGGGAAAGTATGCGGAGTTTCACAAGCGCTCGATCAACCAACGCGATGAATTCTGGGCCGAGCAGGCCAAATTGATCGACTGGCAGACGCCACCCCAGCAAATCTGCGACTTTTCCCGTCCGCCATTCACCAAGTGGTTCACCGGCGGCAAGACCAACCTCTGCCACAACGCGGTCGACCGCCACGCGGCCAAGCGGCCCAACGATCGGGCTCTGGTCTACATTTCCACCGAAACCAACGAGGAAAAGAGCTACACCTTCGCCGAGTTGAAGTCGGAAGTCATGCGCACGGCGGCGATCATGAAGTCGCTCGGTGTGGGCAAGGGCGACCGCGTCCTGATCTACATGCCGATGATCGCCGAGGCGACCTTCGCGATCCTCGCCTGCGCGCGCATCGGCGCCATCCATTCGGTGGTGTTCGGCGGTTTCGCTTCCGGTTCGCTGGCCACCCGCATCGACGATGCCAAGCCCAAGCTGATCGTCTCCAGCGATGCCGGGATGCGCGGCGGCAAGGCCGTGCCCTACAAGCACCTGCTCGATGAAGCCTGCAAGCTCGCCGAGTTTCCGCCCGAGAAAGTGCTGATGATCGATCGTGGCCTTGACAAGGGCTGGCCGCGCGTTGCCGGGCGCGATGTCGACTATGCCGAACTGCGCGCCCAGCACATGAACGCCGACGTTCCCTGCGAGTGGATGGAATCGAGCGAGCCTTCCTACATCCTCTACACCTCCGGCACCACCGGCAAGCCCAAGGGCGTGCAGCGCGATACCGGCGGCTATGCCGTGGCGCTGGCGGCGTCGATGAAGCATATCTTCCAGGGCGGCGAGGGCGAGACCATGTTCTCCACCTCGGACATCGGCTGGGTGGTCGGCCACAGCTACATCATCTACGGCCCGCTGATCGCCGGCATGGCCACCATCATGTACGAAGGCACGC
>JBIKLV010000041.1:0-30775 GCA_044359585.1 Sulfuritalea sp. | reverse complement strand
CCTTTACCGAGTGCGTCCCCGACATGTTGATCTTCGGGGGTTGGGGGAAGTCCGTCCAAAATTCGCCTATTTGATCAAAATTTGATCAATCGCCCCCGCTCGCATCACCATCAACCCGTTCAGCATATCTGCGCAGCCAATTCACGGGGGCTGGTGAAATATCCGGGCTAGATCGCCGACTTCCCGGCGTGATCCCGCAAGCCCTCAAACCAGCTATCGAATGGCTCTGTTGTGTAGATCACGCCCGTGTCGAAACTGTATCCTATTTGCTACGATGATGCCAGCAGACGAAGCTTCGGTTTTGCCGGGGCAGTCATACTCTTGCTGCTGCGGAGAATGGTGGAGAGCAAGCCTATCTCCGTCACAAGGTCCAGGCGACCTTGCTGATCAGCCCGGTGGAACGCTACCCGGACACCGGGCTGGCGACGGTCTGACCGCCGCCACCGATAAGCTCGCTAACCCACCCCGACCAACGGCCGCAGCACCTCGGCCACCTTTTCGCGGCTCAGGGTGGCGCTGAAGAGCACCACGCCGGTGTCCGCATCGGCGGGAATGGCGATTTCCTCGGGGGTGTCGAGGATGCCGCGCACGGCATGCACCGAGTAGCCGATGCCGGTCTCGCGGTCGCGGAACAGGGCCTTGCTGCGCACCACTTCGCCTTCGTGCAGTTGTTCGATCAGGTCCAGGGCCTCGATCAGCGCCACGCCGTCGATTTCGGCGTCGAAACGGAAGGCGTGCGCCACCAATGCCGAATGCCCGCTCGTCGCGCCATGGCCGTGGCAGCCGCAGCCCGGACCGTGGGCATGGCCGAGGTTTTCGGCGATGTCGCGGCGGACGCGGAAATCGGCATCGAGCAGGCGCTCGGCAACGGGATCGGCGAGCGCATCGCGCCGCGACCAGATCATGCGCGCCTGCGGGTTATGGCGGCGCACCTGCTGCTCGACGACAGCGCGCTGCGCATCCTCGACCCTGTCCGCCTTGGACAGGATGATCGCGTCAGCCAGTTCGACCTGGGCGCGCGCCTCGCGGAACTGGTCGAGGTTGTCTCCGCCATTGACGCCGTCGATGACGGTGAGGGTGCCGCCGAAGCGTACCCGCGACTGCAGCCGCGGATCGTGCATCAGGCTGTGGATGATGGGGCCCGGATCGGCCAGCCCCGAGGTTTCGATCAGCAGGCGTGAGAAGGGCGGAACGGTGCCGGTGTCGCGCGCTTCGAGCAGGCGCTCGACCGTCGCGCCGAGGTCGTCGAGGACCACGCAGCACAGACAACCGCCTTCCAGCACCTGAATGCGCTCATCGGCCTCGCCGACCAGCACGCCGTCGATCTGCACCTCGCCGGCTTCGTTGATGACCACGGCGGTATCCGCCAGCGGCTGGCGCCGCAGCCAGTCCGCCAGCAGCGTGGTCTTGCCGCTGCCAAGGAAGCCGGTGAGGATGAAAACCGGCAGGCGCGGGACGCCTGCCGTCTGGGTGCCGCTCATGCGCCGAAGGTGTAGCGGGTGCCGGTGTAGGAGCGGATGTACTTGCCCGGCATTTCCTTTGCCGCGATTTCCTGGAAGGCCTCTCCCGTGCAGTGCATCGGGATCACCAGGTCGGGGTTGATTTCCTTCAGCGCCATCACCGTCTCGCGCACATATTCGTCCTTGTGCGGAGCGAGGTGGAAACCGCCGAGCACGGCATGGACCTTGTTGGTGCCGGCCACGGCCATGGCGCGCTTGACGGAATTGACGACGCCGCGATGGCCGCAGGAAGTCATCACGACGAGCCCGCGATCCTTGACGTTGAAACAGGTGGCCTGCTCGTGCTCGAAGTCATCGGGCACCACCGTCAACTGTTTCTTTTCCGGATTGATCTGGTCGGGGTAGCAGCCGACGCCGTTGTTCATGCCGACGCGCATGCGGGTCGGCGAGAGCACGCGCTCGAAAGTGGCGCGGGCGATCTGGCCGGTGGTGAAGGCATGGCCGGCAATGATCGAAGGCTTTTCGGCGAAGGTCGCCTGCACGTTGTAGGCCTTGATCGCGTCGCGATCGAGGTAGCCGAAGTTGCCGACACGGTCGGGGATGTTGAGCTCGCGCGTGCAGAAGCATTCCTCGCCGCCGAGGTAGAACGGGATGCCGGGTTTGAGCTTGCCCTTGGTCGCCTCGAGGAAGCCGAGCATGCCGCCGAAGTGGTCGAAATGGCCGTGGGAGAGGATCAGCGCCTCGAGGTTTTCCGGCTTGATGCCGAAGACTTCCAGGTTATTCATCAGCGCTTCCGAGGTGTAGCCGAAGTCGATCAGGACCTGGCGCGTGTCGCTGCCCATGGTCGATTCGAGGTGCAGCGAGAGGCCGAACTCGGAAAGCACCGAACGCTTGGGACGCTCTGCAGTCACCGGAAAGGAGAAACGCTCCACCTTGACGCCGGCGATCGAGGTGCTCGCCGCCAGCGCCAGCTGGTAGGAGTCGGTGACGACGCGCACGGCGAGTTTGTCCACCACGGGCACGGCGCCCTTGACCGGTTCGGCGCGCACGCCGTTGGCCACACCCAGCAGGCCGCCGAACATGGCCGCCATTGCCCCGGCGCCGCCGGCACAAAGCGCCTCGCGGCGCGATTCGGATTCGAGTTTTTTCTTCACCCTGGCTCTCCTAGTTGGTTTTTGTTTGTTGCGCCCATGCAGGCGCCAGGGGTTTTTACACCGTTTCGGCAGGCGAGGTAAAGCTGCGCTGCGGCAGAGGGCGCCGTGTCACCAGCGACCGAAGGAAGTCCCTGTGGGGCGCCGACTTTCGGCGCTCAGCGCAGGTCGGAGGCCAGCGAAGTGCGAACAGAGTCCGGCAGGGCGCCGGTGTTGGCGGTGTAGGCCGGATGGTCGACGCCGACGGAGATCGCGGCGCCGCTCTTCGCGGCGGCAATCATGCCGGCCGACAGCTCGAAGCGCAGGAAATGCACCGCCGAGGTTTTCTCTTCGTTCTCGCGTTCGAGATCCTCGTCGGCGATGGCGAACACCGGGTCGAAGCCGTCGATGCGCACCCAGACGCGGTCCTCGACGCCCTTGAGCCTGGCCAGCATGTCGCGGCGGCGTTCCTCGTCGGCGTATTCGATCTGCATCGTGACCTTGAAGTTGCTGCCGTCGGGCACCAGCGGCGCATAGGATTCCAGCTCATGCCGGATGCCGTCTTCCTCGAAGATCTTCTCGACACGCAGCATTTCCTGGATCTGGTAGCGGATCAGGAGTTCGTTCTCGAAAATCAGCAGGATGTTCTCGCCCAGCTTGACGCGGCGCAGCTTCTTTTGCGCCATGACCTCTTCGCGCATGGCAATGCGCGTCCTGGCATAGGCTTCGAGGGTCAGCAGGGAATCGCGGGTGATGGTCATGGCGCTTTCCATATATTCAGTCCAGTCCGTAAGCGATGCGCAGCAAGGCCAGCGGATGCCGCTTTTCCTTCTTGCCGGCGGCGCCGGCTTCGTTCATGCCCTGCAGGATGTGGCGGGCGGCGATGGCGCAGTCGGAGCTGACGTAGTCCGGCTCGTCCTTGGCCATGGCCTTGAACACGGGTTTGCCGATCTTCATCGACAGCTCGTAATACTCTTCCTTGACGCCCCAGGTGCCGTCGTGGCCGGCGCAGCGCTCGACGGTATTCACAGTAGCGCCGGTCATCTTGAGCATTTCCTCGGTCTTCTTGCCGACGTTCTGCACGCGCGAATGGCAGGGAATGTGGTACGAAACCTTGCCCAGCGGCACCTTGAAGTCGGTCTTCAGCAGGCCGTCCTTGTTGCGCAGGACGAAGTACTCGAAGGGGTCGTACATCGCCGCCGATACCGCCTTACAGCGCGCGTCGTCGGGGAACAGCAAGGGAATCTCGCTCTTGAACATCAGGGTGCAGGAGGGCACGGGGGTGACGATGGCGTAGCCGGCCTGCGCCAGGTCGTGCATCAGCGGGATGTTGCGTTCCTTGTATTTCTCCACCGTGTCGAGGTCGCCCAGTTCCAGCTTGGGCATGCCGCAGCAGGTTTCACCCTTGACCACGACGTAGGGAATCTCGTTGTGGTCGAGCAGCTTGAGCAGGTCGTGGCCCAGGCCTGGCTCGTTGTAGTTCACGTAGCAGGTCGAGAACACGGCGACCTTGCCGGGGCTCTTGGCGCCATCCCTGACCGGATGGTTGTAGCTGGCGGTGGAATCGGCGCGGAAGTTGAACGAGTCGAACTCGGGCAGTTCGCGGCGGGCATCGACGCCGAGCGCCTTTTGCAACACCATACGCGCCGGGCCGAACTTGTTGGCGGCATTGACCACCTGCGCCACCACGGGAATCGAGGACAGGGTGCCGACCAGTTCGGTCGAAGTCAGCAGCTTGTCGCGGAATTTCATCTTGCCGGTCTTGTACTGGATCGCCTTGGCGCGCAGCATGGTGTGCGGGAAATCCAGGTTCCACTCGTGCGGCGGCACGTAGGGGCATTTGGTCATGTAGCAGACGTCGCACAGGTAGCACTGGTCGACCACCTGCCAGAACTTCTCCTTGGGTACGCCGGCGGTTTCGGCATCGCCGGCCTCGTCGATGAAATCAAAGAGCCTGGGGAAGGCATTACACAAAGAGACGCAACGGCGGCAACCGTGGCAGATGTCGAAGATGCGCTCCATCTCCTTTTCGCAGGCGGCCTGGTCGTAGAACTCGGGGTTCTTCCAGTCGATAGCGTGACGGGTGGGTGCTTCGAGGTTGCCTTCGCGCATGGCGTCCTTCCTTGCTGCGTGTTGAAAAAGGGCGTCGGGGTCAGGAGTCGGCGCCCCACGGGACTTCCTTCGGTCGCTGGCGGTACGTCCTTCGACAAGCTCAGGATGAGCGGGATCCCATAGGGGCCCGCTCATGGTGAGCCCGTCGAACCACGTCCGCTGGCCTTTGTCAGCCGTTGAGGCCGTCCAGCGTGCGCTGGAATTTGTTGGCGTGCGAGCGCTCGGCCTTGGCCAGGGTCTCGAACCAGTCTGCGATTTCGTCGAAACCTTCGTCGCGCGCGGTCTTGGCCATGCCCGGGTACATGTCGGTGTACTCGTGGGTTTCGCCAGCGATGGACGCCTTCAGGTTGTCGGCGGTGGCGCCGATGGGCAGGCCGGTGGCCGGGTCGCCGGAGGCCTCGAGGTATTCGAGGTGGCCGTGGGCGTGCCCGGTCTCGCCTTCGGCGGTCGAGCGGAATACGGCGGAAACGTCGTTGTAGCCTTCGATGTCGGCCTTGTTCGCGAAATACAGATAGCGGCGGTTGGCCTGCGATTCGCCGGCAAAAGCGGCTTTCAGATTGCCTTCGGTCTTGGATCCCTTGAGTTCCATAGGTTTGCTCCTCAGTGTTGGAAGGGGGTGCGCCGTACTGAAGCACGACGCCGAGTCGTTGGGCGTTGCCCGTTGACCTGACCCCACTCTATTCCACGCTGGGCAAAAGTTCTAATTGATTTTTCCCACCGGACTGATAGCCGATGGCTATTGGTTCAACGGATCGCGCGGGTGCCGGGAAGGTGGCAGTCGAGTACCGCCTGGCGCATCACGTCGATCGCCCTGTGGCGCGGGAAGCTCGAGCGCCAGACCAGGCCGACACGGCGTGTCGGGCTGGGCTTGACGAAGTGCTTGACGCGCAGCAGCGGGTCGTCCTCGGCGATGTGGTCGACGCTGCTGGAGGGCATCACCGTGACGCCGACGCCCGAAGAAACCATGTGGCGTATGGTTTCCAGCGAGCTGCCTTCCAGCACCTGCGGCGATTCGCCCTGGCTTGCGCGGGTGCACAGGTCGAGCACCTGGTCGCGGAAGCAGTTGCCCGAACCGAGCATCAGCAAGGGTTCGTCGAGCAGTTGCGCCGGATGCAGGGACTTGAGCCTGGCCCAGGGGTGCCCCGCCGGCACCAGGGTGCGGAAGGCCTCTTCGTAGACCGGTTGCGCGACCAGGCCCGGCTCCTCGATCGGCAGCGCCAGCACAAGCACGTCGAGCTCGGCGGATTTGAGGCGTTCGATCAGGTTTTCCGTGTAGCCCTCGGCAATGTAGAGCGGCATCTGCGGTGCCAGTGCCTTGACGCGCGGCACCAGGGCCGGCAACAGCCAGGGGCCGATGGTGTAGATCACGCCGAGGCGCAACGGACCGGCCAGCGGGTCCTTGCCGGCGGCGGCGATCTCGGCGACGCGGGAGGCTTCGGCCAGGGCACGCTCGGCTTGGGCCACGACCGCGACGCCGATCGGCGTGACGCGGACATCGCCTGCGCTGCGTTCGAAGAGGGCGACGCCGAGTTCGTCTTCGAGCTTTTTTACCGCCACCGACAGGGTCGGCTGTGACACGTTGCATTTCTCCGCGGCGCGGCCGAAATGGCGCTCACGGGCCAGCGCGACGATGTAACGAAATTCGGTCAGGGTCATGGTTGAAGACTTCCGGCGGCACGCCAGGCAAACCAGCGTCGGGCTATCCTCCAGCCGATGTGGACGCCGTGCACATTGGGCGGGAGACTATCACGGTCCGGCGGTCCTCACCCGGCCGCAGGCTGAATCCCAGATTGCGGGAAAGCTCCAGGGCGCGCGTGTTGGTAGCCTGGATGACGCCGTTCAATTCCCGCTGTCCGACACCGGTAGCGAGTTCGACCAAAGCGGCCAGGAGTGCGCGACCGACACCGCGATCACGCGCAGATGGCAGCACCAGCAAGGCGAACTCTGCAAGTCCCTCGGTTGCGACATACTCTGCGTGGCCGATCGCCGTGTCGTCAGCGCCGACTGCCAGCAAAGCCACCCTGTTGATTCCGTCGACGTCGTCGAGGCGGCGCAGCAATGCGTGGTTCGGCGCTTCGCCGTGGGCGAAGTGGCGTTCGTACAGGCCGTCCCGATCCATCCGCGCCAGGAGGCCTGCCACCTCGAAGCGATCTTCCCGACCGGCGGCGCGTATGCCTCGCAGGGCGACATCGGCCCAGGGTTCGCGGGCGCTCACGACCGTGCTCCGGCGATGAAGTCGACGCCTGCGCCGATTGCGGCCGGGTCATTCAGCACGCGTCGATGGCCGAGGCCGCCGGTCTCGAGCATACGCGCCGCGGGCCAGGCGTTCACGTAACGCATTCCCTCAGCATAGGGAACCTCGCGATCGCCGCGATCGTGGATCACCAGCAATGGCTGCGGGCCGGCGTTCCGGTCGACCTCGAACTCGCTCCAGGCGATGCCGAAGCGATACTCGATGCGACGCTGCACCGCGGCGCGCATCGCTTCCGGCCAGGCCAGCGCCCTGGCCAGTCGGCGTGCCGACTCGGTCAGGCTCGCCGGCGGGGCGATCAGGACCGCGCGCCCGGCGGTTTGCGGGCGGCGCGCCATGACCAGGGCCGCCGCCGCGCCGCCGAGGGAGTGGCCGACCAGCGCATGAACGGGCCCGAGATGATCCAGCATTGCTTCGAGGGCGCGCAGGAAGTGCGGCAGGGAAGACTCAGGTCCTCCGGTCATGCCATGCCCTGGCGCGTCATAGGCCACCACCGAGAATCCGCGCTCGAGCAGCGGGGCGATGAAGGCCTTGAGCTGCGTGCCGCGTCCGCCCCAGCCGTGCACCAGCACCACTACCGGATCGGCCCTGTGTCCCCAGCGCCAGCCGATCAGGCGGCCGGTGACCAGCGGTACGGGAATCAGGCTTGCGTCTTCCATCAGGCGCAGTTCCGCATCCGGGAAATGGTGCCCGGGCGGCGTCAGCATCCGGCGCGCGGCATGTTCGATCGCCTGTTGCGGCACACTGCGCCAGAGCAGCCGGTACAGGGCACGCTGCCAGGTCAGCCCGATTGAAAACTGAAAAGCGCGAACGATCGTACTATTGATTGGCCAAAAAAAAGCGGGCTTCAGTTTCAGTTCCATCGCTAGTCTCCTTGGTTGGTGCTTGCACAGTCGCGAACCAGCCGGTCGAATGCGACAAGCGCACGACGGTCCGCCTCCGGGTCGTCAAGCAAACGACGACTTTGCTGCGTTACCTGGTAAATCCCTTCCAGTTCAAAGGCGAACTGTTCGGCATCGGTGTCGGGACGCAGTTCGCCGGTGGAGACGGCCTTGGCCACCGTATCGACCAGGGTGCGGCGCAGCGCCAGCAGGCCGTTCCTGACCTCGTCGCGCAAGGGGCCGGGCTGGTCGTCGAACTCGGCGGCAGCGGCATTGATCACGCAGCCTCCGGGCAGATTGGCGGCCCGCGTCCAGTCCAGCCAGTTGATGACGATGGCGCGCAGGCGCGCCAGACCGCGCGGCTGGCGAAACGCCGGACGCAGCACGACATCGGCGAAGCGCTCCTGCGCCTCGCGCAATACCGCCAGTTGCAGTTCCTCCTTCGAACCGAAATGGGCGAACAGCCCGCTTTTCGACATCCGGGTGCGTTCGGCCAGCATGCCGATGCTCAAACCGCCGACGCCGATGTTGCTCGCCAGCGCGAACGCCTCATCGAGGATGGTCTGTCGTGTTTGTTCACCCTTGCCCATGGCTCATTTATAAAACGATCGTTCGTTCCTGTCAACTCCCGGAGCGGAGGGCTTGCGGCCGTGGAAGTTCCGCTCGAATCGCTCGCTTCCGTTCATTGTCCCCAGATGCCTTCTCGGCGAGCGCGAGCGGATGGCCACGCCCCGTTTTTTGCGGCGCACCATGGCATTGATGTACGTCAATGCGTTTCCAGGGTCGGGGCGCAGAATCGGCACGTTAAAGGATAGAGTCTCGCCAATCGTGTAATGGGCTTTTCCTCACAATCGTTGATGAAACCACTCCTCGTCCGACGCACACTAGAGCGCGGACGGTTCAACCTGCTGCGCTATTTCACACTGACCGCGACGGCCACCTTCCTGGTCGTCGGCATCGTCCTTTACGTGATGGAGAGCAGCGAAGTCGCCTTCTTCGCCGAAGTTCAGCAACTCCAGACCAGGTTCTTCCGCGAAGCGCAGGCGGAACTGTCGTCCGAAACCACCCAGGCCGCACGGACCGCGCTGATCGCGGCGCAGGAAACCGCCAACCTCAACCTGACCCACTTCTTCGCCAATACGCTGTGGGATTCCCATTTCGCGCCCTTCGTCGCCAAAGCGCAGTCGCTGTCGCTGGACCGCTGCCGCTCGCTGCTCGACAACCGGAACCTGCCGCGAACGACCAGTGCGAACCCGCGCGAGGAATGCTTCGCCGAGATCGGGCTGAAGCTGCGTTCACAGCCCGGGTTTGCCGCGCTGGACCGGCAGGCGATCGCGACCATGAAGAACAGCAACGTGTTCAAGGTCAAGGTCTACGACCTGCGCGGCCTGACTGTCTATTCCTCCGACCACCGCAACATCGGCGAAGACAAGAGCAGCAATGCCGGTTGGCGCGCAGCGGCGGCCGGGAGGGCGGTGAGCGAACTGACGCATCGCGACCACTTCAGCAGTTTCGAGGGCATGGTGGAGAATCGCGACCTGGTGTCCAGCTACATCCCGGTGCGTCGCAACGGAGGCAAGGACGTGCTGGGCGTATTCGAGATCTATGCCGACGTGACGCCGACCCTGCGCCAGATCAACGTCAGTTCGACGCAGCTTGCTTCGCTGGTGGCGGCCAATCAGGGACGGCTGGAGCAGACCGCGACACACAGCGGCGAACTGGTCAGAAAGAACTCGGTCGACCTGCTGCGCGTCGTCGGCGGAATGTTGATCCTGCTCTTCATGGCGCTGCTTTTCATCGTGAAGCGGGGCCAGACCATCATCGACGAGCAGATCGAGACGCAGGAACGCGCCGCCGCGCAGGAACGCCTGTGGCACCGCGAAAAAATGGAGGCCATGGCGACCATGGCGGCCAACGTCTCGCACGAAACGGGCAACGCGCTGTCGGTGATCGCGGCCCTGGCGCAGCAGCTCGGCGACCGGCAGGATGATGCGAGCGACCCCGCGGAAGCGGCGGAAAAGATCCTCGAGCAGAGCCGGCGCGTGTTCGGCATGACCCGCCAGATTTCCGCCTTTGCCACCGTCAGTGATCGCCCGGAATTCGCCAGCATCAACCCGGTGATCGAGGCCGTCTGCTATTTCTTCAGCTTCGATCGGCGCTTCCGCAGCCCGATCGATTTCCGGCCGGGACGCGACCTGCCCTGGTGCGACATGGTGCCGGAGTACCTGAAGGAAATACTGATGAACCTGTTGCCGACCCTGAACGGCAAGATCGTGGTCGAGACCGGCAGTTGCAGCAAGGGCGTGCGCATCCGGATCCAGTCCGATGACGCCGAATCGGGTACCGAGGAAGACAAGGGCCTTGCTGCGCGCCGCAAGGAGATCGTGCGCCGGCGCATCGACGACATGGGCGGCACCCTGGCAATGAGGGAGAACGGCGCCCTGATAGAGATCGAACTTCCCGCCGTCACGCGCGAAGACAGCCCGCACTGAAGCACGTTCGCCGGCCGCACGCGGCCGCGCATGGTGTCCGGACGATCAGGCGTGACGGGGGGCGATAATCCACTCCATGTCCATCGCCCTGCCACCACTGATAGCCGCCCTGCTCGATCCGCGACGCCATCCGCATCCTGCCGCGAGCGTCGAACTGGTCGAGACCCATGCCTCCTGGCTGCTGCTGGCCGGCGACTTCGCCTACAAGATCAAGAAGCCGATCACCCTGCCCTTCCTCGATTACGGCAGCCTGACACAGCGCGAAGCCTGCTGCCGCGCCGAACTGGAACTCAACCGACGGCTCGCCCCGGCGCTGTACCTCGACGTGGTGCCGATCGGCGGCAGTCCGCTGCTGCCGGTCATCGGTGCGTTGCCCGCCATCGAATGGGCGGTGCGCATGCACCGCTTCGATGAGAGCGGTCGCCTCGACCGGGTCGCCGCTCGCGGCGAGCTAAAGCCGGCACAGCTGTCGCAACTGGCCGCGACGTTGTGCGAGTTCCATGCCGCCGCCAACGCGGCCATGCCCGGCACGCGCTTCGGCGAACCGGCCGCGGTGCTGGCCGCCGCGCGCGAAAATTTCATCGAATTGCGCCAGTTGCTGAGGGCGCCGGAGCAGGCAGCGGTCGAGCGACTGGCCGCCTGGACCGAAGAGGAATTCGCCCGTCATGGCGGTGACTTCGCCGCTCGCAAGGCCGGTGGCTTTATCCGCGAAGGCCACGGCGACCTGCACCTGGGCAACCTGGTGCTGATCGATGGCCACGTCACACCCTTCGACTGCATCGAATTCAACGAGGATTTCCGATGGAACGATCCGGCCGGCGAAATCGCCTTCGTCTGGATCGATCTGCTCGACCACGACCAGCCTGGACTCGCGGCCTGGTTCCTCAATGCCTGGCTGGAAACCGGCGGCGACTTCGCGGCATTGCGGGTGATGCGCTTTTACGCCGTGTATCGCGCCGTGGTGCGCGCCAAAGTCGCGGCGCTGCGCGCGGCTCAGGAAGACAGCGACGCAGCGCAGGCCGACGTTGTGGCGGCACGCGGCTATCTGGATCTGGCCTGGAGGATCGCCGTACCACGAGCGCCGACTCTCGCCATCACCTGTGGCCTGTCGGGGTCGGGCAAGACCACCGCGAGTTCGGCGCGGCTGCTCGATTCGAGCCTGGACCGCGCCGGCTCCATCGTCCGGCTGCGGTCGGACGTCGAACGCAAGCGGCTTTTCGGATTGTCACCGCATGACAACAGCGACTCGCCTGCGGACGGCGCCATCTACACGTTGGAAGCGACGCAGCGAACCTATGCGCGGCTGCTGGCATTGGCCCGGGAACTTCTGCTTTCCGGCTGGCCGGTGATCGTCGATGCTGCCTTCCTCAAGCGTGCCGAACGCGACAACTTCGCCGCACTGGCGGCCGAACTCGGCTGCGGCTTCAGCATCCTCGCCACCGAGGCAGCGCCGGAGGAACTGCGCCGCCGCCTGCTGGCGCGTAGCGGCGATGCCTCGGAAGCGACCGTCGATGTGCTCGACCGGCAGTTCGAGTGGTTTGAACCGTTGAGCGCAGTGGAGCAATCGGCCGTCGTTCGTTCCTAAGTGGGTCCGCCGGCTAGGCGACCTTCAAGTAGCGCGCTTTCGCCGCCCGAGCCTCGGTGGCCTCGGCGGGGGTGTAGGCGCTACCGGACCAGAGCATCCGATAGGCAATCTCCTCGTTGCCGTTCTCGCAAAGTTCGAGGACGCGCCGGAACAGCGGCTGGAAGGTTTCCGATCGATGGCTCTGCTCATGCTCTTCGAGCGATTTCCAGAAGGTCACGATGAGCGCCTCGCGATCCTTCAGTGGCGAGGCGACGGCCTGGCCGACGGTGGATCCTTCGTTGGAAATCTGTCCGGTGTTCAAGACCACGAAGCCGCCGGTGAAGCCGGTGTCGGAGTGGTATGTCTTGACGTTCTCGCACATTTCAGCCACTCGCGTTTCCAGGTCGTCGACGGTGAACTCCGGCCGCAAGACGACACGGTTGACCGTCACCGTGCCGTCGCCGTCGAAGCCATTGATGAGTGCGGACATGGTGGATTCCTTGCGCTTATTTGCCAGGGCGGGAAGCGGCGGCGGCCTCAGGCATTACGGCCTCCCATGACGAGTCGAATGCGGACTCGCTGTTTGGCACCGGCAACGGTCGCTGGTCGGCTGCCGAGCGCGGATGCGCGCATGCCTGGCGAAGTGGGAAGCTTGCGGATCCGGTTCGTTCTGCAATGGCACAAAGTTCGTTCAGGGTCTTCATGATGTGTCTCTCCTTGGTTGCAACAGGTTCAGGGTAGTAATGTCGACTAATTCAGTCAACTATTGCTTTGATAGCGCGGAACTATTGCTGCCCAATCCGCCCTCCACGATGGGTTGAAGCCGTCTGGCGCTGCTGGCCCCTTTGCCTGTGGGCTGCGGCGCGCGGGCGGTATTCGATGCCGTCGTCCAGCCGCAGGCGCCAGGTGTCGAGTGCTTGCCAGAACAGCCGGGCCTCGCCATCGGCAAGGTGGCCGTCACTGCGAATGACGTCGAAGATCAGGCGCATCAGTTTCTGCCGCTCTCGGGCGCCACCAACTTCGGCGAAGAGGGTCTCCAGCAGTGCCGGCGACATCAGGTAGTTGCCGCTGCCTTCGGGCAGTCCGGCGGCATCGGCACAGAAGTCATAGAGCACCTGGAAAAAGTCGTCGCGCGTGATGCCCAGTTCGTCGAAGGCGCGATATTTCGCCAGACCGTCCAGTTCGGCAGCATCCACCCGGCCGTCGGCCAACAACGCCAGAACGATCAGGCGCGCCTTGGCGCGCGGGCTGTCGACCGGGTACATCCGCAACGGGCGACCCGGGTAGTTGATCGGGGACAGGCTTTGCCTGGCTTGCAGGGTCATCATGGTGTGTCCCTCCTCAGGCGGCCAGACGCTGCGAAAGCGTGGCAGCGGGGAGCGCAACGATCGGGTGCCGGGCATGCAGACGCCGGGCTTTCGTCACCCGGGTTTGGGCACAGGCGATCGCCAGTATCTCCGGCAGATGCTCGTTTCGCGCCACGCGCGCCACGGTCGCCGGATCGACATCGCAAAATGCCCTGCAGTCGTTGAGAGTGATCATTTGTCGTCTCCTTGGTTGTTTATCCGCCGCAGCAGGTTTGCTGCGTATGGGAGCACTCTAGCGATCCGATACATCCTAATAAATGGATGTTTATGGATATAATGGTCCCAATATCTGGAACAGTCGATGACCCCGGACGATCTCAATTTCCGTCACCTGCTCTACTTCTGGGCGGTCGCCAAGGAAGGCAGCATTACCCGTGCGGCGGAGCGCCTGAATCTCTCGGTGCAGACCATCAGCACCCAGCTCGGCGTCCTCGAAAAGCAGCTGGGACAGGCACTGTTCGCGCCGCAGGGCCGCTCGCTGGTGCTGACCGAGGCCGGGCGCGCGGCGCTGGACTATGCCGAACAGATTTTCCTGCTCGGCGAGCGGCTGCGCCACGCGGTGGCCGACCACGCCTCTGGACGCCGCCGCTTTGCCGTTGGCCTGAGCGAGGCGGTACCCAAGCTGGTCGCCTTCCGCCTGCTCCAGCCGGCGCTGCAGGCGCCGCTGTCGATGCGCCTGGAATGCATCGAGGGCAATGTCGACCACCTGCTTGCCGAACTGGCGCTGAACCGGCTCGACCTGGTCCTGACCGATCGATCGGCGCCGACCGACGCCCATCTCAAACTGCAGTCGAGGTTGCTGGGCACGGTCGGCATCGACCTCTACGCCAGCGACAGCCTGCACGCGCGCTATGCCGACGACTTTCCGCGGCAGTTGAACGGGGCCCCGCTGCTGCTGCCGGTGCGCAGCAATCCGCTGCGCGGCGCGATCGATGCCTGGTTCGCGCGGCACAACCTGAAGCCCGAACTCGTCGGCGAATTCTCCGACAGCGCGCTGCTCAAGACCTTCGGCCGCGCCGGCCTCGGCCTGTTTCCGGCGCCGTCGGGGATGCACGCCGACATCCTTGCCCAGTTCGGCGCGCGCGCGCTCGGCACGCTCGCCGACGTGCGCGAGAACTGGTATGCCATCGTCACCCAGCGGCGGATCCAGCATCCCGCCGTCGAAGCCATACAGGCCAGCGGGATAGCCTCGCTGCTGGAGTGACCCGACCCCAGGTCTGCCCAAGGTCGGGCCGGCAACGCGATGAATCTTGCGCAGCGGGTGGTATCCGGCGTCACCAGTGCCGCGGAATTCAGTCTTGATGATTATTTGTACGCCATATCGGCAGACGACGCAGAAACACGACCCAGAGGATCGCCAGCAGCGCGCCGGCGATGACATCGCTCGGAAAATGGACCTGCAGATAGAGCCGCGAGGCAATCACCACGGTCACGGCGGCGAGCAGGACGGCAATCTCGATCCTGCCCGGCGCCGCGCCCGGCCGCAACAGCCAGGCCAGTGCAAAGGCGGTGACCTGCACGGCATGGGCGCTGGGAAAGCTCCAGTCCTCGGGCATGGTGATCAGCGGCGGAAACAGGTCGGGTCGCGGCCGCGCCGCGAACAGTTTTGCCAGGTGCCCGAGCACGGAGGCACCGACCAGGGCCAGCGCGACAAAGGCTGCGTTCCTGTCGCCGCGCCAGCGCCACCAGACCAGCAGCGCCAGCGGCAGCAGCACCGCCAGCGAACCGAACCAGGTGACGACGACGAACATGCTGTCTAGCCACGGCGCCCGCGCTGCATGGGCAAGCGCTAGGCCGGCTTGGTCCCATGCCAGAAGTCGCGTCGGGTCCATGGCTCACCGCCTGCGAATCGCATAGGGCGCGGGCTTACGCACGCCGCCGAGCTGGCTGCGCAAGGCGGCGATTTCTTCACGCAGAAGAGCGATCTCGGCGATGACCGGGTCGCGGCGTTCCCCGGCACCCTCCTGGTTGATGGCATTCACGATGACCGCGATGAACAGGTTGAGCAAAGTGAAGGTCGATGCCAGGATGAAGATCAGGAAGAAGATCCAGGACGACGGATATACCGCCATCACCGGGCGCACCACTTCCATCGCCCAGCCTTCGAGGGTCATCACCTGGAACAGCGTGAAGGCGCTTTTGCCGAGATCGCCGAACAGCGCAGGAAAATCGGCGGCGAACAGTTTCGTGGCGATCACGGCGGCAACGTAGAAGATGATGCAGATGATGCCCATCACCGAAGTCAGACCGGGCAGGGCCGAGAGCAGGCCGCCGACCACCCGCTTCATGCTCGGCACCAGCGTGATCAGGCGCAACACGCGCAGGATGCGCAGGGCGCGCAGCACCGCCAGCGGGCCGGAGGCGGGAACCAGCGCGATGGCCACCACCGTGAAGTCGAAGACGTTCCACGGATCGCGAAAGTAGGTCAATCGATTCACATAAAGGCGCAGCGCGATCTC
Source organism: Sulfuritalea sp. (assembly GCA_044359585.1). Classification (GTDB taxonomy): domain Bacteria; phylum Pseudomonadota; class Gammaproteobacteria; order Burkholderiales; family Rhodocyclaceae; genus Sulfuritalea. The sequence continues at coordinate 15,059 of JBIKLV010000041.1, read as the reverse complement.
GATCACGAAAACGCCGAGGATCGCGCGGTCGGCCGCGCTCAGCCAGGAGCCCCAGGCCGCCATCAGCGACGGGCTGGTTTCCAGGCCGAGGATCACGGCATTGACCAGGATCAGCGCGATCAGGCTGTTATGCACCGGCGCGGACTCGAGCCATCGGTCGAGCCGCTGGCGCAAGCCTGCAGGAGCGTGCATGACGGTTTCCATGTCAGTTCCTCACTCGCCGGTGCGGCCTGCGGCCGCGGCGCGTTCGAGCTTTTCCTTGCGCAGCGACATCCCTATCGAAATCCCGATGAAGGTGGCGACCACGGCCAGCGAGAAGCCGATCGGGATCTTGTAGAGGTCGATCAGCAGCATCTTGACGCCGATGAACACCAGCACCGCCGCCAGGCCATATTTGAGCAACGAGAAGCGGTCGGCCATATCGGCCAGCAGGAAGTACATCGCGCGCAGGCCGAGGATGGCGAAGACGTTGGAGGTCAGCACGATGAAGGGATCGGCGGTGATGGCGAAGATGGCCGGGATCGAATCCACGGCGAAGATCAGGTCCGAGATCTCGACCAGGATCAGCGTCAGGAACAAAGGCGTGGCGTAGCGCACGCCGTCCTTCCAGACGAAGAATTTCTCGCCGTGGAGCTCGTCGCTGATCTTCATGTGGCCGCGCAGCCAGCGGATCAGCGGGTTGTTCGCCATGTCGGGCTTTTCTTCGGCGAACCACCACATCTTGATGCCGGTGACCAGCAGGAAGGCGCCGAAGACATAAAGTATCCAGTGGAACTGGGTGATCAGCCAGGCGCCGGCGAAGATCAGTACCGTACGCATGACGATGGCGCCGAGCACGCCCAGCACCAGCACCCGCTTCTGCAATTCCAACGGGATGCCGAAAAACGAGAACAGCATCAGCCAGACGAAGACGTTGTCGATCGCCAGCGATTTTTCGATCAGGTAGCCGGTAACGAATTCGAGCGACTTCTGGTTCGCCACCTCGCGCCCGACGCTGCCGTCCAGATGCCACCAGAGCGCCGCGGCGAACAGGAAGGAGACCGAGACCCAGATCGCCGACCAGGTGGCGGCCTCCCTGAACGACACCTTGTGCTGCTTGCCGCCGCCGACCACGAACAGGTCGATTGCCAGCATCACCAGGACGATGGCGACGAAGGCCGCCCACATCCACCACGTACCGATTGATTCCATTGCATGCTCTCCTTGTCGGACCCGGTTCGCCGTTCCTTCGCAGCCGGCAGGCTACAAAAAGAACGACCCTTTATCCAGCGAGGACGAAGGGCCGTGATTTCGACAAGGGCACCTCCGCCATCGCGGCAAAGGTCTTGCTCGTGCCTGCCTTGCGACAAGCACCCGGAGCGCCGGGAAACCCTTCAACTGCCTGGATTTCCGTATTGACGACGCCGCGGCGGAGAGCTACTCCCCCTTGGGACGAACACAATTTACTTAACTTGATAAAAACAGTCAACTACTATTCAGGCGGTTCCTGGCATTCCGCATCGAGCCGGATTGCGCTCACCGGGCCGTCCGAATCAATGCCTGCTGCGCTGCGGATGCGCGGCGTGCCAGTCGGCCAGCGCCGGTGCCACGTCACGCAGGGCGACGATGGCGCGTACGCCGGCGATGTTGCGCCCGCGGCCGGCGAGGCCGGCACCGCCGACCCAAAGTTCGGTGGCGACCGGCAGCGCAGCACGCAGCTGGATCAGCGCATCGCGCGACTTGCGCCAGGGATAGGCTCCGGAAAACGAAAGCGCGACGATGTCGGTGTTCGTCGCCCGCGCCGCGCCGACGATGTCGGCGATCGGGGTTTGCGCGCCGAGCGAGACGCAGGCCGCGCCGTTGGCCGCGAGCAGTGATTCGACCATCAGCAGACCGAGCAGGTGCTCCTCGTCCTTGAGCGTGGTCAGCAGGACCTGCGGCCGCGTACCGCGGCTGGCCAGGGCGTGGGTCGAGGAACGCAACTGGTTCTGCACCAGCTCGGTATACAGGTGCTCCTCGAAAATCTCGATCTCGCCCGTCATCCAGCCGTCGCCGATGCGCCGGTTGAGGGCCGGCACGGTTTCGATCACGAAGCGCTCGAGGCCGTCACGCGCCAAGCGTTGCGCCAGTTCGGCGCGCAAGGGATCGATGTCGCGCGCCTTGAGCATGGGCACGATCCAGTCCGCCGTGTCGTCAGCACCGACTTTTGCGCCACCGTCGGCGACCATCGCCCCCAGTTCGGCCATCGGCTGCCGCAGCAGTGCGCCGGGACGCTGGCCCTGATCCATCAGGCGCTTGACCAGACGCAGGTGTTCAACCTGCTCGGGCGGATACACCCGCTCGCCGAAAGCGTCGCGCAAGGGCCGCGGAAAACCGTAACGACGCTCCCAGATGCGCAGCGTGTCCTTGCCCAGGCCCGTGTCGCGTTCGACGGCAGCGATGCCGATGCCAAGAACCGGGGAATCAGTCGCCACAGGCTGCGAATTGTCCATGAATGTATTTTATGTCCAAGACAAATGGGTTGACAATCAATAAATCTGACCGTATCTTAGGTTCAAACCACACGTTTGTCTAGGACAAAATGATGCGAATTCAAAAGCTGGCCCGATTGTTAAGCATGCTTGCCGGCCTCGTCGCGCTGCCCGCCGCAGCCTGTCCGACGCTGCTCAGCCACAGCTTTCCTCGCCTCCAGGACGGCGTGCCGCAATCCCTTTGCCAGTATCAGGGCAAGGTGCTGCTGGTGGTCAACACGGCGAGTTTCTGCGGCTACACCGGGCAGTACGAAACTCTCGAAGCTGTCTACGACAAATACAAGGCTCGTGGTCTGGTGGTGATCGGCTTTCCGTCCAACGATTTCGGCGATCAGGAACCGGGCAGCAACAAGGAAATCGCGGACTTCTGCCAGATGACCTATGGCATCAAGTTTCCCATGATGGCCAAAACCGACATCGCGGCGCCGGGGACGCACCCGTTCTACCGGCAACTGATCGCCAAAAGCGGCGCGGCGCCGAAGTGGAATTTCCACAAGTACCTGATCGACCGCAGCGGAAACCGCGTCGAAAGCTTCAGCACCACGACCGCCCCCGACAGCCCCGGCCTGATCGCGCAGATCGAACGCCGCCTGGCGGAAAAACCCTGAATCGCAGCGCCCTCAAAGGAGACACCATGAATGCACCCGATCGCTTTTTTCTGCCCGACATGCAGGCCAGCCCCGATCACCGCCAACTGGCGATCCAGCAGGTCGGCGTCAAGGGCCTGCGCTATCCGCTGGCCCTGCTCGATGCCGCCGGTGAAACCCATCCCACCGTAGCGACGCTGGCGATGACCGTCGGCCTGCCGCCAGAGGTCAAGGGAACCCACATGTCGCGCTTCGTCGAAATCCTCGAACGCCCGCGCGCGGCGCTGAGCCTCGCCGGCCTGCGCCGCATGCTGCAGGAAACCCTGCTGCACCTGCAGGCCAATGCCGGTCGCATCGAGATGAGATTCCCCTACTTCATCCGCAAGCAGGCGCCGGTGTCGAAAGTCGCCAGCCTGCTCGATCTCGACGCCGTGATCACGGTGTGGCGCGACGAGGGCGGCCCGATCGAAACCGAACTCAAGGTCACCGTCGCCGCGACCAGCCTGTGTCCCTGCTCCAAGGAAATTTCGGATTACGGCGCGCACAACCAGCGCTCGCACCTAACGCTGCGCGTGCGCCTGCTGGAAGACATGAGCATCGAGCAGTTAGTGCGCATCGCCGAGGACGAGGCTTCCTGCGAAGTCTTCGGCCTGCTCAAGCGCCCCGACGAGAAATGGGTCACCGAGCGCGCCTACGACAACCCGAAGTTCGTCGAGGACCTGGTGCGCGACATCGCCCTCCGTCTGCGCGGCGATCGCCGCATCGCCGACTGGACCGTGGAGTCGGAAAACTTCGAGTCGATCCACAACCATTCCGCCTACGCGCTGATCGAGGGTCGCAATGTTTGACCTCCTGCTCGGCCTCCTCCTCACCGCACTGCTGCTGCGCGCCGCCGCGCATCTGCCGCAGCGCGCTCGCGCGCGCAGCGACCGGCCCGGGAACACAAGGAACAGAACATGAAAATCGCCGTCGTCGGCGCCGGCATCTCCGGCCTCGCCAGTGCCTGGCTGCTGAACCAGGGCCACGACGTCACCCTGTTCGAAGCCGGGGACTATATCGGCGGCCACACCCACACCGTCGACATCGAGCTGGACGGAGCGCGCTTCCCGGTGGATACCGGCTTCCTTGTGTTCAACCACCGCACCTACCCGAAGCTGACCGCGCTGTTCCGCGAACTGAAAGTCGACACCGTCGCCAGCGACATGTCCTTCGCCGTCAGCATGGCGGAACCGAACCTCGAATGGGCCGGCTCCAGCCTGGCCACCTTGTTCGCGCAGAAGCGCAACCTGGCGCGGCCCGGCTTCTGGCGAATGCTGCAGGACACGCTGCGCTTCAACCGCGAGACCGCCGGCGCCCTGCCGGAGTTGACCCTCGGCGCCTTTCTCGAACGCGAAGGCTACAGCGCCGAGTTCCGCGACTGGTACCTGTTGCCGATGGCGGCGGCGATCTGGTCCTGCCCGACTCAGGCCATGCTCGACTACCCGCTGACCACCTTCGTCCGCTTCGCCCGCAACCACGGCCTGCTGCAGATCGTCGACCGGCCGCAATGGCAAACGGTCAGGGGCGGCGGCCGCGAGTATGTCGCGCGCATCGTCGCGACTCTCTCCGACGTGCGCCTGTCGACGCCGGTGAAATCGGTGCTGCGCGATGCCGACGGCGTCTGGCTGGGCCTGCCCGGCGGCGACTGCGAACGCTTCGACGAAGTCGTGCTGGCCTGCCACAGCGACCAGGCGCTGGCGCTGCTCGGCACGGCGGCGAGCGTCGCCGAGCGTCGCATCCTCGGCGCCATCCGCTACCAGCCCAACCGCGCCGTGCTGCATACCGACGCCAGCCTGCTGCCGCGCGACGAACGCGTCTGGTCGGCGTGGAACTACATGGCCGGCGCACGCAGCGGCGGCGAGCAACCGGTCAGCGTTTCCTACCTGATCAACCATCTGCAGCCCTTGCCGACGCAAACGCCGGTAATCGTCTCGCTCAACCCGCATCTCGAACCCGCCCCGGCCACAGTGATCGGCGACTGGGACTACGACCACCCGCTGTTCGACCAGGCGGCGATTGGCGCCCAGGCGCAGCTCGATGCGATACAGGGCGTCGAGCGCTTGTGGTTCTGCGGCGCCTGGGGCGGCTACGGCTTCCACGAAGACGGGCTCGCGTCGGCGCTGGCGGTGGCCAATCGCCTCGGCTGCCGCGCGCCCTGGCAGGCCGCTACTGAAGGCCTGGAACACGCCGCATGAAACCCGAGCTGTGCACCGGCACGGTGATGCACGCACGCTTTGCCGCCAGGCAAAGCCCCACCGCGCACCGCTTCGTCTACCCGCTGTTCTTCGTCGCGCTGCCCTTGTCGGGCCTGCAGGACGCAGGCAACCGCTGGTTCGGCATCGAGCGCGCGCGGCCGCTCAGCCTGCGCTTCCGCGACCACGGCGCGCGCGACGGCTCGCCGCTCTTGCCCTGGATCCGCAGCCTGCTGGCCGCCGAAGGCATCGCCGCGGCCGACGGCGAAGTAGTGCTGCAGACCTTTCCGCGCATCTTCGGCTTCGTCTTCAATCCGGTCAGCTTCTGGTTCTGCCATGACCGCTCGGGGGCCTTGCGCGCCGTGCTGGCGGAGGTTCGCAACACCTTCGGCGACCGCCACAACTACCTCGTCGCCCACGCCGACCAGCGCCCGATCACGGCCGCCGACACGCTGACGGCGCGCAAGATCTTCCATGTCTCGCCCTTCTTCCCGGTCGCCGGCGAATACCGCTTTCGCTTCGACCTCGGTCCGCGACACCGCCGCGTCGAACTCGACTACTGGCTCGACGGCGAACGCGTGCTGGCCACCGCGCTGGAAGGCCTGCCGCAGCCGCTGGCGGCGGCCGCCGCGCGCGGCGCGCTGTTGCGCCAGCCGCTGTTGACGCTGGCCGTCGTCTGGCGCATCCACTGGCAGGCGACCCGCCTGTGGTGGAAGCGCGCCGTGTTCCATTCCCGCCCACAACCTCCCCTGCAGGAGACCACCCGATGAATACCCTGGCTTCCACTCCCCTTTCCCTGCGCCGCCACCACGTGCCGGCCGCCATGCCGGTTCTGGCGCCAGCGACGCGTACCGTGATCGACCTGCTGCAGTCGATCGAAGGCGGCAGCCTGCGCCTCGTCCTGCCCGGCGGCCAGAACCTGACGCTCGGCCATGGCGCCGAACGCGCCACGCTGGAGGTCAATGACGAACGCGTGTTCCACCGCGTGCTGGCCGAAGGCGACATCGGCTTCGGCGAAAGCTGGATCGACGGCGACTGGTACAGCGACAACCTGGTCGGGCTGCTGACCCTGCTCGCCGACAACCGCGCCCGGCTGGCGCGCGCCTTGCACGGCAGCTGGCTGCCCGTGCTCGGCCATCGCCTGCGCCACCTGCTGCGCAGCAATACCCGCGCCGGCTCGAAGCGCAACATCCTCGCCCATTACGACCTCGGCAACGATTTCTACAAGCTCTGGCTAGACCCGAGCATGAGCTACTCGTCGGCGCTGTTCAGCGAACAGCCGGGCATGACCCTGCTGCAGGGCCAGTTGCGCAAGTACTTCCGGCTGCTGAAGCAGCTAGACCCGAAACCCGGCGACACGATCCTCGAAATCGGCTGCGGCTGGGGCGGGCTGGCGGAGATCGCCGCCACCGAGTTCGGCTGCAAGGTGCACGGCATCACCCTGTCGCCCGCGCAATTGGAATGGTCGCAGGCACGCGCGCAGCGCGGGGGCTTCGCCGACCTCGCCGAATTTTCGCTGACGGACTACCGCGACCTGCGCGGCCAGTATGACCATGTCGTTTCGATCGAGATGTTCGAGGCCGTCGGCGAGCGCTTCTGGCCGAGCTACTTCCAGCAGCTCGCGCGCTGCCTGAAGCCGGGCGGACGCGCCGCGGTGCAGACCATCACCATCGCCAACGAGCGCTTCGACGCCTACCGGCGTGGCACCGACTTCATCCAGCGCCACATCTTCCCCGGCGGCATGCTGCCTTCGCCGCAGGTCTTCGAACGCCGTGCCGCCAACGCCGACTTTCGGTTGCTGGATCGCCACGCCTTCGGCATGGACTACGCGCACACCCTGGCGCACTGGCAGGACAACTTCGAGGCAGCCTGGCCGGAAATCGCGGCCCAGGGTTTCGACGCGCGCTTCCGCCGCCTCTGGCGTTTCTACCTGGCCTATTGCGAAGCCGGATTCCGTACCGGCGCCACCGACGTCTACCAGTTCCTGCTGGAAAAGCCCCGCACATGAAGCTCAATGGTCCGTCATTCCGGCGAAAGCCGGAATCCAGGAGTAATCCCGCCGGGCGTTCTGGATTCCGGCGTTCGCCGGAATGACGAGGTTGAAGGGTATGCCTCATCCGTTGAATCGGCTTCCGTTCAGGCCACGCTCCTGGCTACTCGCCCTGGTCGCCCTCCTCGCCGCCGGCCTGGTCGCGGCGGCCGGCACCGTGTTGCCGCCAGACTGGCGCGTGCAGGGCCAGGGCGAAATGCGCTGGTTCGGTTTCCGCCTGTATCAGGCCAGCCTCTGGGCGCCGGACGGACGCTGGCAGGCGGAACGGCCTTATGCGCTGGAACTGCGCTATGCGCGCGACATTCCCTCGGCGCGCCTGGTGCAGGCCAGCATCGAGGAAATGCAGCGCCTCGGCAGCGCCGACGAGGTGCGCCTGGCGCGCTGGAAGACCGAGCTGGAGCGGGTCTTTCCCGACGTGCGCACCGACGACGTGATCCACGGCCTGCACCTGCCGCAGCGCGGCGCCGAGTTCTACCACCAGGGCAAGCTCACCGGGCGCATCGACGACGTCGAATTCGCCCGCGCCTTTTTCGCCATCTGGCTCGACCCGCGCACCCGCGAACCGGCCCTGCGCGCGCGCCTGCTCGGCCTCGGCTGATGGTTCCGGCACGCCTGCCGACGCGGCAGATGCTGGCCTACGGCGCGCTCGGCTTTCCGCTGGCCTTCGCCGCACTGCCGCTTTACGTGCATGTGCCGCAACTGTATGCCGACAGCGTCGGCCTGCCGCTGGCCCTGGTAGGCGCCGTGCTTTTGCTGACGCGCTTCGCCGATGCGCTGATCGATCCGCTGCTGGGCCAGTGGAGCGATCGACGGGGCGACCGGCGGCGCCTGATCCTGATCGCGCTTCCGCTGCTGGCAGTCGGACTGGCCGCGCTGCTGGCACCGCCGGCAAGCGGCAGCGTGGCGTGGCTGGTGGTCACCCTGGCGCTGACCTTCATCGGCTACAGCCTGGCCACCATCAACTACCACGCCTGGGGCGCCGAGATCGGCGAAACGCCGATGGAGCGCGTGCGCGTCACCGCCGCGCGCGAAATCTTCGCCCTGTGCGGCGTGGTGGTGGCGGCCGCGCTGCCATCCTTGCTGTCCAGCGATGCCGCAACGGCCCTGCGGCATCTGGGCTGGCTCTTCGTGCCGATCCTCGCCGTGGCCGCGCTAGCCACCTTCGCCGGCGCACCGCCGGCGGCCGCGCCGGCGGGCGACGCGTCGCCGCGCCTGCCGCTCTCCGCCGTGTTCGACGACCCGCGCTTCGGCCGCCTGCTGATCGTGCTGGCCGTCGGCGGCATCGCCTCGGCGATTCCGGCGACGCTGGTGCTGTTCTTCATCGCCGACGTGCTGCAGTTGCAGGAATGGCAGGGGCTGTTCCTGGTCATCTATTTCGTCTGCGGCGGCCTCGCCCTGCCGGGCTGGGTTGCGCTCGCCCGCCGCCATGGCAAGGTGCGCGCCTGGATGGCGAGCATGGTGCTGGCGATCTGCAGCTTCGTCTGGGCCTTCCTGCTCGACGCTGGTGACGGCATCGCCTTCGCCCTCATCTGCGCCGCCAGCGGCGCCGCGCTCGGCGCCGAACTGGCGCTGCCGCCGGCCCTGCTGGCCGACCTGCTGGCCGAGTTGCGGACGGCGGGCCACCGCACCCACCGCACCCACCGCGCCGCCGGTGCCGGCGCCTACTTCGGCGTCTGGAATTTCGTCACCAAGTTCAACCTCGCGCTGGCCGCCGGCATCGCCCTGCCGCTGGTCGCCCTGTTTGGCTACAAAGTCGGCGTCAGCGACACGGCGAGCCAGGGGCTGGTGGCGCTGGCGGCCACCTACGCCCTGCTGCCGGCCGCGATCAAAGTCATCTCCTTGCTGCTGCTGTGGCGCTGGCAGCATCAGTTCGAAGGGAAAGCATCATGATTCGATTCACTCGCGGTTTCGTCGCCGCCCTGCTCACGGCACTCGTCCTCGGCGGCTGCGCCGGTATCGACGTCGAGCAGTACCGCGCTGAAACGCCGCAACTCGATATGCGCATGTTCTTCTCCGGCACGGTGGACGGCTGGGGCATGTTTCAGGACCGCTCGGGCAAGGTGATCAAGCGCTTCCATGTCGTCATCGACGCAAAATGGGAAGGCGGCACGGGCACGCTCGACGAGCGCTTTACATGGTCCGACTTTGATCCGGACGGCAATCCGCCGCGCCGCGTGTGGACCCTGCGTGACACCGGCAACGGACGCTTCATCGGCACCGCCGGCGACGTGGTCGGCGAGGCGCTGGGCGAGACCGCCGGCAACGCCCTGCGCTGGCGCTACGTGCTGGCGCTGAACGTCGACGGCAAAGTCATCCACGTCGATTTCGACGACTGGATGTTCCTGGTCGACGACCAGGTCATGCTCAACCGGTCGCTGATGAGCAAGTACGGGCTCAGGCTGGGCGAAGTCACGCTGTCGCTCAAGCGCAGGACGCCGTGAACAAGCCCATCCGCAACTGGACGGCGCAGCGCGTCTGGATCATCGGCGCCTCGTCGGGCATCGGTGCGGCGCTGGCGACCGCGCTGCTCGAACGCGGCGCCCATGTCGCCGTTTCGGCGCGACGCGAGGAGGCCTTGCAGGCTGTAGTCGCAGGGCATGACGAGGCAAGCGTGCTGGCTTTCGACCTCACCGACGACGCCGCCTTCGCCCAGGCCGGGGAGGCGCTGTTCAGGGAATGGGGCGGCATCGATGTGGTGGTATTCAGCGCCGGCGCCTACGCGCCGCTGCGCGCCTGGCAGCTTGATCCGAACGAGATCGACCGGCTGCTTGCGATCAACCTGCGCGCGCCGATGTCGGCCGCCGGCTGGCTGATTCCACGGCTGCTGAAACAGGGCAGCGGCGCCCTGGCCTTCGTCTCCAGCGTGGCCGGCTACCGCGGCCTGCCCAAGGCGGCGGCCTACGGTCCGACCAAGGCGGCGCTGATCAATTTCGCGGAAACCCTGTATCTCGACATAGAGCCGCGCGGCCTCTCGGTCTTCCTCATCAACCCGGGCTTCGTCGCGACGCCGATGACCGCCGCCAACGATTTCGAAATGCCGGCGCTGATCAGCCCGCAGCAGGCCGCCGAAGAGATCATCGCCGGCTTCGCCCGCGGCGATTTCGAAATCCACTTCCCGCGGCGCTTCACGCGCTGGCTGAAGCTGCTGCGCCTGCTGCCTTATAGTCTTTACTTCGCGCTGGTGCGGCGCTTCACCCGGATGTGAGCGCCATGAACGATCCGCAAGCCCTCATCGACTGGTTCGAAAACCTGACTCCGCAGAGCGTGGGACGGCTGGGCGATGTCTATGCCGCCGACGCCGAATTCAAGGATCCGTTCAACGAGGTGCGCGGCATCGCGGCGATCACCCGCATCTTCGAGCACATGTTCGTCCAGGTCGAGGCGCCGCGCTTCGTCGTCACCGGTCGCTTCAGCGGCGACGATGGCGCGATGCTGCTCTGGGAATTCCACTTTCGCACCCGCGGCCTCGGCGCGCAGGCGCTGTGCGTGCGCGGCAGCAGCCACCTGCGCTTCGACGCCACCGGCAAGGTGGTGTTGCACCGCGACTACTGGGATGCCGCCGAAGAGCTGTATGCCAGGCTGCCGCTGCTGGGCGCGCTGATGCGCGGCCTGCAGCGCCTTGGGCGCGCCTGAGATGCGGCGCGGTATGCCTCGTCGCGCCGTGTGGCGAACGCCGACTTTCGCAGGTGGCCGGCGATGAGCGAATCCGCCGTCGTCGCCTTCGAAGCGCGACTCGAATGGCGCAGCGAACATGCGTCCCATGTCGATCGCATGCTGGTGCGGCCGGCCGCGCTGCACGGCGATGGCCGCTGGCTGGCGGCGGGCGAAGCCGTGCGCCTGGACGGCGACGCATCGCTCGACCCGGCGCCCTGGTGCCAGCCACGCGGACAGGCGTCGGTGGAACTGTCCCGGTCCGGACTGCGCCTGCCGCTCGACCTGGTGGCCGGTCGCCATTACCCGTGTGGTATGTTCGGTGCTGCGCTCGGCGCCCCGCGCGACCCGCGTCCGGTGCGGCTGGTGGAAGATGGCGGCGACGACAGGCTGTGCGTCGACCCCAACCATCCGCTGGCGGCAGCGGCGGTCCGCATGGTTCTCGCGCCATCGCCCGAGCCGGCGGCGCCCGCGTTGCGCCTCGCCGAACTGTTTTGCGGGCCGGGCCTGCAACGCCTGCCGGCCAATGCGCGCGACTGCTATTTCGCACCCGGTGCGCTGCACCGCGCCGATGAGGCGGCGGACGTCGCCTTCCATGCGCGTCCGCGCCTGACGCAGCACCTCGACGCGCGTTGCCGCGGAGAACTCGCCGCGATTTACGGCCGCCTGTTGCAGCCCGGCATGCGCGTGCTCGACCTGATGGCCAGCGTCGACAGCCACCTGCCGCAGGATCTGCACGGGCTTACGCTGGCAGGACTCGGCATGAATCCCGAAGAACTCGCCGCCAATCCGCGCCTCGCCGAACGCGTGGTGCAGGACCTCAACGCCTGCCCCGTGCTGCCCTGGCCCGATGCCAGCTTCGACGCCGTGCTCAACACCGCGGCGATCGAATACCTGGTGCGCCCCGCCGAGGTGCTGGCCGAAGTGCGGCGCCTGCTCAAGCCCGGCGGCCTCTTCTGCGTGGCGTTTTCCGACCGCTGGTTCCCGACCAAGGCGATTGCCGTCTGGTCCCGCCTGCACGACTTCGAGCGCATGGGACTGGTGTTGAGCCTGTTCCGCGAGGCCGCCTTCGAAGAGCTGCATACCGAGTCGCTGCGCGGCGCGGCGCGTCCCGCCGACGACCGCTACTTCGCGGCGCGGGAGTTTTCCGATCCGCTGTTCGTGATCCGGGGCCGCAAGCGCGCTTGACGCCGCGCGCTCAATGCGCGCCCTTGCCGCGCAGGCGGTCGATCAGCGTCATTGCCGCCAGCGCCAGCGCGCCGGCGACCACGCCGAGCAGCATGTCGACCAGACTGGTGGCGACGACCGCCAACGGCCCGGCGGCGACCTCGACTGCATGGGTAATTGCATGGCCGCCGGGCATGCCGTGCATCAGGATGCCGCCGCCGACCAGGAACATCGCCGCCGTGCCGATCACGGTCAGCGCCTTCATCAGCTTCGGCGCCGCCAGCAGCAAGGCCTTGCCCAGCGCTGCCTGCAGGCGGCCGCCGCGTTCCAGCAGCCAGGCACCGACGTCGTCCATCTTGACGATCGCGGCGACCAGGCCATACACGCCGACGGTCATCAGGAGCCCGATGCCCGACAGCACCGCCACCTGCGTGGCGAAAGGCTTGTCGGCCACGGTGCCGAGCGCAATGACGATGATCTCGGCGGAGAGCACGAAGTCGGTGCGTATGGCGCCCTTGATCTTGTCCTTTTCCATTGCCACCAGGTCGACGGCAGGATCGGCCAGCAATGCGAGTTGTTCGACGTGGCGGGCTTCGTCTTCCCCGGCCGAGTGGAGCCACTTGTGCGCGAGCTTTTCCACGCCCTCGAAACAGAGGTAGAGGCCGCCGAGCATCAAGAGCGGCGTGATCGCCGCGGGCAGCAGCGCGCTGATCGCCAGCGCCGCCGGGACCAGGATCAGCTTGTTCTTCAGCGAACCGACGCCCACCGCCCAGACCACCGGCAGTTCGCGCTCGGCGCGCACGCCGGCCACCTGCTGCGCATTCAGCGCAAGGTCGTCGCCGAGCACTCCGGCAGTCTTCTTCGCCGCGACCTTGGTCATCAGCGCCACGTCATCGAGGATGGTGGCTATGTCGTCGAGCAGGGCAAGCAGGCTGGCACCGGCCATGGTCATGTCATTCCGGATGGGAGAACGACACGGAGTTTAGCCGCAATATCAGCGCAAGCGATCGGTCCTCGTCGGACGGATTGCGGACGATCTGGCTTTTCGGGGCACTGATTCTTCAGTGCCCATTGCTGTCGGTGGAGCAAGGCGGAAGCAGCCATTCGCTACGCGACCCTGATATTCTGGCCTGACGGTAGGCTACGCAGCGGTTGAAGTCATTCACAATGCCTTGGCATGCGACAGGAATGGCCGGTGTCAGGGGGCAGACCTGCCGTTCCAACGCAAGAACCAACGGACGCTACATAGCTGTATCGCGTAGCAGCGTCCGATGGAATGATGGGTTGCTCTCTTGGATTCAACCGGTGGATGCAACAGATTGGCTGAATCGTTCAGCAGGCGTTTCGTAGCTTAGTGTTTTCCTTGGGCGCCCATTCAGTTTCCTGGCTACGGCATTTAGTTGAGCTTGGGAGTAGCCAGAGATGTCTATGCCTTTTGGGAAATACTGCCGCAACAACCCATTCGTATTTTCGTTAGAGCCTCGCTGCCAAGGACTATAAGGATCACAGAAGTAGACCTTGATGTCAGTCGACAACGTGAAACGCTTATGGGCGGCCATCTCTGTCCCCCGGTCCCATGTCAGAGTTTTATAAAGTTCCCGCGGTAACTTGCGAGCCTGCTTGATCAACGCATTGATGACGGTCTCCGTATCTTTGCTTGCGACCTTCACCAGCATTACATAGCGCGTGTGACGTTCAACGAGAGTCGCTATTTGGCTGGTGCTGTTTCCGAACAGCAGGTCCCCCTCCCAGTGGCCTGGTACCGCCCGATCTTCAACCGTGGCTGGACGCTCGCTGATCGATACCGTGTCAGTGATCCTGCCGTGGGTTTCGGTCTTCTGTGTGTGATGGCGCGAACGACGCATGACTCGTGTCCGCCTCAAATGCTGGACCAACTCCTTCTTCAAGGCCCCACGGGCTTGAATGTAGAGGCTGCGATAGATGGTCTCATGTGACACGTGATAGTTCTCGTCTTCAGGGTAAGTACGCTTCAGCCACCCGGCAATCTGCTGCGGCGCCCACAGCCCTTGGAGCTTACCGGCGACGATGCTCGCCAACCGTCGGTTCTCAGCTAGCTTACAGATCTTGGGGCGATGTGCCTGATCCCAGGCCGCTTGATCGGCGTAGTTGGCTCGATAGCATTCTGGACCACCATTGCGTTTGATCTCCCTGCTGATCGTGGATGGCGCTCGCCCGAGGCGCGTTGCCACGGAACGCATCGAGTGGCCCGCCACCATCGCACGGGATATCTCTTCTCGCTCGGCTCCCGTCAGCGCTAACCGCGAACGGGACCGTTGCGCCGGACGTATTCCTCCTGTCTCGGCCAGAATGCGGTGAATAGATGAGTTGCCTCGATCAAACAACTTTGCGATCTGATAGAGGGACTCGCCTTTTTCCCAACGATCCCACATCAGTGTTCTTTGACTTTCCGTGTAATAGATCCGCGGTCTTTGTTTCATTTGCAACACTCCTTCTGCATATGCAGTTTCTAGTGTGTTGCATCCACCGGTTGAATCCAAGCTGCGGCGGACACACGCTGACGGTTGAAGTAACGCGACGCCAGCGGATTGCCCGCAGCAGCTAAAGTTAGGCAGCAACGCAACCTCGACTGGCGTTGCCGAGGGAAGCACTGATCAAGTCCCGAATCGTCATTCCGGCGAACGCCGGAATCCAGGCGAATCAAGGCACTGGACACCGGCGTTCGCCGGTGTGACGGCTTGTTCAGCGCTTCCCTAGTCTTACTGTGTCACAACAATTGACTTACGTTTTGTCGCCCGCAACAAGGACATTGTCCGAGGCGTTCGATCAACTGAAAGCTGAGCTGGTATCGGAGCGTGGTGATGGAGTCTGACACGTGCCGCTG
>JBIKLV010000135.1:0-8875 GCA_044359585.1 Sulfuritalea sp. | reverse complement strand
TCGCCGGCACGCGCCGCTTCGATCGCGGCGTTGAGTGCCAGGAGGTTGGTCTGGTAGGCGATGTCGTCGATGATGCCGATCTTGCCGGCGATCGACTTCATGGCTTCGACCGTGTCCTTGACGGCGCTGCCGCCCTGTTCGGCTTCGGACGAGGACTTGGTGGCCATGTTGTCGGTGACGCGGGCGTTCTCGGTGTTCTGCGTGATGCTGGCGGTCATCTGTTCGATGCTGGCGGTGGTTTCTTCGACCGAGGCCGCCTGCTCGCTGGATGACTGCGACAGCGACTGCGCCGTGGCCGAGACCTGGCCGGCGGCGTTGGAGAGGTTGTCGGCGGCGCCCTTCACCTCGCCGATGATCTGGTTCAGCTTGGCGATCAGGCCCTGCTGCGCGGCCAGCATCTGGCCGATTTCGTCCTTGCTGACGTTGTCGATGCTCACGGTCAGGTCGCCGTCGGACAGGCGCTGGGTCACGGCCAGGGCTTCGCCCACGGGCTTGGTGATGCTGCGCGTGATGAACCAGGCGAGGGCACCGGCGAGCAACAGTGCGAGTCCGGCCAGCATCAGGATCAATTTCTGTCCACCTTCGGCGGCGGCATCGGCTTCCTTGCCCGCCTTGTTCATCAATTGGGTCTGAAACTCGATGAGATCGTTGACCGCCTTTATGTAGTCGCCCTGGGTCTTGCGCACCTTGGTGATAACAAGGTCGATCGCTTCGTCGCGTTTCCCCGCTTTGTAGGCATCAATGGCGAGGTTCTGATCGGCAACGGAGATCTTTCGTGCCTCCAACGCCCTGCCCAGAACCTTCTTTCCTTCGTCAGAGGTGATGCCCTTTTCCAGCTTGTCGAATATCTCGGCTGTCTTCTTGCGTGCCTCCATCAGACGATCGATTTCCTTCTGGCCTTCCTCCGATGTCTTGACCAGTAGGGCATTGCGCAGGGCGCGCGCCGTCACATTGATCTGGTCCACGGCGTCGTTTGCGAGAGCGGTTTTCGGAGCCTTGTCCTCAACCATGTTCTCTATCTCGGTATTTACCAAAGCGAGCCGCTGGTAAGCGATGATGGATATGACAAGGAGCAGCAGTCCCACCGCTGCAAACCCGATGGCTAGGCGGACGCCGATTTTCAGATTGTTCAACATGGCAGACTTCCTTCCCTATTTGATTCCGCCCGAGGCAAGTACTTGTCTCAGGCGGCTTGCTTCCATGCTCAGGCGGCTTCGGTTGCCTTTGCATTCGATTGGTTGACGGTCGCCAACGTGGCGATCTCATCGACCGAAAGGACCTTCTTGATATCGAGCATGATGACGAACTTGCCGCCGATCTTGCCCATGCCGGCGATGAAGTCGGCGCGGATGCGGGCACCGAAACTGGGGGCGGGTTCGATGTCGGCGGAGGACACTTCGAGGACTTCGGACACGGCATCGACCACGATGCCGATATCGTGATGCTCGTCCTCGGTCACCAGTTCGATGATCACGATGCAGGTGCGGCGCGACTGTTCGCTGGGGGCGCCGCCGAAGCGCGCCGCCAGGTCGATCACCGGCACCACCGCGCCGCGCAGGTTGATCACGCCGCGGATGAAGGCCGGCATCATCGGAATCTCCGTGAGCTGGCCGTACTCGATGATCTCCTTGACGTTGAGGATGCCCACCGCGTACATCTCGCCGGCGAGCAGGAAGGTCAGGTACTGCTGGATGTCCGGCGCATTGAGCAGCACCGGCGGTTTCCCGCCGGCACGGACGGGCGCGGCACTGGTTTGTTGGACGACGTTTGCCATGGTCTTCTCCCGTGTCGGACTCAGAAGCGCTCGAAGTCGCCTTCGACCGCGGCCACCGGCGCATTGCGCGCGGCACGCGGCTTGGGCACGGCGGCGGGGGCGGCGGCGGCGGCCGGACGGGCACGCTTTGCCGTAGCGCCGGCGCCGACTCTTGAATTGCCTTGCTCGATCTTGAAGAACTCCATCAGTTCCTGAAGCTGGGCGGCCTGGCCACCCATCTCCTCGGCGGTGGCGGCAAGCTCTTCGGAGGACGAGGCATTCTGCTGCGTGGCCTTGTTCAGTTGGCCCATGGCGCCGTTGATCTGGCCCACGCCGGCCGATTGCTCCTGGCTGGCGGCGGCGATTTCCTGAACGAGGTCGGAGGTCTTCTTGATGCTGGGCACCATCTCGTCGAGCAGCTTGCCCGCCTGTTCGGCCATCTTCACGCTGGAGCCGGCCAGTTGCCCGATCTCTTGGGCGGCGACCTGGCTGCGTTCGGCGAGTTTGCGCACTTCAGCAGCCACCACCGCGAAGCCCTTGCCGTGCTCGCCGGCGCGCGCCGCTTCGATCGCGGCATTCAAGGCCAGCAGGTTGGTCTGGTAGGCGATGTCGTCGATGATGCCGATCTTGCCGGCGATCGACTTCATGGCTTCGACGGTGTCCTTCACCGCGCTGCCGCCCTGTTCGGCTTCCGACGAGGACTTGGTCGCCATGTTGTCGGTGACCTTGGCGTTCTCGGTGTTCTGCGTGATGCTGGCGGTCATCTGCTCGATGGACGCCGTGGTTTCTTCCACCGAAGCCGCCTGCTCGCTGGAGGACTGCGACAGCGACTGGGCGGTGGCCGAGACCTGGCCGGCGGCATTGGAGAGGTTGTCCGCTGCGCCTTTCACTTCGCCGATGATCTGGTTCAGCCTGGCGATCAGGCCTTGCTGCGCGGCCAGCATCTGGCCGATTTCGTCCTTGCTGACGTCGTCGATGCGCACCGTCAGGTCGCCGTCGGCCAGACGCTGGGTGACCGCCAGGGCTTCGTCCACCGGCTTGGTGATGCTGCGCGTGATGAACCAGCCGAACAACACGGTCAGCAGCGCGGCGACCACGGCGAGGATTTCCAGCAGCTTCTCGGAATTGTCGGCCATCGCGTCGGCGTCCTTGCCGGTCTTGTTCACCAGTTCGGTCTGAAAGTCGATCAGGTCGTTTACTGCTTTCAGGTAGCCAGCCTGGCTCTGGCGCATGCCGCCTTGCAGCATGGCGATGACTTCGTCGCGCTTGTTCTCCTTGATCAGCACCAGGGACTTTTCCAGGTCCGCGACATAGGCCTTGCGTGCCACTTCCGCCTTGCTCAGCACCTCCTTGCCTTTGGTCGAGGTGATCGACTTTTCGAGCAAGGCAAAGTTGTCGCTGATGAGCTTGCGCTGTTCCGGGATCAGGCTCAGGGCGTGCTCCTGCTCGGCGCCGGTAAACAGCAGGGCATTTCGAAGTTGGCGGGCGACGGTATTGATCGCGTCGATGACGTTGTTGGCCTGCACGGTCTTGGGGAACTGGTCATGGACCAGAACTTCGATTTCATGATTCAGAGCGGTTATCCGCGTGACGCCGATCGTGGCGATGGTGATCACCAAGACCAGCACGGAGGCAAAGCCGGCGCCGAGGCGGACGCCTATTTTCAAATTGTTCAGCATGTTATTGACTCCCTTTTTTGTTGTTGCATTGCATGGTCATTAATATGGGTGCTGCGGAGGCCTGTCGGTCTTGTGATGGCAATGCCGGCATGATGGGTCGCTGGATCATGATCAGAAGCGCTCGAAGTCGGAGGACGAAGCGCCGGCGCCTTTGGTGGCCGGCGCACGACTGCGCGGAGTGGCGACTTGCCCGCGTGCGGGCTTTCCGGCGACGCGCCGCGCACCGGTGCTGATCTGTTGTTCGGTGTGGAAAAAGTTCATCAGTTCTTGCAGTTCGGCGGCCTGTCCGCCCATTTCCTCGGCAGTGGCGGCCAGTTGTTCTGAGGCGGAAGCGTTCTGCTGAGTGGCCTGGTTAAGTTGCCCCATGGCGCCGTTGATCTGGCCCACGCCGCCGCTCTGCTCCTCGCTCGCCGTGGCGATTTCCTGCACCAGATCGGAGGTCTTCTTGATGCTGGGCACCATCGCGTCGAGCAGCTTGCCGGCCTGTTCGGCTTTCCTTACGCTGGAGCCGGCCAGTTGCCCGATCTCCTGGGCGGCGACCTGGCTGCGTTCGGCCAGCTTGCGGACCTCGGCGGCGACCACCGCGAAGCCCTTGCCGTGTTCGCCGGCACGCGCCGCTTCGATTGCGGCGTTCAAGGCCAGCAGGTTGGTCTGATAGGCGATGTCGTCGATGATGCCGATCTTGCCGGCAATGGACTTCATGGCTTCGACCGTTTCCTTCACCGCCACGCCGCCCTCGGCGGCTTCGCCGGCGGACTTGGTGGCCATGTCGTCGGTAATGCGGGCGTTCTCCGTGTTGTGGGCGATCGACGCCGTCATTTGTTCGATGCTGGAGGAGGTCTCCTCGACCGATGCGGCCTGCGAACAGGCCGCCTGCGAGAGCAGGTGGGCCGTGCTGGAGATTTCCGTCGAGGCGGCGGAGACCGACTGGGCGAGGCTGCGCACGTCGGTGACGACGCTGGCGATGTTGCCGGCCATGGTGTGGATGGCATGCGTCAGGGCGTCGGAACCGGCTGAATCCTTGTCCGCTTCGGACTCCTGCGTGTTGCCGGCCGCGATGGTCTGGCAGGCGCGAATGGCGTTGTCGAAGGCGTGCTGCGCGCGTTGCATCGACCACCAGAGCCATGCCACCACTCCGATTCCAGTCGTGGTGAGCAGGCCGGCGAGCCAGCCATTGCCGCCGGGCAGGCGCGACGGGTCGCCACCGAGCAGCAGGGACCCGCCGAGGCTTGCGATCACCAGCGCGGCAAAGCTGCAGGCAATCGCGCTGCGGGACCCCGGTGCGAGGCGGGCAAGGCCCGACAGGCTGCCCAGCAGGCCGGTGCTGACAACCCGTCCCTCGTGCAGGGCGATGCTGCCGGCGCTACCCTCGCGCAGCTTGCGATAGAGCTGTTCGGCGGCTTCGACGCTGGCACGCGCCGGCTTCTTGCGCAGTGACATGTATCCGGTTACGGCGCCCTTTTCCCAGATGGGATTGGCGCTGGCATCGACCCAGTAGAAATCGCCGTTCTTGCAGCGGTTCTTGACCAGTCCGCGCCAGGGCTTGCCGGCCTTCAGCGTGCGCCACAGGTCATCGAAGGCGGCCGGCGGCATGTCCGGATGGCGCACGATGTTGTGCGGCGCGCCCAGCAGTTCGGCCGCGCTGAAGCCGCTGATCTCCACGAAGGGGCGATTGACGTAGGTGATGCGTCCCTTGAGGTCGGTCTTGGAGACGATGTACTGGCCATCCTCCAGATGACGCTCGATACGGGTGACGGGCTGGTTGTTGCGCATGCTCGTGTCTCTCCCTGACTCAGGTGGCGCGCGCTGCGGCGCGCCAAATCGTGCGCAAGCGGGATGAGGCGGGCATCACGCCGCGGCTCCGTGGGCTTCAAGGCGGCGCGTGCCGTGGCTGGTGTGCGCCAGTTGTTCCTCGGCCGCCGCGCACTGGCTGACCAGCGCCTGCACGTCGAGGATCAGCGCCACTTCGCCGGTGCCGAGGATGGTCGAGCCGCCGATGCCGCGCATGTTGCGGAACAGGGTGCCCAGCGGCTTGATCACGGTCTGGAATTCGCCCAGCAACTGGTCCACCACGATGCCGGCCTTCTGCCCGGCGTATTGCACCACCACGATGTTTTCGCGTGCCGGCTGCTTGCCCGACACTTCGAACAGTTCGCGCAGGCGCACGAAGGGCAGCACCTCGCCGCGCAGGTTGATGTAGTCGCGTTCGGTACTGGTGTCGGCCAGTTCGATGCATTCCACCACCATGTCGAGCGGGATCACGTAGGACGCCTTGCCGACGCCGGTGAGGAAGCCGTCGATGATGGCCAGGGTCAGCGGCAGGCGGATGGTGAAGCGCGAGCCGGCGCCCATTTCGGTCTTGACGTCGACGCTGCCGCGCAGGGCGGTGATGTTCTTGCGCACCACGTCCATGCCGACGCCGCGGCCGGACAGGTTGGTGACCTTCTCGACGGTGGAGAAGCCGGCTTCGAAGATGAGATTGACGACTTCCTGGTCGGAGAGCGTTTCACCTTCCTGGATGATGCCCTTCTCGATGGCCTTGGCCTGGATCCTGTCCTTGTTGAGGCCGCCGCCGTCGTCCACCACTTCGATCACGATGCTGCCCGAGTCGTGGAAGGCGTTGAGTTCGACGCGGCCGGCGGTCGGCTTGCCGGCCGCGGCGCGCGCGGCGGGCGATTCGATGCCGTGGTCCATGGCGTTCCTGACCAGGTGCATCAGCGGATCGCCGATCTTTTCCACCACGGACTTGTCGAGTTCGGTTTCGGCGCCGTTGATGACGAGTTCGATTTCCTTGCTCAGTTCCCGCGACACGTCGCGGGCCACGCGATGGAAGCGGTTGAAGGTTTCACCGATCTGCACCATGCGCAGTTGCAGGGCGGAGTCGCGAATGCTCTCCACCAGGCGCGAGAGCACCGAGGTGGCCTCGGCCAGGCTGGCTTCGCCGCTCTTCTTGGCCAGCAGGTTGGCGGAGGCACCGGCGATCACCAGTTCGCCGACGAGGTCGATGAGCTGGTCGAGCTTGTCGGCATGGACGCGGATCAGGCTCGATTCGGCCGCTTTCTTTTCCGAGACGGCCTTTTGCTTGATGGCCGCCGCCTCGACCAGTTCCGGCTGCACGCTTTGCTGCTGGATCAGGATGTTGCCCAGTTGCGGCGCGGCCGCCGTGTCACCGGCGCCGACTCCTTCACCCGACTGGCGGCGCAGGCCGGCTTCGAGTTCTTCGCGGGTCAGCGCGCCGCTCTTGACCAGGATCTCGCCCAGGCGCATGGTTTCTTCGGGCAGGGCGTCGATCAGCAGCAGGTACTCTTCGAGTTTGCTATCGGGCGGCAGGATGTGCAGCTCGCAATCGTCGCGGCAGAATTCGAACACGTGCTCGATGGCTTCCTTGCTGGCATGGCTGCGGAAGGCGATCTCGAAGCCGAGGTAACACAGCTCGGGGTCCATCGCGTCGGCCTCCGGCATGGCGTCGGTCAGCGTCGTCAGGTGGGCGATTTCGCCGAGGTTCAGCAGGTAGCGGAGGAAGGCGAGCGGGTCCATGCCGTTTTTCAGGACATTGCGGCCGAAACGGATGGAGATGTGCCAGCAGTCGTTCATGCGGCCTGCGCGGTCGCTGCGCTGCACATCGGCGTCGGAGACGGTGACCTTGTTCGCCGCCTCCGCCGCCTTGGCACCGAGGAAGGGCCGCAATTGCTCGGCGATATCCTCGCCGGCGCGACGTACCTCGTCGTCCGGCTCGGTTTGCCCGCTGGCGACCATGTCGAGCAGGGTGCCGATATGGTCGCAGCCGAGCAGCAGCGCGGAGATCATGTCGCCGTTGACGTCGATCTCCCCGTTGCGCAGCCGATCCAGGACGTTTTCCAGGACATGGGTGAACTTTTCGACGGAGTGGATCTCGACCACGCCGGCACCGCCCTTGATGGTGTGCGCGGCGCGGAATACGCCATTGATGGTTTCCGGATCGCGGTCGCCTCCTTCGAGTTGCAGCAGGCCGGCTTCCATGGCCTCGAGCTGCTCGCGAGCCTCGACCGAGAATACGTTCAGAATTTCGTCCATTGTCGTCTCCGCCTCAGGCGTGTTCGCCGGCGGGAATCACCAGCGGGTCGCCGAAAAAGGCCACCATGTTGAAAAATTCGATGATTTCGCGCACGGCGGGGCTGTGGCTGACGATGCGCAGCGTGTGGCCGGCCTGGTGGCTTTCCTGTTTGGCCAGCGCCAGCAATTGAAACCCGGCGCTGTCCATTTCGCCGACGCGCGAGAGATCCAGTTCGAACACCTCGTTGCCCCGTATGCCTTCGATCAGGCGGCGCTTGACTTCGTCCGCGTGGTAGATGATCAGGTCGCCATCGATGGCCATGCGCGTGGCGCCATCCGCGGCGGTTTGGGTGGTGAATTCCATTCTTGGTCTCCCGGCTAGAACAATTCGATCTTGGGCCCGGCCTTGATGGCCGCGGCGCCGCTGTTGGTGGCGTTGTGGTGGGTGTCGCGCTGAGAATCCATCACGTAGCTGCTGTAGATCTGGTCGAGGTGCACCGACAGCGGCTGCATGGTGAAGTCGGGGTTCTCGAACTGGTTGAGGCGGTCGGCCAGCAGCGTGGAATGCTTGTCGAGCCGGTTGAGGGCGTCGATCACCTGCTCGATCTGCTGCCGCGTTACGTCCTGGAACTGCACGCTGGCGAGCGCCGACATGAACATGCTGGCCAGTTGCTGGCTGCTGTCGGTGATGGTCGCCATCACCGCGGTTTCGTGTTCGGTCACCTCGTGATAGCTCTTGCCCAGTTCGTCGAGCTGAGCGGCGAAACTTTCCAGCGCTTCCCGCTCCGAGGCTGCGTTGTCATGCGACAGCTTGTCCTCGAACTGGGACTCGATCGAGTTGGCGACGGTCTGGATGCCGCTGCTGATCTTGCCGACGGCCTTGTCCGTTTCGCCCGACAGCTTGCGCACTTCGTCGGCAACCACCGCGAAGCCGCGGCCGGCTTCGCCCGCGCGCGCAGCCTCGATCGCGGCATTCAGCGCCAGCAGGTTGGTCTGCCCGGAGATGTGCTTGATCAAGTCCACCAGGGTACCCAGCGAGCGGGCTTCGCGCACCACCTGCATGATGCGTTCACGATCTTCGGCGGCGGTGGCGGTGCGCTGCTGGATGTAGTTCTCCAGGGTGTCGATCAGTTGCCGGTTGCGGCTGATGCGTTCTTCCGAGGCGGACAGCAGGCGGTTCGATTCGGCGGTGGTGGATTCGACGTAAGTGGCCAGGCGGGTGATGATTTCATCGATGTTCTGCAAGCGGCTGGCGATGTCGAAGGCGGCTTTCTCGGTTTCGGAAACCACGCCGTGCAACTGGCCGCGCACCACGTTGTTGAAGCCCTCCACGCCGCGCAGCTCGCTGGCGACCTGCTCGGCGGCGCCGGCCAGGGTCGAACTGCGGTCTAGGGCCTGGGTTTGCATCTTC
>JBIKLV010000134.1:0-8888 GCA_044359585.1 Sulfuritalea sp. | reverse complement strand
CCCTTCAGGCAGACCGGAATCGGCCCCGACTATGCGGCCAACCTCGGCACCGGCTACTGCAACCTGCGCAAGCTGTCGATCTTCGGCGGCTCCAACGAAATACAGAAGAACATCATCTCGCAGATGATCATGGGACTGTGAGGCCTCAACCATGCCCTTTTGCACAACGCTCGCCGACACCCAGCCCCAACTTTCGTCATTCCGGCGAACGCCGGAATCCAGCGCCGCCCCCCACTACTGCTGGATTCCGGGTCGCGCTGCGCTTGCCCGAAATGACGGTCCGGACTCTGCCAATGATAATGGGACTGTGAGGCTTCGACAATGAACTGCGATTTCACCGAAGACCAGCGCGCGCTGGCCGATACCGTGCAGCGTTTCGTCGCGCGCGACTACACGTTCGAGAAGCGCCGCGCCATCCGCGACGCCGAGTCGGGCTGGAGCCGCGCGGTATGGCAGGCGCTGGCCGACCTCGGCGTGCTGGCCATCAACATCGACGAGGACTACGGCGGCCTCGGCTACGGCCCGCAGGAAACCGGCCTGGTGATGGGCGCCTTCGGTCCCGGCCTGCTGCTGGAACCCTACCTCGCCGGCGCGGTAGTCGCCCCGGCCCTGATTCGCCGTGTCGCCAGCGCCGACTTTCAGGAAGAGTGGCTACCGAACATCGCGACAGGCGAAACCATCGTGGCGCTGGCCGACGCCGATGCGCGCGACGCGCCGGTGACCGAAATCGGCGGCAACCTCAGCGGCTGCAAGGCGGTGGTCGCCCATGGCGGCTGCGCCGACCTGTTGCTGGTTTCCGCGCGCTGCGCCGATGGCGTCACCGGACTGTTCGCCGTGACGCCCGGCGCCGACGGCGTCGCGCTGCACGACTACCCGACGCTCGACGGACAGCGCGCGGCAGACATCGTCCTCGACAATGCGCCGGCCACGCGCCTGGACGCCGGTGGCGCTGCCGATGCGATCGATGCCGCGCTCGACATCGGCCTCGCCGCGCTTTGCTCGGAAGCCGTCGGCATCATGCAAGTCACCGTCGCCGCCACCACGGAGTATCTCAAGACGCGGCAACAGTTCGGACAGCCCATCGGTCGCTTCCAGGCCCTGCAGCACCGCATGGCGGACATGCTGCTGCACCTGGAACAGGCGCGCTCCATGAGCTACCTCGCCGCCATGCATTGCGCCGATGACGATGCCGGGTCGCGCCGGCGCACACTGTCTGCGGCCAAGGTCACCATCGGCCAGGCCTGCCGCTTCATCGCGCAGAACGCCGTGCAGTTGCACGGCGGCATGGGCATGACCGACGAACTGATCCTCAGCCACTGGTTCAAGCGCCTGACGGCCATCGAGATGAGTTTCGGCGACACCGATTTCCACCTGCAGCGCTTCGCCGCGAACCTGTCGCGGGAAGCGCGCGCGGCATGACGGCGGCGCTCTCCTGCGGAACGCTGCAGCGCAGCGCGGCCGAGACCGACGCCCGCGCCGCACGCCTGGCCGGCGGCCTCGCCCGGCTCGGCATCGCCGATGGCGACGTGGTCGCCGTGATGCTGCGAAACATCCCGGCCTTCGTCGACATCATCCAGGGCTGCCGCATTGCCGGCGCCTATTACTGCCAGATCAACTGGCACTTCAAGCGCGACGAGGCCGGCTACATCCTCGCCGACTGCGACGCAAAGGTGCTGTTCGTCCAGCCCGATCTGCTGGCCGAGATTGCCGCCGCGGTTCCATCCCATGTACAGGTCATCATCGTCGGCGCGGACACGGCCCAGGGCGACGATTTCGACAACTGGCTCGCCGCCGAGGCGCCCTACGCCGGCCCGCCGCGCACGCCGCGCGGCCACATGGCCTACACCTCGGGCACCACCGGACGGCCCAAGGGCGTGCGCCGCCTGCCGCTGTCGCCCGAGCAGCAGGCTCTCTCAGCGCAGGTGACGAAGGAAGTCCTGGGCATCTACCCCGGCGTGCGCAGCCTGCTGTCGGCACCGCTCTACCACAGCGCGCCGAGTTCCTTCGCCCAGCAGTCGCTGCTGCAAGGCGAGTTGTTCGTGCTGGAAGAAAAGTTCGACGCCGAAGCGACGCTGGCGCTGATCGAGCGCCACCGCATCGACACCGTATACCTGGTACCGGTGATGTACGTTCGCCTGCTGCGCCTGCCGGCGGAAGTCCGCGCGCGCTACGATCTGTCCTCCCTCACCTTCGTCGCCTCGACCGGGTCGCCCTGCGCGCCCGAGGTCAAGCGGGCCATGATCGACTGGCTCGGCCCGGTGATCCACGAAGCCTACGCGTCGAGCGAAACCGGCTACATCACTGTCATGAAGCCGCAGGACGCGGCGCGCAAACCTGGCAGCGCCGGCCGCGCCGTCGGCCGCGCGAAGATCCGCATCCTCGACGACGCCGGCCGCGAATTGGCGACCGGCGAGATCGGCACCATCTACGCGCACCAGCCGGCCTATTCCGAATTCACCTACCACGGCAACGAGGCCGCGCGGCGCGCCATCGAGCGCGACGGCCTGGCCAGCGTCGGCGACATGGGCTACCTCGACGACGAGGGCTTCCTCTACGTCTGCGACCGCGCCTCCGACATGGTCATCTCAGGCGGCGTGAACATCTATCCGGCCGAAATCGAACACGTGCTGATCACCCTGCCCGGCATCGCCGACTGCGCCGTGGTCGGTATTCCCGACGAGGAGTTCGGCGAGGCCCTGGCGGCGCAGGTGGTGGCCGAAGCCGGCGTCACGCTCGATGCCGAAACCATCCGCCGCGAGCTCGGCCTGCGCATCGCGGGGTTCAAGGTGCCGCGCCGCATCGACATCGTGGCCGCCCTGCCGCGCGATGACAACGGCAAGGTGCAGAAGCGCCGCATCCGCGATGCCTACTGGAGCGGCAAGGCGCGCCGGATATGAGCATCCATCCCTTCGACAGCGCCATCGAACTTGCGCACGAAGCGCCGAACCGCTGGCGCGGGCGCACCAGCGAGGACTACTGGAACATGGTCAGCCCCTACGGCGGCGTCACCGCCGGGGTGATGATGCAGGCCATGCTGCGCCATCCGGAACGGCGCGGCACGCCCCTGTCGTTCACGCTGAACTTCCTGGCGCCGATCGAGCGCGGCGAGTTCGTCATCGACACCGAACTGGTGCGTGCCAACCGCAGCAGCCAGCACTGGGCGATCCGCCTCGCGCAGGGCGACAGGGTGCTGGCCCTGGCCATCGCCATCTGCGCCGCGCGCCGCGACACCTGGGGCAAGGTCGAAGCCGCGCGCCCCGAGGTGCCGCCGGCCGATCAATGCGCGGTCGCGCCGCCGCGCAAGCCCGACGGCTTCCTCCAGCGCTACGAGTTCCGCATCGTGCGCGGCAAGCCCTTTGCCGTGAACGAAGACAGCCTGTCCCACGTGTGGGTCGCCGACAACCCGCCGCGCCCGCTCGACTTCGCCTCGCTCACCGCACTGTGCGACAGCTTCCTGCCGCGCATCTTCCTGCACCGTCCGGACTTCGTGCCGGTCGGCACGGTGTCGATCAACATCTACTTCCATGCCGGATCTGACGCACTGACCCGCCAAGGCGCCGCACCGCTCCTCGCCGTGGCCCAGGCCCAGGCCTTCAGCGACGGCCACTTCGACCACCACGGCCACGTCTGGAGCAGCGACGGCACTTTGCTCGCCACCACCCAGCAACTGGTCTGGTACAAGGAATAGCGGTTCACGCTCGTGGCGTAGAACGACATTTACCGCAGATCCTAGACGCTAAAAGCATTTGGTCACCCGCCCCCCTTCGCCCCCCTCGCGGGGGGTTCCTGGTCGGCGCGCAGTGCGCGTCTTTTAGGAGAGGCTTCGAACTCGGCTTCACATCAACACTCCATCCATTCTCATGAAGGAGTCATCATGACCCAGCAGGCCCGTGCAGTCATCTGCCGTGAAGTCGGCAAGCCCGTCGTCGTCGAAACCGTCAGCGTCGACGCGCCGCAGCGTGGCGAAGTCATGATCAAGCTCGCCGCCTGCGGCGTCTGCCACAGCGACCTGTCTGCCACCAACGGCACGTTGCTGCTGCCGCCGCCGGTGGTGCTCGGTCATGAGGGCGCCGGCAGCATCGCCGCGGTCGGCGAAGGTGTCAGCGGCTTTGCCGTCGGCGACCATGTCGTCAGTTCCTTCGTCAGCATGTGCGGCAAATGCCGCTACTGCCAGACCGGCCGCCCGCAGTTGTGCGACCAGGCCGCCAAGGCCGGCTTCACCCTGCCCGACGGCACGACGCGTTTCAAGGATGCCGCCGGCCAGCCGCTCAACATCTTCTCCGGCTGCGGCGTGATGGCTGAATACGCCACGCTGCACGTCGACAACGTGGTGAAGATCGACGCCGCGATGCCGCTCGACAAGGCGGCGCTGATTGGTTGCGGCGTGATGACCGGCGTCGGCGCGGCGGTGAACACGGCGAAGGTCGAACCAGGTTCGGCCACCGTGGTGTTCGGCTGCGGCGGCGTCGGCCTCAATGCCCTCCAGGGCTGCGCCATCGCAGGCGCCCGCATCATCGTCGCCGTCGATACATCGGACGGCAAGCTGGAAATGGCAAAGCAGTTCGGCGCCACGCATATGGTGAACCCGAAGAACGAGGAGAACATCGTCAAGGCACTGAAGAAGCTGACCGAAGGCGGCGCCGACTATGCCTTCGAATGCGTCGGCTTCGGCGAGATCGCGGCACAGGCCTACGGTTGCCTGCGCAAGGGCGGCACGGCGGTGGTGGTCGGCGTCGCCGGCCCCAAGGACACCACCACGATCCGCACCGCGACGCTGACCTTCGAGGAGAAAACGCTCAAGGGCAGCTACTTCGGCTCGGCCCGTCCGCAGCAGGACTTCCCGCGCCTGATCGGCCTCTATCGCAGTGGCCGCCTCAAACTCGACCAACTGATCACCCGCACCTACGGCATCGAGCAGGCGCCGCAAGCCTTCGCCGACCTAGCCGAGGGACGCAATGCACGCGGTGTGATATTGTTTTAACCTAAAATATCCAGCAAGGGGCAATATCTTGAAGCACCGCAAACTGCATACCCTGCATCGCCCCGCGAAACGCCACAACGGGCATCCGCCGCTGGTCTTCGTCCATGGCGGCTACATCCATGGCGGCTGCTGGGACCTGAACTTCCTGCCCCACTTCAATGATCTGGGCTACCACTGCCACGCCGTCGACCTTTCCGGACACGGCAAGAGCGAGGGCCGCGACGACCTCGACAGCTACGACATCAACCATTACGCCGGCGACGTCGCCCAGGTCGTCGCCGGGCTGGATGCGCCGCCGGTGCTGATCGGGCACTCGATGGGCGCACTGGTGGTGCAGCGCTACCTGGAACGCGGCACGGCCGCCGGGGTGGTGATGATGGCGCCGGTGCCGACCACCGGCCTCACGACCTGCAGCATCCAGCTCAACCAGAAGCAGCCGGATTTCCTGCGCGAGGCGGCCTATGCGGTGCGCGGCAAATACACCGAGAACACCGTCCGGGTCATGCGCGAAGTGTATTTTTCACCCGACGTCACGCAGGAGCAGTTCGCTTCCTTCAAGCCGCTGGTGCAGGACGAGTCGACCACCGCGATCGCCGAGATGATGGCGCTGGCATGGCGCCCGCCGTCGCGCCGACCGAAGATCCCGGCACTGGTCATGGGCGGCGAACTCGACGCGATCTTCCCCGCCAACATGCTGCACTTCACCGCGACCGGCTGGAACGCCGAGACCTGCGTCATACCGCGCGCCGGACACATGCTGATGATGGAGCCGCAGTGGACGACGGCCGCCAGCCGCATCGACAACTGGATCAACCGCCGCCTGCCGCGCGCGGCCGCGGCCTGAGGCGCGAGCTCGCGATGTTCGCCAAGTCCACCTTCGAGTTTCTCGACGAACTGGCGGCCAACAACGACCGGTCCTGGTTCGAGGCCAACAAGCCGCGCTACGAGGCGCTGGTGCGCGAACCGGCGCTGGAATTCATCGCCGCGATGGCGCCGCATCTCGAAAAGTTCGCCCCGCACTTTCGCGCCGAACCGCGCAAAATGGGCGGTTCGCTGATGCGCGTGTTCCGCGACACGCGATTTTCCCGCGACAAGACCCCGTACAAGACCAACGTCGGCATCCAGTTCCGCCACGAACTGGGCAAGGACGTCCATGCGCCGGGCTTCTACCTGCACCTCGCCACCGACGAATGCTTCTTCGGAGCCGGCAGCTGGCATCCGGAGGCCGACCTGCTGGGCCGCATCCGCGACCACATCGTGCAGAACCCGAAGCGCTGGATCGCCGCGCGCGACGATGCGAAGTTCGTCGCGCACTGGGCGCTGGCCGGAGACAGCCTGACCCGTCCGCCACGCGGCTACGCCGCCGACCACCCGGCAATCGAGGACCTCAAGCGCAAGGACTTCATCGGCCTGTCGTCGCTGTCCAGGACTGAAGCCATGGGATCGGCCCTGGTCAAGCTCGCCGCGCAACGCTTCGCGACGGCGGCCCCCCTCATGAAGTTCCTCTGCGAGGCGCAGGGCGTACAGTATTGAGGCTGTTACCAGACCACTACCCTTGATCGTGAAACCCCGTTCGCCCTGAGCCTGTCGAAGGGCGATTCATGGCGGGTCATGGTTCGACAGGCTCACCACGAACGTAGTTCGCCAAAACCTTGCTCGACATCCTCTACCGCGACGATTTCCTCGTCGCCGTGAACAAGCCTTCCGGCCTGCTGGTGCATCGCAGCGACATCGATCGCCACGAGACGCGCTTTGCCGTGCAGTTGCTGCGCGACCAGATCGGGCGGCGCGTGTTCCCGCTGCACCGGCTCGACAAGCCGACCTCCGGCGTGCTGCTGTTTGCCTTCGATGCCGAATCCGCGCGCGAGGTCGGCGGCCAGTTCGAGCGCAACGAGATCGCCAAGCGTTACCTTGCCGTGGTGCGCGGCTGGACCGCCGAGGCAGGCGTGATCGACCATCCGCTGTCGCGCCAGTTCGACGACTACGGGCGCAAGTTCCCCGCCGGCGCCGCGCCCGAACCGCTGCCGGCCGTGACCGGGTTCCGCCGCCTGGCGATGGTCGAACTGCCCGAGGCAGTGGACCGCTACCCGAGCGCGCGCTATGCCCTGCTCGAACTGCGGCCACAGAACGGGCGCCAGCACCAGTTGCGCCGCCACCTGAAGCACATCGCCCACCCCGTGATCGGGGATGCCAACTGGGGCAAGGGCGTGCACAACCGGTTTTTCCAGCGCCGCTTCGGCTGCCATCGCCTGCTGCTGGCCTGCACCGAACTGGGCCTGCGCCACCCCGTCAGCGGCCAGGCGCTGACCATCGCCGCCGCACCCGAAAGCAGTTTTTCCGCCGTAACCGATGCACTGGGATGGACGGCTGGCGGGAGCCTGCTGCCGGTGGCCGCAAAAGTCGGCGCCCCACAGGGACTTCCTTCGCTCGCCGGCGACACGGCGACCGACGGCCATCCGCCCGTGCCATTCGCTTAGAAATGTCGCCGTCACGCCGAGTTTGCGGCAAAATCCAACTGATATGCATGGACCGCCCGGCCTGCCCGGGCGGCGGACGAAATACAGGGAGCAATGTATTGCCATGAGCCAGGTACTCAGCAGATCACCCAAGGGACTTCGCGAAGCGACCGGCAAGACCAACACCCTGTCGGACGAATTGCTGGAAGTACTCAAGGCCTGCAAGGGCCAGTTCGATCCGGAACAGGTGGCCGCCGCCTGGCCGGAAAAGGATCGCAAGGTCATCGTCTGGGCGATCTCCGAACTGGTGACTCAGGGCTACCTGCGCGAAGTGGAAATCAGCCGCAGCGCGGCGTCCGGGTCTGCGCCCGCGCCGGGCGCGGCCGCCGAGGAAGGCTTCGACCTGGATTTCAGCGCGGCCTCGAGCTCCGTGGAACCGGCACCGGAGGAGTCCGCCGCCGCGCGGGCCCAGCGCGAGGCCGAGGAAGCGGCCAGTCGCGATGCCGAAGCCCGGGCCCGGCGTGAAGCTGAAGAAAAATACCGGCGCGAAACCGAGGAAAGGATCCGCCGCGAGACCGAAGAAAAGGTCCGCCGCGAAACCGAGGAACGCATTCGTCGCGAGACCGAGGAACGGGTGCGTCGGGAAACCGAAGAACGCGTCCGCCGCGAGACGGAAGAGAAAGGTCGGCGTGAAGCCGAGGACAAGGCCCGCCACGAAGCTGAGGAGCGCATCCGGCGCGAAACGGAAGAGAAAGTCCGCCGCGAGACCGAAGAAAAGCTGCGCCGAGAAGCCGACGAACGCCTGAAACGTGACGCCGAGGAAAGAACACGGCGCGAGGCGGCGGAAAAGCAGCGCCGGGAAGCGGAAGAAAAGCTCCGGCGCGAAGCCGACGAGAAAGCGCGCCTCGAAGCCGAGGAACGGATCCGGCGCGAAACCGGCGACAAGGTCAGGCGCGAGATCGAAGAAAAAATGCGCCGGGAAACCGAGGAACGGGCTCATCAGGAAGAGGAAGCCCGCGCACGGCGCGAAACCGAGGAACGCCAGCGTCGCGAGGCCGAAGACGCGCTGCGGCGCGAAGCCGAAGAAAAGGCACGCCGCGAGGCCGAGGAAAGAATCCGCCGCGAGACCGAAGAAAAGGTGCGGCGCGAGACCGAGGAAATGCTGCGCCGCCAGGCCGATGACCAGGCGCGGCGTTATGCCGAGGAAACTGCACGGCGCGCGGTAGAAGACAAACAGCGGCGCGAGGCGGCGGAAAAGTTGCTCCGCGATGCTGAGGAGAGTGCCCGGATCGAGACCGAGGAACGGACCCGGCGCGAGGTCGAGGAAAGACTGCGCCGCGATGCGGAAGAAAAAGCTCGCCTTGCCGCCGAGGAACAGGCGCGCCGCGAAGCCGAACTGAAGGCCGCCGGCACCGACAATACCGCCGAACGCCTGCGCCAGGCAATCGCGG
>JBIKLV010000133.1:0-8956 GCA_044359585.1 Sulfuritalea sp. | reverse complement strand
TTCCATTCGGGATGCTGCCTGTGCGCGGCATTCAGGGCTTCCCAGACACTGGCTTTGAGGTATCCCACCAGCCACTGGGCAAACAGGGTGTCGGCCCGCTCGCCATAGAAGCCCACGCCATAGCCCTGC
Source organism: Sulfuritalea sp. (assembly GCA_044359585.1). Classification (GTDB taxonomy): domain Bacteria; phylum Pseudomonadota; class Gammaproteobacteria; order Burkholderiales; family Rhodocyclaceae; genus Sulfuritalea. The sequence goes on along the minus strand of JBIKLV010000133.1, from coordinate 8,827 downwards.
GCCGGATCGTAGTGCAGGCGCACGATGGTGTCGGTGAAGTTGGCGACACCGGTGCTGATGAACTGAAACCACCGCGGGCAACTCTTGGCGGGATTCTTCGGCGGGCCGTAGGCGTGAAAGGCGTCGGCCCAATCGAAATCGGTCGCCGCCCTGGTGCTGGCGATCTCGGCCTGCTCGATGCCGAATTTGCGTATCAGCGCTTCGGCCTGGGCCAGGGCGCGCTCGGCTTCGTGGCCATTGCCGCGGCCGTCCATGGCGACGGCCATGAGCTTTTGCGCTTTGCGTATCGCCTGCTCTTTATCCATGGTGATTCGACCGCGTCGTCATTCCGGCGAACGCCGGAATCCAGTTCCGTGGCTGCCTGGATTCCGGCGTTCGCCGGAATGACGAATTGTTTGTCGCCATGCTCGTTAGCTTGACTGCCATAGCCGCGGGTGCCTCCGCGGTTGCGTCAATCCGGCCTGCGGAAATCGGCATCGATCCATGCGCTCGCACTGGCCTTGTTGAGCTTGAATCCGCTGGCCACACGGACCCGAGCGAGTTCTTCGCCGGCGGCATCGTGGGCGGCAAGCAGGGCGTGCGGATCGTCGTCGTCGGGCACGATGTCGAGGGTGACGCTGATCCGCCCGGATGCCGCGTTGATCGTGATGTTCTGGTGCAGCGTGGCGTGAAGCTGTTGCACCTGCCGCTGGCGGAATTCGCCGGCGGTCTTGACCAGGGTGTTGAACGCCGGGGCGTCGAGCGGCTTCGGATTCTTCTTGTCGCGCCCCATGGTCCAGGGGCCGACCAGGGCGGGCTCGGATTCCCCGTCCAGGATCATCTCGACGGCCCAGCCTTCATCGTCCTCGTTCTTGACGACGCGCGCCGTCCAGCCGTTGTCGCACCAGAGCCGCGGTTCATGGATCGGATCGGGTGAATCTGCCGCGATGGCGTCGTTTGTTGTCTTGGAGTTCATTTTGCGTTCAGCTTCTGGCAAAGGCGAGTAAAGGGGCGATGTTGCGTGCGTCTGCGGCTTGCAGGGCAGCGATGTACTGCTTGCGAGTGTCGTTGGGATCGACAAGGCTCTTGCTACCCCAGGTAAAGCGGGCTTTGCCGAGGCGTTCGACCAGCAGGTCGGCCATCATCCGGGCGTGACGGCCGTTGCCATTGGGAAACGGATGAATGGCGACGAGGCGGTGATGGAAGCGGACGGCGATTTCGTCGCCGGGGAAGGAGCTGTGCTCGACCTGATAGCGCACGTCGTCGAGCAACTTTTTGAGCTCTACCCCGATGTTGAGCCAATCGACGCCAATGTTCTTGTCGGACTTGCGGAAGTCACCGGCCCACTTCCAGGTTTCGCGGAACATTTGCTTGTGCAACTGACGCAGGAATCCCTCATTGAGGATTTCCTTGCGTTGTTTGCGTGCCCATTGCTCGCCCTGGACGATGTTGAGCTGTTCCCACTCGTTCAACTCACCCTGCGTGGTGATGTGGCCAGGGATCAGGCTGGCGAGCTCGTCCGCATCAAGCGGAGTGGCGCCGGGGGGATAGTCGAGCCGGACGCTCATTGGGCCGGCAACTCCCGCTCCCGAGTTTCGCTAGCTGTTCTCCACAGGGTGCGGCGCGACCCCTTGAGGAGTTCTTCGGCCAAGGCGCGCGTTTGTACCTCGAGGGCCTCGCGCGAGGTGGATTGCGCCTCCAGCGCCATGGTGTGGCTCACAGCAGCCATCTGCTGACGCGCCAGGGACATGGCCCGGCTTTCCAGGGTATCGGCCAGGGACTGCTTCGGTACCAGGGCGTAGCGCAATTCGCAGCCCAAGGCTTCTGCGGCGCGCCGCAGAGTGCCCAGGCTGATAGTGTCGTCGGCCTCGGAGGTTTCCAGGCGGGTCACCGTGGACGTGGTGACGCCGAGCCTTGCCGCCAGGTGGGCGGCGGCCATGCCCAGGCTCTCGCGGATGGCCTTGACCCAGCCGGACGGCGGGCGTGGCGGCAAGTCTGCGCCGCGCCAGCGGTTCAATGTGGCATCGAGCTGCCGAAGCTGTAGTTCGGAGAAGTTCGATTTCATTTTATTGCTCCATAACGCAAGTAATAGACATCTTTACTTGCATTATAGTGCAATAGAAATATCTGTGTTATTGCATTGCAGGGCAATAATAGAAATCGAACACAAACGATCGCTTACAGACTTCCTTCTGGACATCACCCCTACCAGTTCGTTTCGCGCTCCGCGCTGGCCGAGATCTGGTGGATGCTGAGGTCGGCGCCGTTGAATTCTTCCTCGGCGTCGAGGCGCAGGCCGACGGCCATCTTCAGTGCGCCATAGACGATGAAGCCGCCGGCCAGTGCGATGCTCACGCCCATTGCGGTGCCGGCGAGCTGGCTCATGAAGGCGACGCCGCCCAACCCGCCCAGGCTCTTTGCGCCGAAGATGCCGGCGGCTAGGCCGCCCCAGGCGCCGCACAGGCCGTGCAGCGGCCAGACGCCGAGCACGTCGTCGATCTTCCAGCGGTTCTGCGTCAGGGTGAACATCACGACGAAAAGGCCGCCGGCGACGCCGCCGGTGACCAGCGCGCCGATCGGGTGCATCAGGTCGGAGCCGGCGCAGACGGCGACGAGGCCGGCCAGCGGGCCGTTATGCACGAAGCCGGGGTCGTTCTTGCCGACCACCAGCGCCACCAGCGTGCCGCCGACCATGGCCATCAGCGAGTTCATGGCGACGAGGCCGGAGATCTTGTCCAGCGTCTGCGCGCTCATGACGTTGAAGCCGAACCAGCCGACGATCAGGATCCAGGCGCCGAGGGCAAGGAAGGGGATGCTTGAAGGCGGATGCGCGCCGGCGATGCCGCCGTCCTTGTGGTAGCGGCCGCGCCGCGCGCCGAGCAGCAGCACGGCGGCCAGCCCGACCCAGCCGCCGACCGCATGCACCACCACCGAGCCGGCGAAGTCGTGGAATTCCTCGCCGAAGCTGGCCTTGAGCCAGGCCTGGATGCCGTAGGCCTGGTTCCAGGCGATGCCCTCAAAGAAGGGATAGACGAAGCCGACCAGCAGGAAGGTGGCGGCCAGTTGCGGGCCGAAGCGCGCGCGTTCGGCGATGCCGCCGGAAACAATGGCCGGGATCGCCGCGGCGAAGGTCAGCAGGAAGAAGAACTTGACCATGTCGTAGCCGCTCTTCTGCACCAGCGTTTCGGCGCCGGCGAGGAAGTTCACGCCGTAGGCGATGCCGTAGCCGATGAAGAAGTAGGCCAGGGTCGATACCGCGAAATCGCAGAGGATCTTGACCAGCGCATTGACCTGGTTCTTGCGCCGCACCGTGCCCAGCTCCAGAAAGGCAAAGCCGGCATGCATGGCCAGGATCATGATGGCGCCGAGCAGGATGAACAGTACGTCGGCGGATGTCTTGAAGTTCTCCATTGTGGGGCTCTCCCAAGTCTTATTGCACGAATGGGGGGCATTAAAGCAATGAGCGTTCCTGAGACGGTAGCTGTTTTAAATCATTAGGATGGCGAATTTGGCAGGCGTTTGGCGCACCTTGTTGGTGCCGATGTGCCTGCGACTGCACCGTGATGGGGAGAATTGGCGGTTACGCGGCAGCCATCGCGTCGCGCCGTTCGTCGTCATTCCCGCGAAAGCGGGAATCCAGCGACCTTGGCGGGCAAAAGACACTGGATCCCGGGTTGCCACCCCGCGAAGCGGATTACAAGGCATGCAGAGCCGCCGGAATGACGAACCCCACCCCGTCATTCCGGGCTTGACCCGGAATCCAGCATTGGCGCCGAACAAGCTTCTGGATTCCGGCCTGCGCCGGGATGACGTCTACCAGGTCAGGTCAAACAACATCCCCATATAAGTCACGCCACGCAGGATTGGCCTCCTCGATCAGATCGAGCTTCCATTGGCGCTGCCAGCCCTTGATCGTCTTCTCGCGCGCAATGGCCGATTCCATTGTCTCGCACACCTCGAACCAGACCAGCGTATGAACGACATATTTTTTCGTGAACCCTTCCACAAGATCGTTCTTGTGCTGCCAGACACGTTGAACCAGATTTGACGTCACGCCGACGTAAAGCGTACCGTTTCTGCGGCTGGCGAGGATGTAGACGCATGGCTGCTTCATGGGCGAAGCGTACTGGATTCCGGCGTTCGCCGGAATGACGAACCGCACCTCCGTCATTCCGGGCTTGACCCCGGATCGGGTCCGGGGCAGGCTCCGGAATCCAGCAGTTGTGCCGAAAAGTCGGCGTTCGCGTTACGGCGTTCCCGGCTGATAGTCGCGCGGCATCAGCACCCACATGCGCCCCTGCTGGCGCATCTTGCCGGCCTGGTTGCCGGCTTCCGTGCCGCTGCCCCAGTAGAAATCGGCGCGCACCACGCCGCGGATCGCGCCGCCGGTGTCCTGCCCCAGCATCAGGCGGGTGAGCGCTTGCTCACTGTTGGGCCGAGTCGTGGCGAGCCAGATCGGCGCGCCCAGCGGCACATGGCGCGGGTCGACGGCGACCGAGCGTTCCGGCGTCAGGGGCAGGCCCATGGCACCCTGCGGTCCGCTGCCCTCGACCGGAAGTTCGCGGAAGAACACCAGGCTCGGGTTGGCGTTGAGCAGTTCCGCCAGCCGCGCCGGGTTGGCGCGCGCCCAGTTCTTGATGCCCTGCATCGAGGCCTGCTCGGCTTTCAGTTCGCCGCGTTCGATCAGCCAGCGCCCGATGGAGCGATAGGGGTGCCCGTTTTGGTCGGCGTAATTCAGGCGCACGCGGCTGCCGTCGGCCAGTTGCACCTGGCCCGACCCCTGGATCTGCATGAAGAACAAATCGATCGGATCGTCTATCCACAGCAGCGCCTCGGGTGAGCGCTTGCTTTCCTGCGGACTCCACTCGGCGCGGGAATAGTAGGGCACCAGCTTGCGTCCTTCGAGGCGCCCGCGCAGGCGCAGGTGCTTCAGTTCGGGGTAGAGCTCGGCCAGTTCGACGACGATCATGTCCTCCGGCGGGCCGAATACCGGATGGGCAAATCCGCGCGCTTTTTGCCGGCTGCCCTTGAGGATGGGTTCGTAATAGCCGGTGATCAGGCCGTTGCGCGAACCGTCGGGATTGACCAGCGCCCAGGGCCGAAAGGCGCCCTCGAACCAGGCGCGCAAGGCAGTGCTGGCGAGGTCGGTTTGCGCACGTGCGGACGCGCAAGTGGCCTTCCACACGGCCTGCTTTTCCAGGCTGCGGCAACTGGCGACGAAGGCGGTGAAGGCGGCGCCCGGATCGTCCCCGGTCCAGCCCGGCAGCTCGTTCCATTCGGCCGGCTGCAAGGGCTTTTCCGCCGGCTTCGGCGGCTCGACCACGGGACAGGCCGGGCAGGCCGCACAGGCTTGCGGCGCCGGGCAGGATGCGGAAGTCGGCGCAGAAGTCGGCGTTGGTGACACGGCGATCGACGCGCAGCCGGCGAGGGCCAGCACGGCCAGTAGGGCGGGGAGGGAGCGCAACATGAATCTGATAAAGTGCCTTGCCTGCAAGAGCCCGCAAGCTTAACCGATCCCCGAGACCGCAATGACCGACGTGACCCGCGCCCTGGCGCCGCTGATCGACCGCCTCGACGCCCTGTTCGACCGCATCGAAGCCGCCCTCCCCCCGCCCCTGCCGCCGACCGACTGGTCGGCCACCGCCTTCCGCTGGCGCACCCGCGGCGGGCGCGGCTGGCTGGAGGCCGTGAAGCAGCCGCATCGTATCCGCGTCGAGGACCTGCAGGGCGTCGAAGACCAGAAACAGCGCATCGCCCAGAACACCCGCCAGTTCGTGCAGGGGCGCAGCGCCAACAACGTGCTGCTGACCGGCGCGCGCGGCACCGGCAAGAGCTCGCTGGTCAAGGCGGTGTACAACCAGTTCGCCCACCGCGGCCTGCGCCTGATCGAGGTGGACAAGGACGAACTGGTACACCTGCCGGACGTGGTCGACCTGATCGCCGGCCGCCGAGAGCGCTTCATCATTTTCTGCGACGACCTTTCCTTCGAGTCGGGCGAGCCCGGCTACAAGGCGATGAAGAGCATCCTCGACGGTTCGATCACCGGCATGCCCGACAACCTGCTGGTCTACGCGACCTCGAACCGCCGCCACCTGATGCCGGAAAAGATGTCGGAGAACCTCGAAGCCAAACACGACGCCGACGGCGATATCCATCCCGGCGAGACCACCGAGGAAAAGGTTTCGCTCTCCGAACGCTTCGGCCTCTGGCTGTCCTTCTATCCTTTCGGCCAGGACCACTACCTGGAAATCTGCGGCCACTGGCTGACCGAGTTCGGCATGTCGCCGCAGCAGATCGAAGGCGCCCGCGCCGAGGCCCTGCAATGGACGCTGATGCGCGGCTCGCGCAGCGGCCGCGTGGCCTGGCAGTTCGCCCGCGACTATGCCGGACGTCACATGAAAAAGCCGGCGGCCCGTGGCACCAAGTGAAACCGTTCGCCCTGAGCCTGTCGAAGGGCCCTTCGACAGGCTCAGGGCGAACGGTGGTTAAGCTGACCGAAGTCGCCGCCGCCGTCATCGAACGGCAGGCGGCGGATGGCGCCACGGAATTCCTGCTCGGCCAGCGCGCGCCCGGCACCTTCTACCCCGGCTACTGGGAATTCCCCGGCGGCAAGGTCGAGGCCGGCGAAACGCCGCATGCCGCGCTGGTGCGCGAACTGGCCGAGGAACTCGGCATCGGCGTGTTGCGCGCCGATCCCTGGTTGCGCCGCGAACATGTCTACGAACACGCCCATGTGCGGCTCAACTTCTTCCGCGTGCGCGACTGGTGCGGCGAACTGCACGACCACGTCCATAGCGCACTGGCCTGGCAGCGCGCCGATTCCCTGACCGTGTCGCCGATGCTGCCGGCCAATGCGCCGGTGCTGTCGGCGCTGGCCCTGCCGGATTTCTATGCCATCACCCATGCCGCCGAAATCGGCATCGACGCCCAACTGATGGCGCTGGCGCAGGCATTGGAAGCCGGCCTGCGCCTGGTGCAGTTGCGCGAGCCGACGCTGGATGCGGCGCGGCGCGCGGCCTTCGTCCATGCGGCGGTCGACCTCTGCCACCAGTACGGCGCACGCGTGCTGGTCAATGGCGACACCGGTCTGGCCGAGGCGGCCGGCGCCGACGGGGTGCACCTGCCGGCGCGCCTGCTGGCGACGCAGGGCGCGCGCCCTGCGCTGCCGCTGGTCGCTGCCTCCTGCCACACCCCGGCGGAGATGGAACGCGCGGCGCAATTGGGTTGCGACTTTGCGGTATTCGGCCCGGTGCGTGCCACCGCGAGCCATCCCGACGCGACGGGGCTAGGTTGGGAGAGCTTCGCCGCCGCACTCGCCGTGCCGCCACTGCCGACTTTTGCCCTGGGCGGAATGTCGCGCGCCGACCTTGACGCCGCGCAGCGCGCCGGGGCGCATGGCATCGCGGCGATACGCGCCGCGTGGGGAGCCAGCCAACCGTCATCCCGGGCTTGACCCGGGATCCAGAAACGGCCGTCGTCTGGATCCCGGCATTCGCCCGCCGCGAAGCGGGGTCCCGGGTGTGTCGAGACCGCCGGAATGGGGCTAGTTCAGCAGCACCCCGTTTTTTACTCCGACTGATCTTCCGGATGCGGCTCTTCCGTGGCCGCGACCCGATACTTTTCGGTCGCCCAGGCGCCGAGGTCGTTGCCCTTGCAGCGCGCCGAGCAGAACGGCCGATGACGATTTTCGGGAATCCACTCGACGCCGGTGCCGCAACTCGGGCACTTGACCACGCGGGGTGCCGCCGGTCTTACAGGTTGCACAGGGTCAGCTCGAAGTTCACCGGTGAGTCGATCTGGCGCGGCCGCTGGTCCATGTCGGGACGCAGGAAGCGGATGTTGATGGCGAACTTGCCGGCAGAAATCTCCGGCAGGCAGGGATCGCCCTGCCCGGTCTTGAGCCGGATCAGTTGCGCGCTGCGGCCGCCCAGCATCAGTTGGAAGGCGCCGCGTTGCGCCGTCTGCTGTTCGGCGCGGCCCGATGCGCGCAGCAGGCGCAGGACGATGGCAAGCCCGGCGTGGATCGGCAGCATGGGCGCGACCCAGCCCTGGATGTCCTGTTGCCGCAGGGCGTGATCGCGGTGCCGCCAGTAGTGGTAACCGGGCAGGTCGAACTCGCAGACGCCACCCGGGATCGCCGCGCGATTCTTGATCGTCATCAGCCACTCGTTCTCGCGCAGGTAGTGGCCGATCTTGCCCTGCATGGCGAGCAGCAGCGAACTGGCCTGCTCGATTTCGTAGAGTGCGCCGGACAGCGCTTCCTCGGAAATGTCGGGGTTGTTGCGGAATGACAGCAGGATCTGACGCTGGCGCTCGAGTTCCTGCACCAGGTCGAATTTCAGCTCGGCGCGGCCGGCGACCTCGAGGATTTCGAACAGCGTGACCAGCGCGACGTGGTGCTCCATGGCGCCCTCGGCGGACGAGAAATGGGCAATCTTGTCAAACAGGTCTTCGAGCCGCAAAAGCGTGCGAACGCGCTCGCTGAGAGGGTATTCGTAAGTGATCACGCGCCGGCCAGGGAGGGAAAATTCGTGCGATTGTGACCCAATTCAGTGCAAATCTCAACCGACATGGCCGCAAAGCGCCAAATACTTCCCGTGCAGGAGCTCGACCTGCGGGGCCAGCGCGGCCAGTTCACCGCCGTTGTCGATCACGTCGTCGGCCGCTGCCAGGCGCTCGGCGCGCGAGGCCTGGGCCGCCAGGATGCGCTCGACTTCGGCGCGCGCGAGGCCATTGCGGCTCATGACGCGGGCAATCTGCGTTGCCTCGGCGCAGTCGACCACGGCGACGCGATCGACGCGCTTGCGGTAGTCGCCCGACTCGACCAGCAGCGGCACCATGAGGATGG
>JBIKLV010000132.1:0-9087 GCA_044359585.1 Sulfuritalea sp. | reverse complement strand
GGCTCGGTCTTCTTCTTGATCCCCTCGTGGAAACGCTTGATCTTCAGTTCCTCGGCACGGTGCCGCACTGCGCCGGATTTCTTCGAGGTGATGATGGCGACTTCGACGCCGCTCATCATCATCACCACGACGCCCATGCCGTCCTTGATGTCGAAGTTGCGCGATTCCACGCCGTTGTCGTCGATCACGATGCGGCCGTCGGTCATGACGCCATCGACGTCGAGGATGACCAGCTTGATGTCTTTTGCTTTTTCCATTTATGTTTTCCTCAGTCGATGCCGCTCAGTCAATTCCATATTCGGCCCAGCGGCCCTTGATCTTGGCCAGCATTTCCTCGTCCATGCGGGCTTCGACCGGCTTCTGCTTCCATTCATATGGAATGCAGGCGTCCATGATGATGCGCGAGGTGATGAGCTTGTTCGAATCCGGGTCGAGCGCGGGGTCGAGCGGGGTCGAACGGCCGCGCTTGAGGATCTCGGTGCCGCGCAGCGGGTCGTAACGACAGGACAGCGCCCACATGACGCGTTGGAGGTCGTCGGCCATGATGTCTTCGTCCACCGTGATCACGCCCTTGATGCCGTAGGAACCCGTATTGCTGCCCAGCACCGCGCTGGCGACCTGGTTCGGATGTCCCGGATACATCTGCTTGATCGAGACCACCGCCCAGAAGCGGCCCGCCGATTCCGGCATGACGCAGACCGAACTGATGCCGGGCACTTTCATCTGCTCGAGTTCCGTCCACAGCGTCGCGGTGCGCGTAAAAGCCAGCAGCATATGCACGTCTGTCACCGGGCGGCCCTGGCCGGTGGCCCACAGCACCGGATTATTGCGGTGGAGGATCTGCTTCACTTCCAGCGCAGGCTTGTTGATGACCTTGTGCAGTTCATCGGTGTAGTAGCCGGTGTATTCCGCGAACGGACCTTCCGGGCGGAAGTTGTTGGGGTCGATCTCGCCTTCAAGGACGATCTCGGCGCCGGCCGGGATCGGCAGGCCGGTCAGCGGCGCCATGAGGAATTCAGCGGGCTGGCCGCGCACCGTGCCGGTGATGTCGAAGTCGTTGGCGCCCTTGTGCATCAGGGTGCCGGCCATGAAGATCAGCGGATCGCAGCCGATCACGGCGGCGGCCGGCATTTTCTTGCCCAGCTTGGCGTACTTCTTCATGATGCGCTCGCCGCGCTTGCCCGGCAGTATCTGCACGCCGCAGGTCTTGTCGTCGAGCATCTGCATGCGGTAGGTGCCCAGATTGGTTTCGCCGGTCTCAGGATCGCGCAGCACCAGGAACACCATGGTGCCGATGTAGCGGCCGCCGTCGAGCGGAAAGAATTTGGGCACCGGGAACATGTTGAGGTCGACCTTGTCGCCGGAGATGATGTTCTCCAGGATCGGACCGTCCTTGACTTCCTTCGCCTTGATCAGGCCCTCGGAGGTGATGGTCTTCTTCATCCAGGCCCGCGCCGATTCGCACATCGACAGGTGGTGCGGCAGGCCGAGCATGATCGCCAGGCGCTTGGTGGTGGCGAAGGCGCCGGTGAACACCGGCGAGGAATAGCCCTTGATGTTCTCGAACAGCAGCGCCGGGCCCTTCTTCTCCTCGGTCAGCTTCGAAACATGGGAAATTTCGAGATTCCAGTCGACTTCGGCGGCGACCCGCTTCAGTTCGTTGGCCGCTTCGCATTGGTTGATAAAGTACCTCAGGTCCATCGGGGAGACTCCTCTGTTGGAAAGTGCGTGATGACGTTGCCGGTTCAGTGCTTGGCCTGGACGGATTCGATGACGGGAAAGCCGGCGTCCTCGAGCGCCTTGACCACGATCGCGGTGCTCGGGCAATGGAAGCGGACGATGACTCGCTTGCGGTGGTGTTCCTGCGGATTGATGTCCTCGGGCTTGCCGATCGGGTAGATGGCCTGGACTTCCGCGCCCGCCGCTTCGACGATGTCGGTGATGCGGCCGATCATTCCGGGCTTGAGTTCGAGTGGCGCCAGGGTCACGCCGCTGCGCTTTTCCCAGGCGCCAAGGAAGTGCGCGGCGAGCGAGAAGACCTCGTTGGCGGAGATGATGCCCACTACCTGGTCGCCATCCATCACCGGCAGTTGCGCGACGCCGAGTTCCTGGCCGACCTGCAGGCAGTGTTCCATGGTGTCGTTGGCGTCGATGGTGGTCGGGTTGCGCACCATGAGGTCCTTGACCTTGAGCTTGGTGGAAAAGAAATTGAGCTCGTCGGTGTTCTGCGTGCGCAGCGCGAAATGCGCCGCACGCAGGCAGTTGGCGCGGGTGATGAGGCCGCGCAGGCGGCCGCCGTCGACCACCGGCAGGCCGTGCAGGTTGTGTTCGGTGAGGATGCGCTTGGCTTCGGAAAGCAGCGTGTCGCCGCTGACCACCATCGGATTGGCTTGCATCCAGTTTCTGACGATCATGCTGGCTCCTCCTAACTGAGTTTCTTGCCGGCGATCAGGCTGGAGACGATGAAGTCCATCGCCGACATCGCGCCGCCGCTGGCGGGCGCGCTGGCCTTTTCGCTCCAGATGGTTTCCGGCCGCGCCTGGAGGATGAAAATGTTGCCGCCGGCCGGCAGGTCTTTGTCGATGGCCCACTCGATGTCCATCGGGCGGCCGTAGTGCTTTTCGATCTGCTTGCCCATCCAGGCCAGTTCGGTGATTTCGTCATCGACGATCGACTGGATGTTCTGGCGCTCGAAGGGAACTTCCAGCGCCACTGATTTCTGTTCCTTGAAGTCCACCGTGTAGCAGACGGTCTTGGTGGAAATGGTCCGCTCCATGATGTCCAGCGCAACCTTGTTGACCACGAAATGGTCGGGCGTCACTTCACCCGACACCACCGACTCGCCGAAGCCGAAGTTCGAGTCGATGACGATCACAGAGCGATCGCCGTTGGTCGGGTGGATGGTGAACATCACCCCGGCGGTCAGCGAGTTGGCCATTTTCTGGATGCCGACGCTGATCGCCACCTGTTCGTGGGGAAAGCCCATCTTCATGCGGTAGGCGATCGCCCGCCCGGTGTAGAGACTGGAGATGCAGCGCCGCACGTGGTGCATCACGCTGTCCACGCCGCGAATCCAGAGGTAGGTGTCCTGCTGGCCGGCGAAACTTGCGCCGGGCAGGTCCTCCGCCGTGGCGCTGGAACGCACCGCGACCGGCACCGCCGGGATGCAGCTGCGCACCGACAGCTTGCGGTAGGCCTCCGCGATATGGTCTTCGAGCTCGATCGAGATCGGGCGCGACTCGATCATCTCGCGGATGATGCGGGAGGCTTCCTCCAGCTTGTCCATGTCCTGGTGGTCGAGGTCCTTGAGCAGGGCATTCACCTCGGACTGGATGCCGGCGTCGCGCATGAACTGCGCGTAGCCGTGCGTCGTCAGGGCGAAGCCCGGCGGTACGCGCACCCCGGCGTTGATGAGTTCCCCGAGCGAGGAGCACTTGCCCCCCACCAGGGCCACGGAGTCCTTGTTGACCTCCTCGAACCAGCACACGATCGGCTTGGTACTGTCCATTCCAGCCTCCAGTTGAGCTTCCACGACTGCCGAGACGCTACCCATAGTTGCTAACCTCAAATTTGTGCGACGACAAAGACCCGAGGATGCGAGCCGTCATTCCCGCGAAAGCGGGAATCCAGGCTTCTGGGCGGCTCCTGGATCCCCGCTTTCGCGGGGATGACGTAACCCTGCTTCTCAGCGAGTGATGGTGATGGCGCCGGACGACCCGTCGACGCGCAGCATCATTCCCGTCTTGATCACCTTGGTCGCGTGCCCGGTACCGACCACCGCCGGCATGCCGTATTCGCGGCAGACGATGGCGGCGTGGCTCATGACCCCGCCGACGTCGGTGACGCAGGCATTGATCTTGGCGAAGGCGGGTGCCCAGGACGGCGAGGTGGTCGGTGCAACGAGGATCTCGCCTTCCTGCAGATCGCGGATGTCCTGCGCGCTGCGGCAGACGCGCGCCCGGCCCTCGACGATGCCGGGACTGCCGGCGAAGCCCTTGAGCTCGGTGATGCTGTCGGGATCGCCGGCATCCTGCACCGAGGCCCAGTCGGCCAAGGACTTGTTGGTGACGCCCCAGAGCACGATGGTGAAGGGTTCCTGGATCACCTCGGGCGCGATGCCGATGGCGGGCGGCGCGCTCCACTGGCGGAACTTCTCCATGACGCCCTTGCGCCACTCGATTTCCGGCGGCCAGGTGAAGGTGCCGCGCGGCTTGACGCCGGTGGCCCAGGCCGTGACGACGTCCCACAAGGCCTGCTTGATCTCGTCGCGGCGCATGTACCAGATGTCCTCGATGTCGTTGATCATGCCGTGGTCCTTCATGATCGCCGCCACTTCGCGCATCTTGTTCCAGAACACCGAGTGGAACCAGTGCTCGACGTAGAACAGGTGGTTCTCGACGTAGGGGAACACGGTCTTGGCGCAGCCCAGCAGTTCGTCGAACTGCTTGAGGTCGGCTTCGTTGGTGATCAGGGCGCGATACTCGGCGGTGATGCGGTCGCGCTCGGCGCGCACGGCCTCGACCGGACGGTCGATGCTGACGCCGGCCTTGATCTTGCCGATGTAGGTCTGGATGCCGGAGAGCGGAATGTCGAGCGTGTCGTTCCAGCTGCGGTCGGTATGGAACCAGCCGGTGCCGGTCGAGATGTTGAACCACGGATAGCGGGCCTTCTCGAAGGCGGCCAGCCATTCGGCGCCCTTGGGCAGCTTTTCGACCGCGAGCTTGACGGCGACCCAGTCGCGATTGCCGACCACGGCGGCGTCGACGCCGAGGGCCACGGCCTTCTTGGCCAGTTCCTTGAGTTCGTCATCCGGCTTGTACATGATCACGTCGATGCCCGAGATCATCTGCGTGATGCGCTGCAGCGGGATGCTGGGGAACAGCTTCTGCGTGAAGTCCATGAAGAAGACATAGGCCGCATAGCCGAGGTTGAGGAACTCGAAGTGGTACTGCCAGCACTTGATGCCGAGGTTGATCAGGTCGTCGTAGTTCTTGATCAGGTGGTAGCCCTTGGATTCGCCGAGTGCCTCGGTGACCACCGAAATGTCCTCGAGGTCGGGCAGGGGCGAGATCTGCAGGTCCTCAAGCTCCTTGATGGTGGCCTCCATCTTGACTTTCCATTTGGCCTCCAGCGCGTCCCAGTTCTTGTAGTAGTAGCCGGCACGTTCCATGAAATTCGGCACGCGGCTGCCGATCTCGGCGCCGTCCTTCACCGGCACCGGCGAGATATAGACGTAGCCGTTGATCATGCGGTGGTCGACGCCGCGCACCGGCGGCACCTGGAAGATGCGGTTGTTGAACTGCGACAGGGCGAGGAACCAGGCCTCGTCCCAGATCGTGTCGAAGGGGTAGAGCGGTTCCGGGTAGTGCAGTCCGTCGTAGAACCAGAAGGTTTCCTTCTCGTACTGGTTGCGCACCGGATCGTCGGTGACGAACTGGTACTGATACGGGTACATCCTCTCCCAGCCTTCGGTCCCGGGGATTGTTTTGGCGCTTACATCGTGCGGCACTGGAAACTTCATCGCGTGGCTCCTCGGGTAGATGTTTTGAAAAGCAGTTCGGAGGGATCCTGGAGTCGATCCGGAACACAGGCTTCAACGCAAGGCTCGGGCCACCCCTGCTGGTGCGGTGCAATAGTGGCCGGCTCCGCAATCAGCCGGGTCGCCGTGAGCGCGTTGGTATCAGTAAGAGCGGCAAGATTTGCATACGCAGCAAAAATGCCAAAAGAATGGCAGGGAAGGGTGGCTTTTTCGGATTGCGTGGGGCATCGACAATTACTCAATTGGTCAAATTGTTTTGTCGCTGCACTTTGGATTTGACCTTTCCGTGACTTGCCGCAATTGCCGGGCGCAGACCGGTGAACTATCGATGGTTTGACTTCAATCAAAAAAACCGCCGGGATATGTGTATACAATCGCCTGTTGAGGAGTAGACACAGTGAGAGTGAGGCCATGACCAAACTCCGTAGCGTAGGGCGTTCCACCAATGAGGATCTGCGCGCGCGCGTGCATTTTTGCGCGGATACCGGGCAGATATGGCTGCATGAGCACCGCATGCTGCTGGTGCACGCCGAGGCGCAGGCGGCATTGCGCAAGGAACTGATCGACACGCTTGGGATGGACCGCGCCAAGGGGCTGCTGACGCGCATGGGCTACGCGTCCGGGGTGCGCGATGCCGAACTCGCCCGCACCCGCGCCGAAGATTCCACCGACCTCGAAGCCTTCATGACGGGCCCGCAACTGCATACCCTTGAGGGCATCGTGCGGGCGACCCCGGTCAAGGTGGAACTGGACCGCCACGCCGGAACCTTCTACGCCGAAATCCTCTGGGAGCATTCCTGGGAAGGACAATGGCATCGCCACCACTACGGCATACACAGCGAGCCGGTGTGCTGGACCCAGATCGGCTACGCCTGCGGCTATACCTCGGCTTTCATGGGGCGCACCATTCTCTACAAGGAAGTCGAATGCACCGGAATGGGGCACAACAACTGCCGCATCATCGGCAAGCCGGCCGAAGAGTGGGACGATGCGGCCGAGCAGATGCGTTTTTTCAACGGGGAATCAATCGCCGACCAGCTCATCGACCTGCAAACCCAGGTGGTCCAGCTGCGTTCGTCGATCGGCGATCGCGACCAGCTGCCCGAAGACGTCGCCGGGATTTCCCCCGGTTTCCGTGCCGCCTACGAATTGCTCAAGCAGGCCGCCGGCAGCAACATCAGCGTGCTCTTGCAGGGTGAAACCGGAGTCGGCAAGGAGGTTTTCGCCCGCAGCCTGCACGAAATGAGCTCGCGTCGCGACAGGTCTTTCGTCGCCGTCAACTGCGCAGCCATTCCGCAGGAACTGGTCGAGTCCGAGCTCTTCGGGGTGGAGAAGGGCGCCTTTACGGGCGCGCTGGTGGCGCGGCCGGGGCGTTTCGAGCGGGCCGATGGCGGCACGTTGTTCCTCGACGAAATCGGCGATTTGCCGCCGTCGGCGCAGGCCAAGCTGCTGCGCGTGCTGCAGGAAGGCGAGATCGAGCGCCTCGGCGACCAGAAGACGCGCAAGATCAACGTGCGCCTGGTGGCGGCTACCAACGCCAACCTGCAGGACCTGGTCAAGGCGGGACGTTTCCGTTCCGACCTCTACTACCGGCTCAACGCCTACCAGATTCTCATTCCACCCTTGCGCGAGCGCAAACAGGACATATCCCTGCTGGCCAAGCATTTCCTGGCGCGGCATACGGCGATCCACGGCAAGAAACTGCGGGGTTTCACCGACAAGGCCAAGCGCGCCTTGCTGACGTATCCGTGGCCGGGAAACATCCGCGAGCTGCAGAACGCGGTCGAGCGCGGGGTAATCCTCGCCCCCGGCGGCACGCGCATCGAAGTCGGCCACCTGTTCATGTCATGCAGCGAGGAACAGCCGGCCGAGTTCGGTCTCGACAATAGCGGAGGGCTCGACGTCAACTGCTGGGAGACCGGCAAGGATCTGCGCGAAGCGGTTTTCAACGGTTCATTGACGCTCGACCAGGTCGAGGCCATGCTGCTCGAAACCGCCGTCGACAAGGCGCGCGGCAACCTGTCTTCCGCGGCGCGCATGCTGGGCCTGACCCGGCCGCAGATCGCCTATCGCCTGAAGCGGCTGCAAGAAGGCAAGGATG
Organism: Sulfuritalea sp.; assembly: GCA_044359585.1. GTDB lineage: Bacteria > Pseudomonadota > Gammaproteobacteria > Burkholderiales > Rhodocyclaceae > Sulfuritalea. Next base: position 1,447 of record JBIKLV010000132.1, on the reverse strand, counting down.
GCGGCACCGAGGCCGCCTTGGCGTCTTTGGCCGTTTCGAGCTGAGCCCGATCTGATGCCGCGAAAATTGCCGAACCGGGCCGTGCCCGGGTGCGGCAGCGCGATGACAGGGGGGATGGCGATTGGCGTGCGGGCCGGGAGTATCGCAGGCATACGCGAAGAGCTTCTTCGCATCCGGTGCAGCGATCGCGGCCGCCTCGTCCGCGATGACCCCGCAGTAATGCTCAGCAGCACGGCATCGTGCCGGATGCACGCCGGCATCCGGGCATTGATCATCATCATGCGTGTGGCACCGCCCTGCAGTAGCGGTACCCAGCAATTGGCGGCAATGCCGATCAACTCGCGCAGTTCGGCTTCTGTCCGGGCGTGGGTGGCCACGCCCGGCCTGCACTTCCGCGGGGAGAGCTAGGCGGCCCTGGGCCAGTCGACCTTGGGCAGATCCTTCGTTGCCTCGTCCACCAGTTCCTTCGGATAGTCGTAGTCCTCGAGTTTTCCCGACAGGTAGCGGTCATAGGACGCCATGTCGAAGTGGCCGTGTCCGGAAAGGCAGAAGAGCAGGGTTTTCGGTTCGCCTGACTCCTTGCAGCGCAGCGCCTCGTCGATGACGGCGCGAATCGCGTGGCAGGACTCTGGCGCCGGGATGATGCCCTCGGCCTTGGCGAACTGGACGCCGGCGGCAAACGTGGCGACTTGCGGCACGGCCACGGCCTCGATCAGCTTCTCGTGGTAAAGCTGGGAAACCAGGGGCGATTCGCCGTGGTAGCGCAGGCCGCCGGCATGAATGCCCGGCGGCATGAAGTTGTGCCCCAGCGTGTACATCTTCATCAGCGGCGTGTAGCCGGAAGTATCGCCATAGTCGTAGGCATAGATGCCCTTGGTCATCGATGGGCAGGAAATCGGTTCGACGCCGACCAGGCGGACCTTCTTGCCGGCCGCGTTGTCGGCCAGGAAGGGGAAGGCGATGCCGCCGAAGTTCGAGCCGCCGCCGCAGGGGGCGAAGACCATGTCGGGATATTCGCCCACCATGGCCAGCTGTTTCTTGGCTTCGAGGCCGATCACCGTCTGGTGCAGCAGCACATGGTTTAGCACCGAGCCGAGCGTGTAGTTGGTGTCCGCGCGCGAGGCGGCTTCTTCGACCGCTTCCGAAATCGCCAGGCCGAGGCTGCCCATGTTGTTCGGGTCCTGGGCCAGCGCATCGCGCCCGGCCTGGGTCATGTTGGTCGGGCTGGGGAAGACGTTGCCGCCCCAGGTCTGCATCATCGAGCGACGGTAAGGCTTTTGCTCGTAGCTGATCTTGACCATGTAGATGCGCACTTCGATGCCGAACATCTGTCCGGCGAATGACACTGCCGAACCCCACTGGCCGGCACCGGTTTCCGTGGTGACGCGGGAGAAGCCGGCCTGCTTGTTGTAATAGGCCTGCGGCACCGAGGTGTTGGTCTTGTGCG
>JBIKLV010000131.1:0-9122 GCA_044359585.1 Sulfuritalea sp. | reverse complement strand
AGAAGGCCAGGTTCTGGGATCGTTTCAGCGATGCTCAAATGAACGAGCGTCAGATCAAAGTGCTCAATCGCCTGCTTGATGGTTTTGAAGGTAACTTGACCACCAGCAAGTGGGCCAAGCTTTGCAAGTGCTCGCAGGACACTGCCTATCGAGATATCCTCAGCCTGGTTGAGCTAGACGCGCTCAAAAAAGCAGATGGAGCAGGGCGCAGCACCCACTATGTCTTGGTGACAAAAGTTGTCTAAAGCCGATACCATGATCGCCTACGATTCATTGTTGAACAGTCTCATAACGGAAGTAGAAAATGAGACTGTTGTCTGGCAGCTACAGGCAATGACAGGCAGCGCCAAGCAGGTCTCTGGGAATGGTATTTTTCATGGTACTTCAGGACGGCCCAATGAAATTCTTTATAAAAATCAGTTTCCTGGAATGCTCGTTAACTACTGAGTGGGAGTGACTGGGCGCAAGCAAACGCCGGCTATCAGGCAACCACCGGCGAGGCGTCCGCCCCTTGCTTGGCTGCTTGTTTGGCCGCCTCCGCACGCTGCACTTCTTCGACTTTCCTGAGGAATTCGGTCACCTGCGGAAAGTTGTTGATCAATGCGCATTCCGACGCCCGGCCGGAAGGTCCGTCGACCAGGGCCGATGCACCGCGTTTGATGAGCATCTGCACCAGTTTGAATTCTCCGCGCTGCGCGGCACGCATCAGCGGCGTAAAACCCTCCGCACCGCCTTCGTCGATGTCGAAATCCATGGTCAGCAGGGTCTTGATGTAGGGCATGTTGCGGCGCTCGATGGCTTCCAGCAACACCCTAGTGGCTTCCGGGTTGGAGCGACGCCTCTTTGGCTCCAGTCCGGACGGCAGGGCCTTGGCGCTGTAATTGATCAGGCCCAGCACGACCATGGCCACCAGAGCGATGAGCATCGGCGTCTGGCTGATGCCGAGGGATTCCGCCCACTTCTCCGGTAGGTTGGCGCCAACCGCGAGCAGCGCATAGAGCAGGAAAAAGAAGAAACGCACATAGAGGAACAGGGCGAAAACCACCATCAACCCCAGTAGAGCCATTAAGAGTCCGGGTTCGACCTGAAACTGGTCGAGGATGTGCCTGGGCAGATTGGCCACCAGTGCCATGGTGCCGACCAGTCCGAGCAGGGACCATTCTCTGATCTGTTTCTGCCTGACGATATCCATGTCGATTTCTCCAGCGCGGGAATTCTGCCAAATTACAACACGATTGAAGCCAATCACAGCTTTACGTCGAACTGCCGGGTCCGCTTCCGTCGCAGGCTTGCCGTCTTTCCGAGTGCCTTTTCGGCCCGGAAGCGGCCATGGAATCCGCTTATCGAAAAGATTGCGCTTTTCATGTCGAATTTGCCCCACCACGGCGTTAGAGTGGCAATATCTTGAGTTTTGTGCAATGCGATTGCAGGTCTTTAGGGAGAAAAAAATCATGAAACGGAAATGGGTGTTCGCCTTCGAGGAAGGCGACGGCAAGAACAAGATGCTGCTGGGCGGCAAGGGTGCCAACCTTTGCGAGATGACCCAGATCGGACTCAACGTGCCGCCGGGCTTCGTGATCACCACCGAAGCCTGCCTCGCGTTTCTGGAAAAGGACCGCCTCCCCGAGGGCGCGATGGAGGAAACGCTGGCGCATATGAAGGCGCTGGAAAAGAAAACCGGCAAGACCTTTGGCGGCGCCGACAATCCGCTGCTGGTATCGGTGCGCTCGGGTTCGTCGATGTCGATGCCGGGCATGATGGACACGGTGCTCAACCTGGGCCTCAATGCGACCACGCTCAAGGGCCTGATCGCCCAGACGGGCAACGCCCGCTTCGGCTACGACGCCTGGCGGCGCTTCATCCAGCTCTTCGGCAAGATCGCCCTGGGCATCGCCGACGAGCATTTCGATGCCGCGATGGCGGTGATCAAGGCCCGCTACGGCGCCACTCAGGACGTCGACCTGAAGGCGGAACATCTCGCCGAACTGGCCACCGAATTCCTCGCCATCGTCAACCGGCATACCGGCAAGCCGTTCCCGGAAGATCCGTACCTGCAGCTGGAGATCGCGATCGGCGCCGTGTTCCGCTCCTGGAACGGCAAGCGCGCGATCGACTATCGCCGGCAGTTCAAGATCACCAAGGAAATGGCCAGCGGCACCGCGGTCAACGTGGTGACCATGGTGTTCGGCAACATGGGCCTCGATTCCGGCACCGGCGTCGGCTTCACCCGCAATCCGGGCACCGGCGAGAACCTGATCTACGGCGAGTACCTGACCAACGCCCAGGGCGAGGACGTGGTGGCGGGCATTCGCACGCCGAAGCCGATCGCCGAGATGGAGCAGGAAATGCCGGAGATCTACCGGCAACTGCAGGAACTGCACGCACGCCTCGAATCCCATTACGCGGAAGTGCAGGATTTCGAATTCACCATCGAGAAGGGCACGCTCTACTGCCTGCAAACCCGCAACGGCAAGATGAACGCGCGGGCGATGCTGCGCACCTCGGTCGAGATGTACCGGGAAGGCCTGATCACCCGTGAAAAGGCCCTGATGCGGATCGACCCGACCCTTCTCGAACAGATGCTTGCCCCCCAACTGGCGGCCGATTTCAAGGGCAAGCCGCTGGCCACCGGCCTGCCGGCATCACCCGGTGCCGCCTCGGGCAGGATCGTGTTCGACGCCGACTCGGCCGAAGAACGCGGCCAGGCGGGTGAGCGCATCATCCTGGTGCGCGAGGAAACCAAGCCGGAAGACATCCACGGCTTCTTCCAGGCGCAGGGCATCCTCACCAGCCGCGGTGGCAAGACATCGCACGCGGCCGTGGTGGCGCGCGGCATGGGCAAGCCCTGCGTTTCGGGTTGCGAAGCGATCGTCATCGACGACCACGCACGTCGCGCCGTGATCGGTGAAACCACCTTGCACGAAGGCGACGTGATCACCATCGACGGTAGCACGGGCAAGGTCTATGCCGGTGAAGTGCCGACCGTGGAAGCGGTATTTTCCGAGGACATGATGACGCTGCTGGGCTGGGCCGATGAAGTGGCGAGGCTCAAGGTGATGGCCAATGCCGACACGCCGGACGACGCGGCGCGGGCGCGCGTATTCGGCGCCATGGGCATCGGCCTGTGCCGCACCGAGCGCATGTTCAACAGTTCCGATCGCCTGCCCATCGTGCAGGAGATGATCCTCGCCGAATCCGCCGAAGAGCGCCAGACGGCACTGGATCGCCTGCTGCCGATCCAGCGTTCCGACTTCAAGGGCATCTTCAAGGCCATGAAGGGCCTGCCGGTGACGGTGCGCCTGCTCGATCCGCCGATGCATGAATTCCTGCCGACGGCGGCGCAACTGGAACTGGAAATCGCCCACCTGCACCACATGCGCGATTCGATCAAGGCCCTCGAAGAACTGCCGGAAACCCTCAAGCTGCTCAATCCGAAGCTCTACCAGCAGTATTCGGACGGGCTGAGCAAGCTGTCGATGGGCATGAAGGACTTCAAGGACGGCCATCTGGAAGAGGATGTCATCCACAAGAAGGAGAAGATTCTCAAGAAGGTGCGCGCCCTGTCCGAGGTGAACCCCATGCTCGGCCACCGCGGCGTGCGCCTGGGCATCACCTATCCCGAGATATACATGATGCAGATCCAGGCCATCCTCGAAGCTGCCGCCCTGTGTGCCCGCGAAGGCATCGAGGTGCATCCCGAAATCATGGTGCCGCAGGTGGCCACGGTCGAGGAACTGCGCCGCATCCACAGCTACGTGCAGCGCCTGCACAAGGTGGTCGAACTGACCCACGGCATCAAGGTGGACGTCAAGTTCGGCAGCATGCTGGAAGTGGTGCGCGCCTGCCTGCGCGCCGGGCGCATGGCGGAGGACGCCGAGTTCTTCTCGTTCGGTACCAACGACCTGACGCAGGCCACGTTCTCCTTCAGCCGCGAAGATGCCGAGAACAAGTTCCTGCCATCCTACGTCGAGGCCGGCATCCTGCAGGACAACCCGTTCGAGGTGCTGGACCAGAAGGGGGTCGGCGAACTGATGAAGCTGGCCGTCACCGAGGGCCGCAAGACCAAGCCGGACCTCAAGGTCGGCATTTGCGGCGAGCACGGCGGCCACCCGGCGTCGATCCAGTTCTGCCACAGCATCGGCCTGACTTATGTCTCGTGCTCGGGGCCGCGCGTGCCGATCGCGCGGCTGGCAGCGGCGCAGGCGCAGTTGCTAGAGAGCGGCGGGGCGGTCACCAAGAACGCCTGACGCTGCGGGATTCTGCCGCCGCACCCCGGTCCGGGTGCTGCGGCAGAATGCAGCGGTGCCATAATCGACGCCATGGACGATGTGCATTTCATGGAATTGGCGCTGGATCTGGCGCGCGAGGCGGGCGCCCTCGGTGAAGTGCCGGTGGGCGCCGTGGTGGTGCTGGAGGGCGAGGTGGTCGGGCGCGGCTTCAACCGCCCGATCGACCGCCACGATCCAAGCGCCCATGCCGAGATCATGGCCCTGCGCGACGCCGCGTCGCGCCTGGGCAATTACCGTCTGCCGGGCTGCACCCTTTACGTAACCCTGGAGCCCTGCGTGATGTGCGCCGGCGCGATCATGCATGCCCGAATCGCACAGGTGGTGTTCGGCGCATGCGACCCGAAGACCGGTGCCGCCGGCAGCGTGGTCGACCTGTTTGCCGAATCTCGCCTGAACCACCACACGACGATTACCGGCGGCGTGCTGGCGGACGACTGCGGCGGCCTGCTGTCGAGCTTCTTCGCTGCGCGGCGCGGCCGCACGCTGGTGGCGTGATTGCCGCCGCCCATGCAGATCCGCATCAGCCTGCCGCAGCAGACCCTGGAAGTGCACGACGCGCATGGCGCACTGCTGCGCCGCTACCTCGTGTCCACCGCCAGCAACGGCCCCGGCGAGCAAACGGGCAGCGGCTGCACGCCACGCGGCCGCCACCTCGTGCGCGCAAAAGTCGGCGCTGGCGCTACGGCGAACACGGTCTTCGTCGGCCGCCGGCCGACCGGCGAGATCTGGTCGCCCGAGCTTGCCGCGCAGTTTCCGGGGCGCGACTGGATCCTGACGCGCATCCTCTGGCTTTCGGGCCGGGAGCCGGGCTGCAATCGGCTGGGTGAAGTCGATACCATGCGCCGCTACATCTACCTGCATGGCAGCCCCGACAGCTCCATCATGGGCGTGCCCGGCTCGCATGGCTGCGTGCGCCTGCGCAACGACGACATCATCGAACTGTTCGACCTGGTGCCGGCGTACACCCCGGTCGATATCGTCGAATTCGGGGTCGACGCCGGATCGTGGGGTGAATTGCGCGAAGCCGCGTGTGCCGTGCGCGAGGCTGTGTTCGTGGTCGAGCAGAAGGTGCCGCGCGAAATCGAACTCGACGATCACGACGCGACCAGCCGCCATGTGCTGGCCAGTGATGGCGACGGCAGCCCGATCGGCACCGGTCGCCTGCTGCCCGACGGGCACATCGGCCGCATGGCGGTGCTGGCCGACTGGCGCGGCAAGGGCGTCGGCCGCGCCTTGCTGGAACGCCTGCTGGAAGAAGCGGCCGGACTCGGCATGAGGCGCCTGGCGCTGCACGCGCAGACGCAGGCCGCCGGTTTCTACCGGCGTTTCGGCTTCGTCGAGGAAGGCCCGGAATTCATGGAAGCCGGCATTCCGCACCGGACCATGGTGCGGTCGTCGTGAATCCGTAGCGGCGTCGCTGGCCGCGCTGCGCGCCGGGCAGCCAGGTCTGCTCATCAAAACTGGTCCGACCATCGCTGCTCATGCAATACACGGTCGAGCTGCGGGTGCCATAGCCGGGCGACCTGACGAAGGCGGACGACAACAGGCGTTCCCATTCGAGCGGCACGCCTGTCTGCGGCAGGTGTTCGTCGGGATGCACATCGTCGTCCCGCAGTAGCGCGAACAGCGCCTCGTCAGCGGGCAGGTGGTCGAGAGCCACGGCAAACGCCGTCTTGCCAGCGCCGACTTTTGGCCAGGGGGTATCGAGCAAGTGGTTCGAGACGCCGTACACCCCGGGCGGCAGGGCGCGCGCCGCGCCGCCCATGTTGGACGCCCACCACAGGGTTTCGCCGTCGCCGACCAGCAGGTTGTAGCCATTGCACTGGCGACCGTGGTCGGCTGTTCGTTCCAAATAGGCCTCGGGTGCGGCGTCGCCGGTCAGGAAGTCCGCCACCAGCGCGCCGCGCGACGGAACGCCCTTGCGCATCTGGGCCGGATCACGAAAATTGGTCAACGCCGCGAAGCGTCCGCCGCGGGTGACTCCCATCCAGGTCCCGCCGGCATCGAGGTCGCGCCCAGCCAGCACCTGCGGTGCATCCTGCCAGAAGGCCGCCGGCGCCGTCGGCCGGACGAAGAATTCGTCGCGATTGGCCGCCACCACCAGCGGATAGTCCGGATGTACCCGCCAGGCGACCAGGATCAGGCACATCGCCGGGGTCAGGACAGGGCGTCCCCCGAGGGGACTTCTTTCAGGGCGTACGGCAGGGTCAGGATTTCCAGTTGCGGTCCGTCAAGCGCGCCAAGATGCACCGCGCCGGCTTCGACCGCGCTGCTCTGGACACAGACCAGGCATTCGAATCCGCCCGCGGGGGAGGGGGCCACGCTGACGATCGCTCCGCAATGCTGGTCGCCGGTCGCCGGGGCATAGACATGGATGCCGGGCGCCACGGCCGACGCAAGCCGCGCACGGAAGGTACGCCGCTTGACCTTGCCCAGGTACTGGGTGCGCGCGACGATCTCCTGCCCCGGATAGCAGCCCTTGCTAAAACTGACGCCGGCCACCGCCGGCAACTCCATGTTCAGCATCTGCGGCACGAAGGCTTCCTGCGTGGCGGCCACCACCCGCGGCTGTCCAGCGGCAATTTCCAGCCATTGCCAAGTCGCCAGGCCAACCGGGCGCGCCGTGGATGCCAGCGCCTGCCAGCGCGCCGTAGCCGCGGTGGCGTCGAGTACCAGCAGCCAGCGCGTATCGTCGAGGCGGATGGCCTGGCCGCCTGTCGTGGTGCCGACGCCAAAACGCGGCAGGTCGGCCGGTTCGATGCCAAAAGTTATGCGCAGCGGTATCCCCTGGGACGGCGCCGGCGACACGGCAGGCCGCGAACAACCGATCAGGACGCGCTCCGCCGTCGCGTCGCTGAGCTTCACTTTCGAGCGCAGCACGTACATCGACAGCTTTTTCAGGATCATCGGCAGGATGTCGCGCGGCAGCATCAGCAGGAAGTCGTCGCCTTCGCGCCAGATCAGCAGGAGGGCCAGGAGGCGGCCCTTGGCCGTGCAGAACCCGGCAAATCGCGCACCCGTCGGGGTGATGCCCTTGATGTCGTTGCTCATCAGGTTGTGCAGGAATTCGGCCGAATCGGGGCCGCTGGCGCGGATCACGCCGAGGTCTACCAGCGGGGCCACGACCGCGGCGTCGCGCGCTGCCGCCAGCTCATCGGCAAGGGAGCCGAAACTGCTGCCATCGGCGGCCAGCCCCTGGCTGGCGAGTAGGGAATTCCAGTCTTGGGTCATCGGTGGGTGTCCGGTTGGAAGGGGGGCGATGCTATTATCGAAGCAGCTGCACAGATTGCGCCGCTTCCTGAATTATTCAAGCCTTGTCGGGTACTCATGCGTACGTTCAAGTTGATCCTGCTGCTGACGATTCTCGCATTTGTCAGTGCAGTCGGGGTGGTCGGCTGGGTCACGTCCCGCCACCTGCCCATGCGCAGCGATCCGACGCCTTTTTCGATCCCCCCCGGCGCCAGCCTGCGTACCGCCGCCCAGGCCATCGAAGCGGCCGGGGTCGATTTGCCGGCGTGGCAACTCGAACTGCTCGGACGCATCCTCGGCCGTTCGGCGAAGATCAAGGCTGGCAGTTACGAAATTGAAAGTGGCCTCAGCGCGCTTGGCCTGCTGGACAAGCTGACACGCGGCGATGTGACACTCGGTGAGCTGGTGCTGGTTGAAGGCAAGAACTTTCGCCAGTTTCGCGCTGCCATCAATGAACATCCCGACCTTGCCCACGACACGCTTGGACTGACCGATGCCCAGATCCTCGCCCGCCTTGGCGCCAGGGAGACGCATGCGGAGGGTCTGTTTTTCCCCGATACCTACCTTTTCGCCAAGGGCAGCAGCGATCTCGACGTTTTCCGGCGCGCCTATGCCTCCATGAAATCTCGTCTCGCCATGGCCTGGGAACGGCGCGAAACCACCGTACCGCTGAAATCGCCCTATGAACTGCTGATCCTGGCCTCGATCGTGGAAAAGGAGACCGGCCTGCCTTCCGACCGGCCCCAGGTGGCCGCCGTATTCGTCAATCGCCTGCGGCGCGGCATGCTGCTGCAAACCGATCCGACCGTGATATATGGCATGGGCGAGCGTTTCAATGGCAACCTGCGCAAGATCGACCTGCTGACGGACACGCCGTGGAATACCTACACCCGCCCCGGCCTGCCACCGACGCCGATTGCCATGCCGGGTCTGGCATCGTTGTTGGCCGCCGCCAAACCGCCACAGAGCAACATGCTGTATTTCGTCGCCCGTGGCGACGGATCGAGCGCATTTTCAGCCAGCCTGGGCGAGCACAACGATGCCGTCAACCGGTATCAAAGGAGATAGTTCTCATGGTGCGTGGTCGCTTCATCAGTTTCGAAGGCATCGACGGTGCCGGCAAAAGTACCCAGCACGCGTGGCTGGTCGAGCATCTGCGACAGCAAGGGCGCACGGTCGTCGCCACGCGGGAACCGGGTGGCACTCCGCTCGGCGAAAAGTTGCGCAGCCTGCTGCTGGCCGAACCCATGCACCTGGAAACCGAAGCGCTGCTGATGTTCGCGGCACGGCGCGAGCACGTTGCGCAAGTCATTGAACCCGCACTGTATCGCGGGGATTGGGTGGTCTGCGACCGCTTCGTCGATGCCTCCTTTGCCTACCAGGGAGGAGGGCGCGGCCTTGATTGGGAAAAGTTGCGGACATTGACGCGGTGGGTACTCGGCGACCTGCAACCCGACCTGACGCTGATCTTCGATGCGCCGGTCGCCATCGCGCAGCAGCGCCTGCATGCCGCCACCGCCAATCCGGACCGCTTCGAACAGGAACAGGCGACATTCTTCGAGCGTGTGCGCACAGCCTATCTTC
>JBIKLV010000130.1:0-9145 GCA_044359585.1 Sulfuritalea sp. | reverse complement strand
TGCGCCGCTCGGCTGCGGCAAGGCCAGGCGGTTCGCTGGTCGGCGGAAGATGGCGCCCGATTGCGGGCCTATGACCATGAACAACGTTTTATCGGCCTTTGCCGGCAGTCTGGCGACGGTTGGTTGCGGCCGCAGCGATTGGTCGCAGGGGTTTGACGCAGATTAGTCACTAGTGCTTGATTAGATTGTATTCAAATCGTTATAATCCACGGTTCTCCAAGAGCCCAACATCACAGGATCAGCAAGGAAACCACAATGGCAATTTCCACGAACGACAAAGCCAAGATCGTCACCGACTACCAGCGTGCCCAGGGTGACACCGGCTCTCCCGAAGTACAGGTAGCGCTGCTTACGGCGCGCATCAACGATTTGACCGGCCATTTCAAGGCCCACACCAAGGATCACCATTCGCGCCGCGGTCTGCTGAAGATGGTCAGCCAGCGTCGCAAGATGCTGGACTACCTCAAGCGCAAGAACGCAGATGGCTATCGTTCGCTGATCGAGCGACTCGGTCTGCGCAAGTAATTTTTACCTTACGCCTGTACGGGTTGTCCCGGACGAGCGATGTGCTTTGCGCCAGATACTGCGCAGGCTTGCTGAACTGGCCGGTACAGCCATGATGGCTGTACCGGCTTTTATTTTTTGCCGAAAGGAATCGTTGTGTTGAATCCGATCAAGAAGAGCTTTGCCTATGGTGACCATACCGTCACCCTGGAAACCGCCGAGATCGCCCGCCAGGCCGGCGGCGCGGTAATGGTCACGATGGATGACACCGTGGTGCTGGCAACCGTGGTGGGCGCGCTGAATGCGAAACCGGGTCAGGATTTTTTTCCGCTGACCGTCGACTACCAGGAACGCACCTATGCCGCCGGTCGCATTCCCGGTGGGTTCTTCAAGCGTGAAGGCCGTCCTTCGGAAAAGGAAATCCTGACATCGCGCCTGATCGATCGCCCATTGCGTCCGCTGTTTCCGGACGCGTTCTACAACGAAGTTCAGGTGGTCTGCACCGTAATGTCCTGCAATCCCGAGATTGATCCGGACATCCCTGCCATGCTCGGCGCATCGGCCGCCATGTCCTTGTCGGGCATTCCGTTCAGTGGCCCGATCGGCGCTGCCCGCGTTGGGTACATCGACGGCAAGTATGTGCTGTGCCCGACCAAGACCCAGCTGGAAAGCACCCAACTCGATCTGGTCGTCGCCGGAACCGAGTCCGCCGTGCTGATGGTCGAGTCCGAGGCCAAGCGCCTTTCCGAAGAAATCATGCTGGGCGCGGTAGTTTTCGGCCACGACCAGATGCAGGCCGCGATCAAGGCGATCAACGAATTGGTGGAAGCTGCCGGCAAGCCGGAATGGGATTGGCAGGCACCTGCCAAAAACGAACCGCTGATCGCCCGCGTTGCCGAGTTGGCCGAAGCCGACCTGCGTGAAGCCTATCGCATCACCAGCAAGCAGGCACGGACCCAGAAGACCCGTGAAATCACCAAGAAGACCATCGCCGCGCTGACCGAAGGCGTAGAGAATCCCCCGGATTCCAACCTCATCGGCAATACCGTGTTCGATCTCGAAGCCAAGATCGTGCGCAGCCAGATCCTCAACGGTGAGCCGCGCATTGACGGCCGCGATACCCGCACCGTGCGTCCAATCGTGATCCGCAACGGCGTCCTGCCGCGTACCCACGGCTCCGCCTTGTTTACCCGTGGCGAGACGCAGGCGCTGGTGGTTGCCACCCTGGGCACCGGCCGCGACGAGCAGATCATCGATGCGCTGCAGGGCGAGTACCGTGACCGCTTCATGCTCCACTACAACATGCCTCCCTACGCTACGGGCGAAACCGGTCGTGTCGGAACGCCGAAGCGCCGCGAGATCGGCCACGGCCGCCTTGCCAAGCGTGCTCTGCTTGCCGTGCTGCCGTCGCCCGAGGAGTTCGGTTATTCGATGCGCGTCGTATCGGAAATCACCGAATCCAACGGTTCGTCATCGATGGCATCGGTGTGCGGCGGTTCGCTGGCGCTGATGGATGCCGGTGTGCCGCTCAAGGCGCCGGTGGCCGGCATCGCCATGGGCCTCATCAAGGACGGCGGCCGTTTCGCCGTCCTGACCGACATCCTCGGCGACGAAGATCACCTTGGCGACATGGACTTCAAGGTCGCGGGTACCGAGGACGGCATTACCGCGCTGCAGATGGACATCAAGATCCAGGGCATTACCAAGGAGATCATGCAGGTCGCGCTGGCGCAGGCCAAGGAAGCGCGCTTGCATATCCTGGCGCAGATGACGGGCTCCATGTCCGGCCATCGCGAGGAAGTGTCCACCTTCGCTCCGCGCATGATCCACATGAAGATCAATCCGGAAAAGATCCGCGACGTGATCGGCAAGGGCGGTGCGGTGATTCGCGCGCTGACCGAAGAAACGGGTTGCGTCATCGACATCGAGGACGACGGTTCGATCACCATTTCGTCCGTGAACGCCGACGCTGCGCAGGTCGCGAAAAAGCGCATCGAGGACATCACGGCAGAAGTCGAAGTAGGCCGGATCTACGAAGGCACCGTGCTGCGCCTGCTGGATTTCGGCGCCATCGTAAGCCTGCTGCCCGGCAAGGACGGCCTGCTGCACATCTCGCAGATCGCCAGCGAGCGGGTAAATGCCGTTGCCGACTACCTCAAGGAAGGCCAGGTAGTGAAGGTCAAGGTCATTGAGACCGATGACAAGGGTCGCGTTCGCCTGTCGATGAAGGCCATTGCCGCCGAAGCAGCTGCACCGGCGACCACCCAGTAGGACTGTTATCAGCCAACAAAAAAGGACGCCTCGGCGTCCTTTTTTGTTGGGTCTTTCGTCAGTGCGCTATTTTCCGACCTGCTTCTCGCGGTGTTCTTCCAGCGTCTTGCAATCGATGCAAAGAGTCGCCGTCGGGCGCGCCTCCAGGCGCTTCAATCCAATCTCGACACCGCAGGAATCGCAGTAACCGTATTCGCCGGACTCGATGCGGGCGATCGACTCATCCACCTTCTTGATAAGCTTGCGTTCGCGGTCGCGATTGCGAAGTTCCAGCGCAATGTCGGATTCCTGGCTGGCGCGGTCATTCGGGTCGGCGAACACCGTTGCCTCGTCCTGCATGGTATGGACCGTTCGCTCGATGTCTTCGCTCAACTCGTCCTTGAGCGACATAAGTATGTCGCGAAAATGAGCCAGTTGCTTCGCGCTCATGTAGTCCTCGCCCTTCTTCGGCATATAGGGCGGGAATTGCTTCTTGTGTAGCAGGTCTTCAGCCATTGCGGAGCATCCGTGATTTCGGAGAATCGGCTTTATAAACGAAACGAAGGACGACCGCAAGGGGCGAATTCTCTTCAACCTTCGTCGTGGCAGGGCGGGATTGTTGTCCGGAATCCCATATGTGTCGATTCATGGCGCAACGCCGCGTCATTTGATTGACCGGGATGGGGCGTGGTCTGTAAAATTGTGCTCGTTCGGGGTGTGGCGCAGCCCGGTAGCGCGCTTGCTTTGGGAGCAAGATGTCGAGAGTTCGAATCCCTCCACCCCGACCATCCCCTATTCTTGTTCCGAGCACTCTTCGCGGAACCCGTTTCTGAACTCCCAGCGATCTACCTCTGGCGGCATGCCAGCTTGCGTTGATCCACTCAGATCTTCTTGGTCAGAAGTGCCTTCAGATCGGCAAACGGTGAGTGGGTTGCACCCGGTTCGCCGGATTGCGCAGATGAGCCGTTGCTGGCTGCCTCCAGATGCCGCTGATGCTCGTTGTCGTGGCAGTAAAGGCACAGGAGCTCCCAGTTGCTGCCATCCGCCGGGTTGTTGTTGTGGTTATGGTCGCGGTGGTGCACCGTCAATTCGCGCAGGTTGGTGCGGGTGAATTCACGGGCGCAGCGACCGCAAATCCAAGGGTAAATCTTTAGCGCCTGGTCGCGGTAGCTTCGCTCGCGCACTTCGGCCGCGCGGCGTGCGTCGGCAACGATGCTGTCGAGCTTCGACGAACTACCTTGCTTCATGCACGCTACTTTTCCTGCAGCAGGTTATTCATGCGCTGTGCCCGGCTCTTCGATTCCGCCTTGTTTATCTCGGACACCTGGCGGCCATAGGCCTCGCGCGCCTCGGGGCCCTGCTGGGTCGCCTCGATGCTGCGAATGCAGCGCCAACGCTTTCCGGTCTTGGTAACGATCAGACGCATTTCGTTGCGAGGATGGTGCGTGCGACAGTGGTAGCAATAAGTCTGTTCGGTAGCCATGGGAATGAACCGGAAGCCGGGGGTAACAGTCGCAATTATGCCCCGGCCGGCGCTGTTTGTTCCGTCCTGAGCTAAACTCATCGACTGCAATCAACGAGTACCGCCCGTAGCTCATCTGGATAGAGCACCGGCCTTCTAAGCCGGGGGTAGTGGGTTCGAATCCCGCCGGGCGGACCATAAAATGTTATAAAAAACATATAGTAACACCTTGTTTTTGTTTCTAGTGGCGCTTGACGTTGTTCATTTTGGCACAAAATTGTGTGCCCGAGTGTGACCAAATTGTGCCCGACCATCCCTCAATATCACTGGATGTTTGTGCCCAAAGTGTGACCGGCAGGCAGGCCTGCCGATGCCCGGTGGCCGGGATAGCGACGTTGATTTCTCCTTATCACCGGATCAGAGGTTCGTGGGGGTGAAAAGCGGCGTCCGTGTGCGCTTTTCGCGCCATTTTTCGAGGGCCGGGGTCGTACACTGCCGCTGATGGACGCGATTTCCCTGTTGTTCTGCAAATCAGCAACTAGCCGACACTCCGAGCCAATGAGCTGGCTCTGCATCGCCTTGGTCGCTATAGTTGCCGTAGTTGCAAATGCCGGTGCCGAGCTGATTTTTCTCTGGCTCGGCTTTACTGTTGGTCTTTGTCTGCGTGCCCGCGCCGCTGTAGCTGCTCATCGTATTCGTCGTGCCGTTCTCCAGGCAAGCTACTACGTTACAAAGGGTATTGATGAATCGAAGGTTATCCGACTGCGCAATATTGCTACTGCCTACTTCGCAACTGTCATCGCACTAAGGCGTGTCTTCGCGGCTCTGCAAGCCAGTCTTGCGCGTCTCGGCCTGCCTCACGTCTGCTTATCGCCAAAAGTGCTTCCGCAGCCCATCTCCGCTGCCCGGCACTAAGCCAGGGCGACAAGCGCAGTCATCACGCGGGAACTGCCCGCCGACGTCCCTGAGCTGAAGGGCACCTCCAAGCTTCACCAGGTCTCCCGCGATCCATTCGGAGACAAGCATGATTTCCTTCAATTTCGGTGGGCGCGTCGCCATTCACCCCGGCGAAGCCCTTTACTACATCGGCTACAGTCGTACCCTCGAAGGTGCAAAAAAAACCGCGCGCAACTTGATATCGCGCAACGCCTATCCATTGCCGCTCATTTCCATTGCTCCCCAGCGCCGGGTAGTTCGTGTCACCGATCTCCTTCATTTCGTCGGGATGGATGAAGCCGGTATCCAGCACGTCCTGGCTCATCAGCCAAGTCCGGTGACTGTCAAACGCGGCCCCGGCCGGCCGCGTAAAAGCGCCCAGGCGCGCGAGGCGGGCCATGAGCAATGACTCGATCACTGTCCGCAAGCGCCGCACATGGTCCGCCGTCCCCGATGATGTCCTGGAACACCCTCGGCTCAGCCTGAGGGCGCGTGCGGTACTGGGATGGATGCTGGGCCGGGCGGATGGATGGGTGATCCAGGTGGAGCACATGCTCCGCGTCCTGAGGATGACCGAATATGTCTGGGCATCCGTCCGCAGCGAACTCCAGGAGGCCGGCTACTACCGCCAAACCCGGGTTCGCCAAGCCAACGGCACCATCACCTGGATCAAGGACGTTCTCGATCCGCCGGAGCAACCATCCCCGAGAGAACCAGGGATGGTGAAAACCATCCGTGGTTCCGCCAGGGATGGCTTAGCCGCGCGCGGTGCAGCCATGCATGGCTCCCTCGGGGATATACCACCTGTAGTTGACCAGAATGAAATACCACCACCACCTACCTCCTCCAACGAACCTGCAGCGAAGGAAATCAGCAAACCAGCAGACTCGGTGGTGGTGGTGGAGTTTCTCGACGAACTGGTCGAGGCCGCGTTCTGGAAAAGCCGGCAGTCGGGGAAATCCATCTGCAACCTGAACGGCTGGCGGGCCACGGTCAGAAAGCGTATTCAGGAAAAAGGCCCCAGTCCGGAAGACCGGGACTGCCTGAGGGAATGGCGCGAAGCCATGAGTGCGCCGCCGCCATCAGCAGTGGAAGTGCCGATCGTCGATGAGCCGATCAATCCCGATCCGGAATTGCGCGAGCAGCGGATGAACATGCTCAATTCCGCCAGCAAGAAATTGAAGGGGCTGACGTGATCCCGAACCCATCCACAGACCTGATGTATCCGCTACGTCATTCCTACGGAGAGTTGATGCAATGATTCTGGCAATCCTCAATACCAAGGGTGGTGTCGGCAAGACCACTACCGCACTCAACCTGGCCATCGCCTGCAAGCTGCGTGGCCGTGATGTTCTCGCCGTGGATGGTGACCGACAGGGCACCTTGATGGCCGCGCTCTCCGGCCGCGAGGTCGAGCCCTCGATTCCCTGCGTCCATTACCCCGACGGTCAGGCGCTGCGTCAGCAAGTGACCTTGGCAAGGGACCGCTATACCGATATTGTCATCGATGCCGGCGGGCGGGATTCCACCGCCATGCGCGCGGCACTGGTCCTGGCCGATCACGTCCTCATTCCGCTGCAACCCCGATCCTTCGACCTCTGGGCATTGAATGACATGACCGGGTTGCTGGCTCAGGCCAGAGCAACGAGGGATATATCGGCCTCCGTCTTCCTCTGCATGGCCGATCCGACCGGCAGTGACAATGCCACGACCGCCGGATCGCTACCGCCAGGTGTGGGCTATCTCGATGCGCCCGTGGTGCGACGGAAGGCCGTGGCCAGCATTGCGGCGATGGGCTGTTCGATCCTTGAATTCCCAGCCAGAGACGAGAAAGCTGCCCATGAATACCGCTGCCTGGCGGCGGCAGTGTTCGGCTGGCCATACAGTGAAATGCGCAGTGAAACGTGCAGCGAAACGCCGGAAGGGCTACGGTGAACCGATGGCGATCCTACGTAGACCTGCCGCAGTTCCTACAGTAGTTCCTGCACAGGACGACATCAACGATTTCATTGATCAGGCACCGGACGGCAGGAAGTCGATCAAACGGACAGGGAAGAAAAGCGTGATCACCGTCACAATCGATCCGGCCGTACTGGAGCGCCTGGACAATTGGGCGCAGGGGAGGGGAATCAGTCGCGCGGCGGCGATTGCGGTGGCAGTGGCGAAGTTGAAGTAACACGCTGCCGTCAGCGCAAGACGTCCGGCGCCAGGTTGCGGCATCGAAACCGCGGTGACATCGGCGCAAGTCCGACGAAACGGACGATCCCACAATTCCCGGATGCCATGAGTCGCATGCATCATGGATTCCGCCGCTGCGCCGCCGCGATGCGATAATCCGGCACATCCTCGCTCGCCCGGTCGCCACGATGAGTCAAGTCCTGATCAACCAGTACCTCGCCCAGCTCGATGTTCTGCGCAAGGTCGGCGGCACGCATCGCGAGTCGGTGGTGCGCGAGGCCTTCAAGGATCTGCTCAAGGGCTGGGGCAAACAGCACGACCTGGTCTTCATCCCCGAATACAAGCTGGAGAGCGCCACCAAGGACACCCGCTTCGTCGACGGCGCACTGCTGCACGAATTGCGCGTGCCCTTCGGCTACTGGGAAGCCAAGGACGCGAAGGACGATCTCGACGCCGAGATCGAATTCAAGTTCAAGCGCGGCTACCCGCAAGACAACATCATTTTCGAGGATAGCCTCCAGGCCGTGCTGATCCAGCACCGCGCCGAGGTGATGCGCTGCGACGTCGCCGACGCGCACGCGCTGGAAAAGCTGCTCAAGCTCTTTTTCAGCTTCGAGCGTGCCGAGATCGCTGATTTCCGTCAGGCCGTGGCGCAATTCAAGACCGACCTGCCGGCCGTGCTGGAAGCTTTGCGCGCCATGATCGAACGCGAGCACGCGGACAATGCCGCCTTCACCAGAGCCTCGAAGAAGTTCCTCAAGCACGCGCAGGAGGCCATCAACCCCGGCCTCACCGCCGCCGATGTGCGCGAGATGCTGATCCAGCACATCCTCACCGAAGAGATTTTCTCCAAGGTCTTCGACAGCGAATTCCACCGCGACAACAACGTCGCCCGCGAACTCTACAAACTCGAAGCCACCTTCTTCACCGGCGGCCTCAAGAAGAGCACGCTCAAGGGCCTGGAGGCCTACTACGCCGCCATCCGCGCCGCTGCCGCGCAGATCGGCAACCACCACGAGAAGCAGACCTTCCTCAAGGTCATCTACGAGAATTTCTACAAGGTCTACAACGCCAAGGCGGCCGACCGGCTCGGCGTGGTCTATACGCCCAACGAGATCGTGCGCTTCATGATCGAAGGCGCCGACTGGCTGTGCGAAAAGCACTTCGGCCGCAACCTGATCGACCGCGACGTCGAGATTCTCGACCCGGCCACCGGCACCGGCACCTTCATCTGCGAACTGCTGGAGCATTTTCGTGGCACGCCGGCCAAGCTGGCGCACAAATACAAGGAGGAACTGCACGCCAACGAGGTCGCGATCCTGCCCTACTACGTGGCCAACCTGAATATCGAGGCGACCTACGCCGCCATCACCGGCGAGTACGCCGAATTCCAGAACCTGTGTTTCGTCGACACGCTCGACAACGTCGGCCTGCACACCCAGGCGCACGGCGTCACCGCCGACCTGTTCGGCAGCGTCAGCGAAGAGAACGTTGCGCGCATCAAGCGCCAGAACAGCCGCAGGATCAGCGTCATCATCGGCAACCCGCCGTACAACGCAAATCAGGCCAACGAAAACGACAACAACAAGAACCGCGAATACCCCGAGGTCGATGCCCGCATCAGGCAGACCTACATCGCCGAGAGCACGGCGCAGAAGACCAAGCTCTACGACATGTACGCGCGCTTCTTCCGCTGGGCTAGTGTAGTGTTGCTATCTTGATGGAACTTATATTAATCCCGCTTCTCCAATGCACAATACGTGCAGAGTGGAGAAGTGAATGCGAGTTGCCCCCGAGATCGTGCTGACCAATGAA
>JBIKLV010000129.1:0-9232 GCA_044359585.1 Sulfuritalea sp. | reverse complement strand
TAGTACAGGTTGTTGTCCTTGTTCATGCGATCGAGGAACAGGATGCCCGGCTCGGCGTGATCGTAGGTGGAGCGCATGATCTGCTCCCACAGGTCGCGCGCGCGCACCTTGCGATAGACCCACTGGCCGTCACCGCGCTGGTAGGCGCCGGCGGCCTTGATGTCGGCCGAGGGCGTGGCGCGGTGGGTCAGTTCGATGTCGCCGTCGGCTTCGACGGCCTGCATGAAGGGATCGGTGACGCCGACCGAGATGTTGAAATTGGTCAGGTCGCCGGCATCCTTGGCGTGGATGAATTCCTCGATGTCCGGATGGTCGCAGCGCAACACACCCATCTGCGCACCGCGGCGCGAACCGGCGGACTCGACGGTCTCGCAGGAGCGGTCGAAGACGCGCATGTAGGAGACGGGGCCGGAAGCGCGCGACTGGGTGCCCTTGACGTGGGCACCGATCGGGCGGATCGAGGAGAAGTCATAGCCGACGCCACCGCCGCGGCGCATGGTCTCGGCGGCCTGCAGCAGCGCGGTGTAGATGCCGGGGCGGCCGTCGACGATTTCGGAGATCGAATCGCCCACCGGCTGCACGAAGCAGTTGATCAGCGTGGCGCAAAGATCGGTGCCGGCGGCGGAGTTGATGCGGCCGGCGGGGACGAAGCCGTTTTCCTGGGCTTCGAGGAAGCGTGCTTCCCATAGCGCACGCTTGTCTTCAACTTCGATGGAGGCCAGCGCACGGGCGACGCGGGCGCGAACGTCGCGCACATCGCGTTCACTTCCCTTGGCGTACTTCTCGATCAGGACTTCGCCTGAAATTTCTTGCGGCAGGGGCAGGTCCATTTGCCCGGTGTACTCGTAGCTTGTTGATTCCTCAGTATTATTTATTGTGGTGGTCATGGTCTCTTCCGAATGACAGTTCCGATTAAGGTTCCAGTGAGCGCCGAAGCATACCTCCGGCTCCCGTTCGTGAAAAGTGGAAAATTTTTTATCACTTAAAAACAATGCATTACAAAAACGGCTAGTGCGGCTGCTAGGTACGCCCTACTAGATATAGTATGTTTTGTCGGGTCGAAATTGGAAGAAAAACAGCAGGATGGCGCTGCTTTTCAAGGCTTGGGCTTAAGCCGGTTTGGGACGCTTATTGCTTGGGTTGCCCGGAGGCTCACCGGCCAGGGGTTGACAGTCGCCCCAGGCCTGGAAAAGCGCGAAAGTACCCGCTCAGCCGATAAGCCCCGCCGTGTGGCGCGCGATTATCCATTCCTCGTTGGTGGGTATCACGCAGACATCCACCTGGCTGTTCGACGTCGATATTTTGGCCGCGTTCGCGGCGTTTTTCCCCGCATCGAGCTCGACTCCGAGCCAGCCGAGGCAGGCACAGACCCGTTCGCGTACCGGCGCGCCGCGTTCGCCGATGCCGCCGGTGAACACCAGTGCGTCCAGACCGCCCAGCGCGGCGGCAAGCGACCCGATCTCGCGCACGATGCGATAGCAGAACAGGTCCACCGCCTCGCGTGCCTCCGGCGCCGGGGAATCCAGCAGTACGCGCATGTCCTGGCTGATGCCGGACACGCCGAGCAGGCCCGATTCCTTGTAGAGCAGATTGGTCAGCGCCTTGACGTCCATCTTGCGGTAGTCCATCAGGTACAGCAGTACGCCGGGATCGAGGTTGCCGGTGCGGGTGCCCATCATCAGGCCGTCGACGGCGGTGAAACCCATGGTCGAGGCCTGGCTGCGGCGTCCCTGCATGGCGCACATCGAGGCGCCATTGCCCAGGTGGGCGACGATCACGCGGCCATTGGCGCGCTCGTCGCCGAGGTGCTGCGGCAGCACGTCGGCGATGTATTCGTAGGACAGGCCATGGAAGCCGTAACGGCGCACGCCCTCGGCGGTGATCGCCCGCGGCAGGGCGAAGAGTTGCGCGACGTCGGGCTGGCTGCGGTGGAAGGCGGTATCGAAGCAGGCCACCTGGGGCAGGCCGGGCAACGCGGCGCGCATGGCGTCGATGCCGGCGAGGTTGTGCGGCTGGTGCAGCGGCGCGAGCGGGATGAAGCCGCGCAGCGCTTCGATCATCGCGGTATCGAGCACCACCGGTGTCGAGAACTGCTGTGCGCCATGCACCACGCGGTGGCCGACGCCGGCGATGCGCCAGCCGGCTTCGTGGCTGTGCAGCCAGTCGATGAGGTGGCGCAAGGCCGCCTGGTGCGGCGTCAGGGCCAGGCCGTCGAGGTCGAGGTCGGCGTCGTCCAGGGTCTTGCCAGCGGCATCCTTCGCCTTCAGGTGTGCCGCCTGGCCGGCCGCGCCGATGCCGTCGATCTGGCCGACCAGCACCGGCTGCCGCGGAATGGTGGCTTCCCGCGCGAACAGCGCGAACTTGATCGAGGACGAGCCGGCGTTGAGGGTCAGGATGCCGTCAGCCATGGTTTTTTCCTTCAGGGAAAGCGGAATAAGCCGTCACACCGGCGAAAGCCGGTGTCCAGTGCGATGACTGTTCTGGATTCCGGCTTGCGCCGGAATGACGAATCGTAAATGGGCAGTGGTTCCTCAGGCTTTCTTGCGCTTGGCGTGGGCCATCACCATCGCCACCGCGGTGGAGGCGGTGCGGGTTTCGGCGGAATCGGCGCGGCTGGTGAGCACGATCGGCACCCGGGCGCCGAGCACGATGCCGGAGGTCAGCGCATCGGCGAGGTATTCCAGCTGCTTGGCCAGCATGTTGCCCGATTCGATGTCCGGCACCAGCAGGATGTCGGCCTGCCCGGCCACCGCCGACTTGATGCCCTTGGTACGCGCGGCGACCACCGAGATCGCGTTGTCGAAGGCGAGCGGGCCGTCGAGCAGGCCGCCGGTGATCTGGCCGCGATCGGCCATTTTGCACAGCGCGGCGGCGTCGAGCGTGGCCTGCATCTTGAGGTTCACCGTTTCCACGGCGGCGAGGATGGCCACCTTGGGATCGGCGATCTTCAGCATGCGCGCCAGGTCGATGGCGTTCTGCACGATGTCGACCTTGGTCTCCAGGTCGGGGGCGACGTTGACTGCCGCATCGGTGATGAACAGCAGGCGCGGATAGGTCGGCACGTCCATCAGGAACACGTGGCTGATGCGCCGCTCGGTGCGCAGGCCGGTGGCCTTGTCCACCACTTCGCTCATCAGCTCGTCGGTGTGCAGCGAACCCTTCATCAGCGCCTCGACCTGGCCTTCGCGCGCCAGCGAGACCGCCACTTCCGCAGCGGCATGGCTGTGGGCGACGTTGATCAGGGTGCAGCCGTAAAGGTCGAGCTGGTTGGCCTCGGCGATCTGGCGGATCTTGTCCTCGGGGCCGACCAGGGTCGGCACGATCAGGCCGCGGTCGCGCGCCAGCAGCGCGCCCTTGAGCGATTCGGTATCGCAGGGATGGGCCACCGCCATCGAGATCGGAGTCAGGCCACGGGTGATTTCGAGCAGGTGCTCGAAGCGCGCCTTGCGGGTTTCCGAGAGCTTGAAATCCGGCAGGTTGGCCTTGAGGCGCTTGACCTTCTCGGTCGGCGCCAGCACTTCGGCGGTGCCGGTGATGACCTTCTGCCCGTCCTGGTTGACGCACAGGCAGTCGAACACCATGTGGTGGTTGCGCGGGTATTTCTTCTCGCAGGTGACGGTCACCGTCAGCGTGTCGCCGACCCGCACCGGCTGCGCGAAGTGCAGCGTCTGGTCCTTGTAGACCGTGCCCGGGCCGGGAAACTGGGTACCCAGCACGTTCGAAATCAGCGCGCCGCCCCACATGCCGTGGGCGATCACCTCGCGCAGCATGGAGGAATGGGCGTATTCGGGATCGACATGGGAGGGATTGATGTCGCCGGACATGATGGCGTACATCTGGATGTCTTCGTGGCGCAGCGTGCGCACCAGGGTCGCACTGTCGCCGACGTTGATTTCGTCGAAGGTGCGATTTTCGATGTAGTCGGCGCTGCTGGTCTGAACCGGGTTCATTCGGGGTGCTCCATGAGCAAACATGAATATCTTAACGGTTGCTTGCTGCGATGCAATAAGTAGTTCTACGGGGGTGATCGCGGGTGTTGGTGTCAGTTGGGTGTGAATCCGGTGGTGCTGGGGGGGGCGCAGGCAGATCCTGCCGCAGGGCGGACAAGCCGTGGCTGGATTCGTTCTTCATTCGGCCGAATGCCATCCCGGAGCGCCGTGTCGCCTGCGCCGACTCTTGTGGGTGCCGGGGCGATGGCGCCGGGATTGGTCGGGTGGAACCGGGGTTTTGGGCACTGATGCGAAACGGGTTCTTGTGCTCTCCGCCGACGCTCAAGACATAGCGTCAAGAAGTCCGCTATTGCAGTTGATACGGTTGTTCGCAATTCCCCCAAGGAGAACCTCTGTACAAGACTGCTTGACTGGGGTTTCCGCTTCACCCTCGATCCCGCTTTCGCGGTGCAAGATACTTTAGGCATCTCTTAATCTGCCTTTGAGCGATGCTTTAAGCGTCACGTACATTTCCGTTCAATGCCCTGTCACAGCCGCTTACAGGGGCGCCAACCCGTGTCAAGGCCTATGCCTTTAGATAAGGGGCCGAACGGATCATTGTGTTCTATCGTCATCAGCGTAGTTTGAGTCGTTGCAATTTGGTTATTTGAATTCTAAATGGGAGATATCATGAAAAATGCTAATTGGATGCTGCGGGCGGTGATCGTGCCGGCCGTGGTCTTGGGTTTGTGCGGCACCGCTTCGGCCGCTACGCTCGGAACAAGCTCGGGAACAGGAACATTCGGTGCGTCGATCATGTCACTCAGCGGCAGCTTCGACTTTGACGCTCCATTGGATCCCATCTTCGGCGACGTCGGGCAGTATCAGTTCAACCTCAACACCACCCAATTCAATGCAAGGGATGGCAATGGGGCTTCGCCTGGCAACGGCGGGACGAACCCCACGCATCTGAAGCCGCTCGCTTCGTGGGAAATTCTCAACACCTGGGGCGCCAACTCAACATTTTACGGCCCCAGTTGGAACGTAGTCCTGGGTGCAGGCAATACATTCACCGGGACACTGGCTACCGAAGGGTTCATCCACTGGTTCTACGGCTACGACGAGGATGTCGGCGGCAAGACCGCGCTGGCTGCCTTTGGGCAGTCTTCTGAGCTGAGTTTTGTTGGCTCCTACCAACTACAAGGCAATGACTTGACCTACAGCATGACAGTATCGACGGCTCCCATCCCGGAACCCGAGACCTACGCCATGATGCTTGCGGGCCTGGGCTTGCTTGGTGTCGCTGCCCGTCGCAGGAAGCAGAAATCAGTGGTCTGATCCACGTTGCGCCGTAAGCAGAAACGGGAACTCAGGTTCCCGTTTTTTTTCTTTCTTGAAGGCAGCTTCGCAGAAATCCCGACGTCGGGAATCAGTCCGAAGCGGTAGTACGACCAGGAATCGATGAACCTCGGGCAAGGCGCTTAGCCCGCCCTCACGGCCTCCCGCCGCCATTCCTGCCACCGATCGCCGTATCGCCGCCGCCGACTTTCAAGGGCGCGGTGTCCATGTCTTTCTCACGCCACCTGTAACCCAGCGTGACCTGCAGGGCAGGCCGCCACCCAAGCCGGCAACCCGGCCGGCTCCGGCCGAACCGGCCCTCGCCAAAAAATACTTGAAGCTGTAAGGATTCCATTTCCTGCCCGACTCACGGAGCAGCAGGGCGGCTTTCGCGCCTGCACGGAGCAATCCGAACCCCTAGTCCAACAAGGAGATCGTCATGAACAAAACCCTTTCCGCCGCTTCCCTCGCCCTTGCCTTCGGTGCCGCCATGGGCATCGCCGCCGCCCCGGCCATTGCCGCTTCGCATGGCGGCGCCATGAAGGCGGAGACGGAAAAGTGCTTCGGCGTGTCATTGAAGGGCAAGAACGACTGCAAGGCGGGCGCCGGCACCACCTGCGCCGGCACCTCGAAGACCGACTATCAGGGCAATGCCTGGACCATGGTGCCCAAGGGTACCTGCGAGAAAACCATGTCGAAGAGCTCGCCGACCGGCCACGGCCAGATGATGGAGTTCAAGGAAAAGAAGGCCTGACCGGGCGGATCGGCGCGGAGCGCATCGTGATCCAGCACAACAGGCCGGCCCGCAGCGCCACCGCGGCGCGGCCGCGATCCCTGCCCGCCAGGGCGGGGATCGGGCTCAAGCCCGAGCACTTCCGCGAGATCCTCGACACGGCGCCCGACATCGGCTTCTTCGAGGTCCATGCCGAGAACTACATGGTGGCGGGCGGCGCCTTTCACCATTACCTGACGCGCATCCGGGAAAGTTACCCGCTGTCCATCCACGGCGTCGGGCTGTCGATCGGCGGCGAGGGGCCGCTCGACGAGGCGCATCTCGACCGCCTGGCCTTGCTGCTGGAGCGCTACCAGCCGGAATCCTTCTCCGAACACCTGGCCTGGTCCAGCCACGGCGGGGCCTTCCTCAACGACCTGCTGCCCGCACCGTATGACGCCGCCACGCTGGACCGCGTCTGCGAGCACATCGACCGCGTCCAGGAGCGCCTCGGGCGCCGCATGCTGCTGGAGAACCCGGCGACCTATGTCGAGTTCGCCGCCTCGACCATGGGCGAGGCGGAGTTCATCGGCGAGGCGGTGCGGCGCAGCGGCTGCGGCCTGCTGCTCGACGTGAATAACGTCCATGTCTCCTGCACCAACCACGGCCGAGATGCGCGCGTTTACATCGGCGCGCTGCCGCTCGCTGCGGTGGCGCAGATCCACCTCGCCGGCTTTGCCGAGGATACGGACGCCGCCGGTGCGCCGCTGTTGATCGACAGCCACGGCGCGCCGGTGGCCGAGGCCGTCTGGGCGCTGTATTGCGACGCGCTGGATCTGGTCGGGCCGATGCCGACGCTGATCGAACGCGACAATGACATCCCGGCGCTGCCGGTGCTGCTGGCCGAGGCGCGCCATGCCGAGCGCATCCTGGAGCGGCTGCTGCCGGTAGCAGCGGAAAGCGCCGTGGCATGAGCGCCGACTTTGCCGCAGCCCTGCTGGCGCCCGATGCCGTCTGCCCGCCGGGCCTGACCACCTGGAACGGCTCGGACCCGGAAAAGCGTTTCGCCGTCTATCGCAACAATGTCGTCGTCGGCCTGGTCGACGCGCTGGCCGACAGTTTTCCGGTGACGCAGGAACTGGTCGGCGTTGAGTTCTTTCGCGCCATGGCGCGCGAGTTCGTCCGCCGCGCGCCGCCGCGCTCGCCGGTGCTGGCGCTCTACGGCGCGGGCTATGCCGAATTCATCGAAGCTTTCCCGTCGGCGGCGGGCCTGCCCTATCTCGCCGACGTGGCGCGCCTCGAACTGCTGCGCGTGCAGGCCTGGCACGCCGCCGATGCCGATGCCGTCACGCCGCAACGCGTCGCGGCCGTGATGGCGGATATGGACGGCCTGCCCGAGGCCCGCCTGACCCTGCATCCCGCGCTGTTCCTGCTGGCATCGGCGCACGCCGTGGTTTCGCTGTGGGCCGCCCACCAGGCCGAATCCCCCGCGCTGGCGCTGGCCGCGGTCGATCCGGCGCAGGCCGAGACGGCGCTGGTCTGCCGCAACGGGCTGGACGTCGAGATCCGCCGCATCGATCCCGGCGAGGCGGCATTCATCGGCGGACTGCAGCAGGGCCGGTCCTTCGCCGCAGCGGCGGCGCAGGCCATGGCCATCGACGGCAGCTTCGACCCGGTGCCGACACTGGCCCTGCTGATGCGCGCCGGCGCGATCACCGGCATCACCATTCCGAGGAGCAGCGACACATGAACAGCCTTGCCACATCCGCCGCCGTGCGCGACGCAACGCCATCGCCGATGCGCCTGGTACGCGCCGCCATCGGCCTGCTCGGCCGCATTCCGGACGGCGCGATCGCGCTGCTGGGACGCTTCGCCATCGCCGCGGTGTTCTGGAAGTCGGGCCAGACCAAGGTGCAGGGTTTCGCCATCGACATCGTCAGCGGCGAGTTCCAGTTCGGCATGCCGCGCCTGTCCGACTCGGTGGTGGCGCTGTTCCGCGACGAGTACAAGCTGCCGCTGGTACCGCCGGAGATCGCTGCGCCGCTGGCCGCCTTTGCCGAGCACCTGTTTCCGCTGCTGATCCTGATCGGCCTGGCGACGCGCTTTTCCGCGCTGGCGCTGCTCGGAATGACCGCAACCATACAGTTGCTGGTCTATCCCGACGCCTGGCCGACCCACGGGGTGTGGGCGGCGGTGCTGCTGTTCCTCGTCGCCCGCGGGCCCGGCGCCGTGTCGATCGACCACTTGATGGCGCGCCGCGATGATCGACCTACAATGCGCTGATCCAGGCGCGATGCCTGCCATGTCGCACGAGGCGGGAGTCCGCATGTCGCTGCTGCGAAAGTACCAGAGGCTGCTTGCGGTGTTTCTCTTCCTCGCGATCCTCTACGCGGTCTTCGCGCTGACCGGCCTCAGGGAGCACTTCACGGTGGCCTTCCTGCAGCAACTGATCCGCGACAACCTGCTGGGTGGCCTGCTGGTCTTCGTCCTGTTGTTTTCCCTGGGCAACCTGATCCGGATTCCCGGCTGGCTGTTCCTCGCGGCGGCCGTGCTGGCCCTGGGGCGTGGCCCGGGCGGCCTGGCGACCTACCTCGCCGCCAGCGTTTCCTGCGTGGCGACCTTCCTCGTCATCCGCTTGGTCGGCGGCGACGCGCTGCGTCGGCTGGACAACCGGGCCGCGACCTACCTGCTGGGCCGGCTCGATCAACGCCCCGTGACCAGCATCGTCCTGCTGCGCATGCTGTTCCAGACCGTGCCGGCGCTCAACTACGCGTTGGCGATGTCCGGCGTCCGCTTCCGCCCCTACCTGACCGGCACCTTGCTCGGCTTGCCGCTGCCGATCCTGCTGTATTGTCTGTTCTTCGATTACCTGGCCAAGGCGCTGAAGCTGCTCTGAAAGCATTTTTTAAGTCCGTTCGCGTTGAGCCTGTCGAAACGCAGGCCAGTCAAATCTGGGGCTTCGACAGGCTCAGCCCGAACGGTAGCGATTTGTTCAGCATATTCCTTTAACGCGTGAATGCCCATGTCACTACGCAAGCTGCTGGTCCTCGTTGGCGTCGCCGCCGCCGTCGCGCTGTACTTCGCGCTCGACCTCGGCCGCTGGTTCAGCCTCGATGCGCTGAAGGCGCAGCAGGCGGCGATCGAGGCCTATCGCGCGGCCAATCCGTGGCCGGCGGCCGGAATCTTCTTCGTTGTGTATGTGGCCGTCACTGCGCTGTCGCTGCCCGGCGCGGCGATCATGACCCTGGCCGGC
>JBIKLV010000128.1:0-9299 GCA_044359585.1 Sulfuritalea sp. | reverse complement strand
GCCGTAAATGGCGGCCTGACGAAGTTTTGCCATGATGCGCTCCTTGTTGAAGTCCTGCGTTGAAGTCTTTAGAGCTGACGGGAATTTCCGCGCTCCCGGCAGGACTTGTGCACGGAGCGTGCCAGCCGCTCTTGCCAGCCCGAAACCCTGACGTGGCGGGGCTTTCGGCAATACCCGAGGAATCTGCTCCGGCATCGCCGTGCGACAAGGAGGGGGTGCATTGTCAGGACTCCGACAAGCCCGATGGCGAGCATCCGGTACTTCCCCGGCATGCGCGGCTGCCGATCAACCGCTGCAACCTGCCGCCGGTCATCCTCGGCGGCCTGACCTTCCAGTTGCATCCGGCGGCGCTGGAGCTCGACGGTGTCGCCAATCTGCACAAGCCGCTGTTCAGCCTGCTCGATGACACCGAGGACGCCGCCGAGCGCGCCACGCATTTCGGCCGCTATATGGAACACCACTTCCACCTCAGCCATCCGGAAGATGCCGGCTTCGACGGCGGACAGAAGAAGTCGCGACTGCGCGCCAGCTACCTGCGGGTGGTGCGCGGCTGGGCCTTCGACGCCGAAAGCCGCGAGGCGGCGGTGCTCAAGGGCTGGGTCGAATCACGCTTCGGCCTCACCCCGCGCCACCACGGCGAAGCCTTGCGCGAGCCGGGCAGCGCGGCATGGCAGCGCTATGTCGCGATGCGCGCCGCCGGCCTCTATGCGACCAACGGCCTCGAAGAACAGCTCGACCTGCTGTATGCCTACTGCCAGTACGAACTGGCGCGGCAGTTCCCGCAGCGCAGCCACCTGCGCCTGTATCGCGGCGTCAATCGCCTCGCCGAGCACGAGACCCTGAGCGACAACGGCCAGGGCGAAAAGATCGTGCTGCTCAACAACGTCAATTCCTTCTCGCGCTCGCGCGAGCGCGCCGGCGAATTCGGCGACGACGTGCTCGCGGTCGACGTGCCGCTGGCCAAGCTGGCCTTCTTCCACAGCCTGCTGCCGGGGATGCTGCGTTCCGAAGACGAGTACGTGGTGATCGGCGGGCTTTACCGGGTGCGGCTGGCGCGCGTCTGACCGGGTCTCGGGCGCCGTATCGCCAGCGACCGAAGGAAGTCCCTGCGGGGCGCCGACTTTTGCGCGCCTGTAGCAAATCCGACAACTCGGCAGCAAGGCCTTGCCAGGCAAGGCCTGGCGGTCGGGTGCGCTTCTTGCACGATGGACTGCATCCCCTTCGGAGCCCCTAAAAATGATCCCCAGCGAACTCCTCGACCAATGGCAGGCCGGCCTCGCCGACGGCAGCATCGTTCCCTACCTCGGCCCCGGCGTGCTCGCCGATGTGCGCTCCACGGCCGACGGCCGCCCGATTCCGGCGACCGGCGAACAACTGATCCTGGCCATGAACAACGGCCAGCCGATGGCACCCAAGCTGATGTACGAATTCCCCCGCGCGGCGATGAACATCGAGCTCAAGCGCGGCCGCAGCGCCGTCACCCGCTTCCTCGACACCACCTACGCCTCGCGCCAATGGACGCGCGCCGCGATGCACGACTGGCTGGCCGAGCTCGCGCCGCCCTACGTGATCGACATCAACCGCGACACGCAGTTGCAGGACAGCTACGCGCACCGGCCGCACCTGCTGGTGCTCGGCTGCGCCCGCATCGGCGGCACCGACTGGCGCTTCAAGCTGTATGCCCACGACGGCGACAGCTATGCGGCGATCGCCCCGGAGCAGGCCGCCCCCGGCCTGCCGGTGCTGTTCAAGCCGATGGGTTCGCCGCTGCCGAAGGCCAGCTACATTGCCTCCGACGCCGACTATGTCGACTACATAACCGAGCTGATGGGCGGCTTCGCCGTGCCGCCCTTCCTCAAGCCGCGCCGGTTGGGCAAGCGCTACCTGCTGCTGGGCATGCGCCTCGATCGCGATTCGGAGCGCATGGTCTTCTCCGACCTCATCTACGGCGCCGCCAGCCCCGCCGGCTGGGCGCTGATCGCCGAGCCGACCGACAAGGAAAGGCGCTTCTGCGCCCGCATGGGGATCGAGATCATTGCCGCCGAGGTGGCCGACTTGCTGCAGGAGTGGAATGCGGACGTGGCCGCTCTATAAACGAACGTCCGTTGCCAGCTTCCACCGATGAGCCAGGATAGGCCTGCGGGCGGGTGCCTGTCTGCCCGGGTTGCCGTGCCGCCAGCGCCGACTATCATTCCCCTTGTCCAGCGCGGCCGAAGATTCTCACCAGATGAGGATGCGCACGCACCGAACGGCCAGGTCACTCCGACTTTGAATTCATTGGATTGACCCCGCCTGCGGCAGCGTTTAGACTTGTGTTTAAACATTACCTGGGGAGAAGATCGTGACCGTGGCAGTTCTCGATATCAAGCAGTGGGGAAACAGTCTCGGTGTCCGTTTGCCTGCGGCGGTGGCGCGTGCGGCTCATCTCAGCGTCGATCAACGGGTTCGCGTCTCGGTCGAGGGTGGGCAGGTGGTCATCACGCCGGTGGCCGTTGCAGCACCCACTCTCGAACAACGACTCGCGCAGTTCGATCCGGCGCGGCATGGCGGTGAAGCGATGGCCGGCGAACGGATCGGTGCCGAGCGGTGGTAGCCAAGAAGCCCGCCGCATCGGCAAAGCGCCGCCTTTGGCTACCGGATCGGCAGGACATCATCTGGATTGACTGCAACCCGCAAGTCGGCCGCGAGATGCGCGACGTGCATCCTTTCCTGGTGCTCTCGCCCGCCAACTTCAACGACAAGACCTCGCTGGTCATCGGCTTGCCGATGACCACGGCGGCCTACAACGCCGACAACCCTTTTGCCGTGGCCGTCGGTCCGGTCAGGGGACGCAAGGCCGGCCAGACCAGTTACGTGCTTTGCCATCAGCCCAAGTCCTTCGATTGGCGGTTGCGTGGTGGCAAACCTCACCCGCTCGGAAAATTGCCGGATGTCCTGCTGGCGCAGGTATGCGAGCGACTGAACCAGATAGTGCGGCTGGCCTGAGTACGCAGTTCCATTGCCGTGCGGCAGGACGCGAGCGGTGGCGCTGGCGGGCAAAGGCGTTACGGCATTTGCAGTAACCGGGCAATCCGCGCCAGAATGCCCACCCTACCAGCACACCCGCCAACCCATGGACCAGGACATCCCCAACGGCACGCTGCGCATCATCGACGGGCGCGAGCGCAGCTATACCGACGGCTACTGGATCAAGACCTATCCGGTACCGGACGACACGCTGCAGGGAAAGCGGCGCCTGATCGAGGCGCTGACGCGGCGCCTGTTCAACCATACCGAGCACGGCCTCGACATCCCCGGCCACCGCCTGGCCGAAGCCCGGCAGGCTTACATGGACGAGAGCGATCCCGGCAAGAAGCGGGTCAAGGGCGCCATGTATGCCGGCGCCATGTTCAACCGCGCCACCGACATCTTCACCCGGCTGGTGGAGCTACAGGCCGCCGGCGTGGAGATTTCCTCCAGCAACGACCTGATGCGCGAGTGCGGGCGCTGCCTGCAGGAGGCCCTGTCGCTATGCTCGCTGGTGCTCCATCGCAGCGGCGAAGAAGGCATCGACGAGCTGTGGGGCGAAACCTTCCGCGCCTTCTCGACGCCCTTGCCGGATTTCTATGCAATCCGCTACATCAAGATGGCGCAGGCCATGCGCGACATCGACACCATCGCTGACGCCATGGTCCGCAGCTTCGCCACGCCGATGTTTCCCGGCATCGAGCCGACCATCCGCGACTTCGCCCGCGCTTCCCGCACCAAGGTGGAAACCCTGCGCACCGACCGCGACATCTTCGACATCTGGGCCGAGATGGTCACCGCCGGCGAGCGGCTCGCCAGTTTTCGCCCGATCCTGGCGAATCCCGACAGCGCGCACGAGCAGCGCGTCGCGTCCTTCGGCAACCAGATCATCTGCAACGGCCGCGACCTGATCTTCCACATCACGCGCGCCCGCGTCTCCATGCCCAGGAGCACCCGCGAATTCGTCGAGCGCTGCGCAACCTACGCCGCCACGGGAATCGTCACCACGATGCCGATTCCCCTGCCCGGCTGACAACAGGAGAGCGATCGTGTCCCAAGCCCGAGCCAACTGGTCGCAAGCCATCGTCACCGGCCTGCCCGCCATCGACAGCCAGCACAAGGCCCTGTTCGACATGGCGGCATCCTTCCGCGGCGAAGGCGACCAGATCCGCGTCATGAAATCCCTGACCATGCTCAGCGAGTACGCCAACACGCATCTGCGCGACGAGGAGGCCATGCTCGCCGCCATCGCCTACCCCAAGCTGCCCGAGCACCGACTGCTGCACCAGGAGTTCCGCCGCATGCTGCGCGAGCTGCTCGACGCCTCGCGCAAGCTGACGCTGGACGAAATCGCCGACCGCATCGAAGACCTGATCAACGGCTGGTTCTACCAGCACATCCTGACGGTCGATGCCGAGTACGTCGAGGCGGTGAAGGCGGGCCGGAAACCGTCCGGTGCGCGGGAGCCTTAGCCCGGGTTGCCGGTCTTGCCTTTTCCTGCTCAGCCGGGAGTCTCGAAGTTATCGAGTTTCGCGAGGAATGTCTTGTAGTCGATGTAATGCGTTCCATCGCACGAGAAGGACATGTTGATCATGCCGTTGATCAGATTCACGGCTGCATTGCGAAGATAGACCGTCTGGTCTGTCATGCGCAGTCGCTTGAACTCATCCAGCAAACGGCGAATATCCGTTGCATTTAGCAAAGATATCTTTCCTGCATAGTCCGCGTCAGGGAAGCGCTCGAGGAAACCCGCGTCAAACACGGCCTCGCGCACGTACTTTTCGTAACAGAACGGATCGCGCGCAAACCAGCAGGTGATCTGGCTGGACGAGTAGTGGATCTTCAGGTGGAACACCCCTCTGCGAGTCAGCAGGCCAACCACGATTTCATGAAGCCGGTCGATGGCATCATCGAAAAGACTCGGAGTCCGCTGCTGCTCGAACAGTTGCGCACGTACCGAGGCATCCCCCTTTATCTGTAACCATCTTTCCGGCATGACGGCAGCCTTTCGTGCGAAATGTCAAGTTTGCAGACTAGAGTGCCCGACTAAATCAGTCAACTAATCTGCCAGCAATCTTTCTTTGCCTGACCATAAGCAAAAATGTGAGATGCCGGTGCTGCGCTTCGCAAGTCTTGCCCCGCCACTCATCTGGTCGTCAGGCCTGCCGACGCGAGTTCCCGGCTTACTCGCAACCCTCGCGACATCCAGGAAGCCCAGCAGGACTTGGCGGCCTGGATCAGCAAGTGACAGGGCAAGTACCCGAAACTGGTGGACTGGGTGGAGGGCAGCATCATCGAGACGCTGACCTTCTACCGCTTGCCGCGGGCGCACCACAAGCATCTGAAGAGCACGAACATGCTGGAACGGCCAAATGAGGAGATCAAGCGCCGGACGCAGTTGGTGCGCATCTTCCCGAATACGGAATCCTGCCTGCGGCTGATCCGCGCCTTGTGCGTGGAGACCCACGAAACCTGGCTGGAGGACAACCGCTATCTGAACATGACGTTCATGGCGGAACAGAAGAAGGAGGCGCTGAGACTGGCCGCCTGAAGCGGCCACGCGCTGTTGGCGCCGCTCCGGGCTACGCCCTGCGCACCGCCAACAGCGCAAAAAGATCAACCAATTGCCAGATCATCACATTTACACAACTTGACGCACACAACTCCAGAAACCGTCATTCCGGGGCCGCGCAACGGAACCCGGAATCCAGCGCACTTGTTGAAAACCCTCTGGATTCCTGCGTTCGCGGGAATGACGGCATCGGGCACGGAGCGAAAGTTGTTCCGATATCGGACGACCCGCCCCCCTCCAAAAGTCGGCGCCCCGCAGGGACTTCCTTCGGTCGCTGGTGCTACGGCGGGATGCGCGCCGCAACCCGGCCTCAGACGCTGCGCTGTTCCAGATTGCGCAACAGCATGGCGTACAGGCTGTCGGTATCGAAGGGTTTGCCCAGGAAGTCGTTCATTCCGGCGTCGATGCAGGCGGCCTTTTCCTCGGCGGACACGCCCGCGGTGATGGCGATGATGAGAGTCGTCGCATGGCCCGGCATTTGCCGGATGCGCCGGGTCGCATCGAGTCCGTTCATGCGCGGCATCTGCACGTCCATGAAGATTGCCGCGTAGGCGGTCTCCTGCGCCAGCGCCACCGCTTCGAGTCCGTCGGTCGCGGTATCGACGACGAGCCCGACGTCCTCCATCTGGTACTTGGCGATTTCGCGATTGAGCGGTTCATCGTCGACCAGCAGCACGCGAAGGTTGGCAAAGTGCCGGCGAAAACGCTCTTCCATTCCTTCGGCGGCGGCGTCCGGCGCCGCGTTTCGTGGTGAATCCTTCTTCAGCCGGGCCGTAAACCAGAAGTTGCTGCCCCTGTCCGGCTGGCTATCGACGCCGGCCTCGCCACCCATCAGCTCCGCCAGCCGGCGCGTGATCGCCAGTCCCAGGCCGGTGCCGCCGAAGCGGCGCGTGGTCGAATTGTCGGCTTGCTCGAAGATGCGGAACAGGCGTGCCTGCGCTTCGGGTTCGATTCCGATGCCGGTGTCGGTCACCGAAAAACGCAGCGTCAGAGAATCCACGGTCTCCCTGAGTACCGAGGCCCTGATCTTGATTTTTCCCGCTGTCGTAAACTTGATTGCGTTGTTGGCCAGGTTGAGCAGGGCCTGCTGGATGCGCGTCGGATCACCGAGCAGATTGAAGCCCGGGACATCGCATTCGACGCGCAGTTCGTTCCCTTTGCTCCGTGCGGATTCGGCAACCAGGGTGTCGAGATTGCGCAGCAATTTATCGACATCGACCGGGACCTCCTCCAGCACCAGCTTGTCCGCCTCGATCTTGGAAATGTCGAGGATGTCGGAGATCACGGCGGTCAGGTGCTTGGCGGCGGTGTCGATCTTGCCCAGGCGGTCGGCCTGGGTCGCCGTGACGCCTTCGCGGCGCAATACCCCGGCCATGCCGAGGATGCCGTTCAACGGTGTGCGGATCTCGTGACTCATGTTGGCGAGAAAGCTGCTCTTGGCCCGGTTGGCGGCTTCGGCTGCGTCCTTGGCCCGGGTCAATTCGACGGTTCGAGCCGCCACCAGTTCCTCGAGTTCCCGCTGGCGATCCTCGCGCTCGTGTTCGGCCTGTTTGCGTGGCGTGATGTCGTTGAACAGGATGGCGACCTGCTTCAATTCGCGGCGACCGAAAGGGAAGGCGTAGACGTCGTACCAGCGCCCCAGTTGCTCGGCGCGGTGTTCGAAATGCACGGCTTCGCCGGTTTGCGCCACCTTGCCATAGGTCTGGTACCAGTACTCTTCGTTCAGCGGGGCCAGTTCGCGCATGCGCTTGCCCTTGGCATCGATCAGTCCGGTCTGGCGCTCGAAGGCGGTGTTGATCTGCAGGAAACGGTAGTCGACGGCCTGTCCGTTGTCGTCGAAGATCATCTCGACGATGCAAAAGCCTTCGTCGATGGCCTGGAACAGCGTATGGAACTGGGTTTGGCTATCGCGCAACTGCTCCTCGGCGACGCTGCGCTCCAGCTCGGCCGAGGCGCGCACGCCCACCAGCTTGAGCATCGCCTCGGCGAAATCGCGCCGCTTCAGAGGCTGGCGGCCGATGGCCGCGATCAGGCCGATCGGTCGTCCGTCATGGCTCCACAGCGTGATGCCGAGATAGCTTTCGGCCTGCAGCGTATGCAGCACCGCGTCCCGGGGAAAGGTTTGGCAGACGTCGCGCGGAAAGCAGCAGACCGTATTGCCCACCACGTCGCCGCAGGGCGTGTCTTTCAGCGCGTAGCTGACGTTGTCTTCGAAATGGTCGTCGCACCAGATCGCCAGGGTGCGCGCCGTCAGGCCGTCTCCCTCCAGGCGGTCGATGCAGACGTAGAACACTTCCAGGGATTGCGCCAGTTGCCGCGCCACGGCGCGAAAGAAGGAATCGCCGACCGGCCCGCTGCTGGTCCGGGCGAGGAAGGCGACCAGGGCATCTTCCTTGCGTCGCGCGGTGATGTCCTCCTTGATCCCGATGTAGTGCGTGATCGCGCCGTCCGCACCACGTACCGGCGAAATGGTTTCGGATTCGTTGTAGAGCTCACCGTTCTTGCGCCGGTTGACGAACTCGCCGCGCCAGACCTCACCGCTGGCGAGCGTGCGCCACAGATCCTCGTAGGTCTCGCGCGGGGTTCTCCCCGATTGCAGGAAACTCGGATTGCGGCCCAGCAACTCGTCGGCGGCATAGCCCGACGAGGCCGCAAACGCGGCATTGGCGTACTCGATGTTGCCGGCCAGATCGGTGACCAGGATGCTGTGCGAGCTTTGTTCCACCGCGAGCGAAAGCTGGCGCAACTTGTCCCCGGTCGTTCGACGTTCGGTGATGTCCTGCATGGCGCCGACCATGCGCAGGGCGCGGCCCTTGACGTCGCGCACGATGGTGGCGCGGTCGGCCACCCAGCGGTAGCCACCGGCGAGGTGGAGGAAGCGGTATTCGTCTTCCCAGCGCAGGCACTGCGCGTCGCCCAGGGCGCGGTCGAATCCATCGACCACACGCTCACGGTCATCCGCATGCACGCGCTCCAGCCACCACGTCGCCGTCTGCGGCCGCTCGACGATATCGGTCCAGCCGAACACGGCGGTCGCCGCGCCGCTCCAGGTCTGCGCGTCGGCGACCACGTCCCAGTCCCAGATCACGTCGCTGGTGGCCAGCATCGCCAGGCGCAGGCGTTCCTCGCTTTCGGTCAGCGCTTGCTCCGACCGGCGCAGCTCGATGTTCTGCATTTCGAGCTCGATCTGATGCACCTGCAGATCATGCAGTGCCGTTGCCAGGTCGACACTGGCCGGGGCATTGCCGTCGGACCATTGCGCGAGGTGGTCCTCGGCCCGCCGGCGCAAGTCGTCGGCGCCCGTCGGGACGGTTTGCCTGGGCGTGCTCTTGCGGGTCATGGCTGCTCTCCCCGCTCGCGCAACTGCGCTTCGAGCTGCTTGATCACCGTGATGTCGGTGAAGGTGATCACCACGCCGTCGATCATGTTGTCCAGGGTGCGGTAGGGCATGATGCGCACCCGGAACCAGCGTCCGTCGTGGGTCGCCGCCTGCGACTCCTTGAAGATCAGCGTGCCCAGCACGGCCATCGCATCGGCCTTGAGTTGCGGGTAGTCGAGGTCGGTCGCGAGATCCGACAGGGGCCGCCCGATGTCGCCCGGAATCAGCTTGAAAAGTTTCGTCGCGTAGGTGGTGAAGCGGCGCAGCTTCATCTCGTTGTCGAGGAAGACGGTGGCGATTTCCGTGCTGTTGAGCAGGTTGGCCATGTCGTTGCGCACCCAG
>JBIKLV010000040.1:0-32004 GCA_044359585.1 Sulfuritalea sp. | reverse complement strand
TCCCACCTCGGATTGATCTTGTTCTCTTCAATCGCCTTTACCCAGTTGATGCGATTGCCCGCAAGGCTTTTCGGCAGAGGACCATAGGCTGCCAGCGGCGCCATCAAGGCAAGTGTGCCATCGTTTGCAGGATCATGAATACCGTCTTCCACCGGCGGTGGATTGCGCTTTCCGACCGGCTTTAGGAGACGATTGAAGGAGTTGATATCCGCCGCCGATGCGCCGGAGGTATTTGCCGCGACTTCGACCGGCGCGGCGGCAGGTGCGGCAGGTTTGTCAGCGACAGGCGCAGGATCGGCCGCCTTCGGCGCTTCTGCCGTCGTGGTCGGCTTGGCGGGACTTGCCGCCGCAGCCGTAGGCTTGGCCGGACTCGCCGCCGCACCCTTCACCGATGCCAGCATGTAGTCCACCGCAGCCTTGACCTCCGCATCCGAAGCGGCCAGATTGCCGCCCTTGGCGGGCATGCCCTTGGGTGTGCCCTTGAGGGCGCTGGTGTACAAACGCGCCATCCCTGCCGCGATGCGCGGCTGCCAGTCGGCGGCATTGCCGTACCGCGGTGCCCCGGCGATCCCGGCAGCATGACAAACGCCACAGGTTTTGGTGTAGATGTCCTTGCCGGAATCAGCCGCAAATGCGGCGGAAGCAAACAGAAAGGACGAAAGCGAAACAATGAAAATTTGTTTGGGTTTCATGATCGTGCGCCCCCTATTTCTTTTGAGGAGCCGCCGGGGCGAGCTTCTGGATCGTGCTTTCATGCACTTGGGTCGGCGTACCTGGTTTGGCGGAATGGCAGAGATTGCAGTTCTCCACTGACCATGCGAGGTCTCCGTTGTGGCAGGCACCACAGTATTGCCCGTCGATGATCTTCACCATGTTGATCTCGTTTCCACCCGCCTTGAACTTGAAGCCGAGGTCGGCATGGCAGACCTTGCAGCGAAAGCGCACGCGGTGGAACCAATGCGGGAAAATTGCCGGGCGCATTCCAGCAGCATCGGAATAGTTATTGATGACGATATCGCCATACTCGGCACGCGCCTCATCGACATCGACCATCAGCGCGGTTGCCGCCGCCGCGACCACGATCAGCAGCAGGCGCTGCCAAGAAGATTTTCGAAACATGGCTTTCCTCGATAAAAACGCTGCGCCTCATTTTAACCGCGTCAAACCCCGGCCTACCATCGGCCGTCGAAAAATCCGTCGAAATCGCGATTAACCGATCCGAAGAGGGAGGTACTTGTCCTGCCAGCCTGATTGATCATCGAATGGTTCAGGCGAAAGGAAAGACGACCAAGGCGGTAGTCGACCGCCTGCTGAAAGGTTTGGCTTGCCTGACTAAGGCCGGATTGGTTGCTGCCACCAACGACTTGCTGGTTGGAAATGCTGTTGATGTAAAGCAGGTTCGCGTTATAGGTCAGGTTCCGAATGGAAAATGGACTTTGGTGCGAGTAACCAGCAAACAGGCTGCCGGAAATTGTCGGTGCCGCCGTATCCAGGATCAGGCCATTCAGCGCCTGATTGTTGCCATTCCCCGTTACGGTCTGGCTCCAGCTTAGATTGGCGTTCAGCGTAAGGGAGGCACGTGACGAAATCTGGTAGGTGCCGTTACCGACCAGGCTCGCCGAACGAAAATGGTTGTTGCCTTCAACAGCCGTTGTGACGGTATCGATCACATTGGCACTCAGGCTGCCCGTCAATTTTTCACCGTAGTTGGCTCGCCAGGCCGCTGCGGCCATATTGGACAGGCTTGTCGAAGACCGCTGACCGCTGGTCTGGG
Organism: Sulfuritalea sp.; assembly: GCA_044359585.1. Lineage (GTDB taxonomy): Bacteria > Pseudomonadota > Gammaproteobacteria > Burkholderiales > Rhodocyclaceae > Sulfuritalea. Next base: position 30,230 of record JBIKLV010000040.1, on the reverse strand, counting down.
AAATGTTCTGGCTTGCACTCAGATTGATCGCATGACTTTCGCTCAACACGATCGCGCGCCCGATATTGTGGCTGGCCGATGCGCTGGATGTGACGCTTCCGCCAACATTCGAAGCACTTCGACTCAATCCTGCGCCGGCGCCCCAACCGTAATTGAAGCCCATGAATAGGATGGGATCTCCCGAATACGAAACATTGGCATTCTGGGTATTTGAAACATTGCTGATTCCCGAACTGGTAGTCGATGTAAGACTCACATTGCCTGATGCAGAAAGATTGCTGTTGAACCTGTAACTCGTGGCGACAAATCCGCCCAAGGACTGCAACTCGTTCTTGGTGTTGGCGCTCTCGGTCATGGTCCTGGAAAAATTTCCACCTCCGGTCAGCGTAAGGGGCAGATCTTCCAAAGGCCGCCAGGTAAAACCACTGTTGGCCAGCAGAACATTCGAGCTGTTAGTGGTGAGGAGATTCCCTTGGTAAGCCTGTATCTGGTTTCTTGCGAAGGTGGCCATGCTGCTGATGCTCAGGTCTTCATGCACCACCCAGCCATGGTTCGCATTCACATTGAATACCTGGGATTTCTGCCCTGACAGATCCGCGTTGGAAGACGACGTGGCGAAATTGGCGCCAAATGAATGGTTGCCGCCGAGGAGTTCCTCGTAGTCGACCTCGCGACTCGTCGCAAAACTACCACCTACCGATGAAGAAACATTTGAGTTGGTCGTCCCCGCCAACTGACTGGCCAGACTGGTACGGTTGTAAGACAACGCATAGTTGTCGCGCCCATCCTCGGTGCGGTACTGCTGGCGCAAACCGAGCGTGGTACTGCTCGTCGGACTGGAACTGTCGGCGGTCTTTGCCAATGAGGTACCGTGATTGATGGTTGCGCTCAACGGAAATCGACTCAAGGGAAATACGTTGACGCTTGCGCCATAGTTCATCGAACTGCTGTCACTTTTCACCTGCGAGCCGGTTGCCGGGGTAAACGTCGTGGCCGTCGAGTTTGCGCCGAACATGCCTGACCACTGGGCGATATACGGCGCGACGATAAAACTGTTCGCCTGAACATTCAGGGTATTGAGGATGTTCAGACTTTTTGATCCATCGCTGGTCTGGAAATAATTTCCGCCCGTACTCGTGTTCCCGCCCCAGCGGATCGGCGCCATCCTCCATGTTTCAGCGCTGAGATCGGGTAAATCATCCGCTCGCGCCTTCCCCTTGCTCGCCCCGGATCGTTCTGCCCTCGCGGCGGCGGGCGGCGCAACCGTGCCCGCCGGCTGCGGATCGAAAGGTACCGGCGTTTCCGGCTGATCCAATGCGGCCAGGAACTCGGCCCCCACCGGCAGCGTTCCGGATGCTCTGCCAATGCCTTTCCTGGCCGCACCGGGCTTGTCGGATCCGGATCCAGCATCAGCTGGCTTCAACACATCAGGATTGCCCCCTCCGCGGTTGCCCCGCGACGATTGGGCAGAAAGAACTTGCTTGCCACCATCCGGATCAGTCTCAATTCGTCGCGTTGGCATCACCGGATCAAGTCGCAGCACCAAGGCAGGCAGCTCTCGACGCACAGGCCCAGCCTTCAAGCTGGCCGATGCCTTACCCGCCAGCCCAAGCGAAGCGGAGATTTGGAGCGACACAACATCACCAATAGGTGCGGCGGCTCCGGACACAACTCGCGCGGGTGCTGCAATCACCTCGCAATGGCAAAACGCGCCGAGTGTGCCAAACAGCAGACTCCAAAGACGGTCCCGTCGAAGCAGCCGACTACCGTACCTCACAATGCAAAATTGTGCAGCGCGGGGCACGTGGTCGCGGAATCATCAATTATTTTGTAACCGCACTCTTTTCTGTCACTGGCGCGCCCGAAGCATCAAAAATATCGATTTTTGCTTCGCTGCGCAGCCGTGCCAACAAATCTGTCCACGCCTTTTCCTGACGATCCCGGAGCAGCAGTTCGCCGGCTCGCACCGCGACATTCTCGAACGGCTGGAGTTTCGGGGGAACGCGTTCATCAAGCCGGAAAATCCCGACCCCCTGCAGCATCTCGAGTGGCTCGTTGACTTCGCCGAACTTGTACTCGTTTAACTTGGCCTGCAAGTTGTCCGGAAGCATGCCCAAATGCAGATACCCCAAGTCGCCGCCACGTTCCGCGCTGCCGTCCCTCGAGAACAAGCGAGCCTGTTCACCAAAATCGGCACCTGCCCGGATACGGCGCACGACCCCTTCCGCTTCGCGCAACGCCGCATCCCAAACCGCCCGGGACGATGACGGATCGACGGCGAGCAGAATCGAATGCAGTCTCAATTTTTCCGGTTCGGTGAACAGCTCCGGCTTGGCCAGGTAATAGGCCTTCACGTCCTCGGCATTCGGTACCGGAAGATCCTTCACGGCCTGCTCCAGACGATTCAATCTGCTCTGGGTGCTCAGTTGCTCGCGCAATCCGGGCAGCATCACCTCGCGATTTTTTTGCCATGAAGGATTGCTTGCATACCTCTGGTCGTACGCCTGCACGCGTCGCTCGACATCTTCGCTATTCGGTTTGATGTCGCGCTTCTCGATCTCGGCAACAAACAGGATTCGATTGATCAACTGGTCAATGACATCCTTGCGTGCCTGCATCAACTGTTCGTTGGGCACTTCCCCGTGATAGAACTTCTGCCGCAAATAGCCGGCGTATGCCGAATTGAATTCGTCCTGCGTAATCGCCTTTCCATTCACCGTCGCAAAAAGCGGCTGCACTGGAACGGCGGCCTTCTGCACCGGCTCGCTCTTTGGGTTGGCGGCTTTCGCGTCCTGTTGCGCCCAGGACGCGGGAACGATTGTCAGGGTCGACGAAATCAAGAACCCAAGGGCAGACACCCGCCAGCAGTTAATCATCTTCAACCTTTCCGGTGTAATCGCCGACCGCAGGAATGCGATCCGGGCAATGCCGTGCAGCTTGTATTGACCAAGTAGCAAGGCAGGCAGTTCTGGGAAATATACAAGAAAAAAGCCCCTTGGTTTCCCTTGGGGCTCTTCTCATTTGCGGGAACTGTCTAGTTCGTTCTCAAGTCGCCCGAATCAGAACTTGGACAGTTGCACCGCGGGTATTACTTGACGTGGCAGGACAGGCAGATTGCGGAGCCAGCTGTCGTTACACGCATGAACATGATGTTGTCGGAACCCTTGCTATCTACGTGCGGATCATGACACGAACCGCACTCAACCGACGGACCGGTAGCGGCCGTAAAGGCGCGCGTGTAGAGCGAGATATCGGTCTTTTCGCGTGTCGTATTGACGGTACCCGTCTCGACCCAGAACACCGGCGAAGCGTTGATTTCCTTGGTCTTGACCACCGCATTGGAGAAATGGGAGTCCGCACGGGTGGAAGGTCCAATGAAGTCAGAGTCGTTACACGTGCCGCTCACCGTCGTACCGGAACCCGTCAAACCACCACCGCAATACTGAATGCCGATCGGGTGATCGTTCCGCAGATCGGTGCCAAGCACCGGGATCGGCGTTCCAGTCATCGTCGCCGCGCCAGTCCAAGTACCACCCAGACTGCTGCCGGCTGCGTTGTATCCGCCCGTACCCGGCTTGTTCAGCATGTTGTCCATTGCCTGGGTACCATCGTGGCACGACAAGCACGCGATCGACACGGAACCAACGGCGAGAATTTCGCCGTCAAGCGACGATGTGGCCGACGCCGCAGTCGAGTTATAGACTTGGAAAGGCCCCGAAGTCAGCTTCTTGTTCCAGAGCGGAACGGCAGCAGAGGTATCGGAACCGTGGGGCGTGTGACAGAACACGCAGATCTGGTCAGTCGCATCCGTCTTATTCGGGCCAGGACCACCGGACGAGAGATTGTGCTTGGTAGCAGCAATACCAGTGGCGGCAGCGTAGGCAACGCCCGACATGCCGAACACCAACCCGATAGCCAACCCGCCTACCCATCGAGTCAGATTGGATCTAAATACTTTCATAACATCCTCCATTTTCAGATTGGTGCTGCGAATAAGATAAAAAACTGCTACGACCGAACAAAAGCACCAACCGTGCCAGAAACCTCAATGTGACATTAATCACACCCGCTTCCCGCGAGCCCTTGGCGCAACAACGCAAACATCTTCTTATTCAAGAAGATACTTTGCTGGTTCATCTTCACGGCAGTGCCGCGAACGAAACGCCGCTTCTTTATTCCCATAATCAGGAATTCCCTTCTCAATTTCAGCGAACTTTCAAGGAATTAACTTTTATGGCTTGCTCTTCCCTGCTACCGGTGCCGCAACTTTTCTTACGAGATAGCCATCGCCTTCTTTGAGCGCATAGGGGCGGAAAATATCGATTCGCGCAAACCATTGATCGACGAAGTAAATTCGGCCATCTTCGTCGACGGCCACGCCCGAAGGCAGCATGTACCCGGCTGGCTGATCCTGCTCTGAACGCTCACCGATATACATCAGCAATTCCCCTTCGGCGGTGAATATCTGGATATTGCCGAAGGCGGTATCGGCAACATAAACATTCCCGTCGCGGTCCGTCGCTATCTCCTTCGGCCGAGCGAAGTTTCCTAGCTGCTTGCCAACGGACCCGAAACTCTTGAGAAACTTTCCGCTCTTGTCGAAAATTTGTACTCGAAAGTTGCCGCCATCGACGACATAGATCCGGCCGTCCTTGCCGATCGCCACATCCCTTGGAAGATTGAATTCGCCATCACCTGAGCCGCGCTTGCCGATATCGAACAAATGCTCGCCGGATACCCCGTTGAACACGCGAACCATGTGCTTCTCGGAACTTACTCCGCCAATATCCACAACGTAAACCCGCTCGCCAGTCTCGTCCACAGTGACGCTGGATAAACGCTCAAAGAATTTCGGTCCGCCGAACTTCCTCAGGAATTTGCCCGCCGAATCAAAGATGAGAATCTGTTTCAGGGTCGCATCCGCGACATACAAATTACCCTTGCCATCAACGTCGATACCGAGCGGCTTTGATATGCGGCCGTCACCGTCTTCATCACCGATCACATAGTAGTTTCGTGCAGGCACATCGAAGACTCGGACCGTGCGCCCGACCGAATCCGAAACGAAAATCTTGCCCTGAAAAACAGCAATGGCGTAGGGCTTGGCTAACGCCTCACCCGACACCCCACCACCACCCGTCAAGGCCCGCTTGAGCGCCGATTCGTCCGCCTCTGGAACGACGTCGGCGCTGTTCCGTATCGCGCGTTCGAAAACGAACCTTGGTTCATCCGGTGGAGGAGGAAAGACCAGGGTCCGAGCGGAACGTCCAACCTGATCGAGGTCACGCTTGGCGACCGTCACGCACCCGCTCAATCCAACCAGGAAAAAAACGATTGCAACACCCACAGAATACCGAATCCGAGTCCTCATCAATCCGTTCCTTAACATATACCCAATGGATAGCATAGCGCGTTATTTATCGTGACAGGTAAGGCACAACTGGCTTCCGGCAACCGAAACCCGCAAAAAAGTTTCCGAGGTTGCATGTGGATCATGGCAACTGCTGCATTCGATATGCGGCGCACCAAAACCGGTTCCAATGCTCGAACTGTCGCCGCGTCCGTAAAGCGGCAGATCGTTGCGGGTACGACGAGAAGTAATGCCATTCCGAGAAACCCAGAATACGTCCCGACCCTCCACTGTACCCTGACTTACGTCGCGAAAATCCTGAAGCGCTGTTAGATGCTGCGCCTGGCGAAAGGGGGCCCCGGAGTCGCCCTTGGCCGGCTGAACAGTTCCTGACTGGGCGAGGTACTTGGTAGCGCCTCGATAGGCGACACCGAACGGATGATCGGCCGATGTTCGGCCGGCGCCGAAAGCCTGTATCGAATCGTGACAGGAAAGGCAGGCAATCGATTGGGATCCGACTGAAGGTTTGCCCAGACCTAGCCGGCCGATATCGTCAAAAATCGTATAAACGAAATCGGCGCCAAGAGATTTCTGCCACAGAGGCGGCGCTCCCGCGTTTTTTCCCTCGGCAAGGCTCCCGACCTCGACAACCGGCGTGTGACAAAAAACGCAGACTTGCTTTTCGTCAACGCCCTTGTCGCGAGATTTGATCAAGTTGTGTTTGGTCTCCCGAACGTCCGCGTCTACATTGGCGCCAACAGCGAGCAGCCAGCAGCCAAGCAGCGCCCTGAAGAATCCCTGGATACTTGCGCTCACGGGAATCACAAGTACCCCCGCCACAACGAAAGTTGGCGCAGGGGCGAATCAAATACAACACCTACAATGCGGTATGCCATCAAACCAATTCCAAATACGATTCGAATGCAAATGATCCATTTGAGTTCATTTTGCGATTTGCGCCTCGTGGTCAAGTTGGATCACTCGGCTGACAATATAGTCCGTCGCAGCGATTGCCTGATCATCTGTGATTGACGCATTCCCTCCCTTTGGCGGCATGCCGCCCTTGCCACGCAGAACCGAATTCAGGAGGCTTTGCCGACCGCTCTGCAATCGCGGTTCCCACTCCGCGTGACTGCTGACGCGCGGCGCCTGCGCAACACCGTTGACATGGCACTTTGCACAATTCTGGAGAAACACATCCCGTCCATTCGGCATGCTAGCCGCCGTCGCGATCCCATCCATTGGTATGCGGGACACCATCCAGACGAACAGCGGCGCCAAAACAAGCATGATCCTGAATGATGTGGAACTCATCTCGGTTTAGCTGCGCCCAGACATCAACGACAGGCTTCCAATGCGGAACCTGCCTGTGGATTCCTGCAAAGCCACTCGTGACCACAACTGCCATGAAGAGCCAATGGCAATTAAATGGCGTCCTTTGAACTCAACAGAATTGCCACGATCAAACACGCGTCGCTTGGCCGATCGGAGGCGGGTCGAGTGCTCTCGTCTCGTGGAATCGAAATCACGATCGTTGACCCACCTCGCCTTCAGTCTAGATTTCACCAACATTTTGGATTCGGAAAATCAAGTGATGTTCTCAAAGTGGTGCTTGACTGTGCATGCGGAAATCACGCAATAAAATGCGGTATCTACGTAGCCGCTACACAAAATGGAAATCTCTCCGTCGTTCAAAGTGGCTGCAGCTAAAATGCTGTCGATTACTTGCAAATTGATACCAATTAGATAGGACACGACGTCCCATCAAACGGTGCCCAAGGGGCGGAATCCATGACCTGCGGCCAGTTTCAGCGAAACCCATGCCAAGACTGCGCGTCGTTTATTTCTAAAGCAATATTCGCACCAAAAACGCGGCCGGGCGCGATAACTGCTTCCCGAATCGCCGCAAGTCGCCAATAGCCCATAACATGTAGATTCTGCAAAACCATTCAACGGAGTATCGTAAAAGCCATGTTCGCCAACCAATCGCGACTTTTCAGTTTTTTTGCCGTCCTGCTGCTCGGCGGACTGCTGCAGGGCCTTGTATTCCCGTCTTCGGCTTTGGCCGGCCAGCGTGTCGCAAAAGGCACCGAATCGAGGCCGGACGCGCTGTACCACAATTACTGCTCGGTATGCCATGGCGACCGTGGCGATGGTCGCAGCCGCGCACAAAACAGCCTGAACCCGCCTCCGCGCGACTTCACCAGTGCTGGTGAACTCAGCCGTGAAACGATGATAGTAATCACAACCCATGGCAAGCCGGGCACGGCCATGGTGGGTTGGAAGACCCAGCTCAGCGCCGCAGAAATCGAAAGCGTGGTGGACTACGTCCGCAAGACCTTCATGGTGGTCGCACTGGATCCCCGATTGCAGCGAGGAAAGGCAATCTATGCGCAGAATTGCATCGCCTGCCATGGCCCACGGGGCCAAGGCAGCACACTTCCCATTGGCGGCTCGAAGCCCGCGCGCGACCTGTCGTCGCCACAGGCGCGCGCCGAACTCACGCGGGAACGCATGGTTTCCGTGGTCACGACCGGAAAGGCCGGATCGGCGATGGCAGGATTTGGTAGCCGGTTGCAGGCTCCCGATATCGAGGCAGTGGTCGACTATGTGCGCGCGGCCCTGATGGTGCCGCAAACCGATATCTCTGGAACCGATGCCCACGCCGGTCGGGCCTCTTCGACTTCCAACGCTAAAGCGGCACCCAAAGCGGCTGGGCCCTCCGGGGCCGACATGAAGCAGCCAATGCCGAATCAGCTCAAGGGTGACTCCGTTGCCGGCGGGCGCTTTTACATGGCCAACTGCGCCACATGCCATGGTGCCAAGGGCGATGGCAAGGGACCCCGCGCCTACTTCATCAATCCGAAGCCTCGCAATTTCCTTGAACCCGCCTTCACCTCCGCATTCAACCGGCCAGCAATTTACGCGGCAACCTCGATGGGGCGTCTCGGCACGGAAATGCCGGCATGGAGCAAGGTGCTCAGCGACCAAGAGATCGCCAACGTGACCGAATTCGTATTTGTTCGCTTCGTCCAGCCGGCGCAAAAACAGCGAAAAGCCAAATAGACCGAATCTGCCAAGATGCGGTTACCGCCACTCGCTTTCCTGTTCGCCGTACTGTCCGCAAATGCCGGGGCGGCGCAACCTGATCTGGTCGCCGAGGGCCGGGCGATTTACAACTTCCGTTGCTATTTTTGCCATGGTTATTCCGGCAATGCCAAAACCGTGGCCGCCAGCCATTTGAATCCACCGCCTGCCGACTTCAGCAACGCCACTTCTGCAAGTCTCCCGGAGGAAAAGATTGTCGCAACTCTCGAGACGGGGAGGCCCGGCACGGCAATGAAGTCATTTGTTTCCGTGCTATCCGCCAAAGAGATCCGGGCGGTGGCCCATTTTGTATTTGACGAGTTCGTCACAAGGAAGGCGATCAATACCCGCTACCATACCGAGGCAAACGGATGGCCGAATCACGAACGGTACCAAGTCGCCTTTCCGTTCGCCACTGGCGAGATTTCCGTGTCCGGACCATGGGAATCGCTGACCGCAGAGCAGACGCAGGGGAAGCGGATGTTTCTGGATTCCTGTGTTACCTGCCATGATCGCGGCACTCCGGCTTCGCAGGAGCCCGCGTGGGAGGCGCGCCCGCTCTCCTATCCACGCAACAATTTCTCCTACACTGTTCCGAAAAAGGTCGATGCGACGACCAGCGCCAGCCCGTATGCGCTGCACGATATTCCGCCTCGAAAGGCCGGGCTGAAGCGATCGGAAAAGGCAGGCGAAAGACTTTTCCAGGCCAACTGCGCGTTCTGCCATGCCGCCGACGGAACCGGCAAGAACTGGATCGGCAGCTTTCTCGAACCGCATCCGCGCAATCTTCGCGATCCCGAATTCATGTCGAGGATAACCCGACAGCATTTCCTTGCGGTCGTGCGCGATGGGCTGCCGAACACCTCGATGCCGGCATGGAAAAACGTGCTTTCGTCTCGGGAGATGGGCGCAATCGCCGACTATGTGAATCGCGTCTTCCACCCATTGCGCGTGATCTCTCCCACACCACAAGATGGCCGCTACTAGACATTGTGGTGGCAACCGCGGCGTCCAGGGCTAGGTCGGCAACCTCCATGCGCTGGAAATGCCCAGACAGACAAAGCGTCGTTTCCATGATTGCAGTCCCGCTCGTGCTGGTCGCCTGTGCGGCACCAGGCACGGTAATCGACAGGGGGGCAGGACATGGGAATGGGGTCACATCGGCATCACCACGTCTGCAGACGCACTTCTGGCGCTTGAGCGAACTGATCGAGTCCAAGCAACCTGCCATCCTTCTGCAGGAACCGGCGGGAGTGCATGGTCCGGTGGAAACAAAGTTGCTCCGTCGCATAGCGGCCACCGGGGAAAAGGTAATTCAGGCTGGCGGCGGCGAATTGCAAGCCGATCTGGTAATACTGGCTTCGCCGCGAATCAACGCCTATGCCTTCTATCAGGGCGAACAACCCACCATAGGTTTCACCTTGGGCATGGTTCGCCTGCTTGCTGCCGACCAGGATGCGTGGGCGGCGCTGCTGGGACACGAACTTGCCCATCTCCGCCTCGACCATATCGAAGGAATGCGCGATCGCCGCAAGCAGGCAGATGTCACCAGTTCCCTTGCCGGATTGGTGCTTTCCGCCATCGGCCTGCCCTTCGCCAGCGTCGCGGCCGACGCTGCCACCGTGCTGGCGGACCGCGCCTACAGTCGCGATGATGAGCGCGAGGCGGATCGTTTCGGCCTTGCCTACATGCGCAAGGCCGGTTTCGCCGACGAAGGCGCGATCACCCTGCAGCAACTTCTGCTTGGCGCCGGCACGTCGGTTTCATTGCCATTCCTGGGTACGCATCCGAGCGGAGAGGAGCGGATCGCCGCGCTTAGAGAGCTGATGCGCATTGCTCCGTGAACAATGTTGTCAAATTCGATTACCCTCCCGAGTCGTGTCGCATGCAGACGGAGAGAAGCCCTATGAATCTTCCCCTGATTCACGTTCTGTCGATTCTGGCCTTGGCGGCGACCCCCAGCCTATCCCAAGGCGCCGCAAACGGCCCCAACCGCATCGACGACATTGTCAGCCAGCGTTGCATCACCTGTCATGGACCGACTGGTCAGGGTTCGAATTCCCAATACCCGAAATTGAGCGGACAGAACGTCGACTACCTTGTACAGCAGATGTTCAATTTCAAGAGTGGCGCACGCAAGAGCACCGTCATGGCCCCGCAACTGACTGATTTGACGGGTGAGGAGATCACTCGCCTGGCACGGCATTTCAGTGGCGAGAAATTGATCCCTGAAGTCACCACTGACAAGGCGCTGATCGAAGCCGGACGCGAAGTATTCATGAAAGGCAACCCGGACCAAGGCGTCTCGGCCTGCGCCGCCTGCCATGGCCCGACTGCCCGCGGTGGACAGATGCTGCCGCGCCTCGCCGGACAGCATGCCGACTACATCGAACTGCAACTGCGCCGATTCATCGAGCGTTCACGTACCACCGACCAGACGCTGATGCATTCCGTAGCATCGAAAATGACTGATGCCGAAGTTCGCGCGGTCAGCTACTTCCTCTCCGGCCTCGATTGAGAAAGGGCGTTCGCCTTTATCGGATGGTGGATGCGGCGTGAAGACCCTTCTGGTCGTATACCACTCGATCACCGGCGGCACCGAACAGATGACCCGCGCTCTGTGTGCCGGCGCGGCGCTTGAGCAAGGCACGACGACGCGTCTGGCGCATGCCACCGCCGCAGGACCCACCGACCTGCTCGCTGCCGACGGTTTGGTGTTCGCCACGCCGGAAAACCTTGCCGCAATCTCGGGCCTGATGAAGGACTTCTTTGATCGCTGCTACTACCCGGTCCTGGACCGGATCAACGGGCGGCCCTATGCGACGATGATCTGCGCGGGCAGCGACGGACAGAATGCGGCACGGCAGATCGGCCGGATCGCCGCCGGATGGCGTTTGCGCCAAGTGGCGGAGCCCTTGATCGTCTGCACCCACGCACAAACACCAGAGCAAATTCTGGCGCCGAAAAACCTGAGTGTCACTGACCTGGGACGCTGCAGGGAACTGGGAGCGGCATTCGCAAGCGGTCTCGCCCTGGGTGTGTTCTGAGGCAGACCGAAGTCCCGCGCTGCGGGAGCTTGCTCCTTCGTCGCTTCCGCAATCAGCTCTTGCCTATCCCGGCGACGATTCAGGCCGCTTGGTCAAGTTCGAAGGCCTTGTGCAGCACCCTCACGGCCAACTCCAGGTACTTCTCGTCGACCACCACCGAAATCTTGATCTCGGAGGTCGAGATCATCTGTATGTTGATCCCCTCTTCAGCCAGGATGCGGAACATCTTGCTCGCAACGCCGGGATGGGAACGCATACCGACGCCGACTGCCGACACCTTGCAGATCTTGTTGTCGCCGTCGACCGCGCGCGCGCCAACCTGCGGCCGGATCTGGTCTTCCAGCATCGTTCTGGTACGAGCGAACTCGCTGCGATTGACGGTGAAGGAGAAGTCCGTGGTGCCGTCATGGCCCACATTCTGGATGATCATATCGACATCGATGTTGGCATCCGCGATCGGACCGAGGATCTGGTAGGCAATGCCCGGACGGTCCGGTACGCCGAGGACGGTCAGCTTGGCCTCGTCCCGGTTGAAAGCAATGCCGGAGATGATCGGTTGTTCCATTTTGGTATCTTCCTCGAGAGTGATAAGCGTGCCCATGGTCTCCTGACCTTCTTCCTCGAAGCTTGAGAGCACACGCAACTTGACCTTGTACTTGCCGGCGAATTCCACGGAGCGTATCTGCAACACCTTGGACCCCAGGCTGGCCATTTCCAGCATTTCCTCGAACGTGATGCGATCGAGCTTCCGCGCCTCCGGCACAATGCGCGGATCGGTCGTATAGACCCCATCGACATCAGTGTAAATCTGGCATTCGTCGGCTTTCAGCGCCGCAGCAAGCGCCACTGCAGAAGTATCCGAACCGCCGCGGCCCAGTGTCGTGATGTTGCCAAGGGCGTCCACCCCCTGGAAGCCGGCGACGACAATAACAGTGTCTTCGTCAATGTCGCGCCGAAGGTTGGCGTCGTCGATTTCCAGGATTCGCGCCTTGGTGAAGGTGCTGTCCGTCAGTACCTTCACCTGCCCGCCGGTGTAGCTGCGGGCCTTGAGTCCGAGATCACGGATCGCCATCGTCAGCAACGCGATGGTGACTTGTTCCCCGGTGGAAATCATCACGTCGAGTTCGCGCTCGTCCGGACTGGCCGATACGTCCTTGGCCAATGCGATCAGCCGGTTGGTTTCACCGCTCATGGCGGAAACCACCACCACCAGTTGGTGCCCCTGGGCCTTCCAGCGGGCTACCCGCTTGGCGACGCTGCGAATGCGGTCCGGTGACCCCATGGAAGTACCGCCGTATTTCTGAACGATCAATGCCATTGCCGTGGTTCTTCAGTTGGAAAGCGGCGAATTTTACCCGATAGTCGATGTCCCTATTCGAGCCAAGGGAAGCGAACCGGGGATAGCGTCGAATTATCCTTGCGTACTAATGTCACAAGAATTTTCTTGTGTGGCGAAAGTAATTGCCCTATAGTCTTATTGCTATTACGTAAGTAATAGTCGTTCGATGGCAGTATGTAGTTGATCAACTACCTGTCGACAATCTATTTGAGGAGCAAGTAATGGCAGACAACACCAAGGTCGATGCCCGCGCAATTCGCAACAAGATGAAGATGAACCAACAGCAGTTCTGGGCGAAGCTTGGCGTAACCCAGAGCGGCGGCTCACGCTACGAAAGCGGACGCAACATGCCGCGCCCGGTGCAGCAGCTGCTGCGCCTGGTTCACGTCGAACAGATCGATATCCAGAAGATCAAGAGAGACGACTACGAGGTCGTCGAGTACTTGCGCTCGGCAAAGCCCGGTCTGCTCAAGGAACTCAAGAAAGAAGCCAAGGCTGCTGCAAAAAGCAGGAAAGGCGCCTGAGGCCGAGCGCGGCTGCGACGGTCAGGGACTGACGCGCACGGTTAGTCCCGCTTTCCTGACGCGCTCCGCGAACGCCTCCATCCACGCCGCGTCGATCCGCGCCAGGCGAGGCGCCTCAACCTGCAGCGAGGGACGCGCGAGACTGTAGAGGTGGACGCCGGCGAGATGCCGCGCCAGCGGCGCAAGAAGCTCGAGCCAGGCAGACAGTTCCTGCTCGGTTGGCAATTCCCCGTTGCGCCGGAACATGCAGGTCTGTACCCAGGTAGGCGCCAGTGCTGCGCACGCCGCCAGCCGCCGCGACACGCGATCGGGAGGGACGCGTGTGCCGTTGATGCGGGCGAATCCTGCCGCCGTGCCGGCGTCCACCTTGAACCAGATTTCACCGCCGGCGCGACCGATCCGTGCTATCCCCGCTTGTACCGCCTTGCGGTCGAGCAGACTGCCGTTGGTGATGACGCGGATGATGAGCTTGCCGGCCAGCCCATGTCTCGCCAGAACCCGTTCGACGATCGCCACCGCAGCGGGGAACTCGGTGGCGCTGGTCGGTTCACCGTTGCCCGAAAATGCCACATCGACCAGTTGCCGGGCACCGGCCGGCACACGGGTTGCCATGAAATCGCCTGAAACTGCATCCCGCAGGAAATCGTCCAGTTCGCGCTCGAGCAGCGCCAGATCGATCGGCGGCGGGCCGCCGCGCTTGAGGTCCGGCACCTGGCAATAGATGCAGCGCCAGTTGCAGGCATTGTTGGGATTCAGGTTGATGCCGACCGAAACGCCACCGGCGCGGCGCGATATCACCGGATAGACGTAGCGCATGCCGGCACTGTCGCGGGAGTGATCGTCGGTGGCTAGCTGGATGCGTGGCATGAAGGGGGATTTGAACCGCAATGGACAAAAGTCGGCGCTGGCGGGACGGCGGGACGGCGGGACGGCGGGACGGCGCAGCTATAATGCGCGCCAACTCGCTCGCCGGTCCCCGGTCTGCGAACACTTTGCCACAAACCCGGGTCTCCCGACCATGCGCATTACCCGCCGTCTCGAATTCGATGCGGGTCATCGAATCCCGAATCACCAAAGCCAGTGCCGCCACTTGCATGGCCACCGCTACGCGCTCGAAATCACGCTGGCCGGTGGCGTCATTGACGCCGCCGGACGACCTGATGACGGCATGGTGATGGACTTCTCCGAGGTCAAGGCCATTGCCAAGCGCCATGTGGTTGACGTCTGGGACCATGCCTTCCTGGTCTGGCGCAATGACACTACCGTGGCCGACTTTCTTGCCGGCATCGCCGGACACAAAACGGTACTGCTGGACACCGTACCCACCGCGGAAAATCTGGCGCGCACTGCATTCGCCATCCTCGATCCGCTGTATCGCGACAGTTACGGAAACCATCTGCACCTGGAGCGGATCCGGCTCTACGAAACCCCGAATTGCTGGGCCGACGCCAGTCGGGACGACCCGGCCTGAGCCCGTCGTCACCGGGAGCGGACCGAAAATGGTTCCACGCAGCGGAACTACCCGATGCGGGATGACTTCCTGATTGTTTCGCGGGAATTCCAATGCTAAGGTTGCCTCCCAGTCTGGCGCACGACCAGGAGACAACAGAGAGGAGAAGTCCCCATGCAAGGCCTGATGATGAACCAGCCGCTGATGATTTCCGCGCTGCTGCAACACGCGGCACAGAATCACGGCGATACCGAAATCGTTTCACGCCTGCCGGTCGGCGGCACGCATCGCTACACCTATGCCGACGCCCACCGCCGTTCCAGGCAACTGGCACGCGTGCTGCAGGCGCTCGGCGTAAATGCGGGGGACCGCATAGGCACCCTGGCGTGGAATACCCATCGCCACTTCGAGATCTACTACGCCGTATCCGGCATCGCGGCCATCTGCCACACCATCAATCCGCGCCTGTTCCCTGAGCAGATCGCCTACATCGCCAACCACGCCGATGACCGCTACGTGTTCTTCGACGTCAACTTCGCCAGCCTGGTCGAAGCCCTGTTGCCGCACTGTCCCGGCGTCAAGGGCTGGATCGCCCTGTGCAACCGGAACGAGATGCCCGGCAATGCCATTCCGAATCTGCTCTGCTATGAAGACCTGCTTGCAGCGCAAAGCGACGACTTCGAATGGCCGCAATTCGACGAAAACACCGCATCGTCGCTGTGCTACACCTCCGGCACCACCGGCAATCCCAAGGGCGTGCTCTATTCGCATCGCTCCACGGTGCTGCATGCCTATGGTGCCAGCCTGCCCGACGCCTTGGGCGCCTCGGCGCGCGATTGCATCCTGCCGGTGGTGCCGATGTTCCACGTCAATGCCTGGGGCCTGCCCTATGCCTGCGCATTGACCGGAGCAAAACTGGTGATGCCCGGGCCGCATCTCGATGGCGCCAGCCTGTATGCGATGTTCGAGGAGGAAGGCGTCACCATGTCCGCGGGCGTACCGACCATCTGGCTCGGTCTCCTGCAATACCTGCAGGGCAACAAGCTCAAGCTGTCGACCGTCAAGCGCCTGGTGATCGGCGGCTCCGCAGCGCCACCGGCCATGATCCGCAGCTTCGACGAGCAGTTCGGCATTACCGTGCTCCATGCCTGGGGCATGACCGAAATGAGTCCGCTGGGCACCGTCAATACCTATAAGCACAAGCACCTCACACTCTCCGCCGAAGAACGCGACCGCATCCGCCTCAAGCAGGGTCGCGGGATCTTCGGCGTCGAGTTGAAGATCGTCGACGGCGACGGCAATCCCCTGCCCCGCGATGGCAAGGCCTTCGGCGACCTGATGGTGCGCGGGCCCTGGATCACCAGCGGCTATTTCAAGAGCGAAGGCGGCAACGCGTTGCGGGATGGCTGGTTTCCCACCGGCGACGTCGCCACCATCGACCCGGATGGCTACATGCAGATCACGGACCGATCCAAGGATGTGATCAAGTCTGGCGGAGAGTGGATCTCATCCATCGATCTGGAGAACATCGCCGTGGCCCACCCTGCGGTGACCGAAGCTGCGGTGATTGGCGCGATGCACCCGAAGTGGGACGAGCGTCCGCTGCTGGTGGTGATAAAGAAAGCCGGGCAGGAGGTCAGCCGGGAGGAGTTGCTCGCCTTCTATGAAGGCAAGGTGGCGAAGTGGTGGATACCGGACGACGTCATCTTCGTCGACGACCTGCCGCACACCGCCACAGGCAAACTGTCCAAATTGCAGTTGCGCGAGCGACTGCGTGACTATCGTTTTCAGGGAGCATGAATGACCACACCGATCACCCTGTGCGGCTTCTCCGTCAGCAACTACTACAACAAGGTCAAGCTCTCGCTGCTGGAAAAGGGCATTCCCTTTACCGAAGCGAATGTCTACCCGTCGCAGAGCGAGGAGCTGCTGAGCGAGTCGCCGATGGGCAAGGTGCCCTTCCTGCGCACGACCAAGGGCGTACTCAGCGAATCGCAGGTACTCACCGAGTTCATCGAAGACACCTGGCCGGATCCACCGCTCTACCCGCGTGACCCCTTCGCCCGAGCCCGTTGCCGCGAACTGATCGAGCACATCGAACTGCATCTCGAATTGCCGGTCCGGCGTCTCTATGGCGAAGCCTTCTTCGGTGGCAAGGTGTCCGAGGAAACCAAAAAGGAAGTCGCGCCCTTGCTGGAAAAGGGGCTCCGGAGCCTGCATCGCCTGGCGCGCTTTTCGCCGTTCATCGCCGGCAGCGACTTTACCCACGCCGATTGTGCAGCCTGGGTGCATCTGCCGCTGGTCAGCCAGGCCACACGCAAGATCTACGAACGCGATTTCGTCGAGGAGTTGGTGCCGCAGGCAAAGGCCTACCTCAAGCTGGTCGGCGACCGTCCCCATGCGCAGAAGGTCAATGACGACCGCAAGGCCGCCATGGACGCCTTCATGTCGAAGACGAAGAAATGAACGCGATGGTCCGCACCCAGCTTGCCGGTGGCGTGTTCCACCTCGAAATGGCGCGTCCCGAAAAGAAGAACGCGCTCACCGCGGCGATGTACCGGACGATGGCCGATGCGCTGGCCGCCGCCGACGCCGATCCCGCGGTACAGGTCATCCTGATCTCGGGCGCAGGCGGCAACTTCACCGCGGGCAACGACCTGGCAGACTTCCTCGCGACGCCGCCGATGGACGAAAGCGCGCCGGTGTACCACTTCATCCAGGGCTTCGCCAAGCTGCAAAAGCCCTTTGTCGCCGCCGTCGAAGGCGTAGCGATCGGGGTCGGCACCACCATGCTGCTGCACTGCGACCTGGTCTATGCCGGCGCCAGCGCCCGTTTCGCGGTGCCCTTTGCCAACCTCGGCCTGACCCCGGAAGCTGCCTCCAGCCTGCTGCTGCCGCTACGCGCCGGCCATGCCCGCGCCGCGGAAATGCTGATGCTGGGCGAAGTCTTCGGTGCGCAGGCGGCGCTCGATGCCGGCATCATCAATGCGGTGCTGCCGGATGGCCAGGTACTCGAACACGCGCTCGAACGCTGTCGCAAGCTGACCGCGCAGCCCGCCGCCTCCCTGCGCCTCACCAAGCAACTGATGAAACGCGCGCAGAACGCCATGGTTCGCGAGATCATGGACGTGGAAGCCGATGTATTTCGCCAGCGTCTGGTGTCTCCCGAAGCCAAGGAAGCCTTCGCCGCCTTCTTCGAAAAGCGCAAGCCGGACTTCTCCCGCTTCAACCAGGGCGGCTGAAAGTGCGAACAGGCTGCTAGAATCCGCAGCCCGCCGGAAGCGTGGCAGAGTGGTCGATTGCACCGGTCTTGAAAACCGGCAACGTCGCAAGGCGTTCGTGAGTTCGAATCTCACCGCTTCCGCCAAAAGCCCAGCAATGGCAAGGCGTTTCAGGCGACGAATCGATGTACCCACCAATGAGGCCATCAGTTGTTGGGGTGCTGTCAGTGCCGCTGAACTCGGCTGCCCCTTCCGGCTGTGGAATCACCGTCCCGCCAGCGCCGACTATCGCCCTTCTGCCAGCAGCGCCAAAGCCAGCACCCGGAAGAGTACCGGGGGCACTTTGTTGCAGGCCGGGAACCAGTAAAGGGATCCCCACGACGGCGGTCTCGCGCATAGACAGGTGGGGAGGGCAGTCGATTCGCATGGCAAGGGATCTGCGGTGTTCGCCTTCCCTCGCCGAAGGCAATTTCCAACGACAGGGTTAATGGGGGTGCATGGGCATCCGGAGGTGGGTGTTCTGGTACAGATGACCTTGGACTCAATTGTTCGCTCCAAATGCGAAGGGGTTTCCTCTCCAGTGTTGTTTCCGACTCCAATGCCATGGTGTCGAACGAATTCTTGTTGTTTGCAGAAGAAAAGCCAATTGGGCACTCATTCGCCACTTCCAAGAAAGCGCCGCAGTCCCGGTCGAGCCGCAGTCACCTATTAGCCCGTTCGGACTATTGTGGCGGTGACCGCAGGTGCGCTACCCTCATCGCAAAAAACGAACCACTAGCTCCCGATTTGTTTTGCGGTCAGATAGTTACCTACCTAAGAAAGGGGCCCAGAAAATGCACAAAGGACGATTAGCAGCACGCAAGTTCCTGATAACACCTATGTACCTCGCTCTCGCCGTGGCAGGTACCTTCGCCACCACCGTCGTATCAGCCGCCCCCACGGTTCTCCATTCCGGTGACTTCTATGGTTACCTTGCTGGTGTCGGCAGCGGCCGTGGCGTCGGATTCCATGCGGACAGCAGTTTCTCGATTACCAGCCTCGGTATTTATGGCGATTTGATTTCGCAGTCTTTTGACGCAGTTGTTTTCGCGAGCACCAATGGCCAAGACGCGGGAGCTTTGCTCGCGAGCTCTTCGGCGGTCGTGGGCGGAGCCGGCGCACAGTATTACGACATCAACCTCAACTACAGTTTTAATGCCGGGTCGTACTACACTTTGCTGTTCCGACCAACTGACGGCAATGGCGGCTGGGCGAACGCTATCAATTACTGGAACGACTCCGGATTGCCGACCACCATTGGACCGCTGACCTTGATCGATGGTGTTGAGGGCTACAACGCAGGTGATTTTAGCAATTTCTTGCACCCTGACCTCAGAATCAACGCCGATGTAACACCGGTGCCCGAACCTGAAACTTACGCCATGATGCTGGCTGGATTGGGACTGCTTGGCCTTGCTCAACGTCGCAGGAAACAGAAGCTCAGCGCCTGAGACACCGTAACGCTGCAATTGAGAACGGGAGCTGCGGCTCCCGTTTTTCTTTGGTGAATGACCGTTTCGGAGAAATCCGGTGGACCGTTGTCAGTCCATTGTGTTGAAAATGTCGCATTCCAATTTCCTGAATGACGAAGAATAGTATCGACCTCTTAGATCGACCCACTATCAACGATCATTGATTCTGTGTGGCGCTGCGGCTGTCTTACCTTTATTCTCAAAAACCTTCGTTTTCGAGAATCTATCCGGGCTGCCACTGCTCCCTGGCGACACGTGAATCGGAGCACGGCCGTCAAGGAGCACGGCCGTCAATTGACTATTGGAAATCATTTCTATAGTGTACCGGCATGACCACGAAGCAGCGATTTCGCAACAACAAGTACCGATTGGAAGTTCGCGAACGTGATCACGGCCCGGCACATGTGCATCTGACTGGCGGCGGCTTTGACGTCATTATCGATTTGGTTAGCTTGGCCACCGATGGCGAGTGGCCACGCGGTCTCCGCGAGGAGGTGCTAGCTTGGGTGTCCGCGCACCGCAAAAAGTTGATGGAGGAATGGCAAAAATGGCATCCATGAAACGCCCCCGCCTGAGTGCGGTAGTGCCTTTGGCACAATTCCGCCTGAGGCTAACTTTTATTGACGGCAGCGTCTTCACGGTCGATTTCAAGCCGCTGTTCGAAGAGTCGCCCGGGTTGGCACCTTTGCGCGAGGCAAAGGCTTTTGCCGGTGCCGCATTGACTGACGGTGAGGGTTGGGCAGTGGAATGGTCTGACCTCGATATCCAGATCGGTGCCGACACACTTTGGCTCGATGCCCAGGCGCAAAATGCGCCGGATGAAAACACGCGCATATTTGCCCAGTGGCGTGCGCGCCATGGGCTATCGCTCAATCAAGCTGCAGAAGCACTTGGCATGACAACCCGAACCATGAGCGCCTATGGCACTGGCGCACGGCCAGTGCCACGCTACATTGCGCTTGCCTGCAAAGGGTGGGAAGCTGAGCACGAGCAGCCGGCATAGGGCCACCAATTTGATGCGAAAACCGTCTCCGCATCACTGAACAGATCCGTGGATACACCTGCATTCGAAGCGTATCGCGGAATACTCGGCGCGGAGACAAGCCGCCTCAATCGCTTTGTTTTTTCTGTAATTTGCTTCGAACGTGAAAACCGGCAACGTCGCAAGGCGTTCGTGAGTTCGAATCTCACCGCTTCCGCCAAAATGCTCGCCGACTCCTTGCGGTCACCTGTCCTTTGATCCGGAGGCGCAACCCGCCTCAGCCAGCCGCCTTTATCTTGCCGGCGCCGACGCGCAGGATGCGCTCCTTGGAACCGTCGGCGACTATCCTGCCGGCATCGAGCGCAATCACCCGCTGCACCACCGAGAGCAGGACCACGCTGTGCGTGCTGACGACCAGTACGCCATCGCCGAGCAGTTCCGGCAGACGCTCGGCAAACTGCCGCTCGCCGTCGGGATCGAGCCCGAGGGTCGGTTCGTCCAGAAGCAGGATGCTTGCCTGCTGAGCCAGCACCCGCGCCAAAGCAACCTTCTGCCGCTGTCCGCCGGACAGGTTGGCGCCGCGCTCCGCGATCGCCATGCCCAGGGTCATGCGCCCGCTGCGCAGTTCATCGTCCAATCCCGACGCCCACAGGGCTTGCGTGAAACGCGGCGACTCGGGACGACAACCGGAGACGCGCAGGTTCTCGTCCAGCGTCGCGGCGAACAGCACCGGGTCCTGGGCCTTGTAGGCCAGCCAGCGCGCACGATCGCTGGCGGCAATGTCGGACAAGGCGACGCCATCGATCAGGATCTGGCCGGCATCGGGCTGCCCGAGTCCGGCCATGCAACGCAGGAGCGTGGACTTGCCGGAGCCGGGGCGGCCGAGCAGACCAACGCGTTCGCCCGGCGCAAGCGAGAAAGCGACCTTGTCCAGCGCCACGGGCCGACCCGCGTATTGCCGGGTCAAGCCGATGACGTCGATGCGCCCCGCCGCTTCCGGCTTGTCTACCCGCGCCGTATCGGGGACAGACGCGAGGCTGGCCTCGACCCGCGCCGAGGTGCGACGAAATTCGTTCCACTTCGCCAGCAGTCCGAACAGCCCGGCAACCATCGCCATGGCGCGACTGGACAGCATGCTCACCGCAATCAGGCCGCCAATGGTCAACATGCGGGAATCAATGAGATAGGCACCAAGGGTCAGAACCGCCACCAGCGTCAAGCCCGACAAGGCGGCGGCCAGGGTGCCGGCATGGCTGACCAGCAGACGCCGCCGCGCCTCGACGCCGGCGCTATTCCCCGCCGCCGCGCGCCAGCGGCGCAGGACGAAATGGGCCGCAGGAACGGTGCGCAGCACATCCAGCGCGCCCAGTACATCGCCCATCAGTGCGAGCTTGGCCGTACCTGCCTGCTCGGCTTCCTTGCCGAGGCGGTTGATACGCGCCTGCAGCACGGCGCCGGCCAGGGCATAGGCCAGCACGAGGACCAGGATCAGGATCAGCAGCGGCCAGGCGATGATGCCGATGACCACCATGTAGAGCACGAAAAAGGGCAGGTCGGCCAGGCCCATCAGGTAATTGGCGGAAACGAAATCGCGGGCCGAGGTGAGGTTGCGATACTCGGCCAGCAGGTGGGCGACGCCGCCCGGCAACTCGGTCTGGGCCTGCAGTCGATGCCACAGGCGCTCGTCGCTGCGTTCGGTCAGGTCGGCCGCGATGCGTTCCACCGACCAGTTGCGGACGATGCGCATCGCCGCATCCATGCCGATGAACACAAGCACGCCGATGACCAGTGCCCAAAGGGTTTCGAAGACGCCGTTGCCGACCACCTTGTCGTACACCAGCAGGGCAAACAGCGGCAGCAGCAGCAGGCCCGCGTTTATGAAAAAGCTGGCGACCCCGACTTCTAGCCATGCCGCCCGCAGCAAGGGGCGTATCTGCGCCACCGCGGCCAGCGCCGCATCCTGGTCATGCGGCAGGCGCAAGAGCATAGCCTCGACCTGCGCGGAGCCGCCGGTCAGCGCCGAAAGTGCCTCGGCAGATACGCTTTCCAATGCCCCCTCGGCGCCGACCACCTGCCAGTGCGGTGCCCGGCAATGGAGCAGCAGGAAACGGTCGCTTTCCAGGCGCAACAGCGCGAGTTCGAAGTTCTCGTCGAAGAGGCCCGTGGCAGGGCCGACGTAGCGGCCGACCGAGACTTCGCCGCCGCCCAAGCGGCCGGCCATCGATTGCCAGTCGGCCGACGCCAGCAGCGGCCGCAAGGTGGCTGCGGCGGCACGCGCCGCGACCCCGTCGGCCGCAAAAAGCGCGGCTGCGGCGCCGGGCACCTCCGTCGCAGCAAGGCTGGCCGGCCCGATCATGTCCATTGCCAGTGCACCACGGCTTCGAGGCCGGGGGTTGGGTTGGTATTGTAGATTTCGTAGTTCGTGAACCCGCTGCCCCCAACCGGCGTAACGGTGTATCCGGCGCCGGTGAACGGCGTCATTTCGAGCGTGTCACCGCTCGCATCGACCAGAATATTCAGGGTCGCACCGCCGCCGCCGACCATGTTCTGTATTTTCAAGAGATCGATCTGCACGCTATTGTCGGACCCGGCGTTGCGCAGGTCGATAGTCTCGATGCTGGTAGCCAGGCCGGCAATCGGGCGCAAATCGAGTACGCCGCTGCTCATGCCGATGATCCGGAGCAGATCGACATCAAAGCCGCCATCGAGCAAACCTGCGCTATGGCCGATCGATACCTCGATGTGGTCATCACCCAGGCCGCCGGAAACAACGTCGTTGCCTTCGCTGGCGTCGATCAAGTCATTGCCTGTTCCGCCGCTGAGCGTGTCGTTGCCGCCGCCCCCGACCAGGGTGTCATTACCGGCACTGCCGGCAAGCGAGTTCGCCGTCGCATCACCGGTCAGGCTGTCGTCATGGCCGGAACCCGTGAGGTTCCTGATACCGAAATAGCGGTCGCCGCTGGCGTCGCCGCCGCTGCCGAGGCCGGTGGCGAGCGACCCGGCGACCCCGCCGGTGGATGTCTGGTAAGTCACGGTGTCGGCGCCGCCGCCCCCGGTGAAGTCATTTGCCGCGGACGTGCCTTCGAGGATGTCGTCGTAAGCGGACCCGCGCAGGTTCACGATGTTGCCCTGGTAGACATCGCCCGCCGCATCGGCTCCCGTATTGAGCGCGGAATTGCCAAGGTTGGCGTAGATGTCCCCGCCGGCACCGGCGTAACTTGCAGTGTCGCGTTCCGCGCCCGAGCCGCCGACGAGGGTGTCGGCACCGGCGCCGCCGACCAGAGTATCGTCGCCGAGGCCGCCTTCGAGGCGGTTGGCGCCGGAATTGCCGGTCAGGCTGTCGTCGCCGCTGCCGCCGGTCAGGTTGGCGATCAACACGTAGCTATCGCCGCTGGCGTCTCCCGCCGTGCCGCCGGATGCCAGCGATGCAGCCAAGGCGAGCGTCGAATGGGCGTAGGTCACGGTATCGGTGCCGCCGCCGCCGTCAAAAACATTGGCGCCGCTGTTGCCTTCCAGGGTGTCGTTGTTGGACGAACCGAGCAGGTTCGCGATACCGGTGTATAAATCGCCCGCTGCGTCGCCACCAAGGTTTTGCAGCGAATCGCCGAGGTAGACCGTCACCGCCGCCGAACCCGCGTAGCTGACCCAGTCGCTGCCGCCGCCCCCGACCAGGCTGTCGGCGCCAGCGCCACCCCGCAAGGTATCGTTGCCGAGACCGCCGTCGAGGGTATCGGCACCCGCACTGCCGACGATGGAGTCATTGCCGGCGAGGCCGAGAATGATGTTGTCAAAACCGTCGCCTTCGAGCGTATCGTTGAAACCGGAGCCCTCCAGGTTCTCGATCGTGTCGCCGTAGGTATCGCCCACGGCATCGCCGGTCTTGACCAGAAGGCTGGCGGGATCCAGCGCGGCAGCGACAGCGACCGTCGCGTTCCTGTAACTCAGGGTATCGCTGCCGCCTCCCCCGGTCAGCGCGTCGGCACCGGCGCCGCCTTCCAGCGTATCGTTGCCGCTACCTCCCTGCAGCGTATCGACACCGGCCAGGCCGCGCAGGAAGTTGTCTCCACCATCGCCCTCGAGCCTGTCGCCGGACGTCGAACCGGTCAGGTTTTCGATGGAATCATAACTGTCGCTTGCGGCATCGCCCGTATTGCCGCCAGGTACATCCAGCGAGACCTGGACGGCCGACGCTGCCAGCGAGTAGCTCGCCGTGTCGGAACCCAGGCCACCCACCAGCGAATCGCCGCCCGCGCCACCCTCGAGGGTGTCGTCGCCGCCGCCGCCCTCGAGACGATTGACGGAACCATTGCCGGTCAGACTGTCGTTGCCGGCGCCGCCGGACAGGTTCTCGATCAGGGTGTAGCTGTCGCCGCTGGCATCGCCCTGAGTACCGCCGCCGGTGAGGGAGGCCGTCACGGCAGCCGCCGAGTGCTCGTAGCTTGCGGTGTCCGTTCCGCCGCCGCCGTTCAGTACGTTCGCATTCGCGTTGCCTTCGAGTACGTCATCGAAAGCAGAACCGGTCAGGTTGTTGATATTGATGTAGGAATCGCCATCGGCCTGCGAGCCCGCGAACCGCGTCCCGTTCAGCGCGGCGTTACCCAGGTAGGCGTAGACCGGTCCATCGGCATTGGCATAACTGGCAATGTCGGCGGAGATCAGGTCGCCGGTCAGCGCATCGCCACCGGCTCCGCCCTCCAGCGTGTCGGTCCCGGCACCGCCGACCAGGGTATCGTTTCCGGCCAGGCCGAAGAGGGAATCGTTGCCGCTGTCGCCCTGGATCAGGTTGTTTGCAGCATTCCCCTCCAGGGTGTCGTTGAAGGTGCTGCCATCGAGGTTCTCCACGTTCAGGTAGACGTCCCCCAGGGCGTGGCTCGTCTTGACCAGGATGCTGGCCGCATCGAGGGAGGTGGTCACCCCAAACACCAGCGCCACCACCGGTGCGCTGATGAAGGTCACGGTATCCGTGCCGTCGCCGCCGTCGAGAGTGTCGTTGCCGGCCAGGCCCTGCAACTGGTCGTTGCCCGCCCCGCCGACGATATGGTTGGCAGCTACCGCGCTTCCCCACAGGATGTCGTTGAATCCCGAACCGAGCAGGTTCTCGATCAGGTTATAGGAGTCGCCAGTCGCGTCACCTGCGTTTCCGGCCGGAGTATCGATCTTGGCGGTCACCGCCGCCAAGGCGTTCGCATAACTCGCCCAGTCGTTGCCTGTCCCACCGAGCAATTGGTCGTTAAGGGCGCCCCCTTCCAGCGTGTCGTCGCCGCCGAGTCCCTCCAGCCGATTTGCGGCTGCGCTTCCGGTTAGAAGATCATTGCCGCCTCCCCCGACGAGGTTTTCGATTGCCAGATAGCTGTCGTTGATGGCATCGCCGAGGCTGCCAAGGTTCGTCGCCAGGGAAGCGATGATATTGCCGGTGGAATGCTCGTAGGTAACGGTATCGGTGCCGCCCAGACCATCAAAGTGGTTACCGAGTGGATTGGCATCGCCTTCGAGGCGGTCGCTGTTGCCGGATCCGGTCAGGTTGCGGATACCGAAATAAGTATCGCCGATACCTTCGGAGCCGGTATTCAGAGAGGCATCCGCCAGATACACGTACAAGCTGGCGCCGCCTCCGACATAGCTAACGGTATCGTTGCCGCCGCCGCCGGTGAACGCGTTGGCGGAGGCGTTGCCGCCCAGCACGTCATCGCCGGTTCCGCCGTGCAGGTTTTCCAGCGTCGCATCAAGGACATCATTGCCTTCTCCGGTCGCCAACCCGGTGCGCAGCGACGCATTGATCGCGGTCGACACGCCCGCCCATGAGGCAGTGTCCGTACCGGCGCCACCGATCAGGGTATCGTTGCCGGCACCGCCGAACAGAGTGTCGTTGCCGGCACCACCATCGATCCGGTTGTCCTTGTCGTTGCCGGTCAGCGCATCGTTGTGGCCACCGCCGACGAGGTACTCGATCGAGTAGTCGATGATGTCCGCTCCCTCGCCGGTCGCAGCACCGGGAGTGCCGGCATCCACCGCCAGCGTTGCCACCACCGCGCCGCCCGCGGCGGCGAAGGTCAGCGTGTCGATGCCAGCATCGCCGAACAGGGCGTCGTTACCACCGAGACCTGCCAGGATATCGTCGCCCGCTCCGCCCTCGATGCGATTGTCGTTGCCGTCGCCGGTCAGTTGGTCGGCAAACGCAGAACCGATCAGGTTGCGGAAGCCGAACAACTGGTCGCCCTGCGCATCGCCGCCGACATTGCCCGCCGCGTTCAGGGTGACTGTCACTCCGGACGGCGAATGCGCATAGGTCACGGTATCGCCGGCGCTGCCGGGATCGGATTCATCGACGCCGCCAATCAGCGTATCGGCGCCGCCGCCGCCTTCCAGCGTGTCGTCGCCCACCCCGCCGACCAGCTTGTTGGTGCCCACCCAGAACGGGGACGAGTCCTCGCCGATCAGGATATCGTTGCCGGCCCCGCCGATGATGTTCTCGAAGCCCGTCAGGACGTCGGTTCCGTAGTCCAGCCCGCCATTGGAGGTGGTGACCGTAGTGTTGAAGATCAGCGTCAAGGTCAGCGCGGTGGTCGCCGCCGCATATGACACGGTATCGACACCGGAACCGCCATCGAGCGTGTCGTTGCCGGCAAGGCCGGCAAGGATATCGTCCCCGGCGTTGCCGAAGAGGCCGTTGTCGGCGACGTCGCCGGTCAGGTTGTCGCCGTTGGCAGATCCGCGCAGAACGCGGAAGCCGGAAAGGACATCGCCCTCCGCGTCGCCGCCGGTATTCCCCGTAACGGCATTGATCGTCACGGTCACGGCGGCGCCGGACAGGGCATATGTCAAGGTATTGGTCCCGGCGCCTCCGTTCAGGGTATCCGCGCCTCCGCCACCCTGCAGTTCGTCGTCGCCGGTGCCACCGTCGATCACATTCGGATTGCCATCGCCGGCGAGGATGTCATTGCCCTGTCCTCCCACCAGATTGCGGATCAACTGGTAGCTGTCGAAATCGCCACCGCCGTCGGCCGTGGTGCCGCCGCTGAAGTCCGCCAGCGACGCGGTCACCGGGGTGCCGGCACCGGCATAGGCGTAACTGACGGTGTCGATGCCTCCCCCGCCCACCAGTGTGTCGTTGCCAAGACCGCCCTCCAGCGAGTCGTCGCCCATCCCGCCGTCGAGCCGGTTGCTGCCATCGTCGCCGCGCAAGGTATCGGCGTGCGCGCTGCCCGTCAGGTTCTCGATCCCGGCATAGCCGTCGCCGAGGGCTTCGCCCAGCGAACCGCTGCTGCTGGCGAGAGATGCGGCGATGGCGGAGCCGGCATTGACGTAAGTGACGGTGTCGGTGCCGCCACCGCCGGCAAAGGCATTGCTCCCCGCATTGCCTTCCAGCGTATCCGCATGGTCCGAGCCGGTCAGGTTCTCGATGTCGCCGCCCAGCACGTCGCTGCCCTGCCCGGATGCCAGCAGCGCATGGAGCGACGCGTTGATCGCCGCGCCCGATCCGGCCCAGGTTGCCGTGTCTGTTCCCGAACCGCCGCTCAACGTGTCGTTGCCCAGGCCACCGGCAAGGAGATCGTCACCCGCGTCACCGTGGATCAGGTCGTCGCCGGCCCCCCCCGTCAGCGTGTCGTTGCCTGCTCCCCCGGCGAGGAAGTTTGCCAGGTCGTTGCCGGTCAGGACATCGCTGCCGTCGCCACCAACGATATTCTCGACGCTGTAATCGAAGCTGTCGTTGCCGTCGCCCACGGCGGTGCCGGTGCCGAGCGCGCTGGCGGCAAGCGTCACCACAAGGTCCCCGCTCGTACCTGCGAAACTCAACGTGTCGCTGCCGTCGCCGCCGCTGAAACTGTCGTTCCCGCCACCACCGGCAAGGGTATCGTCGCCAGCGCCGCCGATCAGCAGGTTATCCGCGCCATCCCCGGTCAGTTGGTCGTTGCCGCTGCCACCAGTAAGGTTTTCGATCGCGACATAGGTATCGGTTGCCGCGCCCTGGGTACCGGAGCCGCCGGTAAGCGAGGCCGTCACCGCGACGGCGGTGTTCTCGTAGGTCACGGTATCGATTCCGCCGCCACCGTCGAAGGCATTGCTTCCCGCATCCCCCTCCAGCGTATCGTCGTGGGCTGAACCGCGCAGGTTCTGGATCGAAACGTAGACGTCGCCGACGGCGGCGGCGCCGCTGTTTCTTCCTGCCGGGTCTGCGAGTGACGCGACGACTCCGGCAGTGGCATGCTCGTAACTGGCGGTATTGCTGCCTGTGCCGCCATCCAGCGTGTCGTTCCCTGACTGCCCTTCGAGTACATCGTGACCGATGCCGCCGGCGAGCAGATTTGCAGCGACATCGCCGATCAGCGTGTCATTGAAGTCGGACCCGATCAGGTTTTCCACGCCGAAGAAGGCATCCCCCGCCGCATCTCCGGTCTGAAAAGCCGCATACGCGGCGTCCAGCGAAACAAAAACCCCGGCGGGACTGGCATGGAAGGTCGCCGTGTCGACTCCCGTGCCGCCGATGAATACGTCGGCACCGGCACCACCATCGAGCGTATCGTTGCCCATGCCGCCTTCGAGCGTGTCGTTGCCCGAACCGCCATCGACCACGTCCGCGCCAACGCCGGCAACGATGCTGTCGTTGCCTCCGGCACCGTCGATTTCGTAGCCGATGGCGCGCGCCGGCAGGACATGCACCGTCCCGCTGGGGGTGAACACGGAGAAATCGCCAGCCGTGGTTGCCTCGCGATAACTGAAGCTGATGAACTCGCCGGCAACCGTGGTCACTCCCTGCTTCACGGAGAGCAGCATGGTGAAATCGGTCTGCGTTACCGTGCTGCCGTCGGCCGCGACGTCGTAAGCGATGAGCAGACTGGTACCCGCAAACCCTGCGGCGGTGACCGGCGTGATCGTCCAGTTCCCCGCGCTCGGATTGCTGACCGTGACATCCCCTCCCTGCGCGGAAATCGCGAAACCGGCCGGCAAACTGCCAAAACCCAGCGCGAGCGTCAGGCTGGTGACGCTCGACACATTCTGGATTTCCATGCGCAGCAGCTTGCTGTTGGTCGTGCCGCTGGCATAGCGCGCGGAGGGACCCAGGACATTGTCGGCAGCCGTGCCGACAATCACCTGCCGATGGGCCTGATACACGGGTTCATGTGCCAGCGCCGGGTCGTCGGTTCCGGTGACGGTCAGGTAGGAGCCGATCGGATTCGCCTTCTCGCCAGTCGCGCCGTTCGACAGCCCGAGATCGAGCTTGAACGCGGAATCGACATACACCTTGCTGCTGACGGTACCGCTCTCCGAGGCTGGCAATTCGCCTATGCCATGGATGGTGACGGTCACGACCTGGGTGGTGCCGTCGAGGCTGGCCACGGTGAAGCTGTCCGTAAGCGAGACGCCGAAATCGAGGGCCTGTATGGGGGCCTGAGCGTTGCTGGCGGCATAGGTCCAGTTGCCGGATGTGTCGACCGCGAACACGCCATAGCCATCGCTGCCCGCCGTCCCGGGCTGTGCCACGAAACTCGATTGACCACTGTCGACATCGACGATGCTCAGGGTGCCGCTGGTCGAAATGAAACCACCTGAAACCGCGATGTCCTCGACCACCATGCCCGTCACCGTGCCGCCGATCACGGCGGCGTCGTTGCGCCCGGCGATGCTGATGCTGATGGTCTGGCTGGTGCCGTCGATGCTGGTGACGCTGAAGCTGTCGCTCAGCGTGTCGCCGACGTTGAGCGCCTGCACGGCGGCGTGGT
>JBIKLV010000039.1:0-32201 GCA_044359585.1 Sulfuritalea sp. | reverse complement strand
CGCCGCCGATGTAGTACAGCGCGAACTCGGACAGGCCGGCGTAGCCGTTGCCGGCGAACAGGTTCTTGCCGTCCTTCCAGATCGACTGGTGCACGTGCATGCCGGAGCCGTTGTCGCCGACGATGGGTTTGGGCATGAAGGTCGCGGTCTTGCCGTAGCTGTGGGCGACGTTATGCACGATGTACTTCAGCAGCTGGGTCTGGTCGGCGCGGCGCACCAGGGTGTTGAAAACGGTGCCGATTTCGTTCTGGCCGGCGGTGGCGACTTCGTGGTGATGCACTTCCACCGGCACGCCGCAGGCTTCCAGCAGCAAGCACATCTGGGCGCGCATGTCGTTGAAGCTGTCGACCGGGGGCACCGGGAAGTAGCCGCCCTTGACCGTGGGACGGTGGCCGGTATTGCCGCCTTCGAACTTCTCGGAGGACGACCAGGCGGCCTCTTCCGAGTAGATCTTGACGTGGGCGCCGGACATGTCCACGCCCCACTCGATGCTGTCGAAAATGAAGAACTCGGGCTCGGGGCCGAAGTAGGCGGTGTCGCCGATGCCGGAGGACTTGAGGTAGGCCTCGGCGCGCTTGGCGATCGAGCGCGGATCGCGGTCATAGCCCTTGCCGTCGGCCGGTTCGACCACGTCGCAGGTCAGGACCAGCGTGGTTTCGTCAAAGAATGGGTCGATGTAGGCAGTGGCGGCGTCGGGCATCAGCTGCATGTCCGAGGCCTGGATGCCCTTCCAGCCGGCGATCGAGGAGCCGTCGAAGGCGTGGCCGTCTTCGAACTTGTCCATGCTGAAGGCCGAAACCGGCACGCCGACGTGCTGTTCCTTGCCGCGGGTGTCGGTGAAGCGGAAGTCGACGAACTTGACTTCCTTCTCTTCGACCATCTTGATAATGTCCTGGGGGGTCATGAGCTGCTCTCCTGAAAATTAATGGCAAATGCGGGGGTAGGTAGTCGATACCGGAATGCAACGGTGCAGCGTTCCGGTAGCAGGTAGCGTGCCATTCGCACCACGAAGGGAAGGGATTGTGCCACAAGTCTTTTTGCTGCACGCAAGCAGGATATTTGCACTCGAATGGTGCATGTTTGGACCGAAACGCACCGTTATGGTGCAATGTGTTGGTTGAGTCGGATCGCGACGAACCACGGGTCGTTCGGCAGCGCGGCATCCAGCCGTTGTCGGAATCGGGCCAGCCTCGCTTCGTCGGCAAAGCCGGGCGGCAGGAAGATTTCCGCTTCGACGCGGGTACCGAGGTAGTGCAGGATCGTTTGCTCGAAGCCGGGAGGATCGGCATCGAGCACTTCGCGCAGGTGCGCCAGCAGGGTGGCGCGGTCCGGCAGGGCCACGGCGGCGTTGCCCTGCAGGTCGTTCTCGGCATCGACATGGACCAGCACGTCGAGCACTTCGGGGTGGCTGACCAGCACGCGCTGCCGCGCCGACTCGGCGATGCGGTGGCCCTCCGAGACGCTTATCCGCGGATTCACCTGGACGTGCGCGTCGACCAGCACCTGGTGCGCCATGCGCCGCGTGCGCAACTCGTGCATGCCGAGCACGCCGGGGGTGGTGGCAATGGTCTGGCGGATCGCCGCCACTTCTCCGGCCGCGAGGCCGGTGTCGATCAGTTCGCGGATGGCATCCCAGCCGAACTTGAGCCCGGCGCGCACGATCATGGCGCCGACGATGATGGCGGCCACGGCGTCGGCGAAGTTGAAGCCGGCCAGCGCGCCGGCGATGCCCGCCGCCACCACTAGCGAGGACAGCGCGTCGGCGCGCGCGTGCCAGGCGTTGGCGACCAGCATCGGCGAGCGCAGGCGCTCGGCGGTGGCCAGCATGTAGCGGAACAGCCCTTCCTTGGCGGCCAGCGTGATCAGCGCCGCCCACATCGCGGCGACGCCGACCGGCGGCGCGCTGCCGATGTCCTGCAGGCGGCTGGCGGCGGCGATCAGGATGCCGGCGCCGGTGCCGGCCAGCAGCACGCCCAACACCAGCGAGGCGGCGGTTTCATAGCGGCCGTGGCCATAGGGATGGTCGGCGTCGGCCGCTTCCGCGCCCTTGCGGTTGGCGAACAGGACGAAGGCGTCGGCGACGATGTCCGACAGCGTGTGCATGGCGTCGGCGATCAGGCTTTGCGAATGCGCGATGAGGCCGACGACGATCTGCATCGTGGTCAGCACGACATTGACCGCGACGCTGACCCAGGTGATGCGCTGGCCCTCTGCGAAGCGCGAGCCGGGTCCGGTGTCGGCGGAATCGCGGCGGTCGCCGTTGAAGTCGTGTGGGTGGGGATCGCGGGACATCGTTGCGGGCGGGTATACTCGATTCCCCAATTCTATTCTCCTGCTCCTGCAGCGCCTGCCATGGGACGCCTGAACGAAATCCTCTCCCTCGCCCAGTCGCGAGCGCGCGAACTAAAGTTGGCCTTCGAAGGCGCGCTGACGCCGCTCGAGGCCAGCGAAGTGCTGCAACTGGCGAAGAATTCGCGCCTCATCGACGTGCGCACCAAGGCCGAGCTGGACTGGGTCGGGCGCGTGCCCGGCGCGCTCGAAATCGAATGGCAGGACTATCCCGCCAAGCATCTGAACCCCTACTTCCTGCAGACACTGAAGCACAGCGTGGTCAGCGAATCGCTGCTGCTCTTCCTCTGCCGCTCCGGGCAGCGCTCGACCCTTGCCGCCAAAGCCGCCACCGAAGCCGGCTTTCCCGACTGCTACAACATCCTCGAAGGCTTCGAGGGCAACAAGGACGCCAACGGCCAGCGCAACCGCACGGGCGGCTGGCGCGCTTGTGGCCTGCCCTGGAGCCAAGGCTAGGGTAGTCTGATTTCATGAAGGAACATTGGAAAAGCGATTCCCGTCGTTCCCGCGAAAGCGGGAACCCAGTGTTTTTGTCCGCGCACGTCGCTGGATTCCCGCTTTCGCGGGAATGACGAATCCTTTGCTCATAGCTCGCTCTTTGCGTTCACCACGGCACCAGCAGGAACCGGATACCACCATGCAAACCGCCACCATCTCCTTCGACCGTTTCAACAGCCTCGCCGACACGGATGCCGGCGAGCGCATCCGCGCCGCGAAGGCCAAGCTGGGCAAGGACGTCGTCCTGCTCTGCCACCACTACCAGCGCGCCGATGTTTACGCCCACGCCGACATCACCGGCGATTCGCTCAAGCTCTCGCGCCTCGCCTCGCAGGCGGAGGCCAAGCACATCGTCTTCTGCGGCGTGCATTTCATGGCCGAGGTCGCCGACATCCTCTCCCGTCCCGAGCAGGTTTCGATCCTGCCCGACCTCGCCGCCGGCTGCTCGATGGCTGACATGGCGAGCCTCGCCAAGGTCGAGCGCGCCTGGCGCGAACTCTCCGCCGTGCTCGATCCCGACCAGAAGGTCACTCCCGTCACCTACATCAATTCGGCGGCCGACCTGAAGGCTTTCTGCGGCGCGCACGGCGGCATCGTCTGCACCTCGTCGAATGCGCCGAAGATCCTCGAATGGTCCTTCGCCCAGCGCGAGAAGGTGCTGTTCTTCCCCGACCAGCACCTCGGTCGCTGGTCCGGCTACAAGATGGGCATTCCGCTCGACGAGATGGTGATCTGGAATCCCGATCAGGAACAGGGCGGCCTCACCCGCGAGCAGATAGCGAAGGCGAAGATCATCCTCTGGCACGGCTACTGTTCGGTCCACCAGATGTTCCAGCCCAAGGACATCATCAAGTTCAGGAACCAGCATCCGGATGGCTTTGTCATTTCGCACCCCGAGTGCAGCTTCGAGGTGTGCAAGCAGTCGGACTACATCGGCAGCACCGAGACCATCCTGCAGACGGTCAAGGCCGCGCCGCCCAATACGCGCTGGCTGGTCGGCACCGAACTCAACCTGGTCGAGCGCCTGGCGCAGGAAGTGAAGCACGAAGGCAAGATCGTGCAGTTCATGGCCAGCACCATCTGCATGTGCTCGACCATGCAGCGCATCGACCCGCAGCACCTGGCCTGGACCCTGGAAAACCTGGTCGACGGCAAGGTGGTGAACCAGATCAGCGTGCCCGAACACGAGGCGAAGCTGGCCAAGATTTCGCTGGAGCGGATGCTCGCGGTGTCCTGAGCGCCGTGTCGCCGGCGCCGACTTTCGAGCCACGCAGCGGCAAGATTTGCGGCGCAGCAAGTGCCTAAGCCACTCCGATCTCTCGTTGGCGACGAGCTTGGAAACTACTCAGGCCGAGCGGTTGAGACGCGATGGGATTCCCGCAGCTGTACCTTGAGTTCGGTGCGGCAGCGGTTCGGCCATTGCGGCAATCCATGACCTCTCCCTCAATCTCTCAGCGAGGCTGTCAACGGCCGCCGGATAATGCTCTCGTGACATCGGAAACAGACTGATTGCCGCCTGCTGACTAAGGCATATCCTGTGGCGGGGCCACTCGGTTTTCAGGCGTTCAGCCACGGCTTGATTGCACGGCTCTTGCCGACCCTGACAGTCATCCGGCGATTGATGTCCCGGGTCTCAGCTACCGCACCTGAAGCCGCCATCCATCGCTCCACGGCATCCGCTTCCAATGGCCCGGCATGCTCCCGGGAAGCGGCATTCAGATTCTCCCTTGTCCAGCTTGTTTGTCCATGCCCGACGTAAGCTCTCGAGCACTCGGCCGACATACAATCGCATCAGCCCTTTTCGGAGTCACCATGAAAGCGAACCCGCAAGGGTATTGGATGCCGAGCCATGACGGTAGTGGCTTGCTCAACCTGATCAGCAGCATCGCCACAGCCTGCGGTGCCCCCGATCCGGTTTATTCCCCCTTGGCTGGCATCGATCTCTCCCAGTGGCAACAGGCGCGTAATCTGGTTCTGATCCTTGCCGACGGCGTCGGCGGGGATTTCATCGAGCAGGTCAGCCCGGGGGGCTTTCTTTCCCGTCATCGCACTGCCACGCTTACCTCAGTCTGCCCGACGACCACCGCTTGCGCGATCCCCACGCTGATGACCGGCCTGCCGCCTGCCGCGCATGGCCTGACTGGCTGGCACGTCTATCTTGACGAGATCAGCGCCGTCACTGCGGTCCTGCCGCTGACGGCGCGCGGCATCCAGCTTTCGGACGGCGGAGCGCCCATCGACCCGGAGGCGCTCTTTTGCTACCCAAAGCTCTACCAGCGCCTAAGCTGCGAATCCCATGTCGTGACCCCGGTAAAGATCGCCGATTCTCCGTTTTCGCGCGTGCATGCCACCGGGGCAAGCCTGCACCCGTACCATCCGGTCGCGCACCCGTTCATCGAGGCCCTGCCGTTCTGCAAACGCCGCCGCGATTTTTTCGGCATCCTGCGCCGCGTCTGCCATCAGCCTGCTGCGCGCAAGTTCGTGTATGGCTACTGGCCCGATTTCGACCATACCGCCCACGGAACAGGCGTCTTCAGTCCTGCCGCCGTCAAACAGTTTCTCGACTTCGAAGCGCGCCTGGAGGGGTTTATCGACGATATGCGCGGGTCGGA
The DNA here is from genome assembly GCA_044359585.1 of Sulfuritalea sp. Classification (GTDB taxonomy): domain Bacteria; phylum Pseudomonadota; class Gammaproteobacteria; order Burkholderiales; family Rhodocyclaceae; genus Sulfuritalea. Next base: position 26,742 of record JBIKLV010000039.1, on the reverse strand, counting down.
TACTCTGGTGCTGCTGACGGCCGACCACGGCTTTCTCGACTCCCCCACCGACCGGCAGATTCACCTCGACGACCACGTCGCCCTCGGTACCATGCTCTCGCATCCGGTCTGCGGCGAACGGCGCTTCGCCTACTGTTACCTGAAGCCAGGAACGCAGGCTGACTTCGAGGACTATGTGGCCACGGTTTTTGCCGGCCGGGCCGAAGCCTGGCCGCGAGAGAAACTGCTCGCCGAGCAGTGGCTCGGTCCCGGTCCGGTGAATTCCCGACTCGCCGCGCGGCTGGGCGACTACGTGCTGGCGATGAAGGACGACTGGACTTTCGTCGATCATGAACCCGATCAGAAGCCGATCCCGATGATCGGTGTGCATGGCGGCCTGTCGCGTCAGGAGATGCTGGTGCCCCTGTGCGTCATGGCCACCTGACGAATCAGTCGTCCGGTGGTGCCTGACGCGAGGACTGGCGCGCCATCTGGCGCATCTTCTCGATCGAGAGCGTCAGTTCGTTGCGGGAACGGCGCAGATCCTCGATCAGCTTGACGAAGGAACGCAACAACTGTCCGAGTTCGCCGGGCTGGGACTCCGGCATCGGCAGCGGATGTTCGGAATTGGCGCGCAGGCTGTCGATCAGCGTCTGGAAGGCGCGCAGCGGCTTCACCACCGTGTGCAGGATGAACCAGGCCAGCAGTCCGAGCAGCAGCAGCCATCCGCCGGCCTTGAACAGTCTCGATCGGGCATCGCGCCAGTATTCCGCTTCCAGGTCGTCAATGTAGATGCCGGAACCGATCACCCACCCCCAGGGATCGAAACGCTTCACATAGGAGAGCTTCGGATACAGTTGCTCGCTGACCCCGCCCTGCGCCAGCGGCTTGGGCCAGTCATAGGTCACAAAGCCATCACCGGTGGGTCCGGTGGCCTGGTTCATGGCGACAAAAAGATTCAGGTTGCCCGGTGGCTGATAGCTGCCCTCGGTACCGCTGCGCAATGACGTCGCGCGTTCGAAGCGGAGCTCCGACAGGGCCTGCCCCTCCAGCGCCGGCACTGTCGGATGCATCACCATCCTGGGTACGGGCTGCGACAGATCATGGATCCAGAAATACTCGCGCGCACCGTAATGCAACTGGCGGATCGCCTCGGCAGCCTGGCGGCGGGCCTGTTCTTCAGCCAAACGACCGTCCTTCGCCGCCTGCTGGTAGGACTGCAGCACCGAATGCGCCGCCTCGACCAGATGCCGCAGTTGAGTTTCCTTTTCGCCATGCAGTCGCTGGCTGACCAGGGTCATTTCCGACAGGTTGTCGGCAACGCCAACGACCGCGAAAATCACGATCAGCAGCCACAGTTTCGTGGCGATACGAAGGCGTTGAAGAAAAATCGGCATGCGGGGAGTATATCGCCGTCCCGCCAGCGACTGAAGGTCGCTCGCGGGACGGCGTACACTTGGCGCCCGTTGTTTCGCACCCGTCCGCCGATGCACGCGCCGCTGGGCAACTCTCGCTGCCACGATTGCCCGGCACGATTGTGCGAACATAGCCTGAAGCAAGCCGCCTACACCCCCTGATTGGCAGAAAGGCCCGGTAAATGAGTTCCCCGCAATCCCACACGCCGTCCCACCGGCGCCGACTTCCGGCCGAGGCCGCCGGAGGCAGGCATTCCGATAGCGTCCTGCGCTTCGGCGCCGTGGCCATCCACCTTGGCGACAAGTCGGGAAAATATCCCGATGGCAACCAGGTGATCGTGCACGGCGCCGATACGCGCGTCGCCTTCGATACGCCGCTGGCATCGAACCGGATCGGCGCCGATTTCGACGATGTCGACCAGGTGCTGCTCGGCCACGCCCACGAAGACCACATGGCCGGCCTGCATCGCGTGCCGCGGGCGCGGGTCGAGGTGCACGCGGCGGACCTGTGCGCGGTGCAGTCCTGGCAGGGGCTTGCGGCGCATTACGGTTACGCCGACGACGTCCTGGCCCGGGTGCGCGAGATGATCGATCGCGATTTCCACTACCACCCGCGGCCCGACGCCACCGCCTACGTCCATGACCAGCATTGGGACCTCGGCGGCGGCGTCCGTGTCCGCGCCCACCACCTGCCCGGCCACACCTCGGGGCATTGCGCGCTGGTGGTCGAAAGCGAGGGCGTCGCCTTCATCGGCGACATCGACCTGACCGGCTTCGGTCCCTACTACGGCGACGCCACGTCGAGCCTCGCGGCCTTCCGCGCAAGCCTGGCCGAGGTCGCGCAGCTCGACGCCGAGGTCTGGGTGACCTCCCACCATCGCGCGGTGATCACCGATCGCGCCCAGTTCCTCGCCGAACTGGCGCGTTTCGCCAGCCGCATCGACGAACGCAACGAGAAGCTGCTCGGCTACCTGCGCGAGCGGTCGCACACACTGGCCGAACTGGTCGATCGGCGCCTGCTCTACCCGCAGGGCGTGAGCCTGCCCTACGTCGAAAGCGCCGAGTCCAACTCGATCCGCATGCACCTCGACGAACTCGCCGCGCAAGGTCGGGTGGGCGTGGACGGCGATCGTTTCGTGCTTGCCTGACCTCTCCGGCTGACCGTGATCGCGGCATGACGCAAACGCTTTCCATCGCCACCTGGAATATCCACAAGGGATTCTCGCAGTTCAATCGCCGCATGATGGTGCACGAGCTGCGCGATCGCCTGCGTGAGTTGTCGGCCGACATCGTCTTTTTGCAGGAAGTGCAGGGCCTGCACCTGGGCCATGCCGAAACGCACCCGGATTGGCCGCAGCAGCCGCAGCACGAGTTCCTCGCCGAGGATGTCTGGGCCAGCCACGCCTACGGCCGCAACATGGTCTACGACCACGGGCACCACGGCAACGCGATCCTGGCGCGCTTTCCCATCCTGCATGAACACAACCAGGACGTGACCCACCTGCGCTTCGAGAAGCGCGGCCTGCTGCATTGCGCGGTGGCGGTGCCGCGGCTCGGCCAAGCCCTGCATTGCGTGTGCGTGCACCTGTCGCTGTTCGCGCGTTCGCGGCGGCGCCAGATGGATGCGCTGGCGCGGCGGATCGAGGATGTGGTGCCGGCCGGCGCGCCGCTGCTGATCGCGGGCGATTTCAACGACTGGCGCAACCATGCCGACGACCTGCTGGCGCAGCGCCTTGGCCTCACCGAAGTGTTTGCCGGCAACGCACAGCGGCCCTCGCGCAGCTATCCGGCGCTTTTGCCGATGTTCCGCCTCGACCGGATCTACCAGCGCGGGCTGGAACTGGATGCCGCAATCGTCCACGCCGGACCGCCGTGGTCGGGCATCTCCGACCATGCGGCGCTTTCCGCCGAGTTTCGGCTCGCCGCCGGTTCGCGCCGTCCGTGAGCGCCGACTTCTGGCCGACGGCCGCGCCCGGGCTGGTCGCCGGCAACCGCCTGCAGCTGCTCGAATCCGGCGGCGAATACTTTCCGGCACTGATCGCCGCGATCGACGCGGCGCGCCGTGAAGTGCATCTGGAAACCTATATCTTCGACGACGACGTCACCGGTCGCCGAGTGGCGGCCGCACTGGCGAGCGCGGCGCGGCGCGGCGTTGCCGTGCGGGTGCTGGTGGATGGCTTCGGTGCACGCGATTTCAGCACCGGCCTCGGCGCTGTTCTGGCGGCCGACGGCGTCGAGGTGATGGTCTACCGGCCGGAGGCCGGGCGCTACGCCTTCCGTCGCCATCGCCTGCGCCGCATGCACCGCAAGCTTGCGGTGGTCGACGGCGGCACGGCTTTCGTCGGCGGCATCAACGTGGTCGATGATTTCGACGACGGCAGGGAGCTTGCGCCGCGTTTCGACTACGCGGTTCGCATCGAAGGACCGCTCGCCGTGACCGTGCATCTCGCGGTGCGGCACGTCTGGCGCCTGGTGCGCTGGGCGCGCCTGGGCCGCCGCCCGCCGCCGCCCGCCGAATTGCCGCCGCCGCCGCCGGTGGCCGGCACGACGTCCGCCGCCCTGCTGGTTCGCGACAACCTGCGCCACCGGCGCGACATCGAGAACGCCTATCTGGCGGCGATCCAGAGTGCGCGGCAGCGGGTGGTGATCGCCAACGCCTATTTCCTCCCCGGCCGGACCTTCCGCAAGGCGCTGGTGGCGGCGGCGCGGCGCGGCGTACGCGTCGACCTGCTGCTGCAGGGCCGCCCCGACCACCTCATGCTGCATTTCGCCACCCTGTCCCTCTACGATCGCCTGATGGTGGCCGGAATCCGCATCTTCGAGTACGAAAAGGCCTACCTGCACGCCAAGGTGGCTGTGGTCGACGGCGATTGGGCCACCGTCGGCTCCTCCAACATCGATCCCCTCAGCCTGCTGCTGGCGCGCGAGGCCAATGTCGTGGTGCGCGGCGCCGAGTTTGCCGCGCAACTGCTGGCCAGCCTCGATGCGGCGATGGCCGATGCCGCCCGCGAGGTGCACCACAAGGATCATCGCCACCGTTCCTGGCTGACCCGGGTCGCCAGCGCCGCCGCCTACGGGCTGGTGCGCTTCATGGTCGGCGTCACGCGCTACGCCGGGAACCAGTACCGCGGCTAGCACTGCCACGCGAACCGGGTGGCCGGCACCGGGAACGCGGCGCCCTGACCGGACTACTGATAAATCAACGGGTTGCGGAAAATCGCCAGGCCACCTGCCGTGGCGGCCGACACCGTGCGGCGCGATTGCTTGCCGGGGCCGTGACATAAGTCACGCGTAGGTCCGAACGGACTATTGGCCCGCGCCGTCGCGCCGCCTAGGATGCAATCAACGCAGCAAACGCTGCCACGAACACCAAAATTCTTGAGGGCATGGCAATGAAAACACTATTGGCGCTGATGGCAGGTTTGGTCAGCACGGGCGCGGCGATGGCGTTCTCAGAGTTGGCGATCGACGCTCCAGCCGCAATCCAGACCTATTTTGCGACCCCGCCTACCGGGACCAGCGAAATGGTCGTGGCAGGCATCGGCCTGATGCTGTACGTCGCCCACCGCCGCGTGAGCCGTTCCATCAAGCGATAATCAGACAAAAGCCGGGACGGGCGGAAGCTTGCGTCCGTCCCGGCGGGTGGCAAGCGGCCCGGTTCCGCTTTCTCCACCGCATCTAATAGGGGTTCCGGTGCCCGGCAAGCCCCGAAATCCCGTCAATACCGCGAAAATCAGGAAATTTGCAGCATCCGCCGCTAGGGATACGCTGAACAAGTATCGACCGTTCGGGCTGAGCTTGTCGAAGCCCTTGATTTGACAGGCTTGCGTTTCGACGGGCTCAACGCGAACGGCCTTAATCAGTGTTTTCCTAGCCGCTGTTGCGCAGGCCGGCGGCGACGCCGTTGATGGTGAGGTGGATGCCGCGCTGCACCCGGTCGTCGGTCGCGCCGGCGCGGTGGCGGCGCAGCAGTTCGACCTGGATGTGGTTGAGCGGGTCGAGGTAGGGAAAGCGGTTGCGGATCGAGCGCTTGAGCAGGGGGTTGAGGTCGAGCAGTTCCTTTTCCCCGGTGATCGCCAGCAGCGCGGCGATCGAGGCCTGCCACTCGGCCTTGATCTGCGGAAAGATCGCCTCGCGCAGTGCCGCATCCTTGACCAGCATCGAATAACGCTCGGCGATCACGATGTCGCTCTTGCCCAGCACCATGTCCATGTTGGACAAGGTGGTGCGGAAGAATCCCCAGTCGCGGTGCATCTCGGCCAAGAGCGCCATGCCGTCCTCGCCGTGCTTCTCGCGCCAGGCGCCAACCGCCGAACCGAAGCCGAACCAGCCCGGCAGCATCAATCGGCATTGCGCCCAGGAAAACACCCAGGGAATCGCGCGCAGGTCCTCGATCGCCGTGGTCTTCTTGCGTGACGCGGGCCGGCTGCCGATGTTGAGCGCGGCGATCTCGGCGATCACCGTCGATTCCCAGAAATACGCTTCGAAGCCCGGCGTCTCGTAAACCATCCTGCGATAGGCGGCGAAGGCGCTGGCGGAAAGCTCTTCCATCGCAGCGAGGAATTGCGGCTTCGGCGCATCGTGTTCGTGTGCCAGCAAGGTGGCTTCCAGCGTCGCCGCGGCGAGAATTTCCAGGTTGCGGCGGCCCAGTTCCGGGTTGGCGTATTTCGAGGCGATGACCTCGCCCTGCTCCGTGATGCGGATCTGGCCCTGCACCGCGCCCTGCGGCTGCGCCAGGATCGCCTGGTAGCTGGGGCCGCCGCCGCGCCCGACGCTGCCGCCGCGGCCGTGGAACAGGCGCAGCGTGATGCCATGCCGCGCGAACACTTCGGTCAGCGCGATCTCGGCGCGGTACAGCGCCCAGCCCGAGGTGAGGAAGCCGCCGTCCTTGTTGCTGTCGGAATAGCCCAGCATGCATTCCTGCAGCGCCTGGCGTGAGCCGAGCAGGCGGTTGTAGAGCGGGATGGCGAGCAGCCGGTCCATGGTCGGGCCGGCGTTTGCGAGGTCGCCGATGGTTTCGAACAGCGGCACGATGTTCACGTCCAGCGCGTGTTCCAGCGGCCGCAAGAGTCCCACTTCCTTGAGCAGCACGGCGACTTCAAGTATGTCCGAGACGCCGTCGGTCTTGGAGATGATCACGTTCTCGATCGCCGCGCGGCCGAAGCGCTGGTGGATGCTGCGCGCGGTGTGGAAGATCGCCAGCTCGTTGCGCGTCTCGTCCGAGTAGTTCACGCCGGGCGCCGTCAGCGGTCGCGGCGTGGCGAGTTCTTCCAGCAGCAGCGCGATGCGCCCGTTCTCGTCGAGCGCGAGGTAATCGGTGCCGGGGTTCGCGATGGCGAGCAGTTCGGCGACGGTGCGCGCATGGACGTCGGAATTCTGCCGCAGGTCGAGCGGCGCCAGGTGGAAGCCGAAGATGGCGACGGCATGGCGCAGGCGGCGCAGGCGGCCGCGACCGAGCAGGCCGCATTTGTGGCCGAGCAGCGAGCGGTGCAGCACGTCGAGGTCGGCGGCGAACTCGGCGGCGGCGGCATAGGGTTCCGCCGCGCCGACGGCGTGGCGCGGCGCTTCGAGGCCGTCGAGCTGCAGCGCGGTGGCCGCCAGCCGCGCATAGAAGCCGGCGATGGCGCGACGGTAGGGTTCGTCCAGCCGATGCGGGCTGCGGTCGGGCGACTGTTCCGCAAGGCGCATCAGTTCGACGTCGGGCACCTCGATCAGTGACGTCGTGGTCGACAGTTCCGCGCCGAGCTGGTGCAGTTGTTCCAGCAGGTAGCCGATGGCCTTGCGGCTTTGTGCGCGCATCGCCGTTTCCAGCACCTCGGCGGTGACGAAGGGATTGCCGTCGCGGTCGCCGCCGATCCAGGAGCCGGGGCGCAGGTAGGGCGGCAGTTCCGCCGGGCCCTGCTCGCGCCAGCCGGGCACCGCCCGTGCGAGGTGGTCTTCGCTGGCGTTGTAGAGGCGCGGCAGTTCGCGCAGGAAGGTCATGTCGTAGAACGACAGCGCGTTGTTCACCTCGTCCATCACGGAGAGCTTGGCCCGGCGCAGCATGCGCGTCTGCCACATGCGCAGCACGGCGCGGCGCAGCGCCTCGTCGTGCTCGGCCTGTTCCTCGGGCGAAAGTTCGGTGCGGTCGCGCTCGTCGAGCAGGCGCGCGATTTTCCACTGGCAGTCGAGGATGCTCTTGCGCTGCACTTCGGTCGGGTGCGCGGTCAGCACCGGGCGCACCTGGGCGCCGGCGAAGAAGGCGGCGAGCCGCTTCGCGTCGATGCCGGCTTTTTGCGCGCGGTCCAGCGAATGCGCAAGGCTGCCCTCGCGCGGCGCGGCGCCGGCACGCGCGTAGGTGCGCGAGCGGCGGATGTGGTGCTGGTCCTCGGCGATGTTGGCCAGGTGCGAGAAATAGCTGAAGGCGCGCACCACCATGTTGGTCCGTTCGCGCGGCAGCCCGCGCAGCACGGCATCCATTTCAGCGCGCGCCGCATGGTCGTCGTCGCGGTGGATGCGCAGCGCGAGCTGGCGGATCTGCTCGACACGGTCGAAGACCTCGGCGCCCTCCTGTTCGCGCACCGTGTCGCCGAGCAAACGCCCGAGCAGGCGGATGTCCTCGCGCAGCGGCTGGTCCTTGTCGGTCTTGGGTGTGGGCAGGTTCATTGTGGTTTCCGTTGCTGGAGTTGGGCCTGGCTTTCCTCGATCGCGCGATCGAGGTAGGCGCCATAGAAGTCGGCGAGACGATAGCCGACGATGGATTCGGCAAGCTGGGCGCCGTCGGGGCCGTGGAACATCACGGTCGGCGCGAAGCGCGCCTGCATCTGTTTCGAAAAGTCGGCGCTGGTGGTACGGCGCCCGGCGAAATCAACCAGCGGCGTGGCGCGGTCCATGTGCAGTTCGCGTATCACGGCCGGCGTCGCCGGGTTGCGCGACAGGGGCCCCAGCTGTTCGCGGCGCAGTTTCGCGCACCAGCTGCAGTCGTCGCGGCTGTAGAGCACCACCAGCGGCACGCCGCGCGCGGCGGCCTGGCGCGCCTCGGCGGCGAGGTCACGGGCTTCGGTCACCGTGCCGGCCGGCGACTGCGCCAGTGCCGGCAAACCCGCCAGAAGCCAGAACGCGGCGCCCAGGAAAGCCGCGAGGATACTCGAGCTCATGCCACAAGCCTTGCCATGCTGCATCTTCAGTGCGATAGGATCTTCGACAGGAACTGCTGGGCGCGCTCCGAGCGCGGCTTGCCGAAGAAGTCTTCCTTGGTGGCGTCCTCGACGATGCTGCCCTGGTCCATGAAGATCACCCGGTTCGACACCTTGCGCGCGAAACCCATCTCGTGCGTCACCACCATCATGGTCATGCCTTCCTGCGCCAGCTGGACCATGACGTCGAGCACTTCGTTGACCATTTCCGGGTCGAGCGCCGAGGTCGGCTCGTCAAACAGCATGCAGATCGGGTCCATCGACAGCGCGCGCGCGATGGCCACCCGCTGCTGCTGGCCGCCGGAGAGCTGCCCCGGGTGCTTGTGCGCGTGCTGCTTGAGGCCGACGCGGTCGAGCAGCTTCATGCCGCGTTCGTTGGCCTCGTCCCTGCTGCGACCTAGCACCTTGATCTGGGCGATCGACAGGTTTTCGGTAATGGTCATGTGCGGGAACAGCTCGAAGTGCTGGAACACCATGCCGACGTGCGAGCGCAGTTTCGGCAGGTTGGTTTTGGGGTCGCCGACGGAGGTGCCGTTCACGGAGATGTCGCCCTGCTGAAAGGCCTCGAGACCGTTTACGCACTTGATCAGCGTGGATTTGCCGGAGCCCGAGGGGCCGCAGACGACGATGACCTCGCCCTTTTCCACCTGCGTCGTGCAGTCGGTCAGCACCCGGAAGGCGCCGTACCATTTGCTGATGTTCTTTATTTCGATCATGGACACGAGGAGTTCCCCTTCAGCGGACGATGGCGATGCGCTGCTGCAGTTTCCTGACCAGCATGGACAGGCTGAAGCTGATGATGAAGTACAGCACGGCGGCGACCAGGTAGGTCTCCACCGGGCGGTTGAAGTTCTTGCCGGCGATCTCGAAGCCCTTGAGCAGGTCGTAGGCACCGATGGCATATACCAGCGAGGTATCCTGGAACAGGATGATGGTCTGCGTCAGCAGCACCGGCAGCATGTTGCGGAAGGCCTGCGGCAGCACCACCAGGCCCATGGTCTGGCGGTAGGTCATGCCCAGCGCGTAGCCGGCGGCGACCTGACCGCGCGCGACGCTCTGGATGCCGGCGCGCATGATCTCGGAGTAGTAGGCCGCCTCGAACAGGGTGAAGGTGATGAGGGCCGAGGTTTCCGCGCCGAGCGGTTTTCCGATCACCAGCGGGATGAGCAGGAAGAACCAGAGGATCACCATCACCAGCGGCACGCTGCGCATGGTGTTGACGTACGCAGCGGCCGGCATGACCAGCCAGGTCTTGCCGGAGAGACGCATCAGTGCCAGCAGGGTGCCGAGGACGATGCCGCCGATCATGGCGACGATCGTCAGCTGCAGGGAGAAGATGAAACCCTTGACGATATAGCCGGAGATGAGTTCCGGCGTGAAGAATGAGAAGTCCAGGGCGGCCAGCATCAGTGGCCCCCCCCGCCGATCATGCCGGGGACACGGACGCGGTTCTCGATGAACAGTGCGGCGCGGTTGATGGCAAAGGCGGAGATGAAGTACAGCCCGGTCACCGCCAGGTAGACCTCGACGCCGCGCGAGGTTTCCTCCTGCGCCTGCAGGGCGAACAGGGTCAACTCGGAAATGCTGACCGCGAACGCCACCGAGGAGTTCTTGATGATGTTCATCGACTCGCTGGTGAGCGGCGGGATGATGATGCGGTAGGCCATCGGCAGCAGCACGTGGCGGTAGGTCTGCGGCAGGGTGAAGCCCATGGCCAGGCCGGCCATGCGCTGGCCCCCGGCCAGCGACTGGATGCCGGCGCGAACCTGTTCGGAAATGCGCGCCGAGGTAAACAGGCCGAGGCCCAGCACAACCAGGACGAAGCTCGGCACGCTGCGCAGGACCGGAAACAGCGAAGGTACGACGTGGTACCAGAGGAAGATCTGCACCAGCAGAGGGATGTTGCGGAACAGCTCGGTCCAGGCATTGCCCAGAAACACCAGCCCGCGGTGCGGCGCTGTGCGCAGAATGCCCATCAGTGAGCCCAGCAGCAATGCCACCAGCAGCGCCAGCACCGACACCGATAGCGTCCAGCCCCAGGCAGACAGGAGCCAGTCGAGGTAGGTGATGTCGCCGCCACTGCCAAAGCAGGACGGAGCCACGTCGCCGCTTGTGGTTTCCTTGCAGAAGACCTGCCAGTCCCAGGTGCTCACGCTTCTACCTCGCGTCTTCGTTCGGACCGAAAATAAAGAAGGCGCGGGGCCGCCATGTCAGCGCCGCGCCCTCACCCTGGTGAGCTTACTTCTTGGCGTAGTCTTCCATCGGCTTGTCGTTCGGGCTCGCCCATGCCGCCTTGGTCGCCTCGGAAACCGCCAGGCCGATCTTTGTGTTGGTCGGCGGGATCGGCTGCATGAACCACTTGTCGTAGATCTTGGCCATCTCGCCGGACTTCATCAGCGCCGAGAGGCTGTTGTCCACCGCCTTCTTGAAGGCCGGGTCATCCTTGCGCACCATGATGGCGATCGGCTCGACCGAGAGCACCTCGCCGACGATCTTGTAATCGCCCGGGGTCTTCGACTTGGCGATGTTGCCGGCGAGGATCTGGCCGTCCATGACGAAGGCGTCGGCGCGGCCGGATTCCAGCAGCAGGAAGCTGTCGGCGTGATCCTTGCCGAACACCTCGTTGAAGTTAATCCCGGTGCCGCGCTCGTGCTTGCGCAGGAGCTGCACGGAGGTGGTACCGGTGGTGGTGGCGACGTTCTTGCCGTTGAGCTGGCCGATCGAGGTGAGGCCGGAATTGGCCTTGACCGCGATGCGCACTTCCTCGACGTAGGTGGTGACGGCGAAGGAAACGTCCTTCTGGCGGGTGGCGTTGTTGGTGGTCGAACCGCACTCGATGTCGATGGTGCCGTTCTGCATCAGCGGGATGCGGTTCTGCGAGGTGACCGGCTGGTACTTGATGTCCACCTTGGCCATGCCCAGCTGCTTCTGAACGTCGGCCAGAGCGCGCTGGCAGAGCTCGACATGGAAGCCGGCGAACTTGCCGTCACCGAGCGTAAAGGAGAGGCCGCCGGAGGATTCGCGCACGCCCATGGTGGCGGTGCCGCTGTCTTTAATCTTCTTCAGAGTGCCGCTCAGGTCCTGGGCCACGGCGGGCAGCGCCAAGCTTGAAAGAATAACGGCGGCGAGGTTTGTAACGCGACGAATCATGATGGTCTCCTGTGACTATTCTGGCCGGACTTCTGCTGGGCGCTCCTGCTGCTGCAAATTCCACATCTGCGAGTATATGCCTCGCTGTTCGAGCAGCGAGCGGTGGCTGCCGCGTTCGACGATGCGCCCGGCGTCGAGCACCAGGATCTCGTCGGCGTTCATCACTGTAGACAGGCGATGGGCGATGATCAAGGTGGTGCGCCCGACGGCCGCCTGTTCCAGCGCCGCCTGGATGGCCTTTTCGGTCTTCGAGTCGAGCGCCGAGGTGGCCTCGTCGAAGATCAGGATCGGCGGATTCTTCAGCAAGGCACGCGCGATCGCCACGCGCTGCTTCTCGCCGCCGGAAAGCTTGAGGCCGCGCTCGCCGACGCGGGTCTGGTAGCCGTCCGGCAGGCGTTCGATGAAGTCGTGGATGTGCGCCGCCTGGGCCGCGGCGATGACTTCCTCGCGCGGCGCCGTCGGCCGGCCGTACTGGATGTTGTAGAAGATCGTGTCGTTGAACAGCACCGTGTCCTGCGGCACGATGCCGATCGCGCCGCGCAGGCTAGCCTGCTGCAGCGCGCGCAGGTCGGAACCGTTGACCTTCACCGAGCCGGTGCTGGTGTCATAGAAGCGGAACAGCAGGCGCGCCAGCGTGGACTTGCCCGAACCGCTGTGGCCGACCACGGCCACCGTCTTGCCGGCGCCGACTTTGAAATCGACATCGAACAGGATCTGCCGGTTGGCTTCGTAGGCAAAGCCGACCCGCTCGAATTCGATTTCGCAGGGGCCGCTTTCACCCGCGGCAAACAACGGCCGTGCATCGGGCGCATCCTGGACCTCGCGGTTCTTGTTGAGCAGCGAGAACATGCGCTCGATGTCCGTCAGCGACTGGCGGATCTCGCGGTAGAGCACGCCGAGGTGGTTGAGCGGCATGTAGAGCTGGATCAGGAAGGCGTTCACCAGCACGATGTCGCCCACCGTCATTTTGCCGGCTACCACCTCGACCGCGGCGCGCCACATCATCAGCGTCACCGCGGCGGCGATGATCAGCGACTGGCCGAGGTTGAGCCACGACAGCGAAATCTGGCTGCGGATCTGCGCCGTCTCCCACTTCTGCATCTGCTCGTCGTAGCGGTCGTGTTCCCAGCGCTCGTTGTTGAAGTACTTGACCGTCTCGAAGTTGATCAGGCTATCCACCGCGCGCACATTGGCCGCCGAATCCAGCTCGTTCACCTCGCGCCGCAACACGGTGCGCCAGTTGGTGACGAGGATGGTGAAGGTCACGTAGAGCACCAGCGTGACCAGCGTGATCAGCATGAAATCCTTGTCGTAGCGGAAGCCGAGGATGCCCAGCACCAGCGCGATCTCCACCAGCGTCGGCAGGATCGAGTAGAGCGTGTAGCTGATCAGCGAGCCGATCGAACGCGTGCCGCGCTCGATGTCGCGCGTGAGGCCCCCGGTCTGGCGGTCGAGGTGAAAGCGCAGCGAGAGCGAATGCAGGTGCTCGAACACCTGCAGCGTGATGGTGCGCACCGCGCGTTGCGTGACGCGGGCGAAGAAGATCTCGCGCAGTTCGGTGAACAGCACCGTCGCAAAGCGCAGCGCGCCATAGGCCGCCAGGAGGCCCAGCGGCACCAGCAGCACGGCCTGCTCCATCCGGTTGGCGCCGGGAACCGTAAACGTGTCGATGATGTCCTTGAACACCAGCGGCACGCCGACGGTGGTCAGCTTGGCCAGCAGCAGGCAGGACAACGCGAAGACCACGCGACCCTTCCACGCCCACAGGTAGGGCAGCAGGGTCTTGATGGTCTCCCAGTCGTGGCGGGTTTCCGGAATCGGCCCGGGCAGGGCCATGGTGGGAGGGGTGCGGCGCATCATGGCCCGATTCTAACAACTCGGCCTGCCATGGCCTTTCGCGCCGGGCTCGGGCCCGGCGGGCATCACTGGCCGGATGGCACCGGGCGCGCCGCTTCGTCGCCCGTCCATTCCGTCGCCAGCCGGTAGCCCACCGCCAGCAGCGTCGGGCCGAGGAAGGCGCCGATCACGCCGAAGCCCAGCACGCCGCCCAGCACGCCGAGGAAGACGATGGCGAAAGGCAGGCTGGCGCCGCGGCTGATGATGAAGGGCTTGATCACATTGTCCACCGTGCTGACCAGGAAAAAGCCCCAGGCCGCGACGAAGGCCGCCCAGCCGGCCTCGCCGCTCTGGAACAGCCAGATCGCCGCGCCGCCCCAGACCAGTGGCGGCCCCACCGGCACCACGGAAAGGAAGAAGGTGGCGACGCCCAGCAGCACGGCGCCCGGCACGCCGGCGATGGCAAAGCCGATCGCCGCCAGCACGCCCTGCGCCAGGCCGGTGCCGAGGATGCCGTAGATCACCCCGGTCACCGTGCCGCGCACGATTCCAAGCAGATAAGTCGCGCGGCCGCCGGCCAGGCGTTCCAGCGCCACCTGCAGGCGCGAGGCCAGCGCTTCGCCATGCAGGAAAAAGAAGAAGGCGATGAATACCGAAATGGCCATGTCCAGGCTGCCCCGGGCCACCACGCCCCCGGCCGCCAGCGCCGCCGCCTGCGCCGGCTTGGCCAGTTTTTCGAGCTCGGCCATCAGCTTGTGCCCGTCGTGCGCGAAGCCCTGCCAGTAGTCGAGGATCGGCTGGCCCACCACGGGCACCGCCGCCAGCCACGACGGCGCGTCGGGCAGGCCATTCCTGACCAGCGCTGCCGCCGCCCGGCCCAGTTCGGACGCGTTGCCGGCCATCGCCAGCGCCACGGCGACGATGGGCCCCAGCAGCACCACCGTCACCAGCAGCGTCATCAGGATCGCCGCCACTGCGCGCCGCCCGCCCACAGCGCGGTCCAGCCAGAGGAAGGCCGGCCAGCTGGTCGACACCAGGATCGCCGCCCACACCAGCGCGGTGAGGAAGGGCCACAACACCAGCACGCAACCCGCGCCCAGCAGGGCCAGGGCGAGGATGGGGAGGATGCGGTCGGGACTGAATTTCGGCATCGGAGGTGGAAGGGTGGGGTCAGGCAGAGAACTGAGTCGCATTATGCGGCTTTCGCTCGCGGGTCTGGAATTCGGGTCAGGTCGGCGGCATGGGGCGCCGTGTGGTCAGCGACCGAAGGATGTCCCTGTGGGGCGCCGAATTGCTTGCCGTCATTCCCGCGTAGGCGGGAATCCAGCTGAGGCCGGTTTCGTCACCGTATCGCCGGCGCCGACTTTCTTTCCTCGCTTCCAGGGCAGCGCCGGGTCTCGCCCCGGCGGGCGGAGGGCTCGCCAGAGTCTCGCCCGTTCGCGCGGCGCAAGGCCAAACGTTGGCCTTGCGAAACCCCGCGCTCACCCCTCGCTGCGGAAGGCCCGCCGGGCCGGTCGCTAAACTAGCCGGCCAAAAAGCGGCCGTCGTCGGACAACGCGACCGGACTTCCCCCGGCGGACCTTCCTCGCTCGGCGGCTCAGAGGGGAAGGCAAACCGTCGCGCCTGCGGGCGCGCGCCGGGAACAATTCAAGGCAGCACTCGCTCGCCAAAAAGTCGGCGGAGATGAGATCCCTCCGCAGCAGGGCGGCTGAGCAAAAAGCGCTCTCCTCGCAGCAACGAATGGCGGAACGGCGCGCACTTGCCATGATCCGAAATAAATCGTCTAATGCATTATAGATAGGGTGGAAGCGGGGCCAAAGCAACGGCCGCGCATCAATGAATCATGAGAACAGCCCCATTTCACGCCGGTAGCGGTTCCCGATTTTAGGCTCCACTAAAAAGAGGCAACATACTGATGAAAAGGGATTGTTCTCAACGAAAGAAATGGAAAGCGGCTCGCTTGATGGGTTGTTTACCATCTTGTAGGCAGCCGACTTAACGTTAGCAATCACAAGCCCACATATCTCAAGGTCCACCATGGCAAAACGCGATCCAAACGTAACAGCCCGCAACAAGGCCATCGCACAAATTACTGAAGAAATGCTGCCTCTCCAAGCCGCATGCTTCAAGGAGTCCGGCCGCACAGGCGAAGCGTCTCTAAATGCCTTCATCGGGTCCAAAGCTGACGATTTCATTGACTTGAAACATGAAATCATCACGACGCCCGAGGACTATGTACACAAATGGATAGCCGGTATGGAGAAGCACGGCAAGGGGGGGCCTGTAGAGATTCAGCAGTTCCTTCAAAACAAGAAGAACAAAAGCTTCAAGAAATACGTATATATGTTTTTAAGAAGAAGTTTCCTGAAGCACTACAACGAACTGTGCAAAAAACGGCCCGAGACTGGCGATGCGGAAATTTGGTTCGGTGTTAATGATGCGCACTACGGACTCTTTGTGACGCCTCGATGGAATGGTACCAACTGGGAAAACGACAAGTCAGAAATTAGAGCTGTACGCTTCAAGTACTGGACTATTGGACATGTCATTCAAACTGGACTGTGTTATCCAGACGAAAATGACACGTATCAGTTTACGAAGAAAGAAGACTATCTAGCCTTTCTCAAGGCTCAGGCACGGTTAACAAAGTCGCAATATCAAATCGGCATAGTCGATAGATACATCAAGTTCGTCGAGTCCTCTGACGACCCTCTCGACATTCCGCTTCTTATTCCCGAGCTACGCTACGACGGCAGCGGCCGAAAACACAAACACAGGTTAGATTTTCTGATCATTAATCCGTTCACGATGGAGAAAGTTGGCTTCGAGATTTCACCATGGTCTACGCATGGCGCATTATCTGGCAAGCATAAGACCATGATTGAGTTGAACAAGGAAGCACGTGAAAATTTTGAAGCGGAGGTACACAAAGCTCGTGCGTACTTTAAGAAATACAAAATCCCTGTTCTTCATTTCACTGACACCGATCTAAAAGACCTTGACGACGTCTTTGACCAAATCAGTGCGCACCTTGACCCCGGAGCTCCACCAAAACAAATGGAGATGGGCTTGTTCAGCGAGTATTTCGGTGATTGCTAACCCCTCATTCCACCGGACCTGCGCGAAAAGCCGCGCAGGCCGGTGAATTCAAACGTTGGGCGTCAATAGTCACCTTCGCGGAGGTATAGGAAATGGACCGGAAGACCGCAATTCGTAGCCTGCTGAACATCATGGCTTTTGAGCTGCTCGAACACATACGCGAGTGCGAGCCCTCCTTCGAAAGTCGCTGGGTTCCAGCAGCCGAGGTAAAGAATGCCCTTGAACTCAACTTCGTGGCGGTCCCTAAGCAAGGGGAGCAGTACGGTGAAAAAGGGTGGCTTTTTGCTATCTTGGCCCGAATGCTGGAAGACCAGAATCTTGTCGAGTACCACAAGGAAGGCAGTCGCGCGTTCTACCGGACGAGAACCGCTTGAGCGAACCATGTCATGTCCAGATCAATGCCGAACCATCTTTTACAGCGTAACGGCCGTCCGAATTGCGCGTCCTTGCCAAAAGCATCATGGTCCGCTGCGGAACGGTACCAACCAGCCTAAGGACAAGTCATGCGTCTTTGCAATATTGCTGCCACGATGTTCATGCTACCCATCTTGTGCGGTTGCGACCTTTTCCAGTCCACCCAAGCATACGTTGATTGTACCGTTGCTCTTGGCGGAGTCTCATGTTCCGTTGAACGTCGCCAAGGAAACCAGAACGTCACCGCATGCTGGAGTGTCGAGTTCGTTTGCGCCAATAGCGCAAAGACATCCGCAAGATCATGTCATCCGGTCCCATCTGGAGTTGGGTCAAAGGCAGTCAAGGCGATTGCGTGGGACGAGTTCACGGACTTCAAGGCCTGTGACAAGGTTTCGTCATCGAGTGTCGGCGACCTAGTTATGACTCCCAACTAACGAGCTGCTCCACACGTGCGTGATGACGCCCAACCCTGCGATCGACCTCGCTCCCTGCGGTCGCTGGACGCTGCGCGATGAAGCCGCGCAGCGCCGGTTAGCTCCACGTTGGGGGCCTTAGGAAACCGCCATGCGCAAGTCTTGCCTTTGCTGTGAGAAGAAACAAAAAAATGATCTCCCACGCGTCTGCCCAGAGTGCGGTCACGTGTTCCAAGGAAATGGATGGGACGGCATCGACGCGCATTGGCGCTCAAAGCACGAGTCGCTCATGCCGTATCGCGAGTTCTGGGAAGGATTGTGTTCCTCTCATCGAGGTACCAAATGAGCACACCCCAGGTTGAAGCAGTCGCAAAACTTCTCGCTGAGTGGAACCCCCTTGGTGACGCCGCGAAGAAAATCACAGACCTCGATGGCTACCGAGTCGAAGCTGCTGACACCGTCTTTGGACTGAAGGTGCGGGGCGATTCAGTTAGCCCTGAGAAGCATGTGATGGACGTTCTAAATCAAGCCTTCGGGCTCGAGCTTGACCTTCAAAGCTGCGTTGGTCCAGCCAAGAAGATCACCGCTGTTCTCGCCGAGAAAGACTAGCTGTGCCATCCCGCCCCCAACCCATCCATCAACACGGACGCTGCGCGATGAAGCCGCGCAGCGTCGGTGATTTTAAACGCTGGGGCTCTTAGCGCTATGGCATTTCCGACCGATCTTGAATTTATCGAAACCGCCGAAAGTGCGCTCGGTGTTCTTCTGCCTCCCACTTGGCGTCACCGACTCCTCTCGTCAAACGGTGGTGAGCTATTCGCCGCAGAGGAAGACTGGACGATCTTTCCCGTCTTCGATTCCTCGGACAGAAAGAAAGCATCTCGTTCCGCAAACCACATCGTTCGAGAGAACCAGTCCGCCCGTGAGTGGCATGGTTTTCCGCCCACCGCTGTCGCAATCGCCGAGAACGGATCTGGCGACTACTTGGTATTTCTTCCCTCACAGTCTTCGCCCGGCGTCTTGGAAGACAGAGTGCTTCTCTGGTCGCACGAGACCGGCGCTCTTTCCAGTATCGCCGAGACCTCAGAAAGGCGCTAACCGTGGAGCGCCCCAACCCGCCGGTCGACCCCGTTCCCTTCGGTCACCGGACGCTGCGCGATGAAGCCACGAAGCGCCGGTCATCTCCTCGTTTGGCGTCATGAAACCCACGGATGACGACTGGTACGAGCGCGAACGATTGCATTTCGCTGCGGCTGAAGGCGATCTAATGGAAGTGCAGCAATTGGTCGGTAGCGGTGCGCCCGTAGGAGCGTTCGACGATATGCGTCAAACTCCCCTGCACTACGCTGCGGAACGTGAGCAATACCAAGTAGCCGCGTGGTTGCTTGAGCACGGGGCAGATGTGAACGCTTACGACGAAAAGATGATCGGCGAAACACCCCTCTGCCTGGCTGTGCAAACAGACTACCCAGAGTTGGTGGAGCTTTTACTCAAACACGGCGCGAACCCGGACATCCGTGGTTGGGTTGGTCTCACTGCGCGAGTGCGCGCTCAACGCCGCGCCGATGAGAAAGGCCGAACAATTGCCGCGTTGATCGAGCAGTTTTGCCCAGCCACGCCCCATCCCGGATCAGAAAGTTGACGCCATCAACTTGAACTCTGCGCGATGAAGCCGCGCCGTCGCGCGAGGCGCCGGGGTTGCCTCTCAGCCCTGGCCGAACTCGCGCACCGTCGTGGCGTAGTTCCGGTCTTCGTTCCTGATGTGGTTCATGAGCCACTTGATCAGGGTTTCCTGCATCTCACTGGCGACATCTTCGCGCAACTTGAAGCGTTGCCGGAATTCCGCGACGCGGCGCGTGAACAGTTCATGGACCTTCTTGTGCGGGGCCAGGAAACGATAGCCGGCCCGCTCCATCATCGCTTCCTCGAAGCTGAAGTGCGAGACGGTGTACTCCATCAGGTCGTCGATGATCCGCCCGACGACCACGAGGTCCCCGCTTTGGCTCGCCTCGTGCAATTCGTTGATGTAGTCGACGATGCGCCGGTGCTGGTCGTCGATGGCATCGATGCCGACGCTCAGGTCCGCCGTCCAGGTCACGAGTTGCGCCATGGTGTCCCCTTTCGATCCGCGCGTTTCGATCTGCGCATTTTCGCGCAGTTCAGGAGATCGCGGGCATCCGCCAGGCAGTCAGGTCGTGCGCCTGCATCGGGCGCCCGATGGCGTGCCCCTGGCCGACCTCGCAGCCCATCTGCAACAGGGCTTCGTAATGCGCCGCGCTTTCCACGCCTTCCGCGACGATGCCCATCTCGAAGGCCCGCGCCAGCGCGATGATGCCCTGCACGATGGCGTGGTCGCCCTTGTCCTGCAGCATGTCGCGGACGAAGGACTGGTCGATCTTGAGCACGTCCACGTCGAGCTTGCTGAGGTAGGTGATGGACGAGTAGCCGGTGCCGAAGTCGTCCAGCGCGAAGCCGACGCCGAACTCCCGGCAGGCGCCGATCAGGGCGTCGATGCGGCCGATGTCCTCCAGCGCGGCGGTTTCCAGCACCTCGATCTGCAAATGGCGCAGGGCATCCATCGCGGCGAGCTGCGTGGCGGTGGCCTGCAGCTTGTCGACGAAGCCCGAAGACTGCAGGTAGTAGGCCGAGACATTGACGCTGAGTTCGATCGCGAAACCCTCCGCGTGCCAGCGCTGCAGTTGCCCGATCGCGGTGCGCAGCATCCAGTCTCCCAGGTCGATTTCCAGCTCGGTATCTTCCACCGTGCGCAGGAAATCGTCAGGCAGCAGCAGGCCGCGCTGCGGATGGTTCCAGCGGATCAGCGCTTCGGCGCCGACCAGTTCGCGGCTCGCCATATCCACCTTGGGCTGGTAATACAGTTCGAATTCGCCCGCCGCCAGGCCTTGCCGGATCTGTTGCAGCATCTTGTGGTGGGATCGGGCGCGCTGGTCGCTGACCGCATCGAACAGGTGGTAGCGGTTCCTGCCCGCCTGCTTGGCCAGGTTCATGGCCTGGCCGGCATGGCGCAGCAGGGTATCCGCGTCCTGCTCGTCTTCCGGGTAGATCGCCACGCCGATGCTGGCGGTGATTTCCAGCACCGCATCGTTGACGGCGATGGGCTGCTGGATGCTTTCCAGCAGGCGCTGCAGGCTGCCCACGCATTCCTCGGTCGCCTGCAGTCCGACCAGCAGCACGACGAACTGGTCGCCGCCGAGGCGGGCGACGGTATCGTCCTCGCGCACGGCTTCCTTGATGCGCCGCGTGACTTCCACCAGAACCTTGTCACCGGCACCGTGGCCGTGGCGGTCATTGACCGGCTTGAAGCCATCCAGGTCGAGGTGGCAGACCGCCATCAGGCCCTTCTCGCGCTTGGTGCGCGCGAGCGCTTGCGCCAGGCGATCGGACAGCAACTGGCGATTGGGCACCCCGGTCAGCGCGTCGTAATGGGCCACGCGTTCGAGGTGCTTCTCGTGTTCCATGCGCTCGGTGACGTCCGCCGCCATGCCGGCGATGCCGCGCAGGCTGCCATCCGGATTGAGCAGCCTGATCCGGGTGATTTCCAGCAGATGCTCACGGCCGTCGACAAACTGCAGCCATTCCTTGGACAGGTGCGGCGCCGCCTTGGCCAGGCAATCCTGGTCGGCCCGCTTGCAGCGGGTGGCGACAAACGAGGGCAGCAGGTCGGTGTAATGCCCGGCGGCCAGAAAGCGCGCCTCGGCGATGCCCAGGACGTCGCACAGGCGGCGGTTGACGAAGCGCATCCTGCCGTTCGCGTCGGTCATCCAGATGGCCAGCGGCGCGTTGTCGAGGATCGACTGGAGCAACTCGTGATCGTGCTGCGCCTCGGGTGGACCGGGAACGGTGGAGGGGGATCCGGGCAAGGGCGTCTTCATGGTCTGGGGCGGGTTTACGGCCCCCATTCTACGGGCTCCCCGCGTGGCGCAACGGATGCGCCGGGTCCGCGTCCCGCGCGGACATTCCTCTGGATACCGTCCGACCCGAAGGGCCGGACATAAAAAAATCCGGCTGGATCGCTCCCGCCGGATTCAGAAAACCCCGCATTGCACGGGGGTGGAGTAGCCGAATGCCGCGTCGCGCGACGCCGGCACTATCGGCAACAACGATACCGCGGCCGCGATCCCGATGGAATACCCGCAAAGGCGTATCCCTCCTACCGGCTTCACGGTAGTTCGGACAGCTTGCGGGGTTCGCTCGTGATGAGCCCGCGACCGACGGGAATCCCGGCGGCGGCGGCGTCAATCCAGGTAGGTGCGGCCTTCTTCGAAGCGCGCCGCGAACCAGCCCTTTTTCAGGCTTTCGGTGCGCACCTTGCCCCGGCTGTTGGGCGCATGCACGAAGCGGTCGTCGCCGATGTAGATGCCGACGTGGGAGCGCGGCCTGTTGCGGGTGTTGAAGAACACCAGGTCGCCGGGCTTGAGCTTTTCCGCCGGGACCGCCTTGCCCTGGCGCGCAAGATCGGCCGCCGAGCCCTTGAGTTGCATGTCGACCGACTTCTCGTAGACATAGCTGACCATGCCGCTGCAATCGAGGCCGGCGTCCGGGTTCTTGCCGCCGAAGCGGTAACCGGTCTCGATCAGTCCGAGGGCGAAGAGCACCACGTCATTGGCCTTGGGGTTGTGCCGGTCGGCCTGGTTGCCGGCGCCGGGCGCGGAAACCGCGCGCGCCGTGTCGTCAGCGCCGACTTTTCCGCGCGAGGCCACCGGCGCCGGATCCTGTCCGCCCAGGGGCAGCACGCCGCAAGCCGCCAGCACCAGGCCGGAACTGGCAAGCAGGGTGGCGAGGGATGTGCGCGGAGCCGACATGTCGTCAAATGTATTCCGCTAGACTGCGCCTGTTAATCCCGAGCAAGGCACAAAACATCATGCAAATCCGCGCCGCCGTATTGAGCCAGATGGAACAACCGCGCCCCTATGCGCAAACCCGGCCGATCGCTATCGAGACAGTGAATCTTGCCGGTCCCGCACACAATGAAGTGCTGGTGAAGATCACCGCCGCCGGGCTGTGCCATTCCGACCTTTCCATCGTCAATGGCGACCGGCCGCGGCCGATGCCGATGGCGCTGGGCCACGAGGCCGCCGGCGTGGTCGAGGAAACCGGGCCGGGCGTCACCGACCTCAAGCGCGGCGATGCGGTGGCCCTGGTCTTCGTCCCCAGCTGCGGCCATTGCCTGCCCTGCCTGGAAGGCCGCCCGGCGCTGTGCGAACCGGGCGCCGCGGCCAACACCGCCGGCACCATGGTCGGCGGCCATCGCCACCTGTCGCGCGCCGACGGCAGCCCCCTCAATCACCAGGTCGGCGTGTCGTGCTTCGCCGAATACGCGGTGTGCAATCGTGGCTCGCTGGTTAAGGTCACGCCAGACCTGCCGCAGGACGTCGCCGCCGTGTTCGGCTGCGCGGTGCTCACCGGTGTCGGCGCGGCAATCAATTCGGCGCAGGTTCGCCTCGGGCAAACGGTTGCCGTGGTGGGCCTGGGCGGCGTCGGCCTCTCCGCCGTGCTCGGCGCACTCGCGGCCGGCGCGCGCGAGGTGATCGCCATCGACAGCCTGCCTTCAAAACTCGAAACCGCGCTGGCGCTGGGCGCGACCAGCGCCTTCCGTGCCGACGATCCCGACCTGGTGGCCCAGGTCAAGGCGGCAACCCGCGGCGGCGTGGACATCGCGATCGAGGCGGCGAGTTCGGTCAAGGCGCTCGACGCCGCCTACAAGATCACGCGGCGCGGCGGCACCACGGTGACCTGCAGCCTGCCGCCGCCCTCGCACACCTTCAACGTGCCGGCGGTGAACCTGGTTGCCGAGGAGCGCACGCTGAAGGGCAGCTACCTCGGCTCTGCCGTGCCGGCGCGCGACATTCCGCACTACATCGCACTGTTCCAGGCCGGACGCCTGCCGGTGGACAAGCTGATCACCCACCGCCTGACCCTGGACCAGATCAACGAAGGCTTCGACCGGCTCGATTCCGGCGAAGCGGTGCGTCAGGTCATCATGTTCGACTGACTGCCATGGCCGCAAATACCCGCGCTGATGATGCCGTTCGCCCTGAGCCTGTCGAAAGGCCCTTCGACAGGCTCAGGGCGAACGGCATCGCGTTTGTTCTGCATTAGCCTATGAACGTGCGATCCTATCTCTTCACCTCGGAATCCGTCTCCGAAGGCCACCCGGACAAGCTCGCCGACCAGATCTCGGATGCCATCCTCGACGCCTTCCTGGAACGGGAACCGAGCGCCAAGGTGGCCTGCGAAACCCTGGTCGCCGACAACCTGATCGTCATTGCCGGTGAGTTCCGCACCGCCGATCCGGCGATCTTCACGGATATCCGCGACAACGCCGCCGGCATCGCCCGCCAGGTGCTGCGCGACGCAGGCTACAAGGATGCCGACACCGGCATCGACCCGGACAACTGCGAAGTGCAGGTGCGCTTCAACCACCAGTCGATCCAGATCAACATGGGCATCGTGCATGCCAACGGCCAGCTCGGCGCCGGCGACCAGGGCCTGATGTTCGGCTACGCCTGCGACGAAACGCCGGACTTCATGCCCTACCCGATCTGGCTGGCGCATCGCCTGGTGCAGCGCCAGGCAGCCTTGCGCAAGTCGGGAAGCATGGACTGGCTGCGGCCCGATGCCAAGAGCCAGGTTACGGTGCGTTACGACGGCCAGCGCGTGGCCGGGGTGCATAACGTGGTGATCTCGACCCAGATCGAGGCGAAACTCGACCCGGCCTGGGTGGCACGCGAAGTCACGCGCGAAATCATCGATCCGCTGCTGCCGCTCGACATGCG
Organism: Sulfuritalea sp.; assembly: GCA_044359585.1. Taxonomy (GTDB): domain Bacteria; phylum Pseudomonadota; class Gammaproteobacteria; order Burkholderiales; family Rhodocyclaceae; genus Sulfuritalea. The sequence goes on along the minus strand of JBIKLV010000039.1, from coordinate 2,464 downwards.
CACGGCGGATTTCCACGTGCTGGTGAATCCTGCCGGCCCGTTCGAGATCGGCGGCCCCAACGGCGACACCGGGCTCACCGGACGCAAGATCATCGTCGACACTTACGGCGGCGCCTGCCCCCACGGCGGCGGCGCGTTTTCGGGCAAGGACCCGAGCAAGGTCGACCGCTCGGCGGCCTACATGGCGCGCTACATCGCCAAGAACCTGGTCGCCGCCGGGCTGGCGCGGCGCTGCCTGATCCAGATAGCCTATGCCATCGGCGTGGCCGAGCCGGTCTCGGTTATGGTGGACAGCCAGGGCACCGGCATCGTCCCCGACGCGCGGCTGGAAGCGGCGGTGCGCAAGGTGTTCCGCCTGACGCCCAGCGCCATCATCGAAGCCCTGCAACTGACCCGGCCGATCTACCGCCGCACCGCCGCCTACGGCCACTTCGGCCGCGACGACATCGAATTCACCTGGGAACGCTGCGACCGGGGCGAGGCTTTGCAGGCGGCGCTGGTATAGCGTCTGCACGACCTGCCGCGCAGGCCGGCGGGATGCCTCGCCGCCGGCAGGTTTTCCGGTGCCGCGTGCGGAAACCTCCCGCCAAGGCCGATCACCGGCAGAATACGGGGTTCCGCGCCTGCCTTACCCGCAAAAATGCCTGCGGGTGCCGCAACCGAAAACCGCAACGAGCCGACAACCAGAACTCCGGAGCAGAAGCAAATGCATGCTACCCACCAGGACCGCAGCGACCCGGATGCCCGGCCGGCGGCGGTCGACCGGAAGGTTCTCGATCAATACCGGGACATCGATCCTGCCGGCGGCCAGGGCCTGGCGCTGCGCATCCTGCGGATCTACATCGACAGCGCCAGCGAAACCTGGCGGGGGATCGAGCAGGCCATCGCCGGGCGCGATGCCGAGGCCCTGCGCCTGGGCGCGCACAGCCTGAAGTCGAGCAGCGCGAGCGTCGGCGCCCAGGCGCTGGCCAACCTGTTGCGCGAACTCGAAACGCTGGCCAAGGCGGCGCGCATGGATGAGGCCGGGATCCTCTTCGCGTCCATGCAAGGCGAATACGCGCGAGTGCTCGCGGCCCTGCACGACATCCTTGCGGAGGCGGCATGAACGGTCGCCCCTGGCGCGTCCTGGTCGCCGATGACGAACCGGTAACGCGCCTGCTGATCAAGGCCGCCCTCGAGAAGGCCGGTTTCCAGGTGTTTCTTGCCGAGGACGGCGAGGATGCCTTGCGCCAGTTTTCCGCCGAACCCTGCGACATGGTCCTGCTCGATGTGAACATGCCGGGCCTGAACGGCCACCAGGTCTGCGCCCACCTGCGCCACCAGCTCGGCGACGAGTTCCCCATCGTCATGGTCACCGGCATGGACGACATCGATTCGATCCGGCGCGCCTACGATGCCGGCGCCACCGACTTCATCGTCAAGCCGGTGAACTGGCCGCTGCTCGGCCACCGCATCCGCTACCTGTTCCGCGGCGTCCAGGTGGTGAAGGACCTGCATGCGGCCAATGCGCGCAATGCGGCGATCCTCCAGGCGCTGCCGGACTCGCTGCTGCGCCTCGATGCCGACGGGATGGTGCTGGCGGCGCACCTGACCACCGGCGACCCAGAGCTGCCCGGCCGGCCGATGCCCGGCGACCACATCTCCGCCGTGCTGCCGGCCGACATCGCGCACCGCATGCTGAAGGCGGCGGAGCTGGCCCGCATCGGCGGCGACGGGCTCACCGTGAACTATGCGCTGTCGCGCAACGACGGCACGGAGCACCACTACGAGGCGCGCCTGGCCGACATCGCCGGCGAGGAAACGCTGTGCCTGGTGCGCGACGTCACGGAGCGCAAGAACGCCGAACGCGACATCCAGCGCCTGGCCTATGTCGATTCCCTGACCGGCCTGCCCAACCGACTGTCATTCATCCAGCGCCTCGAACGCGAGATAAAGCGCGCCCGGCGCGAGGGTGACCGGCTGGCCGTGCTCTTCCTCGACCTGGACGGCTTCAAGAACATCAACGACAGCCTCGGCCACGGCATCGGCGACCTGCTGCTGCAGCGCGCGGCGGACCGGCTGCGACAGGGCGTGCGGCCGGCCGACCTGGTGGCGCGCGCCGACCCGCTCGACACGGAAGTGAATCTTGCGCGCCTGGGCGGCGACGAGTTCACGGTGCTGGTGCCCAGCCTGCACCATGCCGACGAAGCGCTCGGCCTGGCGCGTCGCATCCACGAACTGCTGCGCCGTCCCTTCGTCCTCGACGGGCGCGAGATCGTGATGACGGCCAGCATCGGCATCGCCCTGTTCCCGGACGATGGCGAGGATGCCGACGCGCTGCTGATGCACGCCGACACCGCGATGTACCACGCCAAGGACGAAGGGCGCGACAACTGCCAGTTCTACCGGACCGCCCTGACGCTGGAGGCGATGCGGCGCCTGACCCTGGAAAGCAGCCTGCGCCAGGCGATCGAGCGCGGCGAAT
>JBIKLV010000127.1:0-9401 GCA_044359585.1 Sulfuritalea sp. | reverse complement strand
GCGTGCTGATGTTCAGCATGCACGAGGATCCCGTGTTCGTGGCCAGGGCACTGGATGGCGGTGCGCTGGGCTATCTGACCAAGGCCAGCGCACCGGATCTGATGGTGAGGGCGGTCCAGGCCATCGCAGCGGGGCAGCGATTCGTGCCAGCCGAACTGTCGCGCATGGTGCAAGGCAGTGCGAGGGGCGCCGATCTGCGGAGCCTCGACAGCCTGACCGAACGCGAGTTCGAGACCCTGCGCCTGCTTGCCGCCGGCCATGGGCTGACGCAGATTGCGACGCTGCTGTGCGTCAGCGGAAAGACCGTGGCCAACTATCAGACCAGCATACGGCAGAAGCTGGGGTGCGTTAACGCCATGCAACTCCTGCGCATCGCTGTCGAATGCGGCCTGACCAACGCACGACCGACGCCGGGTGCACTGCTGGCGGAAAGCAATGGCTGACGCAGTTCCCGGGAAAAACTCCCTTGGCGGACGATTGGGGCGACGGCAGACTCCGGCCATTCCCCACCGCCGATCCGGAGTCCCGAAGATGTCGATGAGAAGTTTGCCTCTGCCCGTTTTTGCTTTGACTATTGCCATCACAGGATCGCTGTCTCACACGTGCGCGGATGCCGCCGACATCGGCGCACCAGCGGTCGAGGTAGTCGGCCTTTCACCCATCAGGGGATTGGAACTGCCGCGCGACGAGGTCCCGGGCCACCTCCAGTCCATTGACGCGCGTGCGCTCAAGGAGAGCAAGCGGCAACCCCTCCCCGAACTGCTCGGCAACCGGATATCCGGAATCAATGTCAACGAGATCCAGGGCAACCCCTACCAGGCCGACGTCAATTTTCGCGGCTTCAGCGCCAGCCCCCTACTGGGAACACCGCAGGGCATCTCGGTCTATCAGGACGGCGTGCGCATCAACGAACCCTTTGGCGATTCGGTGAATTGGGATCTCGTGCCGCGCGCGGCGATCGGTTCGATCGACCTGATTCCCGGCTCGAACCCCTTGTTCGGACTCAATACCCTGGGCGGCGCGCTGTCGATCCGCACCAAGGACGGCTTTGCCAATCCCGGTACCGCGCTCGAAGCCAGTGCCGGCAGCTTCGGCCGGAGAGAACTCGAAGCCGAATTCGGCGGCAAGCAGGGCGACATGGGTCTCTATGCGGCAGCATCGATGTTCCGTGAAGACGGCTGGCGCGACTTTTCGCCATCGCGAGTCGGCCAGTTCTTCCTCAAGCTTTCGCAACAGCGCGGCCCGCTGGAATGGGACCTCGCCTATACCCATGCCGATACCGACCTGATCGGCAACGGCCTGCTGCCCGACTCGATGCTGCGTGCGCGGCGCGAGGCCATCTTTACCAAGCCCGACAACACCCGCAACCGGCTGCATCTGCTGAGCTTCGGCGCCAGCTACTGGCTCGACGACAAGGCGCGCCTCACCGGCACGCTCTACCATCGCAGCAACCGCGTCAGAACGCTGAACGGAGATGCCAATGACGCCTTTGAAGGCGATGCCGCACTCGACGGCGACGCCGGCGCCAACGGCGGTCTCGGTTTCAACAGCGATACCGCTGCCAGCAATCGCACGGCCACCGATCAGCGAGGCTGGGGCGGCGCGTTGCAATGGTCGCGGATCGACGACAACAACCACGTGGCTTTCGGCATCACCGGCGATTTCAGCCGCTCAACCTTCCAACAAACCACCGAGTTGGGCGTGTTCGACAGCCAGCGCGGCGTTGTTTCCGGCGGAGCCGGAGAGTTGCTGAACAACCGCCTCGACGGAACATCGAGCAGCTGGAGCCTGTTCGCCACCGACACCTGGAAGCCACGCACCGATTTGGCGATAACGACTTCGCTGCGTTTGAACCAGACCCGCGTCACCACCCGGGACCAACTCCGGGCTGTCGCGCCCAATCTCGACGGCGACCAGCTCTACACCAAGCTCAATCCGGCAATCGGCGCCACCTGGACGGTGACACCTGGATTTTCCGTGTTTGCCAATGTGGCCCAAGGCAATCGCGCGCCGAGCCCGATCGAGCTGGGTTGCGCGGATCGCGCCAACCCCTGCTCCCTGCCCAATGCCATGCAGGCCGACCCCTTCCTGGCGCAGGTGGTGACGCAAACCTTCGAAGCCGGAGCGCGCGGCAAGACCGGGATGCTGCGCTGGAATGCGACCCTGTTCCGTGCCGACAACCGGGACGACATCCTCTTCGTCGGCACGTCGACCAGCCAGGGCTACTTCACCAACTTCGGCCGTACGCGGCGCGCCGGGATCGAGTTGGGTGCAGCGGCCGACGTCGGTCCCGTTTCCTTGCGTGCCGACTACGGCTACGTCAAGGCCACCTATCGCTCGGCCGCGTGCCTGCTGGCGGAGAACAACAGCACGCGCGGCCAGACCGCCGAATGCACGGGCGGCGGGCAGGACGACGAGATCCTGGTCCAGGCCGGCAACCGCATCCCGGGAATTCCCCTGCACAGCCTCAAGCTCGGCGCCGACTGGCGCGCCAACGCCGACTGGACCCTGTCGGCCGACGTGGTCACCTATTCGAGCCAGTTCCTGCGCGGCAACGAAAACAACGCGCACCAGCCGGGGACCTACTCCGACGTCCTCGGCGGCGGACCGCGCACTTTCCTCGGTGCCGGCACGGCACCCGGCTATGCCGTGCTGAATCTTGCGGCAAGGGTGAAACTCGACCAGCGCTGGCAGCTTTCCGCACGCCTCAACAACGCCTTCGACCGGCGCTACGCAACTGCCGGCGCCCTGGCCGAGAATCCCTTCACTGCTGCCGGTGTCTTCCAGACCAATTCCGACGACTGGACGCGCGAAACCTTCCTCGCCCCGGGCGCGCCGCGGAGTATATTCGTCGCAATAAATCTCAGCCTGAACTGAGCCAATCAAGGAGACCGGATGAAGCCTCGCCACTTGGCTGCCCTGCTATCGGTGTTCGCCGCCACGGCGGCCACCGCCGAAAGTTATGCCATCGACGCGCGCCACACCTTCCCCATGTTTGAAGTGAGCCACTACGGCTTCTCGCTGCAACGCGGGCGCTTCAACAAGGTCGCCGGAAAGCTCGATCTCGATCCCGTGGCGAAGAAAGGCTCGGTCGAGGTCACGATCGACACGGCATCGGTGGACATGGGCTTCGAGGACTGGAACAAGCACATGCGCGGCGAGCGCTTCTTCCATACCGACAAGTTTCCCCAGGCGCGCTTCGTCGCCCGCGACTTCGCCTTTGACACCGAAAAGCTGAGCCCGGTGGCCGGCGAACTGACCCTGCTTGGCGTCACCCGCAATGTAATGCTCAAGGTGTCCCAATGGCGCTGCGCCAAGCATCCGATCCTGCCGCGCCAACTGTGCGGCGCGGATCTCGAAACCACGATCAAGCGTTCCGATTTCGGCATGAACACCAACCTTCCGGGCATCGGCGACGACGTCAGGATCACCATCCCGGTCGAAGCCCTCAAGGATTCCTGATGAAGCTCACTGCACCCCGCCCTGCCCGCCTGCTGCTCGCCGTATTTACCGCCTGCCTGGCGTTGCCGGCCAGCGCCGCCGGAGGTTTTGCCTACGTCAGCAACCAGAAGGGCAATGTCACCACGATCGACCTCGCCACTTTCGAAACGATCGGCGAAATCGACATCGGCGGCGCCTCGCCGCGCGGGCTGGGCGTCACCGCGGACGGCAGGCTGCTGGTGGTTGCCACGCGCGACAAGGGCGATCTCGCCGTGGTCGATCTGCAGACGCGCAAGCTGGTCAAGCGCATTCCGATCGGCAAGAACCCGGAGTTCGTCCGCGTCCGCGGCGACCAGGCCTTTGTCTCCTTCGAACCCGCCTCGGCAGGAGGCCCGCCGCCGAAGCCCGGCTCGAAGGAAGCCGCGGAACTGAAGCAGAAGCGCGCCGACGACAAGGAAGAACCGGCACGCATCGCCATCGTCGACCTGAAGACCGGAACGAAAGTCGGCGAGATCATCGGCGGCATGGAAACCGAAGGCATCGAATTCTCCGCCGACGGCAGCAAGATCATCGTCACCAACGAGGAAGACAACAACCTGACGGTGCACGACATCGCCAGCGGCAAACTGATCAAGACCATCGACACCAAGCCCTACGGTGTGCGTCCGCGCGGCATCAAGATGGCGCCCGACGGCAAGTCCTACGTCGCCACCATCGAATTCGGCAACAGGATGGTGGTCCTCGATGCGCAGTTCAACCTGGTCAAGGTGGTGGCGACCGGCGATACGCCCTATGGCGTGGCTTTCGGCCGCGACGGCAAGCGCCTCTATGTCGCCCTGGCCAAGGGCAAGACCCTGCAGGTTTTCGATGGAGCGAGCCACGCCTTCGTCACCGAGTACCCGATCGGCGACCGCTGCTGGCATTTCAGCTTCACGCCCGATGACAAACACATCCTGCTCGCCTGCGGCCGCTCAGACGAAGTCGTGGTGCTCGATGCCGCCAGCGGCAAGATCGTCAAGCGCATCGCCGACAAGCAGATGCCCTGGGGCATCGTCACCTACCCGAAAGCTTTCGGCAGCCTCGACGCGCCTTGAGGTTATCCGGAAACACGCGCCGCTGAAAAGTCGGCGCCGGCGACACGGCGATCCGCTGCACGCCTACGGCGCCCTTGCCGCACCGGCGGGATCGGGAACATAGACCAGCGAACCGTCGGCCATGCGGTAGGCGACGCCGGCACGCACACCCTTGCCGCTGCCTACCACGCCGGCCCCCTGGTAGCGCTCGATCTTCGCGCCATCCTTGGTGACGATCTCCATGTCCGGCTTGCCGGCGTTGCGGATCAGGGTCAGCGTGTCGCTGGTGAAGGGATTCAGCGGGTTGTTGGCAATCGCCAGCATCAGCGCCGCAATCACCACCAGGAACACATCGATCAGGTTGACCAGCGACAGGATCGGATCGTCACCGTCGCCCTCGTCATCGAGGCGCAGCTTCATGCGCGGCCCCCCTGCTCGCGCTCGATCTGCAGCAGTTCGACGGCATACCAGCGCTTGCGCACATTGGCGATCCAGTAGGTCAGCGCCGAGGCGATCAGCGCCAGGATCACCGCCGAGAACGCCACCATGAGGCTGCGCGAAACATCCATCAGCTGGCCGTCGCCGAGCGCCTTGAGTGCCGGTCCCATCGGGATCATGGTCGCCACCAGGCCGAGCATCGGCGTAACGCGGGTCACGATGCGGATGAACTCCAGCCGCGTCACGGCCTCGGCCTCAAGTTCTGCCAGGGAAAGGTCGGGCATGCGACGCCGCGCGTCGAGCAGTTCGAACGCGGCCGCCACCTGCTTCTGGCGCTGCCGCCACTGCCAGGCGAAGGCGCCCAGCGCATAGAACGCATAGAGGAACAGGAAGGCGATGGCGAGCAGCACGGGCACCAGGAACAACTGGCTGATGCCAAACATCAGGGTTTCCAGCAGCGTGCCGAAATTCGCCGCCACGCCCGCCGTCTCGACCGCAGCCATCAGGCGCCCGCCAAGCGCGGCAGTTGGACGCGAACACGAACCCCCTGCGCCGGGCGCTGGAACAGCACGCCGGCGAGGAAGGCCGCAAACAGAAGCCAGGCCAGACCGCCTAGCCCGCCCGACGGCACCACCGGTACCGCCGACGCCGGGTTGAGTTGCAGGCCCTCGATCGTCGCGTTGGCAGACACGGCGCCAACCTGCAGCGGCGGCAAGTCGGGCATCGCGGCGGAACGCTGCGAGAGGGCGACAGCACGCGCGGGTGCCTGCCGCTCGAAGCGGGTGCCGGCAGGTGGCCCGCCGGCATTTCCTACCTCCGCGCCAGATGCAGTAAGCATCGGAGCCAGTGCCGCTGCGGTCGGTGTACCGGCACCCATGCCGCGGCCGTCGCGAGCGCCGGTGTGATAGCCGGTGCGCAGGAATTCGGCGGCCTCCTCGCTGCCTTCCGCCGCCGCCTGGCGAAACCACTTCATCGCCTGCTCCGGATCGCGCGCGACGCCACGCCCCTCGAACAGCACCGTGGCGTAGTGCATGCGGCCGAGGGGACCGTAGGCCGGATCGCTGCTCATCGCGGCCTGGCGCAGCAGGTCGGCCGCCACTTTGAGGTCGCGCTCGGTACCGTTGCCGTTCTCAACCTGCAACGCCTTCCAGATCATCGCCCCGACGTAACCGGCGGCGATGCACTTGTCGAATATCTTGTTCGCATTTTCATGGTCACCGCACTTCGCCAGCAGGTAACCCTTGCCGCAGGTGGTAATGCCCGCCGGCTGGTCCACCGCGGCCTGCAGCGTCATGTCGCCGACCTGGTTCTCCAGGTCCGTCGGGTCGCCGGGAGTCACCGTGCCGCCGCAGAAGCTGACGCCGGCGTAGCTGGCGGCATTGACGGCGCCGGCCATGGACATGGCGATCACGATGAAAACCGCAATGAAGGTCTGCAACATGGAACGCGCTCCGGCAGTCGATGCGACCGGGGAATCATACTGCGCCGATGCCCGAAAGTCGGCGCCCCACAGGGACTTCCTTCGGTCGCTGGCGACACGGCGCGGGGTGACGAAAAGCATGGCCTAACGCGCGACCTGGCGTCGCTTCAGTTCGGCAACGGCCGCCGGATACCCCGCTGCCGCGCTGCGCTGCAGCCACTGTTCGGCCAGCATCGGATCCTTGTCCCGCCCGGCGCCGGTGCCGTGCATCACGCCCAGCGCATACATCGCCTCGCCGTCGCCGGCCTGCGCCGCGCTGCCGAACCACTGTGCGGCAAGCGCGAGATCGCGGGCGATGCCGCGTCCCGCCTCGTAGCTCCATGCCAGGCGGGTTTGGGCGCGGACATGGCCACTCTTGGCCGCCGCAGCGAGGATCGCCACGGATTCCTCCGCACGGCCTGCAGCCAGCGCCCGGTCCGCGCGCAACACAGGATCATTCGCACCGGCGCCGGCGCTGTCCGCCGCCAGGTAACGCTGCGCTTCCGAGTCACCGGCGGCGGCGGCCATGCTCAGATAACGCCGGCCTTCCCCGCGGTCGGCGGGGACGCCGGGCGCACCCAGCCAGTACATCACGCCGGCCCGAAACATGGCCTTGGGGCTGCCCAGCAGCGCACCGCGCCGGTAGTAGGCCATGGCACGTTCGACGTCGCGCGCGACACCAAGGCCATCCTCGTAAAGGATGCCCAGGTTGAAGGCGGCCTCGCCGAAACTGCGCTGATCAAGCGCTTCCCAGATACGCCGCGCCGAGTCGTAGTGCGCCATCTTGAATTCGGCATAGCCGCGGTAGTTGCCATACTCCGGCTTGCGCAGGATTTCCGCCAGATCGATCTCGTCTGCGACCGGAGATTCGGCGGCAAGGCCCGGGCCGATACCCGGCAGGCTGCCGGCCAGAACCACGATGCATGCGAAAAGGCAAGATCCGCCCGGCTGCGCCCGGCGCCCTGCGAGCGGCTTCATGTCACTCGATCCTGAGGATGGGCAGCCAGTGGCTGCGCGGGTCGCCGGGCGCGAGGTCCACGGCGCGGATCGGCCTCTGGCGGCGCTCGACCGGAACGCTGTCGGGCGTGATGAAAGGATCCATGTCGACATCGTGCAACTGGCCGACGATGCCGTTTTCGGTCAGCGTCATGCGGTAATAAAGCCCGTTGAACGGGTCGATGTGAAGGGATTTTGGCGCCGTGCGCATGAACAGCAGGGCATATTCGAGCGGCACGAGATCGCCGGCGCTGATGACCTGCGCCTCGCGTTCGACCGGAAAATGGCACAGGCGCTGGCGCGGTCCGGTCAGGCAGCGGAACGGACGCATGGCGAGAAAGTATTCCTCCAGCGATTCCTCCATGGTCACCCTGAAGCGGGTCTGCCCCCCGCCCGCCGGCGTAAATACCACGGTACCGATGCGCTGCCGCTCGCCTTCGGCGTTGCTCAGCCAGATGCCGCGAGTGCCCGACAACTCGGCAGCCAAACCCGCCAGCGACAAAATGCCGCCGTACAACAGGACGCACAGGTGTCGAAGTTTCATGGCTCGCCCGCCGCTACCAGACAAAAAAGAAAAAAGACCGGCGGCAACTTGCGTTGCGCCGGCCTTCGAATAAAGCGATCCGCATTCTCGGACGGATCACGTCAGGAGGAGATTCCCCGTCCTTACTTGCCGCTCTTGTGCAGCTTGAACACCCACATTGAGCCACCCTGGTTCAGGTAGTTGACCTTCTTGGCCACGTCCCCGCCCCACAACGGTACCGCACCACCCCAGCCCGAGGCGACACCGATGTACTGCTCGCCGTCCTGCTCCCAGCTGATCGGAGGCGCGACCACGCCGGAGCCGGTCTGGAACGACCAGACTTCCTTGCCGGTCTTGGCGTCAGCTGCCTTGAGGAATCCTTCCGGGGTACCCCAGAACACCAGTCCGCCCTTGGTCGTCATCACGCCACCCCACAGCGGAGCGTTGTTCTTGACTTCCCAGACGATCTTTCCGGTAGCGGGATCGATCGCGCGCATGGCGCCGATGTAGTCGCCGCCGATTTCCTTCGGATCAAGCGTCTTGATCGTGAAGCCGGCGCCGAGGTAAGCCGCACCTTTCTTGTAGGTGACCGGCTCGTTCCAGATCTCCATGCCCCACTCGTTCGCCGGCACGTAGAAGTAGCCGGTATCCGGGCTGTAGGCCATCGGCATCTGGTTCTTGCCGCCAAGGAAGGAAGGCGTGGAGAACACGGAAGTGCCCTTCTTGCCATCGGCGCTCTTGGCCGGATCGCCGGGACGGTTGGCCGGATCGAACTTCGGACGACCGTTCTCATCCAGGCCGGTGGCCCAGGTGATCTTCTTGACGAAAGGGAAGCCCTTCTGGAACTTGCCGCTCTTGGCATCCAGCACGTAGAAGAAGCCGTTGCGATCGGCCTTGCCGCCGAGGTGCTTGCCGTCCTTGCTCTTGAAAGTGACGAACTCGTTCACGCCGTCGTAGTCCCAGCCGTCGTTGGGCGTGCCCTGGAAGTGCCAGACGATCTTGCCGGTGGCGACGTCGATAGCGACCGTGGAGCAGGAGTAGAGGTTGTCGCCGGGACGCAGCGCGCTGTTCCACGGTGCCGGGTTGCCGGTACCGAAGTAGGCCAGGCCGGTCTCGGGATCGTAGGTGCCGCCGAGCCAGGTCGCGGCGCCGCCGGTCTTCCACAGGTCACCCGGCCAGGTGGCGTTGGTGGTGCCGGAAATGCCATTTTCCTTGCCGTCCTTGGTGCCCATGTGGCCTTCGACGGTCGGGCGCATCCAGACCATCTTGCCGGTCTTGGCATCGCGCGCTTCGACGCGGCCGATGACGCCGAATTCGCCGCCAGAAACGCCGGTCAGGACCAGACCCTTGGCGATGATCGGAGCGGCCGTGGCCGAGTAGCCGGCCGAGTATTCATCGATCTTTTCCTTCCACACGACCTTGCCGGAATCCTGGTCAAGGGCGACCAGCTGGGCGTCCAGCGTGGCGAAGA
>JBIKLV010000191.1:0-2553 GCA_044359585.1 Sulfuritalea sp. | reverse complement strand
CGGTCAGTTGGAACTCACCAGCAAAGTCGGCGCCGGCACCACGGTAACGATCTGGCTGCCGGCGAGGCATGTCGAAGTCGGCACGCAAGCGCCGGATGCTTTCCCCTCATCACCAAAGGAGCAAAAAGCATGACGTTAAACACAACGGTACTCATCGTCGACGATGACAGCGACCTGCGCAAGCTCCTGCACATTGCTCTCGCGAGCAGCCGGCGCGTGATCCATGAAGCGGCCACCGCCGAGGAAGGCCTGCGTCTTGCGCTCGATATCGTGCCCGATGTGCTCCTGCTCGACATCGGCCTGCCCGGACTGGACGGCTTCGCGGTTTGCCGGGCCATGGACGGGGACCCGACGCTGTGGAACATGAAAACCGTGATCATCACCGGCCATGACGCTGCGGAGGATATCAATCAGGCAAAGCGGTTCGGTATCAATGCCTATCTGATCAAGCCATTCTCGCTACGAACCGTGGTCGAACTCGTCGAGCGGCTTGAACCTAAGCGTTACGAAATGCTGGTCGTTCCTGCCGAACAGCATGATTGATCCCATTGCGCGCGCCGGTCTGCCGCGCGAATCTCTCTTTCGACCATTTCCTCAAGCCCCATGCTGAGCACCGGTCTGCCCACGAAAACATGGCCGGCCTGGGCGATTCTTGGCATCGGGCTGTTGGGGAGTGTTTATGTCAGCCTTCAGGTCAAGCAGGACACTGAAAATGATGCGGTGAGGCAGTTTGCCTATGCCTGCGATCAGGTCACCCTCAAGATTCAAGAGCGCCTGGGTGCCTATGCGCTGATCCTGCGCGGCGGCTCAGGTATTTTTTCCGCCTCGGACGCGGTTAGCCGCCGGGAGTGGCGCGCCTACGTCGAGGCACTGCAGGCGGCCAAAGGTGTTCCCGGTGTGCAGGGGATCGGCTTCGCGCAGGTCATCCCGCCGGATCAACTGAGCACCCACATCGCCCGGATCCGTGCTGAAGGATTCCCTGAATACACCGTGCGGCCGCCTGGCGAGCGCACCCTATACACCTCCATCATCTACCTCGAACCCTTCCGCGACCGCAATCTGCGCGCCTTCGGCTTCGACATGTTCTCCGAGCCGGTCAGGCGTGCTGCCATGGAGCAGGCGCGCGACAGCGGCGAAGCGGCGCTCTCGGGCAAAGTCGAACTGGTGCAGGAGACCGGCAAGGATGTCCAGGCCGGAACCCTCATGTATGTGCCCGTCTATCGCAACGGCGCCGCGGCAAACACGGTCGACCAGAAACGGGCGGCGCTGATCGGCTGGACCTACAGCCCTTACCGCATGAATGACCTGATGGGCGGCATTCTTGCCAACTGGACGAGTCAGCAAGGAAGAGAAGTTGGCCTGCATATCTACGACGGCAACCAGGCGATCCCTCAAGCGCTGCTGTTCGACAGCAAACCTGCGGTGACCCCTGCGCTGCAGTCGATCTTCTACCAGACGCGAACGATCAATTTCAACGGTCGTCAGTGGCTGCTGGAATTCAACCAGGCCATAACAGCGTCCAGCATCAGCCATGCATCCGCATGGTGGGTTCTGGTCGGTAGCCTTGCGCTCAGCGGCTTGCTGTCCGGCTTGATGCTGTCGGTAATCAACACACGCGCCAAAGCTGTCCGCATCGCCGCCGAACTCACTGCGGACATCAAGAATCACAGCGAACAACTCGGTGCGATTTTTGACCTGAGTCCGGATGGCTTCATCACCTTCGATGCGGCTCACCGCATCAAATATGTCAGCCCCGCGGTCGGCATCATGACCGGACTCAAGGACAACGACATGATCGGTCTCGACGAGGCCGGCTTTTCCAAAGACCTGGCAAACCTCTGTGCGCCGGCAGCACGCTTTCCGGGAGTGGCCAGGTTGCGCGAACAACAGGACGCCGTGTCCGCTGGAATAGCGACGGTCGGCCCAACCACGGGGCGTGCGCCTGACACCTATGGCAAACGTCCGGCAGGCACCGACGGGCGGCGTCAGATAATTGAATTGACGGGTTGCGGCAATCGCGTGATCGAAGTCCACCTGCGCATCTCCCGGACTGAAAACACCTCGCAGATCCTCTACCTTCACGACATCACCCTTGAAACCGAAGTCGATCGCCTGAAGAGCGAGTTCCTCTCCCATGCCGCGCACGAGTTACGCACGCCGATGGCGAGCATCTATGGTTTTACGGAACTTCTGATCACGCAGGAGTTGGAGGAAGCGGAGCGATGCGAGCTTCTTCAGACGATCTTCAAGCAATCCGAACTGATGATATCGATCATCAACGAACTGCTCGACCTCGCCCGCATCGAAGCACGACGCGGGAAGGATTTCACCATTGAGCGCGTCGATGTCGGCGAACTGCTACGCGACGTGGTTGGCGGTTTCAAGACGCCAGGCGGCCGCCCGTCCCAGACTGAACCGTCAACCGATGGGCCGCTCTGGGTGAGTGCCGACCGCAAGAAACTGATCCAGGCCGTCAGCAACGTGATCTCCAACGCCTACAAGTATTCGCCCGACGGCAGCGCGGTGGGCATTGATCTGGTCAAGTCGCCTGAT
>JBIKLV010000126.1:0-9581 GCA_044359585.1 Sulfuritalea sp. | reverse complement strand
TCGAGAACTGCGGAGCGCTGCCCGACAGCCTGCTCGAAGCCGAGCTTTTCGGCCACAAGAAAGGCGCCTTCACCGGCGCGCACGAGGACCGCATCGGCCTCTTCCAGCAGGCCGACGGCGGCACGCTCTTCCTCGACGAGATCGGCGACACCTCGCCGGCCTTCCAGGTCAAGCTGCTGCGCGCCTTGCAGGAAGGCGAGATCCGCCCGGTGGGCAGCGCGCGCACCGTGCCGGTCGACGTGCGCATCATCGCCGCCACCAATCGCGACCTCGAAGCCGATGTGGCGAGCGGCCGCTTCCGCCGCGACCTGTACTACCGCATCGCCGGCATCGGCCTGCACATGCCCTGCCTGCGCGATCGGCCGCAGGACATCCCGCTGATCGTCGGCGGCCTGTTCAAAGAGTCGGCGCTGGCGGGACGGCGATTCTCCGATGCGGCACTGAAGACGTTGCTGGCCTACCACTGGCCCGGCAATGTGCGCGAACTGCAGAACGAAGTGATGCGCGCACTGGCGTTGGGCGAGGGCAATGTGCTCGACGCCGAACTGTTCTCGCCGCGCCTGCGCGTGGCGAAGACGATGGCTGGCGCGAGCTTCGCGGTCAATGGCGAGGGCGGCACGCTCAAGGACCAGCTCGATCGTCTCGAAGGGCAGGTGATCGCCGCGACCATGGAGCGGCACAAGGGCAACAAGACGCGCGTCGCCGAAGAACTCGGCCTGACCCGTGTCGGCCTGCGCATGAAGCTCTCCCGTCTAGGCCTCAATGGAGACGACGAATGAACCTGCTCTGGCTCCAGTCTGGCGGCTGCGGCGGCTGCACCCTGTCCTGGCTCGGCAGCGAGCAGGGCCCGCTGTTCCGCCTGCTGGCCGACGAGGGCATCGACATCCTGTGGCATCCGAGCCTGTCCGAGGCCTGCCTGGATGACGCGCGCGAGCTGATCGCGCGCTGTGCCGACGGCAGGGAACCGGTCGACGTGCTGTGCATCGAGGGCTCGCTGCTCCGCGGGCCGCGCGGCAGCGGCGGCTTCCATCGCTTCGGCGGCGGCGCCAAGCCGATGATCGACTGGGTCAAGCAGATCGCCGGGCGCGCGAAGCATGTGGTCGCCATCGGCAGCTGTTCGGCCTGGGGCGGCATCACCGCCGCGGGCATGAACCCGACCGATGCCTGCGGCCTGCAATACGACGGCGAGGTCGCCGGCGGCTTGCTCGGCCCGGATTTTCGCGACCCGGACGGGTTGCCGGTGATCAACGTCGCCGGCTGTCCGCCGCATCCGGACTGGATCACCGAGACGTTGGCGGCGCTGGCGCACGGCCGCCTCGGTGCCGCGCAGCTCGACGATTACGGCCGGCCGCGTTTCTTCGCCGACCAGCTGGTGCACCACGGCTGCCCGCGCAACGAATACTACGAATTCAAGGCCAGCGCCGAGAAGCATTCCGACCAGGGCTGCCTGATGGAACATCTCGGTTGCGGCGGCACCCAGGCCCATGCCGATTGCAACCAGCGCCTGTGGAACGGCGAAGGCTCCTGCCTGCGCGGCGGCTATGCCTGCATCCGTTGCACCGAGCCTGGTTTCGAGGAACCAGGCCACGCCTTCGAATCCACGCCCAAGGTGGCCGGCATCCCGATCGGCCTGCCGGCCGATATGCCCAAGGCCTGGTTCATCGCGCTGGCCGCGCTCTCCAAGTCCGCGACGCCGGCGCGCGTGCGCGAGAACGCGACGGCCGACCACCAGTTGCGGGCGCCGTCGGTCAAGCGGAACAAGAAATGACGCGCCGCATCGTCGGTCCCTTCAATCGCGTCGAGGGCGACCTCGAAATCAGCCTCGACATCGGCGACGGCCGGATCACTGCGGCCTACGTCAATTCGCCGCTGTATCGCGGCTTCGAACAGATCCTGCAGGGCAAACTGCCGGCCGATGCGCTGGTGTTGGTGCCGCGCATCTGCGGCATCTGCTCGGTGGCGCAGTCGGCCGCCGCCGCGCTGGCGCTGGCCGATGCGGCCGGCATCGCGCCGCCGGCCAACGGCCGCCTGGCGGCCAACCTGACCCTGGCGGCGGAAAACCTGGCCGACCACTTCACGCACTTCTACCTGTTCTTCATGCCCGACTTCGCCCGCGCGGAATACGAAAGTCGGCGCTGGTACCACGGCGCGGCGGCGCGTTTTCGCGCCACGACAGGCACTGCGGCGAACGAAGTGCTGCCGGCGCGCTCGCGCTTCATGCAGACGATGGGACTGCTCGCCGGCAAATGGCCGCACACGCTGGCAGTGCAGCCCGGCGGTTCGACGCGGCCGCTGCAAAGCTCGGAGATCTTCCGCCTGCACCGCATCGTCCGCGAGTTCCGTGCCTTCCTCGAAAGCGTCACCTTCGGCGCCCGGCTGGAGGAGGTCGCGGCGATTGCCAGCCGCGGCGAACTCGAATCCTGGGCTGCGTCAGGGCAGGGCGGCGACCTGCGCAGCTTCCTCGCGATCGCCGCCGACCTCGACCTCTGGCGCACCGGGCGCGGCACCGACCGCTTCATGAGCTATGGCTGCTACGACGAAGGCGGTCGGCGCCTGTTTCCGTCCGGTGTTTGGCATGGCGCGCCGCAGGCGCTGGATGCCGCGCTGATCGACGAAGACACCAGTCACGCCTGGTATGCCGCGACCGGGCAGGCCCAGCCGCCGGCCGAGGGCAGCACGCTGCCGGTGGCCGAGAAGGAGGGCGCCTATTCGTGGTGCAAGGCGCCGCGCCTCGACGGCCAGGTGGTCGAAACCGGCGCGCTGGCGCGGCAGATGGTGGCGGGGCATCCGCTGGCGCGCGACATGGTCGCCCGCGACGGCGGCAGCGTTGCCGCCCGCGTCGTCGCCCGCCTGCTGGAACTGGCCCTGGTGCTGCCGGCCATGGAGCGCTGGCTCGGCGAACTGGCGCCCGGCGAACCCTGGTGCATAACGTCGGCGCTGGCCGACGAAACCTCGGGCGTCGGCCTCATCGAAGCCGCGCGCGGCTCGCTGGGCCACTGGCTCACCGTGCGTCGCGGCCGCATCCACAACTACCAGATCATCGCGCCGACCACCTGGAACTTCTCGCCGCGCGACGCGGGCGGCCAGCCTGGCGCGCTGGAGCAGGCCCTGGCGGGATTGCCGGCCGATGCGCACGGCCAATTGCCTGCGGCGATCCAGCACGTGGTGCGCAGCTTTGATCCGTGCATGGTCTGTACGGTGCATTGAGCCGCTAAACGCGGCCGGACTGGACTTCCTCGCGCAGGCAGGCCAGTGCCTGCAGCAGTTCGTCGCGCGGGGCATGCAGGGCCGGCAACTGGCCGCGTGCCGCATCCCTGTCCTCGCGCGCGAGTCGGTCGATCTCGCGGCCGAGCGTATGTACCCGCTCGTGCGCCTGTTCGACGTGCTGGAAGCTGGAATAGGCGCCGTAGCGTTCGCGGCCGGACATGTCGAGCCAGTGTCCGAAGCGGCAGGCGTGCGGATCCAGCGGCGGCGGCGGGTCGGTCAGGCCAGGGGGTGACTTGATCGCGGTCTCCAGTTGCGAGATCCAGCGCAGATGGTCGATTTCGACTGTCAGCAAGGGCAGGTCCTCGCGCGGCCAGATCGGCACATCGCGCCATTCCGGCGGTTGCTGCCAGGCGGCGATCCAGGCTGGCAGTTCTTCCGCCGGCATCGGGCGGGCGATGGCGTAGCCCTGGGCCAGGTCGCAACCGAGCTGCAGCAACATGCGGCCGTGGCGGATCGACTCGACGCCTTCCGCGATGACCTTGCGCCGGAAGGCGGCCGCGAGGCCGACGATGCTGTCCACGATGGACAGGTCGTCCGGGTCTTCCAGCATGTCGCGGATGAAGGACTGGTCTATCTTCAGCGTTTCCGCCCGCAGTTGCTTCAGGTAGGCGAGCGACGAGTAGCCGGTACCGAAGTCGTCGATCGCGAAGCTGATCCCCAGCGCGCTGCAATCCTCGATCACGCGCGACACCTTGGCAATGTCGTTGAGCGCCGTGGTCTCCAGGATTTCCAGTTCGAGGTTGTGCGGTGCAACCGCCGGATGCAGCGCCAGGAGTTCGCGCAGGTTGTCGACGAAGCCATCCGCCTGCAGTTGTTCGGCGGCGATGTTGACGCTGAGCTTCAGGTTGCGGTCGCCTGCCGCCCAGGTTTCGTATTGGGCGAGGGCGTTGGCCAGGATCCAGCCGCCGAGCGGGGCGTGCAGTCCGACCAGGTCGACCATGGGCATGAAATCGCCGGGATCGAGCAGGCCGCGCTCGGGGTGCTGCCAGCGGATCAGCGCCTCGGCGCCGACCACCTGACCGCTGCGCATGTTGACCTGGGGCTGGAAATGCAGGACCAACTGGTTCTTGGCAATGGCGTCCTGAACGGCACGGCGCGATTCGCGCCGCATTTCGGAGATGCGGTCATGTTCGGCGTCGAACAGGGTGAAGCGATTCCTGCCTCCCTGCTTTGCCAGGTACATGGCCTGGTCGGCATGGCGCAGCAACATGTCGGGATCGGCGCCGTCCATCGGGTACAGCGTGACGCCCATGCTGCAGGAGACGCGCGCGTCGCCTTCCTTGAGGACGAAGGGACGGACCATGGCGCTGCGTATCCGTTCCAGGGCGGTTTCACATTCCTCGAAGCTCGTCAGCGTGCCCAGCAGCAGCACGAACTCGTCGCCCCCCAGCCGGCTTACCGTATCGCCCGCCCGGACATGGCCCAGCAGGCGTCGGGACGCCTCGACCAGCAGCGCGTCGCCGGCGGCATGGCCCCAGGTGTCGTTGATTGCCTTGAACTCGTCCAGGTCGAGGTAGCAGACCGCCAGCAGCTTCTCGGAACGTCGGGCCTGGGCCAGTGCCTGGTGCAGGCGATCGGACAGCATCCTGCGGTTGGGAAGCCCGGTAAGCGTGTCGAAATAGGCCATCTGTTCCAGGCGGTTCTGCGACTCGCGCAGGGCGCTGATGTCGCTCGACAGGCCGATGAAATTCAGGACCCGCCCCTGGCGATCTCGAACCGCCGAGATGCTGGTCTGCTGCACGTAGAGCGTGCCGTCCTTGCGCCGATTGACGAGTTCGCCGCGCCAGAACCCGCTTTGCAGCAGGCTTTGCCACATTTCCCGATAGAACTCGGGGCGCTGCTCGCCGGACGAGAGGAAGCGCGGATTGCGTCCCAGCACCTCGTCGCGGGCGTAGCCGGTCAAGGCGAGGAAGGTATCGTTGGCTTCGATCACGTCGCCTTGCGGGTCGGTGATCAGGATGCCTTCCTGCGCGTGTTCGAAGACCCCGGCCGCCAGTTGCAGACGATTCCTGCTGCGGCGCAGCGCGGTGTTGCTGCGGGCGATGCTCCACAGCGCGGCCAACAGCAGGGCGATGATTGACGCCGAGGCGAGGAACAGCGGCTTGCCGTAGCGCGCGATGACATCGGACAGTTCGACCGGCAGGTCGGCATAGGGCCCGAGGCGGAATTCGAGGAACAGGTCGTGGATGCTCTGGTAATTCTGTGGCAGGGTCCAGCCATGGATGCCGGCGGCGCGGGCCGCCGGTTGGTCGGGACGCATGTCGAGCAGGGCGATCAGAAGGTCGCGCGCAAGTTCCTCGGAAACGTGGTCAAGCCGGGCGAACGGCCAGTGCGGATATAGCTGGGTACTGTGCAGGTAGGGAAAATTCGCCGTCTGGCGCGCGCCGATAATTTGCAGCCGGGAGGCATCGAGGCTGCCCGCGGCGACCTTGCTTTCAATCAGGTCGGAACGGATGAATCCGGCGTCGGCGGTTCCGTCGAGCACGCTCTCGATGACTTTGTCCTGGTTCTGCAACTCGAGGACGCCGCCCAGATCGCGCGCCAGTTCTACGCCGGCATTGCGTGCTTCGCGCAGATGTACCTGCCAGCCGCCGAAGCCCTTGGTGTCGGGAACCGCGACCCGCTTGCCGCGCAGGTCGGCATAGGTTTTCAGGTCATCGCGACCGGCACGGGCAATGGCCACGCCGCCGAAACGGTCTAAGGGTCCGTTCGGCCCGGCGGTGCGCATGGTCGCGATGTGCGAAATGCGGCCAGTGGTTTCGAGTGCCACATAGTGACCGCTGTTGGTGATGGCGAGGTCGATCCGACGCTGCGCGATGGCAGGACCGAATTCGTCGAGGGTCAGCGGAACGATGACGAAGCGGCGCGGCGCCAGCTTACTTTCCAGGAAATCGGCGTGGGCCTGCCATTCGGCGCGGGCACGCTCCGGCCCGCGAAATGCCAGTACCCCGATGCGCAGTGATTCGGCCGTTGTGGGGGTCGTTGCGGCGGCCGTTGAGGGGGTCCTTGCGGGCTCTGCGGCGAAAGTGAACCGGATGCAAAACATCAACACCAGACGACCCAGGCTGGTGATCAGGACATGGAAATCAGGCATGGCGCCATCCTACCCGATTGGAATGGGGCTGCGCCACTCCGTCCATGGCGAATCCGCTCGGGCTTGCGACGGCATGCCACAGATTGTGTACACTCGCCATGGTCTTTATGCTTCAATAATTCACCCACAAAGAACAATAATCCCGTGCGATCCGCATTTTTGCTCATTCCGACAGGCTTGCTGGCGACCGCGATCGCGACGGCGTGGGTCGCCCATGGCGGTGGGCTGCCGGATCCCGGGCAGGCGTTTTCACGCATCGATGAAATCGTTCGCCTGCACCATACCCATCCGTTTGAAGCGACGTGCCTGTTGTTCTGCGTGCAGGCCCTGATGGCGGCGTTTGCCATACCCGGCAGTTCGCTCCTGCTGTTGGCTGCGGGTGCGGCGTATGGCTTGCTGGGCGGAACGCTGCTGTGCCTGACGGCTTGCACGCTGGGCGCGGTGCTGACCATGCTCGGCTCGCGCCATTTTTTGCGAACGGCGGTGGCGCGCCGCCATGGCGCCAGGTTGCGCGGCCTGGATGCGGGCTTCGCCAGCAGCGGTGCGTTTTACCTGTTCAGCCTGCGCATGCTGCCGATGATCCCGTTCGTGGTCGTCAATCTGGCCGCCGGCCTGACCGGCATGCGCCTGTGGACCTTCGCCTGGGTAAGTTTCGTCGGCATGTTCGCCAGCACCCTGGCCTACGTCCATGCCGGGGTCGAACTATCCCGCGTCGGTTCCCTGCAGGGACTGTTGTCGCCGGGCCTGCTGCTGGCGCTGGCCGCCATCGGCCTCTTGCCACTGGCGAGCAGGAAGTTGCTGGAAGGGCGCGGCGTGCTTGGGCTGGCCGCCGGGCGCAGCCGATGAGCGCTTCGCTGCCGGCGCGGAACCTGATCCTGTTCAATTACGACTGGGACCGCATCGGCTTCGGTCGCTGGGTTGCGGAGTTTCCGCAGGATTCGATCGGGTTCGACCTGTTCAGCTTTCCGAGCAACGCCCATCTGGCGTTCTTCGACATGGAACGCATGGTGGAGCGCCTTGCCGCCCGGGCCGGTCGCGCCGGCTGGCAGGCGGTGACCTCCAGCCACGAGCAGTTCGGCGCGCTCGCCGCCGCCTTGCTGGCGGAGCGCATGGGATGGCCGGGCACGCCGGTTGACGCGGTACTGGCCTGCCAGCACAAGCTGCATGCGCGGGAGATCCTGCAGCAGGTCGCGCCGGAGGCCAATACGCCGTTCGCGCCGCTGGCCGCGCGCTATGGCGACCCGGCGCCGGATGGGCTGGCTTACCCGCTGTTCGTCAAGCCGGTGAAGGCGGCGTTCTCCGTCCTGGCGCGCCGCGTCGATAGCCGCGCGGAGCTGCATGCACTGACGCGTTTCGGCGTCGGCGAACTGTGGGTCATCCGCCATCTGGTCGAACCCTTCGAGCGCATCGCGCGCAAGCGGCTGCCGCAGGCGGGCACGGCACACCGCATGCTGGTCGAACGGCCTGTCGCCGGGCAGCAGTACAACCTCGACGGCTATGTTTTTGGCGGCGAACTGCGCGAAATTGGCATCGTCGAATCGGTGATGTACCCCGGAACGCAGTCCTTCATGCGCTTCGACTACCCGTGCCGGATCGATCCGCTGGCGCGACGGCAGGCGCTGGACGTGGCGCGACGCTTCCTGGCCGCCGTGGGTTACAGCCACGGCATGTTCAACATGGAGTTCTTCCACGATCCGGCCAGCGGCAAGCTGACGGTGATCGAATTCAACCCGCGCATGGCGGCCCAGTTTTCCGACCTCTACCTGCGCGTCGAGGGCATCGACCTGCACCGCGTTGCGCTGGAACTGGCCCACGGGCGCGATCCGGCGCTGCTGCCGCGCGCGGTGCCGGCGGCGGGCGCTGCATCCAGCTTCGTTTACCGCCTGTTCGATCCGTCGCAGCGCCCGCCGATGCCGCAACCCGAACAGGAGCGTGAATTTGCCTGGCGCTTTCCCGATGCGCTGTTGTTCTCCTTCCCCAAGCCGCGCGGCTCGATGGCGCGGGATTACAAATGGCTGGGCAGTTACCGCTACGGAATCGTCCACCTCGGCGGACGCGATCCACACGACCTGCAGCGACGCTGCGAGGAGGCCAGCCGCGTGCTGGGTTGGCCGGCACCGTATGCCGGCTGCGACAGTGCGGTGTCCGACGGGCGGGAATCCTTGCGGCCTGTGCCCCAATTTTCGATGGAGACGACCTGATGAACGCGATGAGTTTGCGCTTCCGCGGCATGGTGCTGGCATTGCTGCTGGCGCTCGCGCTTTCCGGCTGCGGTTCCATGCTGGCACAGAACCCCGGAGGCAAACTAAAGCCGGTCAATGCGGTGGCCGAGGGCAATGACGGCAGCGTCATGCTCAAGGGCGCCGATGTCGTGGCCTATTTCCGGCAGGGCAAGTTCGTGCCGGGCAATCCGCAACTGACCAGCACGTACGAAGATGTCGCCTTCCGCTTCTCCAGCCCCGAGCACAAGGCCATGTTCGATCGCGAGCCGGACCGCTATCTGCCGCAATATGGCGGGTATTGCGCCAACGGCATCACCTATGGCATCCCCTGGGGCGGTGATGCCGACACCTGGAAGATTATCGGCGGCAAACTTTACATATTCGGCGGCCAGGGCTCGAAGGATGCTTTCGAACTCGACGAGAAGCGCAATACCGAACTCGCGGACACGTACTGGAAGGACGAAATCGCCGGCAGCAACAGCTTTATCCGGCGGATCTGGCGCCTAGTGGTCAAGGTGCCGCATTACCAGAGTGGCGAGGAACTGGCCAAGGCGGTGGCCGAGGCCAGGGCCAAAGGGAAGTAGCGCGCTGCGCGAACCATGCCGGGCGAATCGGGCATTGTCGATCTTGCCAGCGATCCCGAGGCGAACTGGTTCGTCAAGGACGAGTTCGTCACGGTCGCCTTCGCCCTGGCCGCCGGCGAACTGAGCAGCCACGAAGGCCCCAATCGCTATGCCGTCGGCGACGCACTGGTGACAGGCTCCACCGGCGACCGCTGGAGCGTCTCGCGTGCCCGCTTCGACGCCAGGTATCTGCCGGTCGCGCCGTTGTGTGCGGGCGAGGATGGCCGCTACCGATCAAAGTCGATTCCGGTGCGGGCGAAACAGATGGGCGCAACCTTTTCGGTCGCCCGTTCTGCCGGCGGCGACCTGCTGCACGGCGCGGCGCAGGACTGGCTGCTGCAGTATGCGCCGGGCGATTTCGGCATCGTCGAGGCA
>JBIKLV010000190.1:0-2648 GCA_044359585.1 Sulfuritalea sp. | reverse complement strand
ACGGTCTCCTCGTCGTCCATCGCCATGCGGCGGAAGGTTTCGCGGATGTCGCGGCCGGAGGCAACGGCATCGGGCATGCCGTTGGGGCCTTCGGGATTTACATAGATCAGGCCCATCTGCACGGCGGCAAGCGGGTTTTCGAGTTCGCGCTCACCGCTGTACTCGCTTTTATGTCTAGCGTCGCCGAGCCACTCGGCTTCGCCACCCCAGTTGACGTCCTCTTCTGGTTCCCAGATGTCCTCGCGTCCGCCGGCAAAGCCGAAGGTCTTGAAGCCCATCGATTCCAGCGCCACGTTGCCGGCCAGAATGATCAGGTCGGCCCAGGAAATCCGGTTGCCATACTTTTGCTTGAGCGGCCACAGCAGGCGGCGCGCCTTGTCGAGGCTGACGTTGTCGGGCCAGCTGTTGAGCGGTGCGAAGCGCTGATTGCCGTGACCGGCGCCGCCGCGCCCGTCGGAGATGCGGTAGGTGCCGGCGCTGTGCCAGGCCATGCGGATGAACAGGCCGCCGTAATGGCCCCAGTCGGCCGGCCACCAGTCCTGCGAGTCGGTCATCAGCGCGACGAGGTCTTTTTTCAGCGCCGCGAGGTCGAGCTTCTTGAACTCCTCGGCGTAGTTGAAATCCGCGCCCAGCGGGTTCGACTTCGCCGAGTGCTGGTGCAGGATGCCAAGGTTCAGCCGGTTCGGCCACCAGTCGGCGTTGGACCGGGTGGCGGCCGTGGTGCGGGCGCCGTGTTGCGCGGCCGAATTTGCGACATAAGGGCACTTGCTTTCGTTGCTCATGGCGTGTTCTCCTTGCGGCTCAAGATTGGCGGGGCGACTACTCTTCGAGCAGGCTGCGCAGCATCCACGCTGTCTTCTCGTGGACTTCAATTCGCTGCGTCAGCAGATCGGCGCTGGGCTGGTCGTTCGCCTTCTCCACCAGCGGGAACAGCTTGCGTGCGGTGCGGGCGGTGGCTTCCTGCGCGGCGACGAGGTGGCGCACCATGTCCAGGGCTTTCGGCTGGCCGTCGACTTCCTTGATGGTCGCCAGCTTGACGAACTCCTTGTAAGTGCCGGGCGCCGGATGGCCAAGGGCGCGGATGCGCTCGGCGATCAGGTCGAGCGCGGTCCATTGTTCTGTGTACTGGCCCATGAACATCAGGTGCAGGGTGTTGAACATCGGCCCGGTGACGTTCCAGTGGAAGTTGTGCGTCATCAGGTAGAGCGTATAGCTGTCGGCCAGCAGGCCGGAGAGGCCGCGGGCGATGGCGGCGCGGTCCTTGTCGCTGATGCCGATGTCGGGCTTGGCGACTTTGGAGGGCTTTGTGGCTTTCATGGTTGTTTCTCCTTTTGTGACATAAAAAAATCTGGCTACGCTTGACCCGATTCAACCGTCATCCCGGGCTTGACCCGGGATCCAGCCACTTCGAATGCACACCGGCGACTGGATTCCGGCGTTCGCCGGAATGACGGGCGCTGCCTCCTATATCGCATGATCAGGCCGTCGCCGCGGGGGCGGGCTGACCCAGATCAAGGGTCAGCGTTGCCGCCTTCACCGCCGGGCTGCGGATCAGGTGGTCGAAGGCGGAGAGAGATGCTTTCGCGCCGTCGCCCATGGCGATGATGATCTGCTTGTAGGGCGTGGTCGTCGCATCGCCGGCGGCGAATACACCCGGTAGCGAGGTCTGGCCGCGCGCATCGATCTCGATCTCGCCGCGCGCCGACAAGCCTATCGTACCTTTGAGCCAGTCTGTGTTCGGTAACAGACCGATCTGGACGAAGATGCCTTCGAGCTCGACCCGCTTGACCTGGCCGCTGTTGCGATCCGTGTAGGCGATGCCATTCACCTTCTCGCCGTCGCCGGTGACTTCGGTGGTCAGCGCGCTGGTGATGATGGTGACGTTGGGCAGGCTGCCGAGCTTGGCCTGCAACACGGCGTCTGCGCGCAACTTGCTGTCGAATTCGAGCAAGGTGACATGGCTGACGATGCCGGCAAGGTCGATCGCCGCCTCGACACCGGAGTTGCCGCCGCCGATCACCGCCACGCGCTTGCCCTTGAACAGGGGGCCGTCGCAGTGCGGGCAGAAGCAGACGCCCTTGCCCTTGTAGTCCTTTTCGCCGGGCACGTTCATTTCGCGCCAGCGCGCGCCGGTGGCGAGGATCACGCTTTTCGCCTTGAGCATCGCGCCGTTGGCGAGTTGCACCTGATGCATGCCGTCGCCGGGGATAAGGGCGGTCGCGCGCTGCAGGTTCATGATGTCGACCTCGTATTCCTTGACGTGCTGTTCCAGCGCCGTGGCTAACTTGGGGCCTTCGGTGCGCTGCACCGAGATGAAGTTCTCGATGCCCAGCGTATCCAGCACCTGGCCGCCGAAGCGTTCGGCCACCACGCCGGTACGGATGCCCTTCCTCGCGGCGTAGATCGCCGCTGCTGCACCGGCGGGGCCGCCGCCGACCACGAGCACGTCGTAGACGTCCTTATTGTTGAGCTTTTCGGCATCGCGGGCAGAGGCGCCGGTGTCGACCTTGGCGAGGATCTCCTCGATCGTCATGCGGCCCTGGCCGAAGGCTTCGCCGTTCAGCATCACGGTCGGCACGGCCATGATTTTGCGTGCACTCACTTCGTCCTGGTACAAGGCGCCGTCGATCATCACGCTCTCGATACCG
>JBIKLV010000038.1:0-33561 GCA_044359585.1 Sulfuritalea sp. | reverse complement strand
GCGCCCGCCTGGTCGGCCATGCGCTGATCGAAGGCAAGCGCCGCGGCGCGAAACTCGTGGTCGTCACCATGTGCATCGGCGGCGGGCAAGGTGCCGCAGGATTGTTCGAGGTGTGCTGAGAGAGAGAGTCAAACTCTTTCAACACAGAGAGCACAGAGACACGGAGAACACGGAGGAAATGCATTTCCCTGATTCTTCTCTGTGCACTCTGTGTCTCCGTGTTCTCCGTGTTTAAAGCGGTTAACGTTTTGAAAGGAATTTCATGAGCGTCAAACAACTATTCGATCTGACCGGCAAGGTCGCCATCATCACCGGTGGCTCGCGCGGCCTCGGGCTGCAGATGGCCGAGGCGCTGGGCGAGATGGGGGCGAAGGTCGCCATCACCGCGCGCAAGGCCGACGAACTGGCGGAAGCCAAGTCCCACCTCGAGGCGCAGGGCATCGAGGTGCTCACGGTGACCAACGACCTCTCGAAGTTCGACCAGATCCCCGGCCTGGTCAGCGCGGTGCTCGACCACTACGGCAGGATCGACATCCTGGTGAACAACGCCGGTGCCACCTGGGGCGCGCCCGCCGAGGGCTATCCCTTCGAAGCCTGGATGAAGGTGATCAACCTTAACGTCAACGGCATGTTCTTCCTGACCCAGGAAGTCGGCAAGCGCGCCTTCATCCCACAGAAGTCGGGCAAAGTCATCGTCACCGCATCCATCGCCGGCCTGCGCGGCAACCCGCCGGACATGCAGACCATCGCCTACAACACCAGCAAGGGCGCCGACGTCAATTTCGTGCGCGCGCTGGCCGCCGAATGGGGCAAGTACAACATCAACGTCAACGCCATCTGCCCCGGCTTCTTTCCCTCGAAGATGGCCAGCGGCTTGATGGAACAGATGGGCGACAGGATCATCGCCAGCACCGCGCTGGGACGCATTGGCGGCGACGAAGACCTCAAGGGCACGGTCGTGCTGCTGGCCTCCGAAGCCGGCCGCCACATCACCGGCCATGCGCTGCCCGTCGACGGCGGATCGAGCTGCTTCTAAGTCCCGCGCCATGAGCGGCAGTAGTGACTTCTTCGGCCTCAAGGTGCCCTTCCTCAGGCATCTCGGCGTCAAGGCCGAGATGGCCGAGGGCGGGCGCTCGCGCATCTCGCTCGAACTGCGCCCGGAGCTGCTGAACAGCTTCGAGGTCTCGCACGGTGGCGTCATCATGACCATGCTTGACGTGGCGATGGCCGTTGCCGCGCGCACCGCGCACGACCACGTCGGCGGCATCATGACCGTGGACATGTCGCTCAGCTTCATCCGCTCGGCCAAGGGGCGCATCGTCGCCGAAGGCAAACTGCTGCGCGGCGGCAGTTCGCTGCACTTCTGCGAAGGCGAGGCCTTCGATGAGTCCGGCGAACTGGTCGCAAAGTCGCTGGGCACCTTCAAACTGCGGCGCGAAGCCCGAAGCAAGGCCGAATAGGCAGACAATCGCCGTAACGCCAGCGCCGACTTTCAAAAACCACAACACGGACACCCCACCATGGAAAAGAATCAGAAGATCGTGCTTGCCAGCCGCCCCGCCGCGTGGGTCGAAGAAAGCAATTTCCGCTTTGAAGAAGGCCCCGTCCCGGAACCCGGCGACAACCAGGTACTGGTGAAAAACCACTGGCTCTCGCTCGACCCCTACATGCGCGGCCGCATGTCGGACGTCAAGTCCTACGCCACGCCGGTTCAGATCGGCGAAGTCATGGTCGGCGGTTGCGCCGGCGAAGTGGTGAAATCGAATCATCCGAAGTTCGCGCCAGGCGACAAGGTGGTCGGCGCCCTGGGCTGGCAGCTTTACGGCGTCGCCGACGGCGCCGCGCTGCAGAAGGTCGACGCCTCGCTGATCCCGCTCTCCGCCTTTCTCGGCCCCGTCGGCATGCCCGGCGTCACCGCCTGGGTCGGACTCAACGATATCTGCGCGCCGAAGGAAGGCGAGACCGTGGTGGTCACCGCCGCCTCGGGCGCGGTCGGCAGCGTGGTCGGGCAACTGGCCAAGCTGAAGGGCGCGCGCGCGGTGGGCATCGCCGGCGGCGCCGAGAAGTGCCGCTACGTGGTCGAGGAACTCGGCTTCGACGCCTGCATCGACTACAAGGCCGGCAACCTGCGCGGCGACCTCAAGACCGCCACACCCAAGGGCATCAACTGCCTGTTCGAGAACGTCGGCGGCGAAATCTTCGACACCCTGCTCGGACGCATGAACCCCTTCGCCCGCATCGCCGTCTGCGGCCTCATCGCTCAGTACAACTCGGCCCCCTACCCGATGCAGAACATCGGCTCGGTGCTGATCAACCGCATCCGGATGCAGGGCTTCATCGTTTCCGACGACCTGAGCCGCTGGCCCCCGGCGCTCAAGGAACTCGGCGGCCTGGTCGCCACCGGCAAGCTCAAGTACCGCGAGACCGTGGCAGAGGGACTTGCCGCCGCGCCCGCCGCCTTCATCAGCCTGCTCAAGGGCGGCAACTTCGGCAAGCAACTGGTGAAGCTGGGATGAAAAGCTCTTTCAACACGGAGTGCACGGAGACACGGAGAGCACGGAGGGAACCGATCCTTGCGCAATGCTTTTTCTCCGTGTCTCCGTGGTCTCTGTGTTTAAAGCGGTTTGGTTTTTCGGCAAGGCGAATGCAATGAGCGACAAATCTACCGGCACCCGCCCGATTACCGAAAAGGACGGCCTCGACACCGTCAGCCTCGCGGCGTGGATGAAAGCCCACGTCGCAGGCTTTTCCGGCGAACTGCAGGTCGAGAAGTTCAAGGGCGGCCAATCCAATCCGACTTTCATGCTCACGGCCGGCGGCCGCAAGTACGTGATGCGCAGGAAGCCCCCCGGCAAGCTGCTGCCCAGCGCCCATGCCGTGGATCGCGAGTACAAGGTGATCACGGCGCTGGCCGGCACCGACGTGCCGGTGGCGAAGACCTGGGCGCTGTGCACCGACGACAGCGTCATCGGCACCATGTTCTACATCATGGACTGCGTCGACGGCCGCATCATGTGGGACCCGTCCCTGCCGGGCATGGGCCCGGTGGAACGCGCGGCGATCTTCGACGAGATGAACCGCGTCATCGCCGCCCTGCACAAGGTGGACTACGCCGCCGTAGGGCTGGCCGACTACGGCAAGCCGGGCAGCTACTTCGCGCGCCAGATCGACCGCTGGAGCAAGCAGTACCGCGCCTCCGAGACTGAAAAGATCGAAGCCATGGACAAGCTGATCGACTGGCTGCCGCAGAACATCCCGGCCGGCGACGAGACCAGCATCGTGCATGGCGACTTCCGCCTCGACAACACGGTGTTCCACCCCACCGAACCGCGCATGCTGGCGGTGCTTGACTGGGAATTGTCGACGCTGGGCCACCCGCTGGCCGACTTCGCCTACCACTGCATGACCTGGCGCCTCTCGCCCGGGCAGTTCCGCGGCCTGGCCGGCAACGACCTCGCGGCGCTGGGCATTCCTTCCGAAACCGAGTACGTCGCCGCCTATTGCCAGCGCACCGGCCGCGCCCCGATCCCGCCGCGCGACTGGGAGTTCTGCATGGCCTTCAACATGTTCCGCCTCGCCGGCATCCTGCAAGGCATCATGGCCCGCGCGTTGCAAGGCAACGCCTCGAGCGCCGAGGCCATCGAAACAGGCAAACGCGCACGCCCCCTGGCCGAAGAAGCCTGGCGCCAGGTCGAACGCCTGATTGCTCAGAGCTAACTGATTTCGGGACCCGTTCGCCCTGAGCCTGCCTTCCCGATTATCCTGAGCCTGTCGAAGGAAGGGCCCTTCGACAGGCTCAGGGCGAACGGAAACAATGTCTTTCACGCCAACGTCACAAAGGACACACCATGGATTTCGACTACTCCCCCAAGGTCAAGGACCTGCAGAAGCGCCTCAATGCCTTCATGGACGCGCACATCTATCCGAACGAGGATGCCTTCCACGCAGAGGTGGAGGCCAATCGCGCCAGGGGCAACCCCTGGGTGCCGACCGTGATCATGGAGCAGATCAAGGAGAAAGCCCGCGCCGCCGGCCTGTGGAACCTGTTCCTGCCGCAATCGGAACGCGGCGCCGGGCTGACCAACCTCGAATACGCGCCGCTGTGCGAAATCATGGGACGCTCGCATATCGCGCCGGAAGCCTTCAACTGCAACGCGCCGGACACCGGCAACATGGAAACCATCGAGCGCTACGGCAACGACGCCCAGCGCAACGAATGGCTGATGCCGCTGCTCGAAGGCAAGATCCGTTCGGCCTTCGCCATGACCGAGCCAGCCGTGGCGTCCTCCGATGCCACCAACATCGAAGCGCGCATCGTCCGTGATGGCGACCACTACGTGATCAACGGCCGCAAGTGGTGGACCTCGGGCGCGCCCGATCCACGCTGCAAGATCCTCATCTTCATGGGCAAGACCGACCCCGACAACCCGAGCCGCCACAACCAGCAGTCGATGATCCTGGTGCCGATGGACACCCCGGGCGTCACCCGCATTCGCGCGCTCAGCGTGTTCGGCTACGACCATGCGCCGCACGGCCACGGCGAAGTCGATTTCAAGGACGTGCGCGTTCCCGTCTCCAACATCCTGCTCGGCGAAGGGCGCGGCTTCGAGATCGCCCAGGGGCGGCTGGGCCCGGGACGCATCCACCACTGCATGCGCCTGATCGGCCTCGCCGAGCGCGCGCTGGAACTGATGTGCCGCCGCGCCATCAAGCGCGTCGCCTTCCACAAGCCGATCGCCGACCAGGGCGTGACGCGCGAGCGCATCGCGGAAGCACGCATCATGATCGACCAGGCCCGCTTCCTGACGCTCAACGCCGCGTGGAAGATGGACACCGCCGGCAACAAGGTGGCCAAGCAGGAAATCGCCATGATCAAGGTCGCCGCGCCCAACATGGCGCTGCAGGTGATCGACTGGGCCATGCAGGCCCACGGCGGCGCCGGCGTCTCCGACGACTTCCCGCTGGCCGCCGCCTACGCCCAGGCGCGCACGCTGCGCTTCGCCGATGGCCCGGACGAAGTGCATCGCAATGCCATCGCAAAACAGGAACTGGGGCGATACCTTTAACGCTGAGGATACCGAGAGCAGGCCGCAGAGGATCGAACACGCGAAAGGCCATTATCTTGCCCGCCCCCCTTCCCCCCTCGCGGGGGGTTACTGATTGGCGCGCTGAGCGCGCAAATTGACGGGGCTCCGAACCCGGTGGTTCAAGCCAGGAAGAGAACACGAGGAGAAACCAGACCCATGTCCGACCGCCATTTCGCCCACTGGCCCAAGGGCCTGCCGCGCCACATGACGATTCCCGAGACCGACCTGTTCTACAACGTCGAGGTCTCGGCGCGGCGCTATCCGGCCAAGCCTTTCCTGATCTTCTACGACACCCAGATCAGCTACGCCGAGTTCAAGGACGAGGCCGAGCGCATCGCCGGCTGGCTGCAAGCGCAGGGCGTGAAGAAGGGTGACCGCGTGCTGCTCTACATGCAGAACAGCCCGCAGTTCGTGCTGGCCTACTACGGCATCCTGCGCGCCAACGCCGTGGTGGTGCCGGTGAACCCGATGAACATGACGACCGAGTTGCGCCACTACGTCAAGGACGCCGGCGCCACGGTGGCCATCGTGGCGCAGGACATCTTCCCGCAGATGCGCCCGCTGCTGGGCAACGGCGATGACCAGGGCCTGCAGCAGATTCTGGTCGCCACCTACTCGGACTACCTCAAGGCGCCGACCGACATGAAGGTGCCGGATTTCGTCAAGGCGCCGCGCCAGGCGCTGGCCGAGCCCGGCGTCATGCCCTGGAACGACATGCTGGCGGCGAACGCCCGCCCCGACCCGATCACGGTCGGCCCCGACGACCTCTGCGTGATGCCCTACACCTCGGGCACCACCGGCCACCCCAAGGGCTGCATGCACACCCACCGCACGGTGATGCACACGCTGATGGCCGGCTACCAGTGGTTCGGCATCCAGCAGGACGCGGTGTACCTCGCGGTGCTGCCCTTCTTCCATGTCACTGGGATGCAGGGCAGCATGAGCGGCCCGCTGCAATCGGGCGCCACCGTGGTGCTGCTGCCGCGCTGGGACCGTGAAGCCGCCGCGCAGTGCATCGCACGCTACGGCGTCACCTCGTGGACCGCGATCCCGACCATGATCATCGACTTCCTGATGAACCCGAACCTCACCAACTACGACCTCGGCTCGATCACGCGCATGAGCGGCGGCGGCGCGGCCATGCCCGAGGCCATCGCGCAGAAGCTGCTCGACATGGGCATCACCTACGTCGAAGGCTACGGGCTGTCGGAGACCATCGCCCCCTCGCACATCAACCCGCCCGACCGCGCCAGGAAGCAGTGCCTCGGCATCCCGATCTTCGACGTCGAATCCATGGTGGTGGATCCGAACAGCTTCGCCGAACTGCCGCCCAACGAGGTCGGCGAAATCCTCACGCGCGGACCGCAGGTGTTCAAGGGCTACTGGAACAACTCGGAGGCCACGCGCAACGCCTTCGTCGAACTCGATGGCAAAAGCTGGTTCCGCACCGGCGACCTGGCCTACGTCAACGAGGACGGCTACTTCTTCATGGTCGACCGCCTCAAACGCATGATCAACGCCTCGGGCTACAAGGTCTGGCCGGCCGAGGTGGAAGCCCTGATGTACCAGCACCCGGCGATCCAGGAAGCCTGCGTGATCGGCGCGAAAGACCCGCATCGCGGCGAGACCGTCAAGGCCATCGTGGTGATCAAGGAAGCCCAGCGTGGCAAGGTCAGCGAGCAGGACATCATCGACTGGGCCCACGCCAACATGGCCGCCTACAAATCGCCGCGCCTCGTCGAGTTCGTCGAGTCCCTGCCCAAGTCAGCAACCGGCAAGGTGATGTGGCGCGCGCTGCAGGAGAAGGAAGCGGCCGGAGGCTGAGCCGAACCTGCGCGGCGGCCACAATGGCCGCCGCCGCTCGGGATTCGCCGTGCCGCCAGCGACCGAAAGAAGTCCCTGTGGGGCGCCGACTTCTGGAAGACAGAAACGCAATCCGATCCAGCCCGACGCCGGTCCGTTGCATTCCATACAGCCGAGCGGCACCGGTCACTTCGGCTTCGGGCATCATGTGGCCCCGGCCCCTGTCGGGCGCATGGTAGAAACAAGCTTCGTAGCAACAACCTGGGAGACACACTATGTTCAGTCACATCATGGTCGGAACGAATGACATCGAGCGTTCGAAGCGCTTCTATGACGCCGTGCTCGGCGTACTGGGAGCGGGAGAGCCGCTGCGCAACCAGGCGAAGACCGGACATGCCCGGCTGTTTTATCGGCATGACGGCTCGACCTTCTGCGTCAGCGAGCCTATCAATGGTGAGCCGGCAAGCTTCGCCAACGGCGGTACCACAGGATTCAAGTGCGATTCACCCGAGCAGGTGCGCCTATTCCACGACACGGCAGTCGCGCACGGAGGAACGTCTATCGAGGACGCCCCGGGTCTGCGCGAAGGCAACCTCGGCGCGATGTATCTGGCCTATGTTCGGGATCCTGACGGCAACAAGCTCTGCGCGCTGCACCGACCCAAGGCCTAGCGCCGGGTTCCGGCGCCTTCCGCAGGCATCCGTCATTGGCGGCGATTCCGATGGCAGGCCCGCTTCGAATTGCACGGAGCACGCAATGAGCACATTCACCAGCACACGCAACCTGGATGCCACGCCCGCGGCGGTGTTTGCCGCGATCGGGGACCCTGCCCGCCTGGCGAAATGGTGGGGGCCGGACGGCCTTTCCAATCGCTTCGAGGTGTTCGATTTCCGGCCGGGCGGCAGATGGGTGTTCGACATGGTGGGCCCGGACGGCAGGGTTTTTCCGAACGAGTCGGTCTTCGACGAGATAAAGGCCGAACGCCGGGTCGTGATCCGCCACACCTGCCTGCCGCATTTCACGCTGACCATTGCGCTGGAGCCCGTGCCGGGCGGCACGCGGGTGCATTGGCAGCAGGTGTTTGCCGACGCCGCAGTGGCCGATGCCATCCGCCACATCGTCGCGCCGGCCAACGAGCAGAACCTCGATCGTTTGGGCGCCGAGGTCAGGCAGGGCGTGGCGGCGGCCGGCTGAAGCACAACGGGGCGAGGTGCCGGCAACAGGCAAGGCCTTCGCGTCTGCGCCGGCCAGGACGAGCGCCCTATTCCTGATTTCGCCGTGCCGCCAGCGCCGACTCTTGCGCCACGCCGACTCGCTCAGCGCACCAGCAAGAGATAACCCTGGGCCTGGTTGCCTTCGTCGATCAGCAGCGACACCTGCAGTTCGGCGCGGTAGCGTTCGGCGCCGGCGTTCCAGGCCAACGCCTGGCTGTGCAGCTTGCCGTTGCGCAGGACATCGGGTTTGAGCACCGCGCCACTATCGGCCCAACCCATGCCGACCAGTACCTCGCGCAGGTCGCTGCCGTGCGCGGCGAAAGGCAGCAGGCGGGGAATCGCCGAAACGGCGGGATTGAAATAGACGATGCGGCAGGCGAGGTCGGTGGCGATCACTGCGGTGCCGGTGGCGGAACGCAGGATGTTTTCCAGCAGTGCCTTTTCATCGGACGCGGTCTGGCGGCCTTCCAGCGCTTCTTCGTGGCGCCGGAGCATG
Organism: Sulfuritalea sp.; assembly: GCA_044359585.1. Classification (GTDB taxonomy): domain Bacteria; phylum Pseudomonadota; class Gammaproteobacteria; order Burkholderiales; family Rhodocyclaceae; genus Sulfuritalea. The sequence continues at coordinate 24,961 of JBIKLV010000038.1, read as the reverse complement.
TCCTTGAGGTAGCTGACGTACTTCCCTTCGAGGCCGGCGACAACCTCGTGATGGGTCAGCATGCCGCATACCGTTCCCTCGCCATCGACCACCGCCAGGCGCCGGATGTGCGCCTGGTCCATGGCCTGCACGGCATCGTGCAGCAGGTCCGGACGGCCCGCGGAGATGACCGGGTGGCTCATGACGGCGCCCAGTACCAGGCCTTCGGGATGCGGGTGGAGGTGGCACAGGCGCACGATGTCGCGTTCGGTGAGCACGCCCAGCGGCCGCCGCGCGGCATCGACGGCGAACACGCAGCTGTAGCGGCCACTATCCATCAGGGCAACGACCTCGGCCACCGTGGCGGTTTCCGGCAGCAGGCCGGCGTCGGCGGTCATCGCGTCGCCGACGGTCTTGAAGCGCATGTAGTACTCGACGCCGAAGTCGCGCAGGATGTCGCCTTCGCTGACGACGCCGACCAGCAGTCCTTCGGCGTCGGTCACCGCGATGTGGCGGATGCGGCGGCTGCCCATCAGGTGGTAGACGTCCATACAGTTCTCGGTCTGCTCGACGGTCACCACCGGCGTCTGCATCAGGTCGGCGCAGCCCAGGCCCTTGAGGCCGCCGCTGCGGTTGAGGTTGCGCACGACGTCGCGCTCGGTGACGATGCCCAGGGTGAGGCGGTCCTCGACCACCAGTACCGAGCTGACGGACTTGCGATGCATGACTTCGAGGATCCGCTCGGCGCTGAAGTCAGTGGCCACTTCGCACACGGTGCGCGTCATCAGTTCGGATATCGGTTTCTTGTTGGTGTCCATGGGGCTCGACCTTTCGGCAATGGGTTCGGGTCGCTCGCATTCGTCATCGCGGCCTAGTGGCACAAAGTATCCCCGGCGGCCCCGGGCAAGTCAATCGAACGGGCTTGTCCGCCGGCCACAATGAAAGAAAGCCGGAATCCAGCCCGCCCGGCCATCAGGACGCGACCACCCCGCTCAATTCGGCTTGGCGTTCGGGGTCGTCGTGAACTGCGTGCCGCCGAGACCGTCGGCGGTAAACCGGACGGTGACCTGCGCCGGCTTGTCGCAGGCGGTATAGGTCCAAGCTTCCTCCCAGTTGCCGGAGACCAGGTAGGCGCGCTCGTAGCCGGGAATGCGGCTGGGCAGGTAGACGGCGTCGCCGAGCGGTTTGCTGACCTTGGTCGATACCAAGCGCGGCGGCGGCAGCTTGGCCGCGTCCTTGCCGTCGCGCAGGCCACAGGCCTGCATCGCCGCGGCCAGCATCTGCGGCGCCTGCGCGTCGACGAAGGCCTGCGGGCTGGCATTGCTCTGGCCCAGGGTGTCCATGTAGCTGGCGATCTTCTGGTAGTTGAGCAGCGCCGGATAGGTGACGTTGGGCAGCTTGGCCATCAGGGCCTGCAAGCGCTGGCGGTTGCCGTCGCCGATCGATCCGCCCATGCTCATTGCCAACGTCATCATGGCGGGCGGGAAGGACTTGTCGGCCGACCAGTAAAGTGCGTCACGGGCTTCGGTATCCATCGCGCGCTCGGCCAGCGGGCGGCCGGCGAGCTTCATGTAACGCTGCCGGTCCGGCTTGCCGTTGGCATCGAGGTAGCCGAGGAATTCGCCGGTCAGGATCACCGACACCAGGAAGGCACCTTCCGCATCACCCTGCTGCGCCGCGCGGCGAGCCAGGGCCAGCGCCTTGTCACGGTCCTTGGCCACGCCCTGGCCGCGGGCATGGGCCTGGGCCAGGCGCGCGTTGGCGTTGACCACGCCGCCCTGCGCCGCCTTCTCGAAATGCTTCACGGCCTGCGCGTGATCAACGGTGACGCCCTGCCCGTTCTGGAACATCACGCCGAGGATCATGCTGCCGCGCGGTTCGCCGGCATCGGCAGCCTTGCGCGCCTCGCCCAGGGCAAGGGGAAAGTCCTTTGCCTGGTAGGCCTTGAGGGCTTCGTCGAATCCCGCGCGACTGACGCCGTGGACTGCGAACCCGAAAAGCAGCACCAGCAACACCGGCAAACGCGAAGCCGCCATGATTGATCCTCCGATAGGTTTGCAGGATTGTATGCGATCGACCGGGGACGCCCTGCGCCTTGCCGGGAAGCCGCCCGCTGCAGTAGGCTGCGCCTTTCAGCAGAACAAGGAGGGCGCGCCGCGCCCGTGATCGAAGTCGATGCCGGAGATCCCGTGTCCGCCCGCCGCAACTTCCTCGGCAGCGCCCTCGTCCTGCCGCTCATGGCAGTGATGCCACCGCCCGCCGCCGCCGCGCCCCTCGCCACTCGTACCTTGCCGGGCGACCGCCGGCCGCTGCCGGTGGTCGGACTGGGCACCTGGCGCAGCTTCGATGTCGGCGCCGACAGCACGGCGCGCGCCGGACTCGGCCGCCTGCTGGACCGCTTCGCCGAGTTGGGCGGGACGGTGGTGGACAGCAGCCCGATGTACGGCAGCGCGGAAGCGGTGCTGGGCGACCTGGCTGCCGAACGCGGCCTGCGCCCGCGACTGTTCCTCGCCACCAAGGTGTGGACGCAGGGACGCCAGGCCGGCGTCGCGCAGATGGAGGAATCGATGCGCCGACTGCGCGCGCCACGCATCGAACTGATGCAGATCCACAACCTGGTCGACTGGCAGTTGCACCTGCCGCTGCTGCGCGAGTGGAAGGCCGCCGGCCGCATCCGCTACATCGGCATCAGCCACTACCACAGCGGCGCGTACGCGGAGGTCGAACAGGTGCTGCGCAGCGAGGCGCTGGACTTCCTGCAGATCAACTATTCGCTGGCGGAACCCGATTCGGCGCGGCGCCTGCTGCCGCTGGCGGCGGAACGCGGCGTGGCGGTGATCGCCAACCGGCCTTTCGCCGAAGGCGCGCTGTTCGACGCGGTCAGGGGCAAGCCCTTGCCCGCCGCCGCCGCCGACCACGGCTGCCGCTCCTGGGCGCAACTGTTCCTGCGCTGGGTGCTGACGCACCCAGCGGTAGCCTGCACGATCCCGGCCAGTACCCGCCTCGACCACCTGGAAGACAACATGGCGGCGGGCCTCGGCCCCCTGCCCGATCTAAAGGAACAGAAGGCGCTGGCGCGCATGGCGGGGTTCTGAACGCTGGCAAGGAACTGCAAAAAGTCGGCGTTCGCGACACGGCGATTTGCGCCGAGTCGCAGCAACCGCATGCGCCGCAGAAACAAAAAAGCCCGGCCGAAGCCGGGCTTTTGATGGAGCGAAATACCGATCCGGCTTACAGCATTTCCCAGATCGTGGTGATTCCCTGGCCGCCGCCGATGCACATGGTGGCAAGGCAGTACTTGCTGCCGACGCGCTTGGCTTCGTAGAGGGCCTTGGTGATGATCACCGCGCCGGACGCCCCGATCGGGTGGCCGATGGCGATGGCGCCTCCGTTCGGGTTGGTCTTCTTCGGGTCGAGGCCGAGCACCTTGGCCACGGACAGCGACTGCGCGGCGAAGGCTTCGTTGGATTCGACCACGCCGATGTCATCAAGCTTCAGGCCGGCCTTGGCCAGCGCGATGCGGGTCGACGGGATCGGGCCTTCGCCCATGACGTCGTTCGGCACGCCGCCGATGCCGTAGGCAACCAGGCGGGCCATCGCCTTGTGGCCGCCGGCGGCGGCCTTGGCGGCGTCGGCCAGCACCAGGAAGCCGGCGCCGTCGTTGATGCCCGACGCATTGCCGGCGGTGACGGTGCCGGCCTTGTCGAAGGCGGGCTTCATCTTGCCCAGGGTTTCCATGGTGGTGCTGGCCTTGATGTGCTCGTCGGTGTCGAACACGACGTCGCCCTTGCGGGACTTGAGCGTGATCGGGACGATCTGTTCCTTGAAGTAGCCGGCGGCGACGGCAGCGGCGGCGCGGCGCTGCGATTCGCAGGCGAACTCGTCCTGCTGCTCACGCGTGAAGCCGTGCTTTTTGGCCAGGTTCTCGGCGGTGATGCCCATATGACCGACGCCGAACGGGTCGGTCAGGGCGCAGACCATGGAATCGAGCATCTTGGTGTCGCCCATGCGCGCGCCGGAACGCATCGCGGGGGACAGGTAGGCGCCGCGCGACATGACTTCGACGCCGCCGCCGATGGCGAAATCCGCGTCGCCGAGCAGGATGGCCTGGGCCGAGCTGACGATGGCCTGCTGGGCCGAACCGCACAGGCGATTGACGGCGAAGGTGACCGATTCCATGGTCATGCCGCCCTGGATCGTGGCATTGCGCGCGACGTAGGCGTAGCGGGCTTCGGTCGGAATGACGTTGCCGACCGTGGCGAAGGTGATGGCCTTGGGGTCGACGCCGGAACGGGCGATGGCCTCCTTGATCACCAGGCCGCCCAGGTCGGCCGGCTCCATGCCGGACAGCGCACCGCCGAAGGTGCCCACCGCGGAACGCGCCGCGCTCAGTACAACGACTTCTCTCTTGTCAGCCATCAAAAAGCTCCTTTTGTTATGCCCCCGGCCGCGCCGGGAACGGAATCCACCACGGAAAAATCAACCGCCGACCCAACTGGAAATCCAGACCAGGGTCAGCACAGCCAGCCCTAGCACCAGACTGCGCCAGACCAGGCCTATCGTGCTCTGCATGAAATCGGGATCGGCATCTTCACCCAAGCCCAGTTCCGGGCGATCGGCAGCTTCGCCAGAATCGGGAAACGCTTCGTGCACCGGCATGCCCAGCCTAACCCCGAGCGCGCCGGCGCCACTGGCAAGGAGTATACCGGAGCCAGCTTCGGGCCACCTTACAGCCTGCGTGCGCCAGCAATGCACGGCATCCTCGAAATCGCCGACCACGGCAAAGGAAGCCGCCGTGACGCGCACCGGCAGCCAGTCGATGAGGGCAAACGCCTGGCGGGAAAATGCGCCGAACTCGCCGAACTCCGCTTCGCTGCGCCCGCCCCAGAGTTCATCCAGCCCATGCGCCAGCCGATAGAACAAGGCCCCGCCGGGGCCGAACACGGCGAACCAGAGCAGCGGCGCGAACACGTGCCGATGCGAGGCCAGCAGCGACTGCTCGATCGCCAGGCGCGCAACGTCGCTGCTGCTCAGGCGGTCACCGCCAATGCCGCGCCACTGGGCGAGCACGCGGCGCGCCTCGTCGATGTCGCCACGGCGCAACGCGAGATGGATGTTGGTGAAGAAATGGCTGAACTGGCGAAAGCCCATCGTCAGGTAAAGCACGCCGATGCCCAGCACGAAGGCCAGCAGTGGCTGGAAATACAGCAGCAGGCCATGCAGCAACGCCAGCAATGCAGCCGGCAGCGCGACGCCGAGCCCCCACGCGATCGCACCATGGCTGTGGCCACCATCGTTGAACTTGTCTTCGAGGAAGCCGGCCAGCGCGGCCTGCGGCCGGCGCAAGGCACGATCGACCGGCAACGCGTGCAACTGTTCGAGGACCAGCGCGATGACGATGGAAACCAGGCTCATTGCTCGGTCGCGGGAAAGAGCATGCGCTGCAAGGTCACCAACATGCCCGCGGTGGCGCCCCAGATGAAGTAGCCCTGCCAGGGCATGGCCCAGTATTCGTGGCGGGTGCCGCGTACCTCGATGCTTTGGCGCTGGTGGTTGGCGGTATCGAGGAGGAAATCGAGCGGCGGCTCGAACACCTCGGCGACTTCGAAATCGTCAAGCTTGAGGTTCAGCGGCGGCGTTACCAGGCCGACCACGGGAGTGATGACGAACCCGGTGCCGGTGCGGTATTCCGGCAGACGGCCGAGGATCTCAACCTGGCTGGCGACCAGCCCGACTTCCTCCTCGGCTTCGCGCAGGGCGGTGGCCTCGGGCGAGGCATCGACGGCTTCGCAGCGCCCGCCGGGAAAGCTTACCTGTCCGCCATGGTCGCGCAGGTGCGCGGTGCGCTGGGTCAGGAGCATGGTGGGGCCGGTCTCGCGCATGATCACCGGCACCAGCACGGCGGCGCGAATCAGCTCCTTGCCCTCGCTGAACGAGGATTCGCAGACCGGAGGCGCGACAGGGCCTTCGCGGAATCGACGACGCATCAGGGAAAGCAGGCCTCCGCTAGAATTCGGGCCCGCGCTAACTAGAGACTCCGGCATGAAACCGATCGCAATCTTCCGTCATAGCCCCGGCGAGGGACCCGGCTATTTTGCCACATTCCTCGACAGCCAATCCCTGCCCTGGACGCTGTTCAAGCTCGACGAGGCCGTAGCGCCACCGCCGACTCCCGAGGGATTTTCCGGCCTGTGCTTCATGGGCGGACCGATGAGCGCAAACGACGACCTGCCCTGGATCGAACCGGTCCTGGAACTGATTCGCGAAGCCGACCGGCAAGGCATCCCGGTGATCGGCCACTGCCTCGGCGGACAACTCATGGCCAAGGCCTTCGGCGGCACGGTGACGCCCAATCCGGTCAAGGAAATCGGCTGGGGGCGCGTCGCGGCGACCGGCGCCGCCGCGGACTGGCTGGGCGATGCCGCCGGCTTCGAGGCCTTCCACTGGCACGGCGAGACTTTCAGCATCCCGCCGGGTGCGACGCGCCTGCTGCAAAGCGCGCACTGCGCCAACCAGGCCTTCCTGCGCGGCCCGCACCTGGGCATGCAATGCCATGTCGAAATGACGTCGACCATGATCGAGAGCTGGTGCCATCACTGGGCGGCGGAAGGCGTCCCCGCGTCGGCGTCGGTGCAGACACCCGAACAGATGCAGGCCGACATGAACGCGCGCATCGCGGCGATGCGCGTCGTCGCCGACCGGCTCTATACCCGCTGGACCCTCGACCTGAAAAACTGAAAAGTCGGCGCCGGCGCTACGGTCAATCGACCGCGTAGACGTCGTAAATGACCCGATCTGGGGTGCGCATGCCGCTGGCCACGGCGACGATGCCATTGAGCCAGGCATAGGCGGCAGCGCCGGTCTCGAAGCGCGGCGTCATGCGGAAGTAGTAGGTGGCGGGATCGACCGGCTCGCCGGACATCATCCGCTTCACCTGATCGGGAGACGCGCGGCGAATGCCGCTGTTGGTCAGGTAGATCAGCGCGCCGTCCACGGTTTCCATGGTGAAGCGGGCCTCGACGCGCATCTCGATCTCGTCCGCGGCGGACTGCCGCACCACCTGCCAGTCGGCGCCGCCGGGGAGAATGCGTCCCGAGAGGCGTGCGCCGCGAAAACTTCCGCCGGTGATGGGAATGATGCGCCGCTCTCCGGCAGGGGTCTCCCCCAGCAGCAGCGGCGCGCCGATCTCGATCTCGGCACGGTAAAGCAGCGTCAGGCGCGGCGCGGGGAGATCCATGTCAGCCCATCCGCCCCGGCAGCCAGAGCGAAATCGACGGGAAGGCGCAGAGGATCACCAGGCGCACCAGGTCGACACCGATGAAGGGCATGGTGCCCGCGTATATTCGGTTCAGTCCGATGTCGCGCGCGATCGAACTGATGACGAAGACGTTCATGCCGACCGGCGGACAGATCATGCCGAAAGTGACGGCCATTACCACGATCACGCCGAACCACACCGGATCGAAGCCGAGCTGCATCATCGCCGGGAAAACGATGGGCACGGTGAGCAGGATCATCGCCAGTTCATCCATCACGGCACCGAGGATGAGGTAGCCGACCATCACCAGGGCCAGCACGCCGTAGGCGCCGATCGGCAGGTGCACCAGCCAGTCAACCGCCTTCTGGGTGAACTGGGTGATGGTCAGGAAGTAGCCGAACAGGTAGGCGCCGACGACGATCATCATGATGGCCGACGACACCCGCAACGCGTCGATCAATGCCGCCTTGATCTTCTGCCAGCCGAGGTGGCCGCGCGCGACGCCGAGCAGCAATGTGCTGATGGCCCCGGCGCCGGCACCCTCGGTCACGGTGAACCAGCCGGCATACATGCCGCCGAGCACGAACATGAACAGCAGCAGCACCGCCCACAGGTTTTCCAGCGACTGGAAGCGCTCGCGCCAGCTATGTACCGGACCGCATGGCATCGACTCCGGATTGCGCCAACCCTTGAAGGCGACTACGCCGGCATAGAACGCCATGGCCATCAGGCCGGGAAACACGCCGGCAAAAAACAGCTTGGTGATGTCGGTTTCCGTCATGATGCCGTAGAGCACGAAGATCACCGAGGGCGGAATCATGATGCCCAGGGTACCGCCGGCGGCAATCAGGCCGGCGGAAAAGCCGGCGTCGTAGCCCGCCTTGCGCATTTCCGGGAGCGCAATCTGCGTCATGGTCGCCGCCGTGGCGACCGAGGACCCGTTGATCGCGGCAAAGCCACCGCAGGCAGCGATCGAGGCCAGCGCCAGTCCGCCGCGGCGGTGCCCCAGCCAGGCCGTACCGGCGCGAAACAGTTCGCGGCTCATGCCGGCATAGGTGGCGAAGGCGCCCATCAGGATGAACATCGGGATCACGCTGAGGTTGTAATCGGTCAGCACCGACAGCGGAACGTTGGCCAGCAGGTTGAGCGCCGGCATGCCACCGGAGAGCAGCGCGAAGCCGGCAACGCCGGAGATCGCCATCGCGATGCCGATCGGCACGCGCAGGGCCATCAGCACGAACATGCCGACGAAGCCGGTCAGGGCGACCAGGTCACGATCCATAACCGGTCTCCGTCTCGCCTGCCGCCTTGGCCGCGGCGTCGCTGCGCAGGTCCCAGGTCCGCTTCACCGCCAGCAGGAAGGCGGCGGTGGCACCGGCGGCGGCCAGGGCGTAGAAGGGAATCAGCGGCAGGCGCAGGTCGCTGGTGGTCTGGGATCCGGTACCCGCAACCTTGACCCACACCATCCAGGCCAGTGGCGCAAAGCACAGCGTGACGATGGCCGTGGCCAGAAAATCCAGCCGGCGCTTTCCCGCCGGTCCAAGGTGCTCCCAGACGACATCGACGCAGATGTGGCTGCCGCGATGGGTAGCCACGGCGATGCCCCAGAACAGGGCTATCGCCTGGAACTGCTTGGACAGGTCGAACCAGTCGGGGATCTGCATGCCCAGCAGGTCGCGCATGGCGACGTTGCAGGCAGTCAGCAGGGCGACCAGCAGCAGGGAAATCGCGGCGGTGTTCTCGGCGGCGGCAAGCAGGCGTTTCACGCGCGTGGCTCCGGCGGACGCGGGCAGGGCGTAGCCCCGCCCTGCCCGCCTGCGGGATCAATACAGCGCGTTGCGCGACTTGAGTTCCTTGCGCAGGTCCTCTAACGCAGGAGCGCCCGGGTAACCGGCCTTGGTTGCCGTTTCCACCCACTGGCCATAGACCGGTTCGACGGCCTTGCGCCAGGCGCCCATCTGGGCATCGGTCAGCTTGACGATGGTGTGTCCTGCGGACTTCTCCAACTTGCCCTGGCCCGAATCCTCCTCGTCGCCCCAGGCGCCGCCGACCTTGCCGGCCCATTCGTTGTTGCAGTGGTCGTCGATCACCTTCTTCTGCCCGGCAGCGAGCTTGTCGTACCAGCCCTTGTTCATGACCCAGACGAATACCGCCTGGTACAGCCGCATGTCGGCGTGATACTTGACCACCTTGTCGATGCCGAAGGAGATGATCGAGTTCCAGGGGAAGGTAATGGCATCGGCAACGCCTTTTTCCAGCGCATCGCGCGATTCCGGCGCGGACACCTGGACATTGGTGGCGCCAAGCAGCGTCATCGTTTGCGCGACGGTGCCATTGGCCGGGCGAATCTTCATGCCCTTGATCTGGCTCGGCTCGGTGATCGGTTTCTTCGAATGCAGGGTGCCGACGTGCAGGTGGGCAAAGCAGAACTTGACGTCCTTCATCTCCTTGTCGACGTAGCGCCGGTACCAGGAATCAAGTGCCGCCGAACCGCCGCCCGGCGTACGCACCAGGAATGGCAGTTCGCCGGCGGCGAACATCGGGAAGCGTCCTGCCTGGTAACCCGGATTGACCCAGGTCATGTCGGCAATGCCGTCGCGCGCCATGTCGTAGTGGTCGGGTGCCTTGCCCAGTTGCTGGGCGGGAAAAACGGCAACCTTGATCGAGCCCTTGGATGCCGCCTCGACCGATTTGGCCCAAGGCTCGAAGCCTGTCTTGGCCAGTGCATGCTGCGCCGGCAACCAGTGCGCGAACTTGAGTTCAACGGGCTTGTCCTGCGCCGCGACGGACAGGGTGAGGGTCGTCGCAGAAATTGCGACGAGCAGGGTACGTGCATTCATCATGTCTCCTCCGTTATTGTTGGCTGCCTTCGGAGGCGAATGGATTCGGGCGGCGTCGCCCTTCGTATCGCCTCGGCGCCATGACATCGGCGCCCAAGCATACTACCTCAGGCGCGCTGCTCAGTCGCGGAAATTGCCGTACTGCAGCGGGAAGTCGGTCACCGACTTCTTCACCAGCGCGATGGCTTCCTGCAGCAGGTCGCGCTTGGCACCGGTGACGCGTACGGCGTCGCCCTGGATGCTGGCCTGCACCTTGATCTTGCTGTCCTTGATCATCTTGACGATCTGCTTGGCCAATTCCTGCTCGATGCCGACCTTGATGGTCAGCACCTGCTTGGACTTGTTGCCGCCGACCGACTGCACCGGGCCATGATCGAGACGCTTGGTGCTCTCACGTTCCTTCTTTTCCATTTCGGGAAACAGGATGTCCTTGATCTGGCTGAGCTGGAATTCGGAATCGCCGTGAAGCGTAATGAGCTTTTCCTTCTCGTTCAGCTCGGCCCGCGCCGAGGTGCCCTTGAAGTCGTAGCGGTTGCCGATGTGGCGTCCGGCGACATCGACGGCGTTCTTAAGCGCGACGATATCGGCTTCGGAGGTGATGTCGAAAGAAGGCATGGCGTCTCCGTGCTCAGTCGAAGTGGCAAACGTAGTGGTAGGGCTCGCCCGTCACTTCGATGTCGAACGCGGAATTGCCCGGCACCTTGAACGACGCGCCGGCGGTGCAGGTCTTCCAGTCTTCGCCCTTGAGGCGATAGCGGCAGGACCCGGCGACTGTCTCCATGATCTCGGGCACGCCGGTGTTGAAGGTCAGCGTGGCCGGCAGGATGACGCCGACGCTCTTCTTCGTGCCGTCGGCGAACTGCACCGTGTGGCTGACGCACTTGCCGTCGAAATAGACGTTGGCCTTCTTGACCACCGAAACGTTGTCGAACTCATTTTTCATAGCGGACATCTAGATTCCCCAGAGTTTCTGAATGATGAACTTGGCGACGAAGCCGAGCATGCCGAAGGAAAGAACGAAGAACAGAATGAAGGTGCCGAGCTTGCCCGCCTTGGACTTCCAGGCCAGCTCGCCGATGATGAACAGCATGTAGAGCATGAAGGCCCCGATGCCGAACGTCATGCCGAACTCGGCCAGTTGCTCCTCGGAAAAGCCCAGCATCGCTGCCTGCCCCGTTCATCCGTTGCCCGGTCACCCCTTCTTCTTGCCGGCGCGGCCTTCCGCCCGGTTGGCGGCGATGCGCATGCGCAATGCATTGAGCCGGATGAAGCCGTGGGCGTCCTTCTGGTTGTAGGCGCCGGCATCGTCTTCGAAGGTGGCGATGGTCGGATCGAACAGCGAATCGGTCTTCGAATCGCGGCCGCACACGATCACGTTGCCCTTGTAGAGCTTGAGCCGGACCCAGCCGTTCACGGTCTGCTGGGTGTGGTCGATGAGCGTTTGCAGGGCGCGGCGCTCGGGACTCCACCAGTAGCCGTTGTAAATCAGGCTGGCATAGCGCGGCATCAGGTCGTCCTTGAGGTGGGCGACCTCGCGGTCGAGGCAGACCGATTCGATCGCGCGATGGGCCTTGAGCAGGATGCTGCCACCGGGGGTTTCGTAGCAACCGCGCGACTTCATGCCGACGTAGCGGTTCTCGACAAGGTCCAGCCGCCCGATGCCATGCTTGCCGCCGATCTGGTTGAGTGCCGCGAGCAGGACATGGGGCTTCATCTTCTTGCCGTTGAGAGCGACCGGGTCACCCAGCTTGAATTCGATGTCGAGGTACTCGGCCTGGTCCGGCGCCTTTTCGGGCGACACGGTCCAGCGCCACATGGACTCCTCCGCCTCGGCGGCCGGGTCTTCAAGGTGGCGGCCTTCATAGGAGATGTGCAGCAGGTTGGCATCCATCGAATAGGGCGAACCGCCCTTCTTGTGCTTCATCTCGACCGGGATGCCGTTCTTCTCGGCATAGGCCATCAGCTTTTCGCGCGAGAGCAGGTCCCATTCGCGCCAAGGGGCGATGACCTTGACATTGGGCATCAGGGCATAGGCGCCGAGTTCGAAGCGAACCTGGTCGTTGCCTTTGCCCGTCGCTCCGTGGGAAATTGAATTGGCGCCGGTCTTCTTGGCGATCTCGACCAGTCGCTTGGCGATCAGCGGCCGCGCGATCGAAGTGCCGAGCAGGTATTCGCCTTCATAGACGGTGTTGCAACGAAACATGGGGAAGACGAAGTCGCGCACGAACTCTTCGCGCAAGTCGTCGATGAAGACGTTCTTCGGCTTGATCCCCATCTGCAGCGCCTTGGCGCGTGCCGGCTCGAGCTCTTCGCCCTGCCCCAGGTCCGCGGTGAAGGTCACCACTTCGCAGTTGTAGGTGTCCTGCAACCACTTCAGAATCACCGAGGTGTCGAGTCCGCCCGAATAGGCGAGGACGACCTTGTTGCTTTCCTTGCTGCCAGATTTCTTTGCCGCTTTCATAACTCTTCCCTCAGTCGTTCACTCTGCCCAGGAGCAGGAATTCCATTAATGCCTTCTGCGTGTGCAGCCGGTTTTGTCTGCGGCCGGCACTGCGCGCCTTAACGTTCGCTACGCTCTCGTTAGCCTTCGACGAAATCGCCTCCACGATCACGCTCGTCAGTCCGCGACTCGCCCAAGGAGCAGGAACTCCATTAGAGCCTTCTGGGTGTGGAGTCGATTTTCGGCTTCGTCCCAAACCACGCTGTGCGGCCCGTCAATCACCTCGGCCGCGACCTCCTCGCCGCGATGCGCGGGCAGGCAGTGCATGAACAGGGCGTCGGGGCGCGCGGCACGCATCATCTCGGCATCGACCTGCCAGTCGGCGAAATCGCGCAGCCGCTCTTCGTTCTCGGCCTCGAAGCCCATCGAGGTCCATACGTCGGTGGTCACCAGATCGGCGCCGCGCGCCGCTTCCATCGGATCGGCGAACTGCTCGAAATGGTCGGTGCCGTGCAGCCCGGCGCGCTCGGCCTCGACCTCGTATCCGGGCGGCGTCGATACGCGCACCTTGAAGTCGAACACCTCGGCGGCCTGCAGCCAGGTGTTGCAGACATTGTTGGAGTCGCCGATCCAAGCTACGGTGCGGCCCTGGATCGCGCCGCGATGCTCGATGAAGGTGAAGATGTCGGCGAGGATCTGGCAGGGATGGTACTCGTTGGTCAGGCCGTTGATCACCGGCACCCGGGAGTGGCTGGCGAAGCGGTCGATGATCTCCTGCTCGTAGGTGCGGATCATGACGATGTCGCTCATGCGCGAGATCACCTCGGCGGCATCCTCCACCGGTTCGCCGCGGCCAAGCTGGGAATCGCGCGTGTTGAGGTAAATCGCCGAGCCGCCGAGCTGGTGCATCCCGGCCTCGAATGACAGGCGAGTGCGGGTGCTGGCCTTCTCGAAGATCATCACCAGCGTGCGATCCTGCAGCGGCCAATGGCGCTGGTAGGCCTTGAAGCGAGCCTTGATGGCGCGCGTACGCTCGAAGACGTAGTCGAGTTCCTCGCGCGTGAGATCCTTGAGCTGGAGGAAATGCCGCGGCGTGGCCATGATCAGGCTTCGAGGAAGTCTTTGATCAGGCGTCCCAGCAGGGTGACCAGTTCGGTGGCCTCGGCATCGCTCATCACCAGCGGTGGCAGCAATCGCACCACCTTGTCGGCGGTGACGTTGATCAGCAGGCCGGCAGCCAGCGCCTGCTTGACCAGATCGCCGCAGGGGCGATCGAGTTCGATGCCGATCATCAGGCCGTCGCCGCGAATATCGACCACGCCGGCGACACCGGCCAGCGCCTGACGCAAGCCGCCACGGATGGACTCGCCGAGGCTCGCCGCTCGCGCCATGAGGCCGTCGGATTCGATGACGTCGATCGTGGTCAGCGCGGCGACGCAAGCCAGCGGATTGCCGCCAAAAGTCGAGCCGTGGTTGCCCGGCTTGAACACGCCGGCGGCCCGCCCGGCGGTCAGGCAGGCACCGATCGGAACGCCGGAACCGAGCCCCTTCGCCAGCGTCATCACGTCGGGCACGATGCCGGCGTGCTGGTGGGCAAACCAGGCTCCGGTGCGGCCGATCCCGCATTGAACTTCGTCGACCATGAACAGCCAGTTCTTGCGGTCGCATATCTGCCGCAAGGAACGCATGAAATCGCGGTGCGCGAGGTTGATGCCGCCCTCGCCCTGAATCGGCTCGAAGAGGACTGCAACGATGTTCGGATTGCGCTCGGCCAGTTGTTCGATCGCCGCCAGGTCATCGAAGGGAACGCGCACGAAGCCCGAAACCAGCGGCTCGAAACCCGCCTGCACCTTGCGGTTGCCGGTGGCGGAAAGCGTCGCCAGGGTGCGGCCATGGAAGGCATGTTCCATCACGACGATGGCCGGTTGCTCGATGCCGCGCTGGTGGCCGAACATGCGCGCGAGCTTGATCGCCGCCTCGTTGGCCTCGCAGCCCGAGTTGCAGAAGAACACCTCGTCCATGCTGGACAGTGCGGCAAGGCGATCGGAGGCCGCCTCTGCTTCGCTGATCCGATACAGGTTGGAGGCATGGATCAGGCGCGCGACCTGCGCTTCAAGCGCCTTCACCAACCGCGGGTGGTTGTGGCCGAGCGTGTTGACGGCAATGCCCGCAAGTGCATCGAGGTAGGTTTTGCCGTTCTCGTCGAACAGTCGGCAGCCTTCGCCGTGGGTAAAGGCGACCGGCAATCGCCCGTAGGTATTCATCAGATGCGGCATGAAAGAACTCCGCCAATAGCCCCGCGCAGAAAACAAAGTTTCAGTGAAGGCTAACGCTGGCATCATCGGCGTTAAGCGCAGCGGCCGTAACTAAAAACATACGGCGGCCGAAGAGCAACGCGGCCGCCGTGCTTGAAAACGCCTCTATACTAAGTGAAAAATCTGGCTCTGTACAGAGCGGAAATGTGAAGGAGCCGGCGGTGCGGATGGCGGTTTTCAACCAGAAAGGCGGGGTGGGCAAGACCACCACCGCGCTCAATCTCGCCGGCGCCCTGGGGCGGGAATCCGTGCCGACATTGCTGGTCGATCTCGATCCGCAGGCACACCTGACGGCAATCCACGGCAAGGTTCTGGGCGAAGCCCACCACAGCGTGTTCGCGCTGTATCAGGACAATCGACCGCTCGAGGATCTGGCGATCGAGTGGGAGGGCATCGGACGATTGATTCCAGCCCATGCCGAACTGATCAAGGTCGACTCGATCTTCGGCAAGGGCCCGGCGATCCTGAATCGGCTGAATTCCGGTTTGCAGGCGCTCGAAGCCGCCGGTGGCGAAAACACCGCCATCATCGATTGCTGCCCGTTTCTCGGCGTTCTTTCGCTCAATGCGATATTCGCTTCCGACCGAATTCTGGTCCCGGTGTCCTCGGACTACCTCTCCTTGCGCGGTGCGCTGCAGATCGAACATACCCTGAAGGCACTGGAACCCGTCATCAAGCGGCGTATCGAGCGTCGTTACGTGCTGACGCGTTTCGATCGACGCCGCAAGATGAGCTTCGAGATACAGGATCGACTGAGCCAGCAATTCGGCGTTGAGCTTTGCGAAACGGTGATCTCGGAGAACGTCGCGATCGCCGAAGCGCCGGCGCTGAATCGCGATATTTTTGCGCACAACCCGAACAGTCGGGGTGCCGCGGATTACCTTGAACTAATGGAAGAATTACGGACGGCGCGGTTTCTCTAAGAAACCCGGCTGCAACGGCAGCAGGGCTGAAGTATCGCCCTGCGCGAACTCAACGAACGATGAGGTTCGCAACTTCCTCGAAACTTGCCACCGGAACCCTGACGCTGCCGTGGTGGCAAATGCATTCGATGATCTGGCAGTCGTGATACACCTGCCGCAGCTTGCGCTGAGCCTCGTGCTCGTCGCGACCATGGATCATGAGGTTGTCCACAACCACGCCGAGCTTGGTCCGGATTCGAAACGCATATTTAATGAACTGATGGGATTGCATGAAACCCCTTTCACTTCAATGTAGTTTCCGGATTATATGCAGCCCTTTCCTCAAATTCAACCTATTTAGTTAATTTAAAAGGAGAAATAATTCACGGATATGATAAAGAGCTCTGCACTATGATTTCCGCCCGAAATCCGCAAACAAAATAAAAAAAGGCTGCCCGATCGGGCAGCCTTTTTGATCTGATACGAAGCGCTGCTCAGAGTGCCTTGATGGCAGCCGACAGCCGGCTCTTCTGGCGCGCAGCCAGGTTCTTGTGAACAATGTTCTTGTCTGCGATCGAATCGATCACCGGCTGGGATTCCTTGAAAACTGCCTGTGCGGCGGCCTTGTCGCCTGCGTCGATCGCCTTGCGCACTTTCTTGATGGCGGTGCGCAACGTGGAACGCAGACTCATGTTGTGAGCGCGCTGCTCGGTTGCCTGACGGGCACGCTTGCGGGCTTGAACGGTATTGGCCATGTCTTATATCCGGTAGAGCTTTGGGAAAGCGAGCAATTATAAGGGGGTCTTCCGCCCATTGCAAGCCGCTTCTGACTAGACCATCCCGTCTACCATACCTGACATGAATCTATTGCGCGCCCTGGCCACCGTCAGCGGGATGACCCTGCTCTCGCGCATCCTCGGCTTCGTTCGCGATTTCGTGATTGCGCGCATCTTCGGCGCCGGCATGGTGACTGATGCATTCTTTGTCGCCTTTCGCCTGCCCAACCTGCTGCGCCGCCTGTTCGCCGAGGGCGCGTTCTCCCAGGCATTCGTGCCGGTGCTCGCGGAGTACCGCAATCGGCGTGGGGAAGCCGAAACCAAGACGCTCGTAGATCGGGTCGCCAGCGTGCTTTCCCTCATCCTGGTGGCCGTCACCGCACTCGGCACGGCCGCCGCGCCCCTGCTGATCGCGGTCACGGCACCGGGCTTTGCCGCCGATGCAGACAAGTTCCAACTGACGGTGGAACTAACCCGGATCACCTTTCCCTATATTCTTTTCATGTCCCTGGTAGCCCTCGCTGCCGGAATCCTCAATACCTGGAGCCGCTTCGCCCTTCCGGCCTTCACGCCGGTCCTGCTCAACCTGTCCTTCATCGGCATGGCGTTATTCGCGGCGCCGTGGTTCGATCCGCCGGTCATGGCACTGGCCTGGGCCGTCTTCATCGGGGGTGGACTGCAACTGGCGATACAGCTTCCGGCGCTGGCGAAGATCGGCATGCTGCCGCGCTTCGATCTGGCCTGGCGCGACGCAGGCGTGCAGCGAGTCCTCAAACTGATGGCACCTGCCGTGCTGGGTGTCTCGGTGGCCCAGATCAGCCTGCTGATCAACACGGTATTCGCCTCCTTCCTCGAAAGCGGCAGCGTCTCGTGGCTCTACTACGCCGACCGGCTGATGGAATTCCCGGCCGGGTTGCTCGGCGCCGCGCTCGGCACCATCCTCCTGCCCAGCCTGGCCAAAACTCACGCCAGTGACCGGCCGGACGATTTTTCGGCCTTGCTCGACTGGGGCCTGCGTCTGACCCTGCTGTTGACGCTGCCGGCATCACTGGCACTGGCCCTGCTCGCGGTGCCGCTGCTGTCAACCTTGTTCCAGTACGGCGCATTTGCCGCCTCCGACGTGCTGCGAACGCGCGAGGCGCTGGTCGCCTATTCGATCGGCTTGACCGGGCTTATCCTGGTCAAGGTACTGGCACCCGGGTTCTATGCCCGCCAGGATATACGCACGCCGGTAAAGATCGCACTCGTCACCCTGGCCCTGACCCAGTTGATGAACATCGCATTCATCGGATGGCTCAAGCATGCTGGCCTGGCGCTGTCGATCGGCCTCGCCTCCTGCTTCAATGCCGCAATGCTCTGGCGCGGCTTGCGTCGGCGTGGCGTCTACCGGCCTCGACCTGGCTGGAGCGCCTTCAGCCTCAAACTTCTGATTGCACTTGGGGCACTTGGCGCCATCCTGTGGTTCGGTTGCAGCGACGATTCGGCCTGGCTGGCAATGAGCGGCCGCCAGCGCATGACTCAGCTATCGGGTCTGGTCCTGGGCGGAATCGCGGGCTATTTCGCCACACTGTGGCTGCTCGGATTCCGTCTGCGCGACTTCCGTCTGCGCAGCGCCTGATCAGTCGCCGCCCGCACTTCCTTCACGGCGCGGGTCTGCCGCGCCGACCCAGCCGTTTTCGTGGCGCACGATCAGGTTGAGGCCGCTGGTCATGTTGCCGCGCTGCAATTCGTGGCCGCGCCGTTCCAACTCCTGCGCCACGACCTCCGGAAAACGACCTCGCTCGATCTCGGTCGCACCGTTGCGATTGCCGACGTGCGGCATGGCAATGGCGCTTGCCGGATCGAGGCCACCGTCCAGGACCGAAACAATGGTACGCGCCACATAGTTGATGATGCGACTGCCGCCCGGTGAACCAAGTACGGCATGCAACTGCCCTGCGGTATCGAAGATGAATGTGGGCGCCATCGACGAAAGAGGGCGTTTGCCTGGTTCAAGGCGATTGGCGACCTGCCTTCCGTCGCGCTCGGCGGTGAGGGAAAAGTCAGTCAACTGGTTGTTCAGCAAGTAACCATCGACCTGGATCCGGCTGCCGAATGCGCTTTCGATCGAACTCGTGAGCGCCACGGCGTTGCCGGCCTGGTCGACTATCGACAGGTGTGTCGTCGAGGGAAGTTCGGGCGCGTCGTCATCCGCTTGCGCGCGATTGGTCGGCAGAACCCCGGGGCTGGCGATTCCCATGGTGCGGCGTGAATCCAGAAGACGTGAGCGTTGCTGCAGGTAGCGTGAATCGACCAAGGCCCGCTGCGGAACCTCGATGTAATCCGGGTCGGCAAGGTAGCGCGCACGATCCGCGTACGCCAGTCGACCGGCCTCGGCGAAGTAGTGAGCCGCATCAGCCGTTGCGGGCCCGGCGGAGAGCCTGCCACCGTGGTCAAGAATGCCGAGTATCTGCAGAACCCCGATACCGCCCGACGACGGGGGCGGCATGCCGCAGACGCGCCACTGGCGATAGGGACCACATACCGGCTGGCGCCTTTTTGGCCGGTAGTCAAGAAGGTCCTCCGCCCGCAGCGCCCCGCCGCGATCAGCGACCACCGCAACCATTCGCTCCGCGGCCGGCCCTCGTTGCAAGGCGTCGGCCCCACCTGTCGCGATTCGTCGCAGCGTTGCGGCGAGTTCGATATTGCACAGGGTGTCGCCAACTTGAAGCGGCTCGCCGCTTTCCCTGAAATAAATTGCTCGTGCGGCGGGATCGCGGCGCAGCAATGGATCGTCGCGCAACAACAGGTGCAGGCGCGGCGAGACCGAGAAGCAGTTTTCCGCCAGCCGAATCGCGGGACGGAACAGCCTCTCCCAGCGCAATTTGCCGTGTTCCCGATGGGCCGCGTCGAGCATCGCGACCAGACCGGGAACCCCGACTGCCTTGCCAGTCGCAAGCAATTCGGTGTAGCCATCCATGCTTCCATCGGCGCGGCGGGCAAAGTCGGCGCTGGCGGCACGGGGAGCCGTTTCGCGTCCATCCCAGGCCGACACCCGCTTTTTCACCGCGTCCCAGTGCAGCAGGAACCCGCCGCCGCCGATGCCGGAAGATTGCGGTTCGACCAGATTCAGGACCCACTGAGCGGCGATCGCCGCGTCAAGCGCATTGCCACCAAGACGCAGGATTTCCACCGCAGCCTCGGTGGCATGGGCGCTCGCCGTAACCGCCATGAACTTCCCGCCGACGGCGGGCGGTTGCTGTGCATAGCCGCTGGGCCCTTCGGGCTGCACAGCTTGCGGCCATGCGGGCGTGGCGAGAAAAATCGCAGTGAGAAGGATGCCCAACCTGTAGCACAAGGAAGTGCGCCAAGAAAAACGGGCAGCCCGCAGGCTGCCCGCTTGATCGAACGTGCTGCGGATCACACCACCAGCGGCAGGATCAGCAGTGCCACGATGTTGATGATCTTGATCAGCGGGTTGACCGCCGGGCCGGCCGTATCCTTGTACGGATCGCCCACGGTGTCGCCGGTAACGGCGGCCTTGTGTGCTTCGGAACCCTTGCCGCCGAAGTGGCCGTCTTCAATGTACTTCTTGGCGTTGTCCCAGCAACCCCCGCCGGTGGTCATCGAAATGGCGACGAACAGGCCGGTGACAATGGTGCCCATCAGCACGCCGCCCAGAGCGCGAACGCCAGCGCCGACGCCGTTCAGCGGAGGCATCAGGAAGTTCATGACGACGGCGACCACGACCGGAACCAGCACCGGCAGCAGCGACGGGATCATCATTTCCTTGATGGCCGCCTTGGTCAGCATGTCGACGCAGGTGCCGTATTCCGGCTTGGCCGTGCCTTCCATGATGCCCTTGATTTCCTTGAACTGACGGCGCACTTCGACCACCACTGAGCCGGCAGCGCGACCCACCGCTTCCATGCCCATCGCGGCGAACAGGTAAGGCACCATGCCGCCGACGAAGAGGCCGATGATGACGGCCGGATCAGACAGGTCGAAAGCGAACTTGACGCCGGGCTTGAGCGCTTCCAGGCCATGCGTGAAGTCGGCGAACAGCACAAGTGCGGCGAGGCCGGCGGATCCGATGGCATAGCCCTTGGTGACCGCCTTGGTCGTATTGCCCACGGCGTCGAGCGGATCGGTGATGGCGCGCACGGAAGGCGGCAGTTCCGACATTTCGGCAATGCCGCCGGCGTTGTCGGTGATCGGGCCGTAGGCGTCAAGTGCGACGACGATGCCGGACATGGACAACATGGAGGTGGCAGCGATGGCGATGCCGTACAGGCCGCCCATCGCATACGAGGCCCAGATCGCGGCACAAACGGAAAGCACCGGCCATGCGGTGGCCTTCATCGACACGCCGAGACCGGCGATGATGTTGGTGCCGTGACCCGTGGTCGACGCTTCCGCCACATGCTGCACTGGCTTAAATTCCGTGCCGGTGTAGTACTCGGTGATGTACACCATCAGGCCAGTCAGCACCAGACCGACCACAGCCGCA
Source organism: Sulfuritalea sp. (assembly GCA_044359585.1). GTDB lineage: Bacteria > Pseudomonadota > Gammaproteobacteria > Burkholderiales > Rhodocyclaceae > Sulfuritalea. The sequence goes on along the minus strand of JBIKLV010000038.1, from coordinate 3,962 downwards.
CCGTAGAGGCGCATATGCGAACCGCCGTTGATGTTCATCACGCTGTCGAGCAGGTGGTCATCGATCAGGAAGTTCGTCATCGGGTAGAAGGCGACCAGCGCCAGCGCGCCGGCAACCGCCAGGCCACGATACAACGCGTTCATGATCTTGCCGCCGTCACGTGCCTTGACGAACATCACGCCGATGATCGAGGCGATGATCGCAAAGCCGCCCAGGGCCAGCGGATAAATGACTGCCTGTTCGGCAAAGGCCGGATTCGCCTTCAGCAGCAGCACGCCCAGCAGCATGGTGGCCACCGTCGTCACCGCATAGGTTTCGAACAGGTCGGCCGCCATGCCGGCGCAGTCGCCGACATTGTCGCCGACGTTGTCGGCGATCACCGCGGGGTTGCGCGGATCATCCTCGGGAATGCCGGCTTCCACCTTGCCCACCAGGTCGGCGCCGACGTCGGCGCCCTTGGTGAAGATGCCGCCGCCGAGTCGGGCGAAGATCGAGATCAGGGAGGAACCGAAGCCGAGGCCGACCAGCGGATGGATGATGTCTTCCAGCTTGATGTTCGGGCCGCCCATGAACTTCAGCACGGCGTAGTAACCGGCAACGCCCAGCAGGCCGAGGCCAACCACCAGCATGCCGGTGATCGCGCCACCCTTGAAGGCCACGTTCAGCGCTTCGTTGAGGCCGACGGTTGCCGCCTGCGCCGTGCGCACGTTGGCGCGAACCGATACGTTCATGCCGATGTAGCCGGCAGCGCCGGACAATACGGCACCAATCACGAAACCGATCGCGGTCTTTGCGCCGAGGAATATCAGGATCAGCACGGCGAGTACCGCGCCGACGATTCCGATCGTCGTGTATTGGCGGTTGAGGTAGGCTTGCGCCCCTTCCTGAATGGCCGCTGCAATTTCCTTCATGCGGTCATTACCCGCCGGTTGCGCCAGAATCCACTGGCTCATGATCCAGCCGTAGGCAATTGCCGCCACCGCGCAGACCAACGCAAAAATCAGTCCTGCTGTCATAACCCCCCCTTATTAGATTGATGAACTCAGCCAATAATTTTATCACGTGATTTCCGGCGAGGAGCCGATGTTTCATGAACTTTTATGATTCAAACCTAATGGGCTACCCTGTCGCGCCAAGGGTTCCGGAGACTTGGATGCCCCGGAGCATCAATGCACAATGGAACCGGAATGGGATCCCCATCGAGCCAAATTCTCCTGATGCAGAAATCTGCCGCATGGATGTTCGGCGAGGCCATAGCCGGCTATAGTGGAAATCAAACCGTCGGTGGATACGCATCGGATGATTCACGGCACACAAGCGAAAGGACTCCAGATCATGCCGCAGGGAAAAGTATTGGTCGCGCAGGGAGGCGGCCCCACGGCCGTCATCAATCAATCGATGGCCGGGGTTGTCCTCGAAGCCCGCAAGTTCCGCAACGTCGAACGGGTCTATGGCGCCTACCATGGCGTGTCCGGGATCATCGGCGAGGAATTCCTGGACCTTACGCAGGAAACCAGCCACAACATAGAAATGGTCGCCTGCACGCCGGCATCCGCGCTCGGTTCGACCCGCGACAAGCCTGACCTGAAATACTGCCAGGAAATATTCAAGGTCCTCAGGGCACACGGCATCGGCTATTTCTTCTACATCGGTGGCAACGATTCGTCCGATACGGTCCGCATCGTAAGCGAGGAAGCCCGCCGGGCCGACTATGCCTTGCGCTCCATCCATATCCCGAAAACCATCGACAATGACCTGGTCGGCAACGATCACACGCCTGGCTTTCCCTCCGCTGCGCGCTTCGTGGCCCAGGCCTTCATGGGTGCCAACCTCGACAATGCGGCACTGCCGGGCGTCTATCTGGCCGTGGTGATGGGACGCCATGCGGGCTTTCTCACCGCCGCTTCCGCGCTCGGCAAAAAATTCCCTGACGACGGCCCCCACCTGATCTACCTTCCGGAAAGGAAATTCAGCGTCGAAAAATTCCTGACCGACGTCAAGACCACTTACGACAAATTTGGTCGCTGCGTGATCGCCGCGTCGGAAGGCATCCACGACGAAAGCGGCGCACCCATCATCTCGCGCCTGACCAGCAATGTAGAGCGCGATGCCCACGGCAACATCCAGCTTTCCGGTACCGGAGCGCTCGCCGACCTGTTGTGCGAGGAGATCAGGAGCAAACTCGGCATCAAGCGCGTGCGGGGCGATACCTTCGGCTACCTGCAACGCTCCTTCATGGGGTGCGTTTCCGATGTCGATCAGCGCGAAGCGCGTGAAGTCGGCGAAAAGGCCGTGCAGTATGCGATGTGGGGTGACCGGGACGGATCGGTCGCGATCAAGCGCACCGGCTTCTACTCGGTCGACTACCAGCTGGTTCCACTCGACAGTGTGGCCGGAAAAACGCGGATCATGGAAGACGAGTTCATCGCGGCCAACGGCACCGACATCACCGATGCGTTCCGGCTCTACCTGCGCCCATTGCTGGGCTCCGGAATGCCGGATGCCTATCGCCTGCGACTGAACAAGGTTGACAAGATATTGAATCCGGGGAGCTAGGCCGGCGCCCGGACGCGCCGCGGGGAGGACCGGACGCGCTTTGCCTCAGTCGCCGAAACAGATGCCGAGATCGCGACCGGTCTGCAGGGTGTCGCTGTCGGCTGGCACGGCCTTCATGCGTCCGGCGACCTCCTCCAGCGCAACGTAGTGCACGTTGGGAAATCCGAGCGCAACCATGATGCCGGACCGCCCCTCGTCCAGGGCCCGAACCGCGGCACTGCCGAAACGCATGGCGGCAAGCCGGTCGAACGACGTCGGGCTGCCACCACGCAACAAATGGCCGAGGACCACGACGCGAACATCCTTGCCGCTGCGGTCCGCGAGGACCTTGGCGACGCGTTCGCCAACCCCGCCCAGGCGTTCGGCGTGTCCGATCTCCGCGGGCGCCAGGATTTCCCGGTGTCCGTGGATGGGCTCGGCGCCTTCGGCGACCACCACCAGCGAATACATGCGCCCCTCGCCATCTCGCGCGTGGATCTTGGCCGCCACCTTGTCCACATCGAATGGAATTTCGGGAATCAGTATGGAGTGTGCTCCGCCCGAAATGCCGGCATGCAGGGCAATCCATCCGGCATAGCGGCCCATGACCTCGACCACCATCACCCGCTGATGGCTTTCGGCGGTGCTGTGCAAACGGTCGAGGCATTCGGTGGCAAACGCAACGGCCGAATCGAAGCCGAAGGTGGTGAAGGTCTTGTCCAGGTCATTGTCAATGGTCTTGGGCACGCCCACCACCCGCAAGCCCTTCTGGTGCAAGGCATTGGCGATGGTGAGGGAACCGTCGCCACCGATTGAAATCAGCGCATCGATTTCCTTGCGGGCGAAAAACTCCAGGATCTCATTTGTGCGATCCGTATCGCGCATCGTCCCGTCCGGCATCTTCATTGGAAAATGCAACGGATTGCCCTTGTTGGTGGTGCCGAGGATGGTCCCGCCCAGGTGAGCTATGCCGCGGACCTTGTCCCGCGTGAGGCGCACCACTCCACCATCAGGATAGCGTTCCGGAAACAGGATGCCATTGAAGCCATCGTGGATGCCGTAGCATTCCCAGCCCCGATTTGCGGCGGCAATCGCGGCGGCGCGAATGACGGCATTGAGCCCGGGCGCGTCACCGCCGCCTGTGCATACTGCGATGCGTCGGATATGGCTGGTCATGGGCACCTCCGCAATGGGATTGATTCTTCGGGAACGATCAGGAGAGTGCAGCGAACACGGCACTTCGGATTGAGTCAAGCGAACCGACCCCCGACACCTTGCAGTGTTTCGGCGCACCCGTGGCACCCGAGCCGGACCACTTGGAGTAATACTCGATCAGCGGCTGGGTCTGGCTGTGATAGATCGCAAGACGCTTCCTCACCGTCTCCTCCTTGTCGTCGTCGCGCTGGATAAGCGGCTCACCCGTCGCA
>JBIKLV010000189.1:0-2674 GCA_044359585.1 Sulfuritalea sp. | reverse complement strand
TGGTCGGCGGCGACCTCGGCTGCCTGTTGAACATCGAAGGCAAGCTGCGGCGCATGGGCGACGAGACGACGCAGGTGTTGCATGTCGCCGAAGTGCTGGCCGGGAGGGTCTGAACCGTGGAAATCAAGTCCATGCACTTCAAGGCCAACGCCAGCGCCAAGCTGGCGGATGTGGTCCTGCAAGGCAACCTGAAAAATGCCAAGGGCAAGTTCGTGACCAAGCGCGCCGAGGCGATCAAGGACCTCGACGATTTCGAGGGCACGCGCGACGCGGCGGCGGCCATCCGCAACAAGGTGATCGACAACCTCGACCTGTGGCTCGAAGCCTTCGAGCGCAAGGCGCTGGATACCGGTGCGAAGGTATTGTGGGCCAAGGACGGCGCGGAAGTCTGCCGCCTCGTGGTCGAGATCGCCAAGAGTCATGGCGTGAAGAAGGTCACCAAGTCGAAGTCGATGCTTTCCGAGGAGGCCGGGCTCAACCAGGCACTGGAAGCCGCGGGCATCCAGCCGGTGGAGACCGACCTCGGTGAATACATCCTGCAGGTCGACAACAACGAACCGCCCAGCCACATCATCGCGCCGGCGGTGCACAAGAGCCTCGACGACGTCGCCGACCTGTTCCACAAGGTGCATGGCACGCCGCGCAAGACCGAAATCCCGGCATTGACGCGCGAAGCCCGCGAGGTATTGCGTGGGCATTTCCTCTCGGCCGAGATGGGCCTGTCGGGCGGCAATTTCCTGGTGGCCGAAACCGGCTCGGTGGCGCTGGTCACCAATGAGGGCAACGGCCGCATGGTGACCACCCTGCCCAAGGTGCATGTGGTCATCACCGGCATCGAGAAGGTGATCCCTACCCTCGAAGATTTGTCGACGCTGATGCGCCTGCTGCCGCGCTCGGCCACAGGGCAGTCGATCTCGAACTATTTCTCGATCCTGACCGGGGTGAAGAAGCCGGAGGAACACGACGGCCCCGAGCATCTGTATTTCGTGCTGGTCGACAGCGGACGCGCCGACGTGGTGGGCGGCGATTTTCACGCGATGCTGCGTTGCATCCGCTGCGGCGCCTGCATGAACCATTGCCCGGTGTATCAGACCATCGGCGGCCATGCCTATGGCTGGGTCTATCCGGGGCCGATGGGCTCGGTGCTGACGCCGTTGTATGCCGGCATCGAGAACTCGATTGATTTGCCGCACGCGGCCACCCTGTGCAACCAGTGCGGCATCGTCTGCCCGGTGAAAATCCCGCTGCCCGACCTGTTGCGCAAGTTGCGCGAGAAGCAGACCGAACGCGGCCTGCGGCCGCTCACCGAACGCATCGGCTTGCGGCTGTGGGCCTGGGTGGCGCAGCAGCCGAGGCTCTACGCGCTGGGCGCGAGTTTCGGCGCGCGCTACCTGAAGTGGCTGGCCGGCGACTCCAATCGCATCCGCGTGCTGCCGACCGCACCGGAGTGGACGCTGGGACGCGATTTCCCGGCGCCGCAGGGCAAGACCTTCCGCGAACTGTATGCCTCGCGCGCCAGGACGGCGCCCCGCGTCTGACCTGATTAGGAATCGATATGAGTTCTCGTGAAGAAATTCTGGGCCGTGTCCGCGCGGGCCTGCAGCGCAACGCAAGCAATGCCGCCGCGGGCCGCGAAGTCATGCACGCGGCCCTTGCGAACCGCGGCAGCGGTCCGCAGCCGGCCATGGACGCCAGCCCCAAGGCGCTGCTGGAACGTTTCCGGGTGAAGTCCGAACTGCAATCGAGTACGGTCGATATCGTGGCCGAGGAATCCGCCGTGCCTGCTGCGGTGGCCCGCTACCTGACGAGCATGACTCTGCCGAAAGCGGCAGTCGCCCAGCCGGCGCTGGCACATCTGGACTGGGCGGCAGCGGGGCTCACGGTCGAGGCGCGCGGCGCGCGCGATGCCGACCTGGTCGGCATTACCGGCTGCTTCTGCGCCGTTGCCGAAACCGGGACGCTGATGGTCTGCTCGTCGCCCGATACGCCGGCGACGGTCAGCCTGCTGCCGGAGACGCACATTGCGGTGGTCCGCGCTTCGCGCATCCTGCCCTACATGGAAGATGCCTGGGATCTGGCGCGCAAGGAACTCGGCACCTTGCCGCGCGCCGTGAATTTCATCTCCGGCCCGTCACGCACCGGCGACATCGAGCAAACGATAGTGCTCGGGGCACATGGGCCGTATCGAGTGCATCTGGTCATCGTCGAGAACTGAGATGCGCTGGCTGCTGGTTGCGCTGTTTTTCGCCGTATCGCCAGCGCCGACTTTCGCCCAGATCGGCGAGGAAATCCTGCCGCCGGTATTTGTCGAGACGCTGCTCGAACTCCCCGACGATGCCGCCCAGGCGGCGAAGTCGGGCAAGCGCCTGCTGCTGTATTTCGGCCAGGTGGGCTGCCCCTACTGCAAGGAACTGATGCAGACCAGTTTCACGCAGAAGGCTATCGTGGACAAGACGGCAAAACATTTCCTGCCGATCGCCTTCAATCTTTTCGGCGACCGCGAAGTCACCTGGTTCGACGGCAAAGTACGCAGCGAAAAGGAATTCGCTAAATTCCTCAAGGTGCAGTTCACGCCGACGCTGCTGCTGCTCGACGAGAAGGGCAACATCATCGCGCGCATCAACGGTTATTACCCGCCGCATCGATTTTCCGCGGCGCTCGACTACTCGGTGCA
>JBIKLV010000006.1:0-100613 GCA_044359585.1 Sulfuritalea sp. | reverse complement strand
CCGGGCGGCGATTTGGTGATCACCACATCGAGGTAATCGACTCGGGGGACGTCCAGCCCCTGGCGATAAACCATGGTGTGGCACAGGAAGTTCTTGTCATCTCGCTCGACGTAATCCAGTCGCTGGTGGGCGCCGCGCGATTCCTTGCGGGCCAGCGCGCCGACCGTCACGGCTTCCGCGCAGTCGAGCATGGAGCCGAGCTCGAGCACCTGGAACAGGTCGGTGTTGAAGACGCTGCTCTTGTCGGTGAGGATCACGCGCTGGTAGCGCTGGCGCAATTCGTGGATTTTGTTCACTCCCTCCTGCAGGCCTTCCTCGGTGCGGTAGATGCCGACGTTCTTTTCCATGGTGTCCATCATTTCCTTGCGCAGGCCGGACATCGACTCGGTGCCGTTGCTGCGGGTCATGAGTTCGTCGATGCGCGATTGCGTCTGTTCGGCACGGGCATTCAATGCCGCTGCGTTCGGTGTTGGTGCGCTTTGGACGTGCTCGATGGCCGAAAGCGCCGCACGGCGGCCGAACACCAGCAGTTCCACCAGTGAATTCGATCCGAGGCGATTGGCGCCGTTGAGGCTGACGCAGGCACATTCGCCGGCCGCGAAGAGACCGGGCACGGGAGTCGCGGCTTTTGTATTGGTCGAGATGCCGCCCATCATGTAATGCACCACGGGACGGATCGGCACCGCATCCTTGACGATATCGACGCCGAGGTAGGCCTCGGCCAGTTCGCGCACCAGCGGCAGGCGTTCATTGATCTTCTTCTCGCCGAGGTGGCGCATGTCGAGCAGCACGCATTCGCCCCATTGGGTCGTTACCGTGTTGCCTTTCTGCAGTTCATGCCAGTAGGCCTGGCTGACCCGGTCGCGTGGCCCCAGCTCCATGGTCTTCAGTTGCGGCTGGCCGACTGGAGTTTCCGGACCCATGCCGTAATCCTGCAGGTAGCGGCGGCCGTGCTTGTTGACCAGGATGCCGCCTTCGCCGCGGCAGGCCTCGGTCAGCAGGCTGCCGGTGTTGGGCAGCCCGGTCGGATGGTACTGGACGAACTCCATGTCCTTCAGAGGCGCCCCGGCGCGGTAGGCCATGGCCATGCCGTCGCCGGTCTTGATTGCGCCGTTGGTGGAGAAGGGGAACATCCGGCCGGCACCGCCACCGGCGATGATCACGGCCCTGGCATGGAACTGACACAATTCGCCGCTGCGCATTTCGAGTGCGGTGACGCCCTGGCAGCGGCCATCATCGACCAACAGGTCGAGCGCATAGAACTCGTCATGGCGGGTGATAGAGGGAAATTGCAGGGATGTCTGGAACAGGGTATGCAGGATGTGGAAGCCGGACTTGTCAGCGGCGAACCAGGTGCGCTTCTTCTTCATCCCGCCGAAGGGTCGCACCGCCACAGAGCCATCGGCTTCGCGGTTCCAGGGGCAACCCCAGTGCTCCAGTTGCAGCAGTTCCTTGGGGGCTTCGTGGATGAAGTATTCGACGCAATCCTGATCGGAGAGCCAGTCGCCGCCGCCGACAGTGTCGTCAAAATGGAGATCGAAACTGTCGTCCGGCTTGATTACCCCGGCGGCGCCCCCTTCGGCTGCACAGGTGTGGCTGCGCATCGGGTAGACCTTTGAAACCAGGGCAATGCGCAGTTTGGGATCGGTCTCCGCCAGCGCGATCGCAGCGCGCAAACCAGCGCCTCCGGCACCTATGATGACGACGTCGGTCGATATGCTTCTCATTGTGCCCACCTTGGCGGTATTGGTTGTTCTTGGGCGGACAGTATCGGCGCTTTGTCGGGGTTTCTGTTGACTTGTGTCAAGCCGGACGAGTGATGTTGCCGGCGCGTCGATGCCGCTTCCGGGTGCGCCGCCAATGTCGGGTTGCCGTCTGGCAATTGGCCGGCCCTGCCGCTATAATGGCCGGCTTACCAAGGATGCTGGCTTTCATGATGCGTACCAAACTCGTTGCCGGAAACTGGAAAATGCATGGCAGTCTCGCTGCCAATCTGGGGTTGCTGCACGCGGTACGTGACGGCGCCAAGGGCGGCGCGGATGTGGCGCTGTGCGTGCCGTACCCTTATCTTGCGCAGGCTAAGGCGGTGCTTGATGGCAGCCACGTCGCATGGGGTGCCCAGGACGTTTCGGAGCATGCACAGGGAGCATGGACCGGCGAGGTCAGCGCGGCGATGCTCGCCGATTTCGCCTGTCGCTATGTTCTCGTTGGACATTCCGAGCGCCGGTCCTTCTTCGGCGACACCGATGCCGTGGTTGCGGCCAAGTTCGTCGCCGCGCAAAAAGGCGGGCTGGTGCCGATTCTGTGCGTCGGTGAGTCGCTGGCGGAACGCGAGGCCGGAATTACCGCCGACGTCGTGACGCGCCAGATTGATGCCGTCCTTGCCAAGTGTGGCATTGCCGACTTTGCTCGGGCCATCGTTGCCTACGAACCTGTCTGGGCAATCGGTACCGGGCGTACCGCATCTCCCGATCAGGCGCAGGAGGTTCACGCCCTGATTCGCGGCCGCTTTGCGCGGGAAGACGCAGGTGTCGCCGGCGGAATGCAGATTCTTTATGGCGGCAGCGTCAAGGCCGGCAATGCGACAGAACTGTTCGGCCGGCCCGATATCGATGGCGGGCTGATCGGCGGCGCATCCCTGGTGGCGACGGATTTCCTCGCGATTTGCGCGGCCGCCGCCTGAGTACTGATTTGAAGAGGTTTTCATGGACATAGTGCATACCCTGCTGCTGACCGTGCATATCATTGCCGGGGTCAGCGTCATCGGCCTGGTGCTTTTGCAGCATGGGAAGGGCGCCGACATGGGCGCGGCCTTCGGCAGCGGAGCGTCGGGCAGCCTGTTCGGGGCTACCGGCTCGGCGAATTTTCTTTCGCGCGCGACCGCGGTTCTGGCGGCCGTCTTCTTTTTGACGAGCCTCGGACTCTCCTATATCGCCAATTCGGCGCCGCGGGCATCGGGTAGCGTCATGGATTCGGCGCCCGTGCAGGCTGTGCCGGCTGCTCCCGATTCGACATCGACGGCGCCGGATTCGAAAGCTAAGGAAATTCCGAAGTAGGCGTCAGCGCCTCGAAACGAATAGATTTTTTTGTTGCGGTGCATGAGCGGCTCAATGGCTTGTTATATAATTTGCGCCGCTCGCGCTTAGCGCAATTGCCGACGTGGTGAAATTGGTAGACACGCTATCTTGAGGGGGTAGTGGCGAAAGCTGTGTGAGTTCGAGTCTCACCGTCGGCACCAGGTATTTTGTCGGGTAGTGGGTAGTAAAAGGGTGGTCGAGTTCCGGTACTTCTGTGCTTTTTTTTGCAGCCTGGCCGGTCATGTACAACTTGTGAAGAAGTGGCCGTGCCACCAAAATGCTGGATAACTACTTTCCTGTCCTAGTCTTCATCCTGGTTGGCCTGGCTTTCGGCTGTGCACCCATACTCCTAGGTTGGTTGATCGCGCCAAATCGCCCCGACAGCGAAAAGCTGTCCGCATTCGAATGCGGATTCGCCCCCTTCGAAGATGCACGCATGAAGTTCGACGTGCGCTACTACCTGATCGCAATTCTCTTCATTTTGTTCGACTTGGAAATCGCCTTCCTGTTTCCGTGGGCCTCGATCTTCAAGGAAATCGTCAATACCGAATCGGTAAAGCTGTTCGGATTCGTCGAAATGTTCGTGTTTATCGGCATCCTGGTGGTTGGCTATATCTACGCCTGGGCCAAGGGCGCGCTGGACTGGGAATGAAAGAGACTAAGGACATCCTCGCATGAGCATCGAAGGCGTTCTGCAGGAAGGCTTCGTCACCACGTCGCTGGACAAGATCATCAACTGGACCCGCACCGGTTCGATGTGGCCGATGACTTTCGGGTTGGCCTGCTGTGCCATCGAAATGATCCATGCCGGTTGCTCCCGCTATGACCTCGATCGTTTCGGCATCGTGTTCCGTCCCAGTCCGCGTCAGTCGGATGTCATGATCGTCGCCGGTACGCTGACCAACAAGATGGCGCCCGCGCTGCGCAAGGTTTATGACCAGATGGCGGAGCCGCGCTGGGTGTTGTCCATGGGTTCCTGCGCCAATGGCGGGGGTTACTACCATTATTCCTATTCGGTGGTGCGCGGCGTCGATCGCATCGTCCCTGTAGATGTCTATGTGCCTGGCTGCCCTCCGACGGCCGAAGCGCTGCTTTACGGCCTGATCCAGCTGCAGAGCAAGATCCGCCGCACTACCACCATTGCCCGCTGACCCGAACCCATGAGCGAGAAACTGGAACGTCTTGGCCGGCTGCTGAGGGAAAGCTTTGGCGATCGCATCGGCGAACCCTTGCTGGCACTGGGCGAGTTGACCGTTGTCGTTCCATCGGAAAACTACGCCGACGTGATGCGGCAGCTGCGTGACGATCCTGCTTTCCGTTTCGAGCAGCTGATGGATCTTTCCGGTATCGATTACTCGGAATACACCGGATACCAGGGGCTACGATTCGCGGCGGTCAGCCAACTGCTTTCGCTGACCCACAACTGGCGCCTGCGCGTCAAGGTGTTCGCGCCGGACGATGGTTTTCCCGTCGTGGCGTCCGTGATGGACATCTGGAACAGCGCCAACTGGTACGAGCGCGAGGCGTTTGACCTTTTTGGCATCCACTTCGAGGGTCACGTCGATCTCCGCCGCATCCTCACCGACTACGGTTTTGTTGGCCATCCCTTCCGCAAGGATTTCCCGATTTCGGGTTATGTCGAGATGCGCTACGACCCGGAACAGAAGCGGGTGATCTACCAGCCGGTGACCATCGAACCGCGTGAAGTGACGCCGCGCATCGTGCGCGAAGACTCGTACGGAAAAGGCAGCGGCCGTGGCTGACATCAAGAACTACACGCTCAATTTCGGTCCCCAGCATCCGGCAGCGCACGGTGTGCTGCGCCTGGTGCTCGAACTGGACGGTGAAGTCGTGGTGCGTGCCGATCCGCACATCGGACTGCTGCATCGTGGCACCGAGAAGCTGGCGGAAACCCGCACCTGGTTGCAGACGTTGCCCTATCTGGATCGCCTCGACTATACGTCGATGATTCCCAGCGAGCACGCCTACTGCCTGGCGGTGGAGCGCCTGCTGGGCATCGAGATTCCGATTCGGGCACAGTACATTCGCGTCATGTTCGACGAAATCGCGCGAATCAAGAACCATCTGCTGAACATCGGAACGCATGCGCTGGACATCGGCGCCATGACCATGGTGCTCTATACCTTCCGCGAGCGCGAGGACCTCTTCGACATCCTTGAGGCTACCTGTGGCATTCGCATGCACCAGGCCTATTTCCGGCCGGGTGGCGTCTATCGCGATCTGCCCGACCAGATGCCGAAGTACCAGGAAAACCGTTTCAAGAATGCGCAAACGGTGAAGGAATTGAACGAGGCGCGCAACGGCACCCTGCTCGATTTCCTTGAGGATTTCACGAATCGTTTTCCGGTCTATCTCAGTGAGTATCACACCCTGCTGACGGACAACCGCATCTGGAAGCAGCGTACCGTCGGCATCGGCGTGGTCAGCCCCGAGCGAGCCATGCAACTCGGCTTCAGCGGCGCCATGCTGCGTGGTTCCGGCATCGAGTGGGATTTGCGCAAGAAGCAGCCCTATGAAGTGTATGACCGGATGGATTTCGACATTCCGGTGGGCGTCAATGGCGATACCTATGATCGCTACCTGGTGCGCATGGAAGAGATGGCCCAGGCCAACCGCATCATCAAGCAGTGCATCGACTGGCTGCGCAAGAATCCGGGGCCCGTCATCAGCGACGACCACAAGGTGGCACCGCCCTCACGGGAGAAGATGAAGGGCAGCATGGAGGAGTTGATCCACCATTTCAAGCTGTTCTCGGAGGGCATGCACGTACCGCCGGGCGAGGCCTATGTGGCCATTGAGCATCCGAAGGGCGAGATGGGCGTATGGGCGGTGTCCGACGGCGCCAACAAGCCCTACCGAATCAAGCTGCATACCGCGGGGATTCCCCACCTGGCTGCAACCGATGAAATGTGCCGTGGCCACATGCTGGCCGATGCCACCGCCGTGATCGGCACCATCGATCTGGTTCTTGGCGACGTTGATAGATAGACCGCATGAATACGCCGAACACCATGTTGAGTCCCGAATTGAGCCCCGAGTCCCTGAAAAAGATCGATCGGGAGGTGGCCAAGTATCCCGCCGACCAGAAGCAGTCGGCCGTCATGGCGGCGCTGGTCATCGCGCAGGACGAAAAGGGTTGGCTGCCCAAGGAAACCATCGCCGCCGTTGCCACCTATCTCGGCATGGCGCCCATGGCGGCCTACGAGGTGGCGAGCTTCTACAACATGTACGACCTGCATCCGGTCGGCAAGTACAAGATAACGGTTTGCACGAACCTACCCTGCGCACTGTCGGGTGGCGTCCATGCCGCCGACTACGTCAAGCAGAAATTGGGCATTGACTTCAACGAAACGACGCCGGACGGCATGGTTACCTTGAAGGAAGGCGAGTGCATGGGCGCTTGCGGCGATGCGCCGGTGATGCTGGTGAACAACAAGCGCATGTGCAGCTTCATGCTCCCCGAACAGATCGACAAGCTGCTGGCGGAGTGCAAATAAGATGGCCCTGATCGACACCATCAATCCGCTGCTGACCACCGGTTGGGCCAAGGGCGATGCCGGCTGGAGCCTCAAGGACTACGAAGCCCGCGGCGGCTACAAACAGTTGCGCCGCGTGCTCGAAAGCAAGATGAGCCAGGACGACCTGATCGCGGAGGTCAAGAAATCCGTACTGCGCGGCCGTGGCGGCGCAGGCTTTCCGACCGGCCTGAAGTGGAGCTTCATGCCCAAGGCGGCGCCGGTGAAGTACGTCGTCTGCAATACCGACGAAGGCGAACCCGGTACCTTCAAGGACCGCGACCTGATGCGCTTTGATCCGCATTCGGTGATCGAAGGCATGATCATCGCCGGCTACGCGGTAGGCGCCAAGGCTGGCTACAACTACATCCACGGCGAAATCTTCGAGACCTACGAGCGTTTCGAAGAAGCCCTCGACCAGGCGCGTGCGGCAGGTTACCTGGGCGACAACATCCTCGGTTCCGGTTTCAGCTTCGACCTGTTCGCGCACCACGGTTGGGGTGCCTACATCTGTGGCGAGGAAACCGGCCTGCTCGAATCCATCGAAGGCAAGAAAGGGCAGCCGCGTTTCAAGCCGCCCTTCCCGGCTAATTTCGGCCTCTACGGCAAGCCGACCACCATCAACAATACCGAAACCTTCGCCGCGATACCTTTCATCCTTGGCATGGGCGGCGAGGCGTATTTGAACCTGGGCAAGCCGAACAACGGCGGCACCAAGCTGTTCTCCGTTTCCGGGCACGTCAATCGTCCGGGCAACTTCGAAGTGCCGATGGGCACGCCCTTCTCGAAGCTGCTCGAGATGGCCGGCGGCATGCGCGGCGGTCGCAAGCTGAAGGCGGTGATTCCTGGCGGCTCGTCCGCTCCGGTGCTGCCCGGCGAGATCATCATGGACTGCACCATGGACTACGACTCGATTGCCAAGGCCGGCTCGATGCTCGGTTCCGGCGCGGTCATCGTCATGGACGAAACGGTCTGCATGGTCAAGGCGCTGGAGCGCCTGTCCTACTTCTACTACGAAGAGTCCTGCGGCCAATGCACGCCCTGTCGCGAAGGTAGCGGCTGGCTCTACCGCGTCGTGCATCGCATCGAGCATGGCGAGGGGCGTCCCGAGGATCTCGACCTGCTGAATCGTGTCACCGACAACATGATGGGCAAAACCATTTGCGCGCTTGCCGATGCCGCCGCCTTCCCGGTGCGCAGCTTCATCAAGCATTTCAAGAGCGAGTTCGAGTACCACATCGAGAACAAGAAGTGCCTGGTCGATCCCGAAGTGCAGCGGATGGGTAGCGGCTTCTTCAAGGCAGGGGCAGCGTAATGGTCGAAATCGAAATCGACGGCAAGACGCTGCAGGTCGCCGAGGGCAGCACCATCATTGAGGCTGCCCATCAACTGGGCACCTACATCCCGCACTTCTGCTATCACAAGAAGCTGTCCATCGCGGCCAATTGCCGCATGTGCCTGGTACAGGTGGAGAAGGCGCCGAAGCCGATGCCGGCCTGCGCCACGCCGGTGGCCAACGGCATGAAGGTATTCACCCATTCCGATCTGGCCGTCAAGGCGCAGAAGGCGGTGATGGAGTTTCTCCTGATCAACCATCCGCTCGACTGCCCGATCTGCGATCAGGGTGGCGAGTGCCAGCTGCAGGATCTCGCCGTGGGCTACGGTGAGTCCGCATCGAAGTACGAAGAAGAGAAGCGCGTCGTCCCCGACAAGGACCTTGGTCCGCTGGTGTCGACCGACATGACCCGCTGCATCAACTGCACGCGTTGCATCCGTTTCACGGCCGAGATCGCCGGATTCATGGAACTCGGCCAGTCCTATCGAGGTGAGCGCGCCGAAGTCATGCCGTTCATAGGCAAGACCGTCGATACCGAACTCTCCGGCAACATCATCGACCTCTGCCCGGTCGGTGCGCTGACCTCCAAGCCCTTCCGCTTTGCGGCCCGTACCTGGGAGCTCTCGCGGCGCAAGTCGGTGAGTCCGCATGACGCGCTGGGCAGCAACCTGATCGTGCAGACCAAGCACGACAAGGTGCTGCGCGTGTTGCCTCTGGAGAACGATGACATCAACGAGTGTTGGCTGTCGGACAAGGAGCGTTTCTCCTACCAGGGTCTGAGCTCCGCCGACCGACTGACCAAACCCATGGTGAAGCAGGGCGGCGAATGGAAGGAGGTCGACTGGAACGTCGCCCTCGATTACGCCGCGCACGCGCTGCGCGACGTGGCCAAGACTCATGGCGGGGCGGCAATCGGTGGCCTGCTCAGCCCGCATTCGACGGTCGAAGAACTGTACCTCGCGCAGAAGCTGGTGCGCGGACTTGGCAGCGAGAACGTCGATTTCCGTTTGCGCCAGATCGATTTTTCAGCCGACGGCAAGCGTGCCGGCATCCCCTCGCTGGGCATGAAGATCGCCGACATCAGCCGCCTCGATCGCGTGCTGGTGGTCGGTTCCTTCCTGCGCAAGGACCATCCCCTGATTGCGCAACGCTTGCGCCAGTCCGCCAAGAAGGGCGCACAGGTCAGCATCGTACACAGCGCGAACGACGAACTGCTGATCAATCTGACCGCGCGCGCAATCGCTGCGCCATCGCAACTGCCCGCCTTGCTGGCCCAAGTCGTCAAGGCGGTTTGCACGATCAAGGGCGCGAGCGTCGACGCCGCCTTCTCCTCCCTCACGGTTTCGGCCGAAGCGCAAGCCATCGCCCAGAGCCTGGCTTCGGGCAGTAATACGGGCGTCCTGTTGGGCAACTTCGCGCAGCAGCATCCACAGGCGGCCACCCTGCAGGCGTTGGCCGGCCAACTGGCCAAGGCGCTCGGCGGCAAATTCGGCTTCCTCGGCGAGGCCGCCAACAGCGTCGGCGGCTATGCGGCCAAGGCCGTCCCCGGTGCCAGCGGACTCAATGCCGCGGCGATGATCAAGGATCCGCGCCAGGCCTACGTGGTTCTCGGCGCCGAACCCGAACTCGATTGCGCCGACGGCGCCCAGGCATTGGCTGCGCTGCAAAAATCTGCCGTGACCGTGGTCCTGACGCCGTTCAAGTCGCAGGCCATGCTTGATTACGCGGCCGTCCTGCTACCGATTGCTCCCTTTGCGGAAACCTCGGGCACGTTCGTCAATACCGAAGGCCGCGTGCAAAGCTTCTATGCTGCCGCCAAGCCGCTGGGCGAAGCCCGTCCGGCATGGAAGGTGTTGCGCGTGCTGGGCAACCTGCTGGCCCTCAACGGATTCGAGTTCAACAGCAGCGAGGATGTGCGCAGCGAAGCGCTGGGCAGCCAGACCGAGTTCGTCTCCGGCCTCGACAACGGACTTTCGCTGGGTGCCCTGAACCTGTCTGCGAGCGCTGCAGGCATCGAGCGCGTAACCGACGTACCGATTCATTTTGCCGATGCCCTGGTGCGTCGTGCTCCGGCTTTGCAGCGGGCGGCCGATTCCGCCGCGCCCTCCGCGCGCATGAATGCTGCGATGTTGTCCAGGCTTGGCCTCGCTGCGGGCGATCTCGTGAAAGTCGGCGCTGGCGGCACGGCAAACGCAAGCCTTGTGGCCCAACTCGACGCCGGGTTGCCCGATGGGGTAGTGCGTGTGGCCGCGGCGCATGCCGCCACCGTCGCACTGGGTCCGATGTCCGCCGTTCTGAGCGTGGAGAAGGCGTGATGGAAGCTACCGTCCTCAACCTTCTCGCCTCGGTCCTCGGGTCCCTTTGGGCGCCGCTGTGGAACCTGATCAAGCCGGTGTGGCCGCTGCTATGGACCCTCGTCAAGATCGTGCTGATCATGGCGCCGTTGCTGCTGTGCGTGGCCTATCTTACGTTCTGGGAGCGCAAGGTCATCGGCTGGATGCAGGTTCGAATCGGTCCCAATCGCGTCGGCCCCTGGGGCCTGCTGCAGCCGATCGCTGACGGCCTCAAGCTGTTCTTCAAGGAAGTCCTGTTCCCGACCGCCGCGGACAAGAAACTGTTTGTGCTCGGTCCGGTCATGGCCATCGCACCCGCCCTTGCACTCTGGGCGGTTATCCCGTTTTCGTCCGGCTGGGTGCTGGCCAACGTCGATGCGGGCGTACTCTACCTGCTGGCGGTTGGTTCGATCGGCGTCTACGGCATCATCATCGCGGGCTGGGCGTCGAATTCCAAGTACCCGTTCTTCGGTGCCATGCGTGCTTCGGCCCAGATGATTTCCTACGAAGTCTCGATGGGCCTCGCCCTGATCACCGTACTGATGGTATCCAACAGCCTCAACCTGAGCGACATCGTGATGGCGCAGGACAAGGGCCGCGGCGCGAGCATGGGCCTCGGATTCCTGTCTTGGAACTGGTTGCCTCTGCTGCCGATGTTCGGCGTGTACCTGATCTCGGGCGTCGCCGAAACCAACCGCGCGCCGTTTGACGTGGTCGAGGGTGAATCGGAAATCGTTGCCGGACACATGGTCGAGTATTCCGGCATGGCCTTCGCGATGTTCTTCCTCGCCGAATACGCCAACATGATTCTGATCTCGGCGATGACATCGATTTTCTTCCTCGGCGGCTGGCTGTCTCCCGTCGGTTTCATTCCGGATGGATTCCACTGGATGGCGGCGAAGATGGCCGCGATCCTGTTCTTCTTCCTCTGGATTCGCGCCACCTTCCCGCGCTATCGCTATGACCAGCTCATGCGCCTGGGCTGGAAGGTCTTCGTGCCGCTGACGCTGGTCTGGATCCTGGTGGTCGGGGTCTGGATGATGTCGCCGCTGACGATCTGGAAATAGGGCCGGGAGAACTCGACATGGGTGCAAAAGACTTCATCGGCAGCTTGTTCCTCAAGGAGCTGTTCAAGGGCATGGCGGTAACGGGCCGCTACATGTTCGCGCGCAAGATCACCGTGCAGTATCCGGAAGAAAAGACTCCGCAGAGCAACCGCTTTCGCGGGCTGCATGCGCTGCGCCGGTACCCCAACGGCGAAGAGCGCTGCATCGCCTGCAAGCTATGCGAGGCCGTCTGTCCCGCGCTGGCGATCACCATCGAGTCGGCCGAGCGCGACGACGGCAGCCGGCGTACCACGCGCTACGACATCGACCTGACCAAGTGCATTTTCTGCGGGTTCTGCGAGGAAGCCTGCCCGGTCGACGCCATTGTCCAGACCCGAATCTTCGAATACCACGGCGAAGCGCGCGGCGATCTCTATTACACCAAGCAGATGCTGCTGGCCGTGGGCGACAAGAACGAAGCGCAGATCGCCGCCGATCGCGCGCAAGACGCTCCCTACCGCTGATCCCGCCATGGAATTCAAGAGCATACTTTTTTATATCTTCTCCACCGTGACGGTTCTCGCCTCACTGCGAGTGATCACCGCGCGCAATCCGGTGCATGCGGCCCTGTTCCTGGTGCTGGCCTTCTTCAACGTGTCCGGATTGTGGATGCTGCTGCAGGCGGAGTTCCTCTCCCTGGTGCTGATCATGGTCTATGTCGGCGCGGTGATGGTGCTGTTCCTTTTCGTGGTGATGATGCTGGACATCAACATCGAGCGTGTTCGCCAGGGCTTCTGGAAGAACCTGCCGATCGGCGCGCTGGTGGGCGCCCTGTTGATCGCCGAAATGGCGGCGGTGCTTTCCGGTCGCTATTTCGGTCTCACCAACCTTCCGGCGCAGAACATGCCGGCGAATTACAGCAATACCAAGGAACTGGCCCGCGTCCTCTATACCGACTACGCCTACCCGTTTGAAATCGCGTCCGTCATCCTGTTGGTGGCGATCATCGTCGCCGTGATGCTGACGCTGCGCCGACGCAAGGACAACAAGGCGATGCAGGCCTCCGACCAGATTGCGGTCAAGGCGAAAGACCGCATGCGCCTGGTCAAGATGGCACCCGAAATCGATCTGCCCGCGGCGAAGCAAGGGGAGAAGGCATGATCTCGCTGTCGCACTACCTTATCCTCGCGGCGATCCTGTTCGCCATCGGCGTCGTCGGCATCTTCCTCAACCGCAAGAACCTGATCGTGCTGCTGATGGCCATCGAGCTGATGCTGCTGGCCGTGAATCTGAATTTTGTCGCGTTCTCGCATTACCTCAACGATCTTTCGGGCCAGCTCTTCGTGTTTTTCATCCTCGTCGTGGCGGCCGCCGAGTCGGGTATCGGTCTCGCCATCCTGGTGGTGCTGTTCCGCAACCTGTCCTCCATCGATGTCGAGGATCTCGACAGTCTGAAGGGCTAAGGGGCAAACGGAATGAAGACACTTTATCTGATGGTCCCCCTGGCGCCGCTGGTCGGCGCCATCCTGGCGGGTTTCTTCAGCAGCCTGCTGGGTCGCGCCGGCGCCCACACCGTCACCTCGATCGGCGTCGCGATCTCCTTCGTCCTTTCCGTGATCATCTTCCAGGACGTCCAGGCCGGCCACACCTTCAACGGCACGGTGTATCAGTGGATGGAGTCGGGCGGCCTCAAGCTTGAAGTCGGCTTCCTGATCGACCAGCTGACCGTGCTGATGATGCTCGTCGTGACCTTCGTTTCCCTGATGGTGCACATCTACACCATAGGCTACATGGCGCACGACGAAGAAAACTGGCCGGAGGGCAGCAAGGCCGGGACCAACAGCTACCATCGCTTCTTCAGCTACATCTCGCTGTTCACCTTTTCGATGTTGATGCTCGTCATGAGCAACAACTTCGTCCAGCTCTTTTTCGGCTGGGAAGCGGTCGGCCTCGTGTCCTACCTGCTGATCGGTTTCTGGTCGGTGCGCCCGACGGCGATCTACGCCAACCTCAAGGCCTTCCTGGTCAATCGTGTCGGCGACTTCGGCTTCCTGCTCGGCATCGGCCTGATCGCCGCCTATGCAGGCACCCTCGATTACGCCCAGGTCTTCGCCAAGCGCAACGAACTGGCCGCGCTGACCGAGGCCGTCACCGGCTGGCCGCTGATCACCGCCATCTGCATCTGCCTGTTCATCGGCGCCATGGGCAAGTCGGCACAGTTCCCGCTGCACGTCTGGCTGCCCGACTCGATGGAAGGCCCGACCCCGATCTCCGCGCTGATCCATGCCGCGACCATGGTCACGGCCGGCATCTTCATGGTTTCGCGCATGTCGCCGCTGTTCGAGCTGTCCGACACCGCGCTGTCCTTCGTCATCGTCATCGGCGCCATCACCACGCTGTTCATGGCCCTGATCGCCATCGTCCAGACCGACGTCAAGCGCGTCGTCGCCTACTCGACGCTGTCGCAGCTCGGCTACATGACCATGGCGCTGGGCGCTTCGGCCTACTCGGTGGCGATCTTCCACCTGATGACCCATGCCTTCTTCAAGGCCGTGCTGTTCCTCGGCGCCGGTTCGGTGATCATCGCCATGCACCACGAACAGGACATGCGCAAGATGGGCGGCCTGCGCAAGTACATGCCGATCACCTACGCCACCATGCTGATCGGCGCCATCGCCAACGCCGGCCTGCCGCCCTTCGCCGGATTCTTCTCCAAGGATTCGATCATCGAGGCGGTGCATCTGGCCAACGTGCCGGGTGCCGGATTCGCCTACTTCTGCGCCCTGGCGGCGGTATTCGTCGGCGGTTTGTATTCCTTCCGCCTGATCTTCTTCACCTTCCATGGCGAAGAACGCTTCCGCAAGGCTCATGACGCCCACGGCCACGATGCCCACCACGACGCGCATGACGATCACGGCCACCACGGCCCCGTCGAGCCGCACGAGTCGCCCAAGGTCGTCACGCTGCCGTTGATCCTGCTGGCGATTCCGGCTATCGCCTCGGGTTGGCTGATCGGCACCATCCTCTACGGCAACTGGTTCGGCAACGCGATCACCATCGCCGAAGTGCACAAGGGCATGGCCACCATGGCCCAAGGCTTCCATGGCGTCTTCGGCATGATGACCCACGGCGTCACCACGCTGCCGTTCTGGCTCGCCATCGGCGGTGCCGCCACGGCCTGGTACCTCTATATCGTCCGTCCCGACCTGCCGGCAGTGATCAAGCAGAAGCTGGCCTTCCCGGCCATGATCCTCGAAGAGAAGTACGGCTTCGACCGCTTTAACGACTGGTTCTTCGCCGGCGGTTCGCGCCTGCTCGGTCGCGGCCTGTGGAAGGCCGGCGACCAGGTGCTGATCGACGGCGTCATGGTGAACGGCTCGGCTGGCGCCGTGGGCTGGTTCTCCTCACTGGTCGGCCTGATCCAGTCCGGTCGCATCTATCGCTACGCCCTGGGCATGATCTTTGGCGTGGTCGCACTCCTGTCGCTTTGGAGGGCCTGACGCAAGAGCGTGCTCGAGCATACGGCCTGATGGAATAAATATCCGATGAATTCGCAACTTCTGAGTCTCGCAATCTGGGTCCCCATCCTCGGCGCACTGCCGGTGTTCTGGATCGGCTCGGAACGTCGCGCGCTGGTCCGCTGGCTGTCGCTGTTGGTGGCGGTTGCCGGCTTTCTGGTGACGATCCCGCTCTACACCGGCTTCGATGTAAGCCAGGCCGGCATGCAGTTCGTCGAAAAGACGCCCTGGATCACCCGCTTCAACGTCCAGTACTTCCTTGGTGTTGACGGCATTTCCATGCCCTTCATTCTGCTCAACAGCCTGATCACGATCTTCGTCGTGCTGGCCGGCTGGGAAGTCATCGAGGAAAAGCAGGCCCAGTACATGGGTGCTTTCCTGGTCATGTCCGGCCTGATGAACGGCATCTTCAGCGCGCTCGACGGCATTCTGTTCTACGTATTCTTCGAAGCATCGCTGATCCCGATGTACATCATCATCGGTGTCTGGGGCGGCCCCAACAGGGTCTACGCGGCGATCAAGTTCTTCCTCTACACGCTGCTCGGCTCGCTGCTGATGCTGGTTGCCCTGATCTGGCTGTTCCTCGAGGCCGGCGGCAGCTTCAACATCCTCGACTGGCACAAGATGCATATCGGCATGGCGCCGCAGATCCTGATATTCATCGCCTTCCTGGTCTCCTTTGCCGTCAAGGTCCCGATGTGGCCGGTGCATACCTGGTTGCCTGATGCGCACGTCGAGGCACCGACCGGCGGTTCCGTCGTGCTGGCTGCCATCGCGCTGAAGCTGGGTGCCTACGGTTTCGTCCGGTTCTCGCTGCCGATAGTGCCCGACGCCAGCCACCATCTGGCACCGATGATGATCGCGCTGTCGCTGATCGCCGTGGTCTACATCGGCTTCGTCGCCCTGGTGCAGACCGACATGAAGAAGCTGATCGCCTATTCCTCGATCTCGCACATGGGCTTCGTCACCCTCGGCTTCTTCATCTTCAACGCCATCGGCGTCGAGGGCGCGCTGGTACAGATGATTTCCCACGGCTTCATCTCGGCGGCCATGTTCCTTTGCGTCGGCGTCATGTACGACCGCATGCATTCGCGCCAGATCGCCGATTACGGCGGCGTGGTGCACACCATGCCCAAGTTCGCCGGGCTGTTCGTCTTCTTCGCCATGGCCAATTCCGGCCTGCCGGCCACTTCCGGCTTCGTCGGCGAGTTCATGGTCATCCTCGGCGCCATCAAAGCCAATTTCTGGATGGGCTTCGCCGCCGCAACGACGCTGATCCTCGGTGCCGCCTACACGCTGTGGATGATCAAGCGCGTGGTCTTCGGCCCGGTCGGCAACCCGCACGTCGCCGAACTCACCGACATCAACGGACGCGAATTCCTGGTACTCGGCCTGCTCGCTGTCTGCGTGCTGGCCATGGGTCTCTATCCATTCCCCTTCACCGAGGTGATGCACGCTTCGGTGGATAACCTGCTCAAGCATGTTGCGGCGAGCAAGCTTTGAGCCCAAGGCACACGACTAGAAAGACACGAGAGAAGCGATGCTGAACAATTTCGTGATGCCCGACCTGTACCCGGCAGCCCCGGAGATCTTTCTCCTGCTGATGTCGTTCCTGGTGCTGTTCGTGGACCTGTTCTTTGGCGCCACCCATCGCTGGATGGCGGCCATGCTGACGGCGATCACCCTGCTGGGATGCGCGGCGCTGACGCTGGTGACGTCCGACGGACAGACCACGCTGACCTTCAGCAACATGTTCGTCGACGACCTGTTGTCGGACTTCCTCAAGCTGATGACCTATCTTGCCGTGCTGATGATGCTGGTCTACAGCCGGCAGTACCTGGCCGATCGCGGGCTGGACAAGGGCGAGTTCTATGTCCTGGTGCTCTACGCGACGCTGGGCATGATGGTGATGATCTCGGCCGCCAGCCTGCTGACGATGTACCTCGGCCTCGAGCTGATGTCGCTGTCGCTCTACGGCCTGGTTGCCATCGACCGCGACTCGACCCGCGGCACCGAGGCGGCGATGAAGTATTTCGTGCTCGGCGCGCTGGCGTCGGGCCTGCTGCTCTACGGCATGTCGATGATCTACGGCGCCACCGGCAGCCTGGAACTGGGCGGCATCGCGCAGGCGATGTACCAGGGCCACGGCGAGAAGACGGTGCTGGTCTTCGGACTGGTGTTCCTCGTCGCCGGCGTTGCCTTCAAGCTTGGCCTCGTGCCCTTCCACATGTGGATCCCGGACGTCTATCACGGCGCGCCGACCGCGGTGACCATGTTCGTCGGCTCCGCGCCGAAGCTGGCCGCCTTCGCCATGGCGCTGCGCCTGCTGGTCTACGGCATGTTCGGGCTCGCCGGCGACTGGCAGAAGATGCTGCTGGTGATGGCCGTGCTCTCGATCGGTCTGGGTAACCTGGCCGCCATCGCGCAGACCAACATCAAGCGCATGCTGGCCTACTCAGCGATCTCGCACATGGGCTACATGGTGCTCGGCCTCATGTCGGGCGTGGTCGGCGGGCAGGTTGACGCCTTCACCGCCGTCAATGCCTACAGCTCCGCGCTCTACTACAGCGTGGCCTACGTGCTGATGACGCTGGGCGCCTTTGGCATGGTGCTGCTGCTGTCGCGCGCCGGCTACGAAGCCGAGAACCTGGAAGACTTCAAGGGCCTCAACAAGCGCAGCCCGTGGTTCGCCGCGATGATGCTGATCTTCATGTTCTCCATGGCCGGTATTCCCTTCTTCATTGGCTTCTTCGCCAAGTTCGCCGTGCTGCTGGCGGCCATCAAGGCCGGCTACACCACGGTCGCCGTGATCGCCGTGATGTTCTCGCTGATCGGCGCCTTCTACTACCTGCGCGTGGTGAAGCTGATGTACTTCGATGCGCCGGCCGATTCGGCGCCCATCTCGGCGGGGCTCGACCTGCGCGTGCTGCTGTCGCTCAACGGCCTCGCGGTCGCCGGCTTCGGCCTCTTCCCCGATGCATTGATGCTGGTCTGCACCACGACCCTGATGCGCTCGCTCTGACGCGCGCTGCGCTCCGGCGCGTAGGCAAAAAGGCCGTCCTGCGGGCAACGCATGACGGCTTTTTTTCGCCCGGTGCACGGCGCTGCCACCGGCGACGCCAGTTCGCTTCCGGACCCCTTTCCCTGCATCGCAAACGGAGTTTTGGCGCCGCCCTGATATAAGATAGTCCGTTGCGAAGCCGCGCCAATTCTCATCATTTTTCGTTGACCTCATGGACGATTCCGAGCTGATCGAGCACACGTTGACCAGCGAGCCGGTATATGACGGCAAGCTGCTTCACGTTCGGCGCGACACGGTGCGCCTGCCCACGGGTGATGAAGCCGTTCGCGAATGGATCACCCATCCCGGGGCGGTGGTCGTGATCCCGGTGCTGGACAACGGCAAGCTGCTGTTCGAGCGCCAGTTCCGCTACCCCCTGCGGCGCATCTTCATCGAGCTTCCCGCCGGCAAGATCGATACCGGCGAACACCCGCTGGATACAGCCAAGCGCGAACTGCGCGAGGAAACCGGCCACCAGGCCAGGCACTGGCGCCACGTGGCGACCATGCATCCCTGCATCGGCTACGCCGACGAGCGCATCGAGATCTTCTGGGCGCAGGGCCTGATCTACGTCGGCCACCAGCGTGACCATGGCGAATTCCTCGAGGTGATCGAAATGAGCGTGGCCGATGCCATGCTGGCGGTGCAGGACGGCGAGATCACCGACGGCAAGACCCTCAGCGCGCTGCTGTGGGCCGACAAGATCACCAGCGGCGCATGGCAGATGCCCGAATGAGCACGCCCGACGCCGCCGCCGCGCTGGAGCACCTGGACCTCGATCCGTCCGGCGGCCACACGCTGGAAGCGCTGCACGTCCTCTCGGAGATCGCCAGCAACCTCGCGGACGAAGACGATCTCGACGAACTGCTCGGTCGCTTCCTCGGCACCATGATCCGCCTGGCCAAGGCCGATGCCGGCGTGGTGCGGGTGCTGACCAGCGACGGCAAGCACCTGCGCATGGTCGCCTCGCGCGGCCTGCCGCCGGCGGTGGTCGAGAAGGAGCGGCTGGTCTCCCGTGATTGCGGCGTCTGCGGAATCGCCATCGGGCAGAACCGCCCGCTGTTCGAGATCGAGCTGAAAGGCTGCGCGGAGCGCACCGGCGGAAATTTCTTTGCCACCGGCTGCCAGGCCATGGTGGTGGTGCCACTGTCCAATGCCGGCCGTCTGCTCGGCACCTACAACCTGTTCCTGCCGGAAGCCTTCGAGTTGCCCGAGGAAGTCGCGCTGCTGTTCCGTTCCATCGGCGAGCACCTCGGCATGGCGCTGGAAAACGCGCGGCTGAAGCGCGAGAACCTGCGCATCGTGCTGACCAGCGAACGCCAGATGATGGCCGCCGAAATCCACGATTCGCTGGCGCAGACCCTGGCCTACATGAAGATGCGCATGGCCATGCTCAACGACGCACTGGCCGACCAGTCGCTGGAGAAGAGCGCCAAGTACGCCGGAGACGTCAGCCAGGCGCTGGACGACGCCTACGGCCACCTGCGCGAACTGCTGGTGCAGTTCCGCAGCCGGATGGACCCGATGGGCCTGCACCACGCTCTGCAGGGCCTTGCTTGCGGCTTCCAGGAGCGCACCGGCATCGTCCTGCACTACGACAACAGGCTGACCGACCTGCGCCTGGAGCCGGAAAAGGAAAGCCAGGTGTTCCACATCCTGCAGGAGGCGCTGGCCAACGTCGCGCGCCATTCCGGCGCCACCGAGGCGCGCATGACGCTGGAGGCCGCCGGCGACTATTACGACGCCACGGTGGAAGACAACGGCACGGGCGGCCAGGGCTTCTTCGCCATCGCCAATCGCGTCGACGGCTTCCAGGAACACGCCGGGTTGCGCGACCATTTCGGCCTGGCCATCATGCGCGAGCGCGCCGAAAAAATCGGTGGCCACCTCGAGGTCGCCAACCTAGCCAGTGGCGGCTTCCGCGTCAGGCTCAGCTTTCCGCCGGGCGGAGGCATCTCGGGATGAGCCAGGCGGTCGCCACCGAACCGATCCGCGTCATGCTGGTCGATGACCACACGCTGTTCCGCAAGGGCCTCGCCGAACTGCTCGAGCAGCGCGGCACGATCAAGGTCGCCGCCATCGCCGGCAACGGCGACGACGCGCTGCGCCAGCTTGCCGACGCCCGCCCGGATGTCATCATCACCGACCTCAACATGCCGCCCAACGGCGGCCTGAGCCTGCTGCGGCAACTGGTCGCCGGCGGCTGGCTCGGCCCGGTGCTGGTGCTCACCGTGAGCGACGCCGAAGACGACCTCGCCGCGGCGATGCAGGCCGGCGCCAAAGGTTATCTCTTGAAGGACATGGAACCCGAAGACGTAGTCGATGCCGTGCAGCGCGCCGTGCGCGGCGAAACCGTGGTCGCCCCGGCGATGACGCTGAAGCTGGTGAACCTGCTGCAGGGCGGCAACGCCGCCAATGCCAAGGCCGACACGCTCAAACTGCTCACCGCGCGCGAGCGCGAAATCCTGCAACACCTGTCGCAGGGTCTGTCGAACAAGGCCATCGCCCGCGTGCTCGACATCAGTCATGACACCGTCAAGCTTCACGTCAAGCACATCCTGGCCAAGCTCAACCTGAGTTCCCGCGTCGAGGCCGCCGTCTTCGCCGTCGAGCAGAAGGCGGCGGAGCAGGGCCGTCGCAGCAACTGAATCCCCCCCCGCAGACAAAAAACCAAAGGAGATAAGCCATGAAGCTCTATTACAGCCCCGGCGCCTGCTCGCTCTCGCCCCACATCGTGCTGGCCGAGGCCGGCCTCGCCTACAGCATCGAAAAGGTCGACCTGAAGGCCAAGAAGACCGAAAGCGGCGCCGATTTCTTCGCCGTGAATGCCGCCGGCTACGTGCCTGCGCTGGTGCTCGACAACGGCGAAGTGCTGACCGAAGGCCCGGCCATCGTGCAATACCTCGCCGACCAGGCGCCGGCCAAGAAACTGGCGCCGCCACCGGGCAGCTTCGAGCGGGTGCGTTTGCAGGAAGCGCTCAATTTCGTGTCCACTGAGCTGCACAAATCCTTCAGCCCGCTGTTCAATCCGGCGACGCCCGAGGAATGGAAGACCGTGGTGCGCGGCCTGATCGGCCGTCGGCTCGACGTCGTCGAGCAGAAGCTGGCCGGGCGCGATTACCTGCTGGGTGAATTCTCGGTGGCCGACGCCTACCTGTTCACCGTGCTCGGGTGGGGCGGCATGGTCGGCGTCGACGTCGGCGCGCGCCCGGTGCTGGCCGCCTACCGCGCCCGCGTCATGGCGCGGCCCGCGGTGCAGCAGGCCATGAAGGAAGAAGGCCTGATCAAGTAGCGCTGCCGCCTGCGGCCTGGCGCATCACGCCCAGCAGCGCCTCGGGCGGCTGCGCACCGGAGGCCGCCAGCTTCTGGTTGACGACGAAAAAGGGCACGCCGCTGATGCCCATGCGCCGCGACTGGTCGGCGTCCGCCTTTACCGCTTCGGCATCTTCGTCGCCGTCGAGGTAGGCCTTCACCGCCGCGGCGTCGAAGCCGCAGGCGCCGGCCACCTCGGCCAGCACGGCGCGGTCGCCGACGAAGCGGCCGTCGAGGAACTGCGCGGCGAATAGCGCCTCGACCAGTTTCGCCGCCTTGCCCGGGTCGGTCTTCTGCGCGTAGTGGATCAGCCGGTGCGCCGCCAGCGTGTTGGCGCGCAGTTCGATCTTTTCGAAAGCGAAATCCACCCCGGCCGGCTTGCCCGCCTCGCGCACGCGTTGCCAGATTTCGGCCAGGCCCTGCGGCCCGCCGAACTTCTTTTCCAGGAAGGGCCGGTAAGGCTCGCCGGCCTCGGGCGTATCCGGATTGAGGAAGAATGGGTGCCAGTTCACCGTGACTTCACTGTCCGGGTGCTCGGCGCGCCATTGCGCCAGGGCCTTGTCGAGATGGCGCTTGCCGATGAAGCACCAGGGGCAGACCACGTCGGATACCACGTCGATTTGCAGGTTCATGGTGTGTTCCTCAAGGTTTCCAAAGCTTTACGGTTCTGGACCGACGGATGTTTCCGTCTCGTGTAGCCAGTGGCAGACCGTGAGCACGCGCCGTGGCGACGATGATTCGATCCGCCGGATCGCCATGAAATCCAGTGGGCAGGGCGTCCAGCGCTAGGATGACGTCGGTGTCCAGCGGCAGCACCGTGACTATTTCTGGGGCTGCGGCCGAGGGTAGCCAATGTGTCAGCGGGGTATCCAGTTGGAGCCGTTCCTTGCTGGCGAGCATCTGCGCCTCCCACAAGCTGATGGCGGAAATTGCCGGGGGGGTGCCGGCCGTCGCGTATGCATCCAGCGCATCGCGTTCGGCAGTTGACAACTCGGGTTGGCCCAGCAGCCACCATAGCCAGACATGGGTATCAAGCAGGAGTGAGGGCATCGTCAACGCGGGTCAGCGCATGGCTTCGAAGTCGGCATCGTCGAGTACTCCGGCTTCCGGTGGCCCGACGAGCCGACCGCGGCCGCGCAGCCGCAACCAGGGAGCAACGCCAAGCTTCGTCTGCGGCGTCGGTACCAGCCGTGCCACGACCTTGCCATGACGAGTGAGGTCAACGGCGGTACCTTCCTGTTCGACCTGGCGGATCACGTCCAGGCAATGCGCCTTGAACTCGGTGACACTGACGGCAGTGGTGGTCATTTATCTGCTCCAAATAGTCATTTTCAAACAATACCACAATCTGCGACTATTCTCGTCACCCCGGCGGTCTCGACACGCCCGGGATTCCGCTTCGCGGCGGGCGAAGCCGGGGCCCAGATCCTTGGATGGACTACCCCGGCCTCACCTCCAGAACAATCTTTCCGATATGCCTGCTCGATTCCATCAGTCGGTGCGCCTCCGCCGCCTGCGCCAGCGGGAAACGCGCGTAGAGGTGCGGCAGCAGTTCGCCGCGTGACAGCGCGGGCCAGATGTTGGTCGCCAGCGCGTCGCGGATCGCCGCCTTCTCCGCCAGCGTGCGCGGCCGCATGGTCGAGCCGGTGATGGTCAGGCGCTTGATCATCACCGGCATCAGGTCGGCCTCGCCCTTGCTGCCTTCGAGGAAGGCCACATACACCAGTCGCCCGTCGCGGCGCAGGCTGGCGAGGTTGCGTTGCAGGTAGGGCGCGCCCACCATGTCCAGCACCACATCCACGCCGCTGCCGCCGGTGATGCGCTTCACCTCCTCGGCAAAGTCCTGGCTGCGGTAGTTGATCGCATGCGCGGCGCCCGCCGCGCGGCAGAAGGCGGCCTTCTCTTCGTTGCCCACGGTAACGAAGCACTCCACGCCGAGGTGCTTCGCCAACTGGATGGCGACCAGGCCGATGCCGCTGGAGCCGCCATGCACCAGCAGGCGCTCGCCCTTCTTCAAGCGGCCGAGGTCGACCAGGTTGGCCCAGGCGGTGAACCAGGTCTCCGGCAGCGCCGCCGCCGTCGCGAAGTCCATGCCCGCCGGGATGGGCAGGGCATGGGCGGCGGCCGCCACGCAGTACTCGGCATAGCCGCCGCCGGGCGTGAGCGCCGTAACGCCAGCGCCGACTTTCCATTGCGTAACTCCTTCGCCGATCGCAGCAACGCGGCCGGCGACTTCAAGGCCGAGCACGGGCGAGGCATCGGGCGGGGGCGGGTACTTGCCCGAGCGTTGCAGGCAGTCAGGCCGATTCACGCCGGCACAGATGACTTCGATCAGGATCTGTCCGGGCGCGGGACTGGGCGTGGCGCCGTCGGCCAATGTCATGCACTCCGGTCCGCCGCCCTTGCCGTGTTCGATGTACTTCATTGCATGCTCCGTGGTGGGGTGGCGTGAGTCTAGCAGGGCGAGGTGACCCTGGAATGTGGCTCTGGCAACACTGAGTTCGGCGTTGGCCGACCTTGCAAAACTCCAGGATAAGTCGTTTAATTCCATTGGAATTGAATCAATGTGAATGATGCTGGTATCCAAACGGGTACCTATTCTTGTTCTGCCGAAATCCAATCGACCCCAATGGCAGACCCCAATGGCACTGACCTTGAACGTTGGGCTTGGTAAAAGAAACTTCATCGACCATTACATGATTGTGGCCGCGACTTCGTCATGACCCCACTTCAGGCCGTATTGTTCGCGATGCTGGCGCTCATGGTGCTCGCCTGGTTTGTCTGCGTGGGCAAACTCTCGCGCCGGTTGCGAAACGGGCACCCAGAGAAGTACCGACAAATGGGTCTGGAGGGTCTGTGGCCAAGGAGCTTGGCCGGATGGCTTTTGGGCCACAACAATATCAAGCCCGTATTCGCACTGCTCCGTTTCCTGCTGCGAGGCGAGGACATTGCTTTGCACGACGCCGATGTCTCCAGCCTCACGGTATTCATGCGCCGGTTCTTCTATGTCTTTCTGTTCCTGTTCCTGGCGCTGGTGTTCTCGATCCTGAGCCAAGGCCCGGATACTCATGCCAACCGGGGACAGAATGCTAGCGCTGCCCGGGGACAGAATGCAGTTGAGGTTTCATCCCGCGCAGAACTGCCCCGCGAGCGGGTGTTTGCCGCATATCGGGAGAAGAAGTGGGTGGAGGTCATTGCGGCTTACGACGAACTGCTGCCGGAATCAGAACGAGACCCGAAACTCACTTACTGGCGTGGCATGGCCCATTGGCAATTGAATCACGCCGACGAAGCGCTGCAGGACTTCCGCCGCGCAATTGAATTGGATCCCGGAGACTTCGAGGCGTACCGCAATGTGGACCGCATCCTCAGCGGGCAACAGCGCTGGGACGAAATCCTGGAAATGTGGAACAGCTATATGGAGAGAACACCCGCCGACGCGGAAGCGTATTTCGAGCGTGGCGGCACGCATTTTCGCAAAGGAAACCTCGTAGCGGCGCGCGCAGACGCCGCAAGAGCTTGCGAACTGGGAAAGGTCGAAGCATGCGCATTGGCAGAACGGCTAGGGAGCCGGTTGTGACGGATTCCCGGGGACAGCTTTGCGCGTCCGCCCTGCAAACGGCTGGCGCCCAACCCTTGCTTGGACAAGTGTAACGGGGTCGTCTTCGGTTTTGTTTCCCCAAGTTTCGCCGTGCCGCCAGCGACCGAAGGAAGTCCCTGTGGGGCGCCGACTTTTTGACGAGTGCAATGCACTTGGATCCGGATCGAAGCTGACCCGCCTCTCGCAAATTTTCCGCAAGGGAATTCGCTTTGCGGCAGCACCGATGTCATAACATCGGGCTTTCATTCACATCCGGGGTTGCTCATGGAAAATGTCTACCTGCCCATGCAATTGGCGCCAAACAATTTGAACCAGCCGATCCTGCCGAACTGGTCGTTCAGCCTGTTCAACTCAACCTCGGCGCGTCGTCGAACGCGTCTATCGAACAGGAGGCGCTGCAGTCCGTGGGGAGCTATGGCAAGCAGATCGGTCATCTGGCCGAGGCCCTGGAACTTGTGATCGGCAAGCTGAACCAGCTCGAAAGCAAGGAGTTGTCGCAGTCGGAAAAGGATACCCTGCGGGTATTCCTCGGCGACGTATCGGCCATCCGCAAGATCAAGGATTCACACGAATAGCCGTGAGCACAAGCGGTCGAAGGCAACGACTATGGGGCGCGGCGATGTTCCGCTTTGACGCGCGATCTTCCAGTGGTTCGGAGGGGGGCGAGTCGGAATCGGCTTTGCAAGCGCAACAGGCGGCGGGTTTCGGCGCTTCTGAAAAGTCGGCGCTCGCGCTACGGCGCCGCATGGCTCCCTTTGCCACTTGGCGCGCACAATTCCCGCATTCCCAAACCGAGCCGTCCGACCCGATCGCGCCCATGCCCAAATCCACCGCCACCTACTGGAACGCCCTGAGTCCCGACAGCCAGCAGCGCTGGAGCTGGGTCAAGGGCCTCGAAGGCTCGGTCGAGGAACTGACGCTGAGCATCGATCCGGCCAGCGGCGAATACACGCGGCTGACGCGCTTTTTGCCGGGGGCGGATACCTCGGCTTTCGGCCGGAAGTCGCATGCCTACCCGGAGGAAGTGTTCATCGTCAGCGGGCGGCTTCACGATGCGGCATTCGACCTGTGGCTGGAGGCCGGGCATTACGCCAGCCGGCCGCCGGGCGAGCTGCATGGGCCGTTTCGCACCGAGGTCGGCTGCGTGGTGCTGGAGGTGTCCTTTCCTGACCGGGTGGGCGAGCGAGGTCGGCGATGAGCCAGTCGGATTCCGACTTCGAGTATTCCTGGGAAGACCTCAAGCCGGTGCGGCCATTGTTCGTCACCGTACTGGTCGTGCAGACGCTGGGCCTTGTGGCCGGCGTGCTGTTCGGCCACGGCGGAATCTGGGCCGAACGTGCCATTGTCTGGGGCGCGATCGCCACCTTCCTCGGTTACCTGCTCGGCCTCTGGGTGCAGGCCGTGATGCTGCCCGGCAGCCTGGAACGCAACGACGTGCTGGTGAGGCGCCTGGGGCTGGTGTCGGTTTTTTTCGGGATATTCGGGCTGCTGTTCCCCTGGTTTGACTAGGTCGGCGCAACAACCGGGGGCGCCTACGGCATCTTGCCGCAGGTTTTGCCGTGCCGCCGGTGCCGACTTTTGGGTGCGAGCGGGGCGCTTGAATCCGATCCGCGAAGCCGTTTCCGTCCGGGGCCTGCGGCGCCGGTCAGCGACGCGATGGCTGCAGGCGGCCGGTCAGGCCGTATCATGTTCGGCATGACGACCACTTCCCGACGCGCAGCGGCGCCGAAACCCGTGCCCGCTGCCAGGCGGTCCGCGCCCCCCGATCCTGCGGGCGCCGGGCCCTTCCTTCGCTTCCATCACTCCGCGGCGCTGCGCAAGAAGACGCTGGCGCTGCTTGGCGCCATCGAGCAGGCCGACGACGCCACGGTGCATCGCGATGCCCTTGCCGAACTGGTGGTGGAACTGACCGGCAGCGGCCTCGATGCCTTTTTCATCAAGCCGCTCAAGGCCGCCCGGGCAGGCTTCATCGTCGAGCAGTCGGCGGCGCTGGGCATGAAGGGGGTGCAGCAGGTCATGGCCTCGGTCATCCGCCAGATCATCGGGCGCATGGGCAGCCCGCAACTGCTGTCAGTGTCCGGCTCGATCCGGCAGTTCATGCTCTGAAGCGCTCTGGCGCGGCTTTCCGATCGAAGGGGGCGGCAGCGCTTGGGCCTTCGCGGCCACAATCGCCTGACACTAGCGTCGCAGTAGAATGACTGCAATCTCTACGGAGGCAGTGCCATGGAAAATCAACTTGAACTCCTTGAGGCCGAAGCGCTGAAGCTGACGGCGGGGGAGCGTGCGGCATTCGCACAGGTTTTGCTGGCCAGTCTCGACGAGGACGCCGAGATCGAGGATGCCTGGGCCACCGAAACAGAGCGCCGGATTGCGGAAATTGAAAGTGGAGCGGTACAAGCCATTCCGATTGCCGATGCACTTGCACAGGTTCGCGCGGCATTGAAGTGAAGCTGGTGGTTGTTCCGGCCGCGCTTGCCGAATTGCAGGACGCTGCCGCGTTCTATGCCCTTAAGGCGAATGTGGAAATTGGTCTCGCTTATGTCGCCGAGTTTGAACGAACCGCCAATTTTGTATTGGCCAATCCTTTGGTTGGTGCAGTGTTTCGTGGCACTCGCCGTCGATACATTTTTTGTCGATTCCCCTACAGCATCATCTACCAGACCACTGCGGACGAACTGAGAGTCCCTGCCGTGGCTCATCACAGGCGGCGACCTGGGTACTGGGTCGGTCGGAGGTAGTCGATCGTTTCGTACTCGCTTCCTCGCAGATTTTCCGCCAGGGAAATCGCCTTGAATCAGCGCCAATGTCATAACATCGAGCTTTGATTCCCATCCGGAGTTGCTCATGGAAAACGTCTACCTGCCCATGCAATTGGCGCCAAACAACTTGAACCAGCCGATCCTGCCGAACTGGTCGTTCAACCTGTTCAACGTCAATCTCGGCGCGTCGTCGAATGCGGCGATCGAACAGGAAGCGCTCCAGTCCGTGGGCAGCTACGGCAAGCAGATCGGCCATCTGGCCGAGGCTCTGGAACTTGTGATCGGCAAGCTGAACCTGCTCGAAAGCAAGGACTTGTCGCAGTCGGAGAAGGACACGCTTCGAGTGTTCCTTGGCGACGTATCGGCGATACGGAAGATCAAGGCGGCGCATGAATAATGGCGCGCGCCCTGGCGCCGGTCGGAGCAAAAGTCGGCGCCATACAGGCACTTCCTTCGGTCGCTGGCGCCATGGCGCCGCAATGCGAGCGGCTTGCCGCGCATGAAGTGTCTGGTCGTGATCGCCCATCCCCTGCATGAGAGCCTGTGCCATGCGCTGGCAGAAAGGGTGATCGGGGCGCTGCGCGCGGCGGGGCACGAGGTGGTGGTGGAAGACCTCTGCGCCGGGTTCGATCCGCGCCTGAGCGCGGCCGAGCGGGCCGGCTACTATGCGCCGAGCCACGATGTGGCGGCGGTGCGTGACGAGGCGGCGCGGCTGCTGGCGGCGGAGGCGCTGGTGCTGTGCTTCCCGACCTGGTGGTTCGGCTTTCCGGCGGTGCTCAAAGGCTGGTTCGACCGCGTCTGGGCGCCGGGCGTGGCCTATGACCATGCTTCCGACCTGGGGCCGATCCGGCCGCGGCTCGGCGGCCTGCGGCGGACGCTGGCGGTGACGACGCTGGGTTCGCCGTGGTGGGTGGACCGGCTGGTGCTGCGGCGGCCGGTGCGGCGCGTGCTGAAGACCGCGCTGCTGGGCACCTGCGCGCCAGCCTGCTGCTTCGAGATGCTGTCGTTGTACGGCGCTGAAAAACTCGCGCCGGCGCAGGTCGAGGCCTTTGGCCGTCGCGTCGAGGCGGCGCTGGCCAACTGGTCCTGAAGCCTGCACTCCGGCAAAGCCGGAGATGGCATCCCTTGCGGACGGCGCCCCACAGGGACTTCCTTCGGTCGCCGGCGGCACGGCGGCTGCCACGGCGGCTTGAGCGTGCGACGCTTTCGCGGCAAGATTCGGCGGCAACCTGCCACGGAGCCCGCGCCATGCCCATCGTCGAACAACGCCTTGCCGCCCTCGGCCTCGTCCTGCCGCCAGCCCTGAGCCCGCCGCCGGGCGTGGTGCTGCCCTTCGCGGCGGTGCACATCGTCGGCGACCGCGCGATCATTTCCGGCCACGGGCCGCAGAATCCGGATGGCTCGCTGGCCGCGCCGCTGGGGAAGCTGGGGCGCGAACTCACGGTGGAGCAGGGCCATGCGGCGGCGCGGCTGACGGCCTTGTCGATACTGGGCAGCCTCAGGCGCGCGCTGGGTGACCTCGATCGCGTCACGGCCTGGGTGCGCGTGCTCGGCATGGTGAATAGCGCGCCGGGCTTCAATCGCCAGCCGGCGGTGATCAACGGCTTTTCCGAGCTGATCCTCCAACTCTATGGCCCGGGCGTCGGCGCCCATGCGCGCAGCGCCGTGGGCATGGCCGAGCTGCCCTTCGACATCCCGGTCGAGATCGAGGCCGAGGTGAAGATCCTCGGTGGGCGCGGCTGAGATTCGGCCGCGCGTGACAGGCGCCGCCGCAAAAGTCGGCGCCCGCGCTACGGCGTAATATGGTTTCCATGCCCGCCGACACCCTGCAAACCGGATCCGCGCCGCCCATCGACCTGCTGGTGATCGGCGGTGGCATCAATGGCGCGGGGATCGCGCGCGATGCGGCGGGGCGCGGTTTTTCGGTGGTGCTGGTGGAGCGCGGCGACCTCGCCGGGGCGACTTCGTCGGCGTCCTCCAAGCTGGTGCATGGCGGGCTGCGCTACCTGGAGCAGTTCGAATTCCGTCTGGTGGCGGAAGCCTTGGCGGAGCGCGAGACCCTGCTGCGCATGGCGCCGCACCTGGTCTGGCCGGCGCGTTTCGTCATGCCGCACGTGCCCTCGCTGCGGCCGCGCTGGATGATCCGCGCCGGGCTGTTCCTCTACGACCACCTCGGCGGCCACCATGCCGGGTCGCTGCTGCCCGGGTCCGGGTCTGTGCGGCTGGACCGGCCGCCCTATGACGCCGGCCTGCAGGCGCGCTACCGCCACGGCTTCATCTATTCCGATTGCCGCACCGACGATGCGCGGCTGGTGGTGGCCAACGCGCGCGACGCGGCGCGGCAGCGCGCACGCATCCTGGTGCGCACCGAGCTGGTGGCGGCGCAGCGCGTCGGCGGCCTGTGGCAGGTGCGGCTGGACAACGGCGAATCGCTGGCGGCGCGGGCCATCGCCAATGTCGCCGGGCCCTGGGTCAAGGAAGTGCTGAACCAGCGCCTGGGCGTGCCGTCGACCGATTCAGTGCGCCTGGTACGCGGCAGCCACCTGGTGCTGCCGCGACTCTATGAAGGCGAGCATGCCTTCATCCTGCAGAACGACGACCGCCGCGTGGTGTTCATGATTCCTTACGAGGGGCGTTTCACGCTGCTGGGCACCACCGACGTTGTGGAGTTGGGCGACCCGCTGCATCCGCAGGCGACCGACGCGGAGGCCGAGTACCTGTGCGCCGCCGCCGGGCGCTACCTGAAGCAGGCGCCGCGGCCGCAGGATGCGGTGTGGCGCTACGCCGGGGTGAGGCCGCTCTATGACGACGGCTCGGGCGACCCGTCGTCCATCACCCGCGATTACACCTTGCGCCTCGATGGCGACGCCGATGACGGCGGCAAGGCGCCGGTGCTGTCGGTGTTCGGCGGCAAGCTCACCACCTACCGGCGGCTGGCCGAGCAGGTGGTGGATCGCCTCGCGGCGGCGCTGGGCGATGCACGCCCGGCCTGGACCGAGAACTCCACGCTGCCGGGCGGCGAGATGCCTGCCGGTGGCCTCGCCGACTACGTCGCGCGCGACATTGCGCCGCGCTTTCCGTGGCTGCCCACCGCGCAGCGCGATACCCTGGCGCGCCGCCACGGCAGCGAACTGCCAGAGCTGCTGAGTGATGCGCGCGGCATAAGCGATTTGGGCGAGGATTTCGGCGGCGGCCTGTACGAGCGCGAACTGGAATGGATGCTCGCCCGCGAGTGGGCGCGCTCGGCCGACGACGTGCTCTGGCGCCGCAGCAAGTGCGGCCTGCACATGACGCAGGCGCAGCGCGAACACGTCGCGCTGCGGCTGGGCGGGCCGGGGTCGGGCTGAGGCGGCCAAGAGCCGGAGCCCCACAGGGACTTCCTTCGGTCGCCAGCACTACGGCGTTTCCACGGCTTGTGGTCGCGCGGGGTTCACGGCACCATGCGGGCGCGGACGTCGCGGCAGCGCGACGCCATGAACTGGAGGGATGGACATGAGCGGAAATCCGGTGCGGTGGTTCGAAATCTACGTAGAGGACATGGCGCGGGCCAGGGCGTTCTACGAGGCCGTGCTCGGCATCTCCTTGGCGCGGCTGGACGGCCCCGACATGGAAATGTGGGCCTTCCCGTCGCAGATGGAGCAGTACGGCGCCTCCGGCGCGCTGGTGAAGATGCCGGGCTTCCCCTCGGGCGGCAACAGCGTGCTGGTCTATTTCGCCAGCGAGGATTGCGCGGTCGAGGCGGCGCGCGTGGTGCAGGCCGGCGGCGCCCTGCAGAAGGAAAAGTTTTCCATCGGGCAGTATGGCTTCATCGCGCTGGCCATCGATACCGAAGGCAACATGTTCGGCCTGCATTCGATGCAATGAGGCGAGCATCTGCATTCCGGCCACTGCCGGTGCCATATCGCGCGACGTAGAATGAAGCACAACGAAAGTCGGCGCCCCACAGGGACTTCCTTCGGTCGCCGGCGCTACGGCGATTCGGACCGCGCCGGATCTCGCGGGCATTCTTGAAGGAGTTGAAGTGTCGCTGGAAATCTGGCTGGCCTATGTCGTGACAGTGGCGGTGCTGCTGGTGATTCCCGGGCCGACCATACTCACCGTGATCGGCTATTCGCTGGCCCACGGTCGGCGTGCCAACGCAGCGCTGGTGGCAGGCGTGGCGCTGGGCGATTCGACAGCGTTGGCCGTGTCATTGTTGGGTCTGGGCGCGCTGCTGGCGGCCTCGGCCTGGTGGTTCACGGCGGTCAAGGCGGTGGGTGGGCTGTACCTGGTCTGGCTCGGTTGGCGCATGTTGCGCGCCGGGGTGGGGCGGGCCGAGGTGGCGTTGCCGGCGGCGCCGGATTCGCTGTGGCGGCTGTTTGCCAACACTTGGCTGGTGACGGCGCTTAATCCCAAGGGCATCGTCTTTTTCGTCGCCTTCCTGCCGCAGTTCATCGTGCCGGGCAGCGCGGTGGCGGCGCAGATGTGGATCCTGGCGGTCACCTTCGTGGTGATGGCGATCGTCAACGCCACGCTGTATGCGCGCTTCGCGGCGGCGGCGCACCATTTCCTGGCCTCGGCGCCGGCGCGCCGCGGCTTCAACCTCGGCGGCGGCTCGCTGCTGGCGGGGGCAGGTGTCTGGGCCCTGCTGGCGCGGCGGCCGGGTTGAGGCTTAGGTCTCCGGCAAAGCCGGAGACGGTATCCCTTGTGGGCGGCACAGGGGGCAGGGCAAGAAAAAGTCGGCGCCGGCGACACGGCGATTACGGAGGGATGGGCATGGCATACGACGAAGGACTGGCGGAACGAATACGCGATGTACTGCGCGGGCGCCGGCTCCTGAATCGAACGCGCACCGCGGCGCTTGCGCGGAGCAGCACCCGCAGAAAGGAATCACCATGCATGCCCTGTTGCCGCGCCATCCCGTTCCCGCCTTGAATGTCGCCCTGGTGGGCGGCGGCCGTTATGTGCTGGGCGCCGCGCCCGGCGAGCGCTTCGACCTGGTGGTGTTCTATCGCGGGCTGCATTGCCCGATCTGCGCCAAATACCTGATGGAGCTCGAACGCCTGGCGTCGGAGTTCGCCCAGCGCGGTGTCGGCATCGTCGCCGTCAGCAGCGACGACGAGGAGCGCGCGCGCCTGATGGCGGAGAAGGTCCAGGCCGCGGGCCTGCGCTTCGGCTATGGGCTGAGCCTGAACAGTGCGCGCCAGTGGGGGCTCTACATCAGTGCCTCGCGCGGCAAGACCTCGATCGGCATCGAGGAGCCCAGCCTGTTCAGCGAGCCGGGCGTCTTCCTGGTGCGGCCGGACGGCACGCTTTACTATGGCGCGGTGCAGACCATGCCCTTCGCCCGGCCGTCGTTCCAGGACCTGCTGGGCGCCATCGACTTCGCCATCGCCAAGGATTACCCGGCGCGCGGTGAGTATACGGGCGCGGTCTGAACCGCGAATTTCCGCCACAACCGAGGAGGGCACCATGCTGAAGCTCGTATTTATCGTCGTCACGCTGGGCATCGCGGGATTGTTGTTCGTCGCCGGTCGGCGACCCGACCGCTTCCGCATCGAACGCTCGATCCGCATCGACGCCCCGCGCGAAAAGCTGTTCGCCGTGGTCAGCGACCTGCGCCAGTTCGACGGCTGGTCGCCTTGGGCAGCGCTGGATCCGGACATGCGCAAGACCTTCTCCGGGACGGCCAGCGGCGTCGGCGCGATTTATGAGTGGCAGGGCAATGGCAAGGTGGGGCAAGGCCGCATGGAAATCATCGATGCGGTGGAGCTCGCGCGGGTGGTGATCAAGCTGGACTTCCTCAAGCCCTTCGAGGCGCACAACACGGCCGAGTACGTGCTGGTGGAAGCCAAGGACGGCACCGAATTCACCTGGCTAATGCACGGCTCCAACAGCTTCATGTCCAAACTCATGAGCCTGTTCTTCAGCATGGACAAGATGGTCGGCGGCCAGTTCGAATCGGGGCTGGCACGGCTCAAGGCGCTGGCGGAACGCTAGATGGCCCCGGCGGATTTCAGTTAGCGTGAAGCAACTAGACGGAGCGTCGATGATACCGAGCGAAGCGAGCCATTCAGTAACCCCCCGTGCGGGGGGAAGGGGGGCGGGCCTTCAACCCGCTTTTCCGGCCAGGCATCGAGGTACCTCATCGAAGCCTTCCCCGTTTGGTTCCGGGCTGGCCGGCTTAGGGAGCAAGGCGTGATCGAAGGCGGATGCCTGTGCGGCGGGATACGCTACCGTTATGACGGCGTGATCGAGGAGATCTCCTGCTGCCATTGTTCGCAGTGCCGCAAGGCGCAGGGCGCGCCCTTCGCCGCGGTGAGCCCGGTCGCGACGGACAGGCTGGAATTCGTCGCCGGCGCGGAACTGCTCAGGGAATACCGTTCCTCGCCGGACAAGGTCCGGGTGTTCTGCGCCAATTGCGGCAGCCCGATCTACTCCACCAAGGACGACCTGCCGCACATCCGCCGCCTGCGCCTGGGCACGGTGGACACGCCATTCACCTGCGCCAACGCGTTCCATATCTTTACCGAGTCGGGTGCGCCCTGGTGGGATTGCGACGACGGCCTGCCGCGCTATGCGCAGCGGAAGCCCTGAGATGGCCGCTGCGCTGATGCCGCGTTCGGTGGACGAACTGGACCGGGTGCGCGCCGCCTGCAAGTCCATGGTCCGGCGCCGCGCGGCGACCTCCGGCGGCATGTCGCTGGTGCCGCTGCCGGGCATCGACATCGCCGGCGACGTCGCCCTGCTGATGGAACTGATCCCGGCCATCAACCGCAAGTTCGGCCTCACCCCGGAGCAGATCGAGGAACTCGACAGCCACCGCCAGGTGCTGATCTACGCCATGCTGAAGAAGGTCGGCAGCGACCTTGCCGGGCGCGCCATCACCAAGAAGCTGGTGTTTCTGGCGCTGAAGAAGGTCAGTACCCGGCTGGCGACCAAGCAGGTACTGAAGTACATTCCCTTCGCCGGGCAGGCCGCCGCCGCCGCGCTCAGCGTGACGGCGATGCTCTACCTGGGCAATTCGCACATCGACGCCTGCTACCAAATCGCCAGGGGGACCATCGAAGAGTGAACCAGGAAACCAACGACGGCGCCGGTGCGCGCTTTTGCATTCCGACGCGACTGGAGACGGAGCGCCTGCTGCTGCGAACCTTCGTCGATGACGATTGGCAGGGGCTGCACGAGCATTTCTCGGACCCCGAATGCACGCGCTATACCTTCCGCCGCGCGTTGACCGAGGCCGCCACCTGGCGCGCCATGGCGAGCATGGCGGGGCACTGGCTGCTGCGCGGCTACGGCCCTTACGCGGCGGTGGAAAAATCCAGCGGCGCGGTGATCGGCACGGTCGGGCCCTGGTATCCGATCGAATGGCCGGAGCCGGAGATCAAGTGGTCGCTGTCGCGTCGCTTTTGGGGCAAGGGCTACGCCAGCGAGGCGGCGCGCGCGGTGCAGGCGATGGCGCGTGAGCACCTGCCCGAACTGGCGCTGATCAGCCTGATCGACAGCCGCAACGAGCCGTCGATCCGCCTCGCGCTGGCGGTCGGGGCCACCCTGGAGCGCGAAATGGAGTTCGCGGGCGCGCCCTTCCACGTCTACCGGCATCCGCGGTCCTGATGGAACACAGCCGCTTCGAACTGCCTAGCGCCGACGGCGTCGGACTTTCCGCCCAGGCCTGGCTGCCGCCGGCGCCGCGCGCGCTGGTCGCGCTGGTGCATGGCATCGCCGAACACGGTGGTCGCTATGAGGCGTTTGCCGCCCGCGCCGTCGCGCAGGGCATCGGCGTGGTGACGGTGGACCTGCGCGGGCATGGCCGCTCGCCGGGCGAGCGTTCCTATGTCGAACGCTTCGACGATTACCTGCTCGACGTCGATGCGCTGTGGGCGCGGACCGGTGAACTGGCCAAGGGAATGCCGCGGTTCCTCATGGGCCACAGCATGGGCGGGGCCATCGCCCTGCGCTGGGTCGCGCAGCGGGGGCAATCGATGGCGGGGCTGATCCTGTCCTCGGCGGCGCTCAAGATCGGCGGCGACGTGCCGCGCCTGCTGGTCGCCTTGGCGCCGCTGCTCTCGCGCTGGCTGCCTCACCTGCGCGGCACGCGCTTCAATCCGGCGGTGATCAGCCGCGATCCGGCCGCCGTGGCGGCCTACGTCAACGATCCACTGGTGAGCCACGAGGCGCCGCCGGCGCGCACCGGCGCAGAACTGCTGGCCGCGATGGAAGCCAATCGCGCGGCGGCAACGGGGCTGGACTTGCCCGTATACCTGTTCCACGGCGACGCCGACCGCCTGACCGACCCCGCTGGCAGTCGCGAGATCCATGCCGTCTGGGGCGGCGCCGACAAGACGCTCAGGC
Source organism: Sulfuritalea sp. (assembly GCA_044359585.1). GTDB lineage: Bacteria > Pseudomonadota > Gammaproteobacteria > Burkholderiales > Rhodocyclaceae > Sulfuritalea. The sequence continues at coordinate 64,700 of JBIKLV010000006.1, read as the reverse complement.
TGTGGCCGGGCAGCCGCCACGAAACATTGAACGACCTCGACCGCGATGCGGTAATCGCCGAATTGCTGGACTGGGTGCGGATCCATCGCGCCGTCGGCGGCGGCGAATGAACTCGGCGAATACGAAAATCAAAAATATCCATCAGGCTTGAAGGGTCGATAGTCTTATAGTTGGCTTGTCACACGCGATCCGGTCGAAACCCTGGCCTGGTCGCACGCCCGAATCGGTGCCAACGCGCCGGTTCCTCCTTGCAGGTGGGGAATAACCCCGGCTGCGACGTGATCGGAGCGACGGTGTCCGCCCTCAAGGCCGGAGCCGGCGCTTCATGATTCGCCCGACCACGATTGGCCGGCGTCTGCGCGTTTGCGCATTCGCATCCAGGCGGGCCGCGGCGAAAACCATGTTCATGTTGCGGTTTTGTTGAGGCTTAAACAAAACCGCGTGACGGAGGGGGCGGGCGGTTTGGAGTCGTTGACGAATCTCGCGGTGGCAGGTGGCTTCATGGCCGGTCTGGGTGTGCTGCTCGCGCTGTTGCTCGCCATCGCCAACAAGAAACTCTACGTCTTCGAAGACCCGCGCATCGGCCAGGTCGAGGACCTGCTGCCGAAATCCAACTGCGGCGCCTGCGGCACCGCCGGCTGTCGCGACTTCGCCGAGAAGGTCGTCGTCGGTGACACCATCCCCGCCAAATGCACGGTGAGTTCGCCGCAGCAGCGCCAGGGCATCGCCGACCTGCTCGGCGTCGCCGCCGGCACGGTGGAAAAGCAGGTGGCGCGGCTGGCCTGCGGCGGCGGTCGCCACGTGGCTTTCCTGCGCGCGCGCTACGAGGGCCTCAAGACCTGCCGCGCGGCGGCCGTGGTGTCCGGCGGCGGCAAGGAGTGCGCCTGGGGCTGCCTGGGTCTGGCCGATTGCGCCAACGTCTGCAGCTTCGACGCTATCACCATGGACATGCATGGCCTGCCGGTGGTCGACAGCGACAAATGCACGGCTTGCAACGATTGCGTCGAGGTCTGTCCCAAGGGCCTGTTCAGCCTCGAAGCGGTGAGCCACCGGCTCTGGATCGCCTGCAAGAACCAGGCGGACGGAGATACCGCCGAAGCTTCCTGCGAGGTGGCCTGCACCGCCTGCGGCAAGTGCGTCGCCGACGCGCCGCTGAAGCTGATGCAACTCGCCAACAACCTGGCCGTGGTCAATTACGACTGGAACGACCAGGCCACGCGCGAACCGATCGAGCGCTGCCCCACCGGCGCCATCGTCTGGTTCGAAACCGCCGACCGCGCCGTCAAGGGCGCCGCGGCGAAGAAGATCCTGCGCAACGAACCCCTGCCGCTGCACATCTGAATTCTGCATTCGAGGAAGCTGCCATGAGTCTGTCGATCATCAAGAAAATCTTTTCCAGCGGCCTGCTGCCGCAAACCGGCGCCGGCGTCGCCGCGGGCAAGGTCAAGTATCCCGGGGTGCGCGACGCGGTGGACGGCAATACCGCCGTCATCCACGTCGAGCGCGAGGCCTCGGACGCCGCCGGCGCCTACCCGATCACACCCTCGACGCAGATGGGCGAGTACTGGGCCGAGGAAGTCGCCAAGGGCCACCTCAACATTTCCGACAGGCCGCTGATCTTCATCGAGCCGGAATCCGAGCACGCGGCGGCCGGCGTCACCGCCGGCATGGCCATGACCGGCCTGCGCGCGGTAAATTTTTCGTCGGGCCAGGGCGTCGCCTTCATGCACGAGTCGCTCTACGGCGCCGTCGGCAAGCGCCTGCCTTATGTGCTTAATATGGGCTGCCGGGCCATCACCAAGGTTTCGCTCAACGTGCATGCGGGCCACGACGATTACCACTGCGTCGATGACACCGGCTTCATCCAGGTGATGGCGAAGAACGCCACCGAGGCGGCCGACCTCAACCTGATCGGGCGCAAGATCGCCGAGTTGTCGCTGACGCCGGCCATCATCGGCCAGGACGGCTTCCTCACCACCCACCTGATCGAATCGGCGGTGCTGCCCGAGCGCGAACTGGTGGCCGAGTTCCTCGGCAAGCCCGACGACCTGATCGACACCCCGACGCCCGCGCAGCAGATGCTGTTCGGACCCAAGCGGCGCCGCGTGCCGGCGATCTGGGACGTGGATGTGCCGGTGGTTTCCGGCACGGTGCAGAACCAGGATGCCTACATGCAGGCGACCGCCGCGCAGCGCCCGTACTTCTTCGACCACATCGAGTCGATCGCGGATGCCTGCATGGAGGAATACGCCGCGCTGACCGGGCGTGCCTACCAGCGTGCCGCCACCTGGAAGATCGAGGATGCCGACTGGCTGATCGTCGGCATGGGCAGCATGATCGTGCAGGCCGAAGGCGTGGCCGATTACCTGCGCGAGACGCGCAAGCTCAAGGTCGGCGTGGTCAACCTGACCATGTTCCGTCCCTTTCCCGGCGACCTGCTGGGCAAGGTGCTGCGCGGCAAAAAGGGCGTGGTGGTGCTGGAACGCACTGACCAGCCGCTGGCCGAGGACCTGCCGCTGATGCGCGAGGTCCGCTCGACGCTGATGAAGTGCGTGGAGAACGGCATGGCCGGGCAGGTTGGGGGAATCCCCTATCCCGACTACGCGAGCTACGGCACGGGGGATATGCCGCGCTTGTACTCGGGCTGCTACGGCCTCGGTTCGCGCGACCTGCAACCCGAGGCGCTGATCGGCGCCGTCGAGAACATGCTGCCCGAGGGCACGCAGCGCAAGTTCTTCTACCTGTCGGTCGATTTCGCCCGCGACGCGATCAATCCCAAGGACGAAGTGCACCAGCAGGACATCGCCGACAGGTACCCGCGGATCCGCGAACTGGGCGTGCGCGGCTCGGAAAATCCCAACCTCTTGCCCCGCGGCGCGATCACCGTGCGCATGCACTCGGTCGGGGGCTGGGGCGCCATCACCACCGGCAAGAACCTGGCGATGACCTTGTTCGAACTGCTGGGCTGGGACATCAAGGCCAACCCGAAATACGGCTCGGAAAAGAAGGGCCAGCCGACCACCTACTACCTGTCCGCCGCGCCGGAGCCGATTCGCATCAATTGCGAATACGTGTTCGTCGACGTGGTGCTCTCGCCCGACCCGGCGGTGTTCGGCCACAGCAATCCGCTGTCCGGCCTGAAGAAGGGCGGCTACTTCATCATCCAGTCCAACCTGGGCAAGGAGACCTGGGCCAGCTTCCCGCTCTGGGCGCAGAAGTTCATCGTGGACAATGACATCCACGTTTATTACCTCGACGCCTTCCAGATCGCCCGCGAAGAAGCCGGCGCGGCCGAACTGCAACTGCGCATGCAGGGCATCGCCTTCCAGGGCGCCTTCTTCGCCGCCAGCCCGACCATGGCCAATGCCGGCCTCACCGAGGACGCGTTGTTCACCGCGATCGAGGCGCAGCTGCAATCCAAGTTCGGCGGCAAGGGCGCGCGCGTGGTGGCCGACAACCTGCGCGTGGTGCGCCGCGGTTTCACCGAACTGACCGAGATCATCGAGAAGGAGGTCGGCCTCACGCGCAAGTCTTTCGTGCAGAAGGATGTCGGCCTGCCGATCATGCTGCGCCAGATGCCGGCGACCGACGGCAAGATCGCCGACATTCACCGCTTTTGGGAGCAGACGGGCAACTTCTACCTGACCGGCAAGGGCAGCGACAACCTCGTCGATCCCTTCATCGGCATGTCGCTGGTGCCGGCGGCGACCGGCGTCTATCGCGACATGACCGGCATCCGCTTCGAGCATCCGAAGTGGATCGCCGAAAACTGCACGGCCTGCGGCAACTGCTACACCGAATGCCCCGATTCGGCGATTCCCGGGCTGGTCAGTTCGGTGTCCGACGTGTTCTCCGCCGCGCTCGATCGCATCGAGACCTCGGGCACGCCGACGCGCTACCTGCGCCGTGCCGTGCGCACCGTCGAGAAGAAGCTGCGCGCGCTGATCGACAGCAAGGGCGGCGCCGTGCGGCCGCTGATCGACATCGCCATCGACGAGGTGATCGCCGAGGCGGCGGACGCCGACCGTGCCGGGCTCGCCGCCGAATTCACCCAGTTGCAGGTCCAGCTCGGCGGCTTCCAGTTCGGCGTCACCAAGCCCTACTGGAACCAGAAGGAGAAGAAGGCCAAGGGCAGCGGCGGCCTCTTCTCGATCACCATCAATCCCTACACCTGCAAGGGCTGCGCGCTGTGCGTGACGGTCTGCGAGGACAACGCGCTGGAGATGATCACCCAGACCGAGGACTCGGTCGATCGCCTGCGCCGCGACTGGAAGGTCTGGCTCGACCTGCCGACCACGCCCAAGGAATACAGCCGCATCGACAGCCTCGACGAGAAGATCGGCGCGCTGGAAACCCTGCTGCTCGACAAGCACAACTACAACTCGATGAACTGCGGCGACGGCGCCTGCCTCGGCTGCGGCGAAAAGACCGCGATCCACCTGTTCACCTCCACCGTCACCGCGCTGATGCAGCCCCGCGTCGAAGCCTTCACGGCGAAGCTCGACGACCTGATCGCGCGGCTGGAACAGCACATGCGCGTCAAGCTGGCCTCGGCCGTCGATCTTTCCGACACCGGCGCCGTGGTGCGCGCGGTCGACTCGACGGGCCGCCACGACCTGACCCTGTCCAGCCTCGCCACCAAGCTCAATGCCGACAAGCCCTCGCAGCTGCTCGACCCGGCATGGGTGAAGAACACCGCCCAGCTGCTGGAAAAGCTCAAGGACCTCAAGTGGCGCTATGTCGAAGGCCCGACCAAGCGCGGCCGCGCCGAGATGGGCATCGTCAATTCGACCGGCTGCACCTCGGTCTGGGGCTCCACCTATCCCTTCCATCCCTATCCCTTCCCCTGGACTTCGCACCTGTTCCAGGATTCGCCCTCGGTGGCGATGGGCATCTTCGAAGGCCACATGGCGAAGATGGCCGACGGCTTCAAGGCCGTGCGCATGGCGGAAAAGGAACTCGCCGGCGACTACCTGCCCGACCGCGACGACGACTTCTTCCGCCGCTTCAACTGGCAGCAGTTCTCCGCCGACGAATGGCACCTGTGCCCGCCGGTGGTGTCGATCGGCGGCGACGGCGCGATGTATGACATCGGCTTCCAGAACCTGTCGCGCGCCATGATGTCGGGCATGCCGATCAAGGTCCTGGTGGTCGATACGCAGGTCTATTCCAACACCGGCGGCCAGGCCTGCACCTCGGGCTTCATCGGCCAGGTTTCCGACATGGCGCCGTTTGGCGTCGCGCAGCGCGGCAAGCAGGAGACGCGCAAGGAAATCTCGCTGATCGGCATGGCGCACCGCACTTCCTACGTGATGTCGGGCACCATCGCCCACGTCAACCACCTGCTGGAAAGCTATGTCGATGGCTTGAACAGCCGGCGCCCGGCGCTGTTCAACATCTACGCCGTGTGCCCGCCCGAGCATGGCGTCGGCGACGACAAGGCCGTGGACCAGAGCAAGCTGGCGGTGGAGGGGCGCGCCTATCCGCTGTTCCGCTTCGATCCCGATGCCGGCACCACTTTCGCCGAATGCGTCAGCCTCGACGGCAATCCCGCGCTGGACAGCGACTGGCCGGTCTATACGCTCAAGTACCAGGACGAGGCCGGGGTGGACCAGAGCATGGAACTGCCGATGACCTTCGCCGACTTCGCGGCGACCGAGGCGCGCTTCCTCAAGCAGTTCCGCAAGGCGCCGCCGGAAACCTGGAACGACAGCATGGTGCCGATCGCCGACTTCCTGCAACTGGACAAGGACGACCGCGAAGGGCATTTCCCCTTCATCTGGGCGGTGGACAAGAAGAACCGCCTGATGCGCCTGCTGGTCACCGAAGACCTGGTGCGCTCCTGCGAAGAACGCCTGAGTTTCTGGCGCCAGTTGCGCGGCATCGCCGGGCTCGATGCGCGGACCGCGGACGAGGGCGAAGTTGCCGAACGCATACGCGCCGAACTGCTGGCCAAGGTCAGTGCCAGCCTTGGGCTGGGCGGGGGTGCCATTGCCTCTCCCGCAGGAGTCGGCGCCGGCGATACGGCGGCCGCAGGCGGCGAAGCGGGCGGCTACGAGCCGGTCTGGGTCGAATCGCCCGAGTGCACCGCCTGCGACGAGTGCACCACGCTGGCGCCGAAGACCTTCGTCTACAACGACCAGAAGCTGGCCGTGGTGTCCAACCCGAAGGGCGCGAAATTCGCCGACATCGTCAAGGCTGCCGAGAAATGCACGGCGGGCTGCATCCACCCCGGCACGCCGTGGAACATGAGCGAGCCGGGCATCGAGAAACTCATGGTCCGCGCAGCGAAGTTCAACTGAGTTCGACATGAAACTCGTCTCCTACTTCCGCGGCGAAGCCTTCCAGCGCGGCGTGCATCCGGCGTCCTGCAAGCTGACGGCCGAGCGCAAGATCCGCCGCCTGCCGTTCCCGCCGAAGGTCACGGTGCCGCTGTCTCAGCACATCGGCCGGGCGCCGCGGCCGATCGTGCGCGTCGGCCAGGAGGTGGTGCGCGGCCAGCCCATCGCGCGCAGCGACGAGTGGCTGTCGGTGCCGCACCATGCGCCGCTGTCCGGCGTCGTCGAGTTCATCGGCCTGCGCCCCGGCATGCGCGGCACCTGGATCGAATCCATCGTCATCCGCGCCCATCCGGGCGCGACCCAGGAAGACCTCTGGGGCCGGCCGCGCGACCTGTCGCAGGCCAGCGGCCAGGACATCCTGCAGGCGATCTGGGACAGCGGCATGGTGGGACTCGGCGGCGCGGCCTTCCCGACGCACGCCAAGCTGTCGGTGCCGAAGCAGGCCAGGGTGCATACCCTGGTGGTGAATGGCTGCGAGTGCGAGCCCTATCTCACCTGCGACCACCGCGTCATGGTCGAGCATGCCGGCGACCTGATCGCCGGCATCCGCTACGCCATGCGCGCCACCGGCGCGGTGCGCAGCATCATCGGCGTCGAGGACAACAAGCCCGATGCCGTGGCGGTGTTGCGCCAGGCCATCGCCGATGCGGCGGCGGCAGGCGTCACCGAAGAGATCCACGTCGAGGCGGTGCCCACCAAGTATCCGCAGGGCGCCGAGAAGATGCTGATCATGGCCCTGTTCGGCGCCGAGATGCCGGCCGGCGGCCTGCCCATCGCGCTGGGCATGGTGGTCAGCAACGTCGGCACGCTGGCCGCGCTGGGCAAGCTGTTGCCGGCCGGGCAGGGCCTCACCGAGCGCGTGGTGACGGTGACCGGTTCCGGCGTGGCGCGGCCGGGCGACTATCGCGTGATCCTCGGCACGCCGCTCAAGTTCGTGCTCGACTATGCCGGCGTGCCGGCCGTCGATGCGCTGGACGCGCGGCAGGTGATCCTCGGCGGGCCGATGATGGGCCAGGCCATCGGCTCGCTCGACGTGCCGATCACCAAGGGCGTCTCAGGCGTGCTGGTGTTCCGCCGCGAAGACATGCAGGTGCGCGAATCGCGCGAGACCTATCCCTGCATCAAGTGCGGCGAATGCGTCGAATCCTGCCCGATGGGGCTCAACCCCTCGACCCTGGGCATGCTGGCGGCCAAGCGCGAATACGACCTGATGGGCGAGCAGTACTACCTCGGCGACTGCTTCGAGTGCGGTTGCTGCACCTACGTCTGCCCGTCCAACATCCCGCTGGTGCAGCAGTTCCGTGTCGCCAAGCAGATATTGCGGGAGAAGGCGGCATGAGAACCGTGTCGTTCCGGCGGATGCCGGAATCCAGGGGTTTCCATCCGGCGCGTACGTCGCTGGATTCCGGCGTGCGCCGGAATGACGAATGGGACGCTAGGCTCGATCGGATGATCCCATGACCCAGCCCATGATCGAAATCCGCTCCGCGCCGCACGTGCAATCGGCCAAGACGGTCGAGACCATCATGCGCAACGTGGTGTACTCGCTGCTGCCGATCTGCGCCTTCTACGTATTCCAGTACGGGATCTCGGCGCTGTTCTCGATCACCGTGGTGACGGGCGCCTGTCTGCTCACCGAGCGCTTCTTCGTCGGTACCGGGACGCAGGCCGGGCGGCTGTCGGACTATTCGGCGGTCATCACCGGCATCCTGCTGGCGCTGACGCTGCCGCCGGGTTTCCCGCTGTGGATGGGGGCGGTCGCCGGCATCGTCGCCATCGCGCTGGGCAAGGCCCTGTTCGGCGGCATCGGCTTCAACGTCTTCAACCCGGCGCTGGTCGGCCGCGCCTTCGTCCAGGCGGCCTTCCCGACCGCGATCGCGACCTACACGCCGTCTTTCCTGCCGGGCCGTTTCACCGAGTTCATCCCGTCGACCCTGGCCTGGCCGCTGATGATTCCGGCCGATCCCGCCGTCTGGCTCAAGGCCAAGAACCTCGACGCGCTGGCCGGGGCGACGCCGCTGGCGAAATGGAAGTTCGACGGCGTGCTGGTCAATGCCGACGATCTGCTGACGTCGCTCTCCGGCAACATGGCGGTGGGACCGTCGCCCATGCTGATCCTGCTCTGTGGCGCCTACCTCGCCTCGCGCCGCTTCATGGACTGGCGCATTCCGCTGGCGATCCTCGGCAGCGCGGCGCTGACGGCCTGGCTGCTGTTCGCCTTCGATCCGGCGCGCTACCCCAATCCCTTCTTCATGCTGTTCTCCGGCGGCCTGATCCTCGGCGCGGTGTACATGGCGACCGACATGGCGACCTCGCCGGTGACGCCCAAGGGCATGTGGGTCTATGGCGCGTTGATCGGCCTGCTGACGGTCGTGATCCGCTACTACAGCGGCCTGCCCGAGGGCGTGATGTACGCGATCCTGATCGCCAACGCCGCCTCCCCGCTGATCGAGAAGATCACCCAGCCCGTGCCCTTCGGCCGCGGCGTGCTCGACCGCGTGAAGAAACGCGCCACCTATCCGCTGAACCCCGGTTACATCTCGCGCGAAGAAGCCAGCGCGGTGACGCCGAAGAAGCGCTTCCTGCGCAACAAGCCAAAAAAATGAGCAAGCCCCCAAGCACCGACAAGAAGGTGATCCCGATCGCGGTTGCTGCGCCGGACGCGGCCGTGCCCGAATCGCCCACCGGCGCGATGATCCGCACGCTGGGCCTGGTGTCAGCGATCTGCGGCCTGATCATCGTCGGCGCCTACCAGGGCACCTATGACGCCGTCGCCGCCAACAAGCGCATCGCCACGGAGCGCGCGGTGTTCAAGGTGATCCCGGCGGCGAAGTCGATCGCGGAATTCGTAGCCCAGCCGGGTGGTGGCGTTTTGAAAGTCGGCGCTGGCGACACGGCGATTCCGCCCGGCGCGGTCAAGTTCTTCGCCGCATACGACGAGTCCGGCAAGCTCGCCGGCATTGCCGCCGAGGGAGTGGGCAAGGGTTATGCCGACAACGTGCGCATCATGTTCGGCTACCAGCCCGACTGCCAGTGCGTGGTCGGCATCGGCGTGGTGTCGATGCGCGAGACCCCGGGCATCGGCGACAAGATCATCACCGACAAGGAATTCCTCGCCAACTTCACGGCGCTCGACCTCAAGCTCAAGGCCGACCTCTCATCGCTGGCCAACGAGGTCAAGGCGGTCAAGCACGGCAGCAAGGCCAACGCCTGGCAGGTCGACGCCATCTCCGGCGCCACGATCACCTCGCGCGCCGTGGGCAAGGCCATCAACGATTCGGCGCAGGTGCTGTTGCCGCGCCTGGTTCCCAATCTCGACAAGCTGAAGACATCATGACGACCGCCAACACCCCGCAAACCTGGGACGAGTTCATGGAGGGCGTCTGGCGCCAGAACCCGGTCTTCGTCATGGTGCTGGGCATGTGCCCGACGCTCGCCGTTACGGTGTCGGGCATCAATGCCCTGTCGATGGGCGTCGCCACGACGTTCGTGCTGGTCTGCTCCTGCGGCCTGGTGTCGCTGATGCGCAAGCTGACGCCGAAGGAGGTGCGCATCGCGGTGTACATCGTGATCATCGCCACCTTCGTCACCGCGGTCGATTACGCCATCCAGGCCATCAGCCTGGCGCTCTACGACGCGCTGGGCGCCTTCATCCAGCTCATCGTGGTGAATTGCATCATCCTCGGCCGCGCCGAGGCGCACGCGGCGAAGAATCCGCCCATGCCGGCGATGATCAACGCCGCCGGCATGGGCGTCGGCTTCACCATCGGCCTCTTGGCGCTGGGCGTGGTGCGCGAGATCCTCGGCGCCGGCGCGCTGTTCGGCGTTGCACTGTTCGGCGCCGGCTTCCAGCCCTGGGTGATCATGGTGCTGCCGCCTGGCGGCTTCTTCGTCCTCGGTGCCTGGCTGCTGTTCTTCGCCTGGCTGGAGCGGCGCAAGCTGCGCCGCGCGGCACAACTCACGGAGGCCGGCCAGCATGTCTGAATCCGCTTTCCAGATCTTCGTCAATGCGCTGCTGGCCAACAACTTCGTGCTGGCGATGTTTCTCGGCTTGTGCCCCTTCCTCGGCGTCTCGGGCAAGCTTGACACGGCCTTCCCGATGGGCGTGGCGACCACCTTCGTGATGCTGGTTGCCTCGCTCTGTGCCTACGGACTCAACCTGCTGCTGACCGCCTTCCACCTCGAGTTCCTGCGCCTGATTTCCTACATCGTGATCATCGCGTCGTCCGTGCAACTGGTGGAGATGGTGCTGAAGAAATACAGTCCGACGCTGTTCCGCGCGCTGGGCATCTACCTGCCGCTGATCACCACCAACTGCGCCGTGCTCGGCGTCGCGCTGTTCCAGACCGCGCGCGAATACGACTTCGTGCAATCGATGGTGTTCAGCTTCGGTGGCGGCGCCGGCTTCACCCTGGCCCTGGTGCTGATGGCCAGCGTGCGCGAGCGCCTGACGCTGTCCAACGTCCCCGACCTGGCGCAGGGCACGGCGCTGTCGCTGATGCTGGCCGGCATCCTCTCGCTGTCCTTCATGGGTTTTGCCGGGCTGGGCGGCTGATGGGCCTCTACCTGACCACCATTGCGATCATCTTCGCCCTCGCCCTGGGCGGGATCCTGATCGACCGCGCCTACCGCCGTTTCGCCACGCGCAATCCGCAACTTGGGCCCTTCCGCGACCCGGGCAAATGCGGCTGCTGTTCCGCCGGCAGCGGCTGCGACACTGCCTGCGACGCCGAGCCCGCCCCATCCGCCATGAAACACCGCTGACTTATCCAGGAGTCCATCTCATGCAGCCACAAACGCCCCCCGCCGCGCCTCCCGCCCGCAACTACAGCGCGACCCTGACGCAATCGCGCCGCATCACGCCGCCGGCCTCGCGCGAGGAAGTGCGCCATCTGGTGTTCCGCACCGGCGACCTGTCCTTCGATCCGCAACTGGGCAACCTGATCCGCGTCATGGCGCCGGGACAGTTCGGCAATCGCAGCCATGCGCGCCTGTATTCGATCATGGACCTGGAGCGGAGCAAGGACGGCACCGAGTTCGCCATCTGCGTGCGCCGCTGCAGCTACATCGACGATTTCAACGGCGAGGAATACAAGGGCGTCGCCTCCAACTACCTGTGCGACCTTCGCCCCGACGACAGCGTGGAGTTCGCCGGACCGGTCGGCTACCCCTTCGTGATCCCGGAGGACAAGACCTCCGACATCCTGATGCTGGGCATGGGCACCGGCATCGCGCCCTTCCGCACCCTGATCCGGCAGATCTACGAGAACGTGGGTCGCTGGGAGGGCAGGGTGAGGCTGTTCTACGGTGCCAGGAGCCCGCTGGAAATGCTCTACATGAACGACGAGAACAGCGACCTTGCCAATTACTTCGACCAGCCGACCTTCAAGGCCTTCCAGGCCGTCAGCCCGCGCCCGGCGCTGGATGCGCCGGTGGCACTGGGCGCGGCGCTGGAACAGAACGCGGTCGAAGTCTGGAACATGCTGCAGCGCTCGAACACGCGCGTCTTCGTCGCCGGTACGGAAAATATTTTGCCGAGGATTGAGCAAGCCATGATCAGGCTGGCCGGTTCGGGCGGCAACTGGCTGCGCGTCGAGACGGCGCTGAAGTCTACCGGGCGCTGGAACGAAGTCCTCTACTGAGGCGTCGGCCGGCCGCGCCACCCTTTGCCCGACGGAGGGTGGCGGGCCTGCGGCGGCGGTTCGGGAGGATCCGCCATTGCGGGGAATACCGGGTTGTGTCTTTCGCGTGGTCGAGATAATCTCGACCGCACCCGTTTAGTCCTTCGTCCCGAACCATGAATCCTGTCCGCAGCATCAAGGGGCTCCTGCTCGCCTCCGGCGCCTTTTTCGCCGTTGCCATCTTCGCCACCACGATCTTCGTCGTTTCGCGCATCTACGACCGATCGGTGCGCGACGATGCGGCGTCGGATGCCATCGCATTCGCCGAGCTGACCTTCAACTCGATGTTCGAACTGATGAGCACCGGCTGGAGCCGCCAGCAGTTGGAAGGCTTCCTGCGGGCGATCCAGAAATCGGTGGACAGCACCCAGCGCCAGATCGACATCTACCGCGGCCCCAAGGTCAACGCGCTGTTCGGCGAGATCGCGCAAAAGGCCCCTGACGCGGCGATCCAGCGCGCCTTCCGCGAAGGCGGGCAGCAACACCTGGAAGACGGCGACCTGATTCGCGTCGTCTATCCCCTGCGCGCGCAGGAGGTCTGCCTGCAATGCCATGTCAATGCAACGCCCGGCGACGTGCTGGGCGTGATCGACGTGCAACAGAACGTCGGCCTCGCCGTCGAATCGCACAAGATGCGCTTCACTTATGCCTTCGCGCCCATCATCCCGGTGGTGCTGGTCGTCACCTTCCTCATGGTTCTCTACATTCGCCGGCGCCTGGAAGGACCGATCGATACCCTGGCGCGCGACATCCGGGCGGTGAACCGGATTTCCGACCTGCGCCGGCTGGAAACGCGGCAGGCCGACCTGGGCTTCTCCGAATTCAATGTCGTGGCGAACGAGGTCCGCCAGTTGACCGAGCGCATCCGCGGCATCGCGGTCGACAAGGACATGCTCGAATTCGAGATCCGCCTCCTGGAAAAATTCGTCCTCACCACGGAGGTCATCAAGGACTGGCGCGAGTACGTCAGCCGCCTGATCATCGACATCGATTCGGTGGTGCCCGCCTACCTGATGTTCTCGGTGTTCAAGGTCAGCGACGAGGCCTACGACCTGGAAGTGTTCTGGCGCGGCCGCCCGTCGGAAGGCACCCGGCAGGTGTTCGAAAAAAGCCTGCAGCAGATACTGCAGCGAGAGGAGCATTTCGAGACCGGCCTCGCGATCCGGGTCCGCCACAACGTCGCCGACCCGGCGACCCCGACGCCGGAACTCAGCGCGCCGGACATCGACGTGCAGATCAAGTCGCTGCTGGTCAACGTGCCCAAGATTGGCGGCATTGTCGGCATCGGCATGCAACCGCAGTACGAGATCGACCCGATGCGCCTGCTGGTGGTGCAAAGCATCCTCGCCACGCTGCTCAACGTGGTCGGCTCGGTCAAGGCGATCGACAAGTACACGAAGGAACTCGAGTACTACGCCACGCGCGATCCGCTGACCAACCTCTACAACCAGCGCGTGTTCTGGGAACTGATCGAGAACGAGGCCGCGCGTTCCTCGCGCCACGGCCAGAAGTTCACCCTGCTGGTGATCGACGCCGACAACTTCAAGTCGATCAACGATTCCTACGGCCACGGCGTCGGCGACACGCTGTTGCAACTGCTGGTCGGCGGCATCAAGGGCGCGATCCGCGACGACGACCTGCTGTCGCGTTACGGCGGCGATGAATTCGTCGCGATCCTGCCCGAAACCGGCATGGAGGCAGCGGTGGCCGTGGCGCGGCGGATCGTCGATTCGGTCGGCGCCGTCACCATGACCGCGCCCGACGGCGCGGTGGTCTGCGGCTCGGTGTCGATCGGCATGGCCACCTATCCCGACCATGCGGTGGCGATCAAGGACCTGTTCCTGTTCGCCGACACCATGATGTATCGCGCCAAGACCGAGGGCAAGAACCGCGTCGCGGTGCCCGACGAGCAGGACGTGATCGACGTCTTCCGCACCCTGGGCGAGAAGAGCATGCTGATCCTCAATGCCGTCGAGAAGCGCAGCGTGGTGCCCTTCTTCCAGCCCATCATCAATGTCGCGACGGGCAAGGTGGAGGCGATCGAAGTGCTCTCGCGCATCCGCATGGACGACGGCACCTACATCATCGCCGACGAATACGTGGCCATCGCCGAGAAGATGGGCGTCATGCACAAGCTCGACTTCATCCAGCTCGAGATGACCCTGGAGGCGGTGGAACAGTTCAACTACCAGGGCTTCCTGTTCATCAACATGTCGCCGCGCGCGCTGGTGCTCAACGATTTCGTGCAGGAAACGCGGCGCATCGCCAGCCGCTTCAGGATCGATCCAACGCGCCTGGTGTTCGAGATCACCGAGCGCGAGACGATCAAGAACATGGCGCTGCTGGAGCGCTTCATCGCCACCCTGCACGGCGAGGGCTTCAAGCTGGCGATCGACGATTTCGGATCCGGCTTTTCCTCATTTCACTACGTCAAGCGCTTCCCGATCGACTTCCTCAAGATCGAGGGCGAGTTCATCCTCGGCATGAAGCACAGCGAGAAGGACCGCGCCCTGGTGCGCAGCATCGTCACCCTGAGCAAGGACCTCGGCATCCGCACTGTGGCCGAGTATGTCGAGGACCAGGCGGTGCTCGACCAGGTCGTCGCACAGGGCATCGACCTGGCACAGGGCTTCTACATCCACCGGCCGAACATTTCCATGTTTGAGGCAATGAAAGGTCGCAACGCCTGAGCAGGCAGTCGGCGCAGGTTCAGCGGCGCGGATCGTCGTCCGCGGGCGCTACTGCCGCGGCATTCTCCAGCCAGTTCAAGACCTTGGCATAGAGGACGTCCGGAGCCACCGGTTTGCCGATGTGGTCGTTCATGCCCGCGGCAAGACAGCGGTCGCGGTCTTCGTCGAAGGCATTGGCCGTCATCGCCAGGATCGGAACCGCCGATAGCCCCGGCAACTGGCGGATGGCGCGCGTGGCGTCGACGCCGTTCATGACCGGCATCTGCATGTCCATCAGGATCAGCGTGTAGGCGCCGTCGCGCGCCATCGCCACGGCTTCGCTACCGTCCGCCGCGATCTCCGCGCGCAGCCCGGCATCCTCCAGCAAGAACACGGTGACTTCCCGGTTCACCGGCTCGTCTTCGGCCACCAGTACCTTGCAGCCGGCGAAAAGCCGGATCAGTTGCTCGCGCGCGGATTCACCCTCCGCGCGCGGGTCGGCGGCCGATGTCCCCGCGGCGCGGCGCAGTCGCAGCGTCGCCCAGAAGGTGCTGCCGTGCCCCTTGCGGCTGGTGACCCCGGTATCGCCCCCCATCAGGCCGGCGATGCGGCGGGAAATGATCAGGCCCAGCCCGGTGCCCCCGTACTTGCGCGTCATCGAGTCGTCGGCCTGGGTGAAGGCGTGGAACAAACGGGACTGCTGCTCGGCGCTGATGCCGATTCCCTGGTCGCTGACTTCGAGGCGCAGCAACACGCTGCGGCTGTCGCTGTCGACGACCCGGGCGCGAACCAGGATGTCGCCGGACTCGGAAAACTTCACGGCGTTGCCGAGGTAGTTGAGCAGGATCTGGCGCAGGCGCACGGCGTCACCGCATAACCGTGCCGGAAGTTCGGCAGCGATATCACTGGCCAGCTTCAAGCCTTTGGCGCGCGCCGCGTCGTCCTGCATGCGCAGGGCCTCGTCGATCACCTCGGCAAGCGAAAAATCCCTTTCCTCCAGCGTCAGGCGGTCGGCCTCGATGCGTGAAATGTCGAGGATGTCGTTGATCACGCCGAGCAGGTGGTGCGATGCATCCATGCTCTTGCCCAGCCAGTCGCTTTGCTGCGGGTCCGTAGCCCGCCGCAGGGCGAGATCGGTCATGCCCATGATCGCATTCATGGGCGTGCGCAGTTCATGGCTCATGTTGGCCAGGAACACGCTCTTGGCGCGGCTGGCGGCTTCGGCGGCATCGCGCGCGGCCGCCAGTTCGGCGGTACGGGAATCAACGAGTTCCTCAAGATGGAGCCGGTGTCCGGCCAACTCGGATTCAGCCGACTTGCGTTCGGTGATGTCGTTGACATGGGCCAGGATGCATTTCTCGCCGGCCATCTCCGCCAGTTCGGCGGAAATGCTGACTTGCCGAAGCTCCCCGTTCTTGTGCCGCCAGACGGCTTCGAAGTCAACCACACGACCATCGCGCAGGAGGATGGCGAGCCACTCGCTGCGCGCTTCCGTGCTCAGCCAGAGCCCGGTGTCGAGCGAACTGCGGCCCAGCAATTCCTCGCGTTTCCAGCCGAAATCGCGCTCGTAGTTGCGGTTGGCTTCGATGAAGCAACCGTCCGCGACACGGGCGATCGACGCGGCAAGCGGGCTGGAACGAAAGGCTACGGAAAAGCGTTCTTCGGACAGGCGCAGGGATGACTCGGCGGCGTGCCTGTCGGTGATGTCCTGGATGATGCCGATGGCGCGACCGGACTTGCCGTCGGAGTTGCGCTCGAAATCGGCCTTCTGCCTCACCCAGCGCAGGTCGTCGCCGACCACGATGCGATGTTCATGGTCCAGTGCTCCACCGTCCATGGCAGCCTGCCAGGCCAGCTTGGCGGCGTCCCGGTCCGCGGGATGAAGCCTGGCAAGGTAGTCCCTTACGCCGCGCAGTGCGTCCGCGTCGGAACCGACAATCCGCTGGGCCTCGGTGGACAACTGAATTGTTTCCGCGCCGAAGTCGGCGATCCAGCTGCCCACCTTGGCGACCGACTGGGCTTGGTTCAGTTCGCTCTGGCTGCGCTCCAGTTCGCGGCTGCGGTGCGCCAGATCACGGCTGATCTGCAGGTTCTCGACGCCCCGCTGCTGGTAAGCCCGGACCAGGGCAACGACCACGGCGGTGGCGACGGCGAGAATGATCACCGTCATCATCGCTCGCTGGGTCGGGCTCGTTGGCAGGGCCGGGGGCAGGTAGTGCAGATTCTCGGCCGCGGCGAAGGCGAAGATCGTCACTGCCGTGATGAGGGCACCGACCACGGCGGCGCGCCAGCCGATCAGCCAGCCTATGAAAATGATGATGGCCGGGTAGGCGTAGATCGAGGCGGCAGTCGTGCCGCCGGTAATTGTCGCGATTCCGGTAACCACCAGCCAGCAGCCGACCACAAGGGCGTATGTGCCCGCGACCAACCAGCCCCAATGGAGGCAGAGAATCGCCAGCAGGCCCGTACCGGCGAGCATGGCCTGCAGCGCCAGGCGCACTGGCTGGATCTGGCCAAGGGTCAGCGTGGTCGCGACCGATGCCACGCCACCCAGCAGCAGGATCAGCGCGGCGAACTTGATCAGGGCCCGAGATGGCGTCCACGACAGCGTTTCAGCTGAATCGACGGCAGGTGTGGGGGGCGAGTGATTGGAGGAACGGGTCATCGGCTGAAAGATGTCGGGCGATCGGCAGGCGTTATTGCCTGCGTACATCCCAAGCAGGGCCAGGGACTTCCTTCAATCCATGGATGGATGGCGCCGAGGCTCCTGGCGGAGCATGAATCGCGCCGGCACCACCCTTGCACCGAAGGGATGTCCTTGGTTGCGCGCCCGGTATTCCGATCCTGGTGCTCCTCGTCGAACCCCTGCAGCTTGTCGCGCAATAGCGCCGCGTCGGGGTCGCCCTTTGGGCGCCCGCTAGGCGGCTGATGCGGCGACACGATTGCGGCCCCCGGATTTGGCAGCGTACAGCGCCGCATCGGCGCGCGCGACCAGGTCGTGCGCCGCCTCGCCGAGGCGGAAACCCGCGATGCCGATGGATATCGTGATGTTCGCCACCGCGCCGTTGTCGGCGGCGCGCTTGATGCGGCAGCGCTCGACGATGGCGCGGATGTTTTCGGCCAGGCGCCGGGCGCCATCGGGCGGCGTGTCCGGCAGCAGGACGACGAATTCCTCGCCGCCGAAGCGCGCGGCGGTATCTTTGCCCTTGACGTTGTCCTGGAGGATCTGCGCAACGGCTTTCAGCACCTTGTCGCCAAACAGGTGGCCGTAGCTGTCGTTGACCTTCTTGAAGTGGTCGATGTCGGCGATCAGCAGGCTCGGGCCGTCATCCCGGTTTTCGCGGTGGGCCAGGCAGTCGCCGATGGCCATTTCGAAGCCGCGCCGGTTGGTGAGGCCGGTCAGTCCGTCGGTAAGCGCTTCGGCACGGGCCTTGATCACGTCGCGGCGAAGTTGTTCGATTTCCTGCTGGCTGTCGTCGAGGCTTGCCTTCAAAGCGACGATGGAGCCCTGCATGTGGCGTGTGAGACCGAGGACGGTCGCGATGCCCTGGCCCCTGTCCGCCGTCGATGCGGCTGCTGCGTCACCCCACTTGCCCAGCGCGTCGCCGAAGCGTCCCGCCTCGTCGCCGGCCTGGGCGGCCGATGCGGATACGTCGGCCATCACCTGCTGGAAGCCGGCGCCGATCTGACGCGCCTGTTCCTCGTTGAATTCGGCGACATGCTTCTGGTAGAACTCGTAGGTGGCCTTTTCGTCGAGGACCCTGTCCGCCTTCAGGTGCTCGTCGAGGCAGGCGGTGAGGGCGGCATTGCGGCCGGCGACGTAGTCGTACCAGACCGCGTAGCTGACCGGATGCATGGCGGCATCCTGCTTCGCCATCAGTGGCAAGGCCAGTCTCAGGTATTCAGCACTCTTTTCGGCGCTGTCGGAATACTTCATATGCTCCCAGACTTTTCTGTCGCACACCGGCTTGGTCATGCCGGACTCTACGGCATTCTATGCCAGCGGACGGGGCGGCCACGGGCAGTTTGGGGGATCCTGGCGAGGGCGGCCGCCGTGTCGCCAGCGCCGACTTTTGGCCCGTTGCCGCGTCCGGGTCGCCGGCTTAGGATCGGCTTTCTTCGAACCAGCGCAGCTTGTCGCGCAGCGTCACCACTTCTCCGACGATGATCAGGGTGGGCGCGCGCAGGTTGGCGGCCGTGGCGAGTTCGGGCAGGGTGGTCAGCGTGCCTGTGACGGTGCGCTGAGTGGGGCGCGTGCCGTGCTGCACGATGGCGGCCGGCCAGTCGGGCGGCAGGCCGTGTTCCATGAGCTTGCTGCAGAGGTAGGAGAGGCCCGAGAGGCCCATGTAGATGACCACGGTCTGGCGCTGGCGGGCGAGCCCCGGCCAGTCGAGGTTCATGCTGCCGTCCTTGAGGTGCCCGGTGACGAAGACGCAGGCCTGGGCGTGGTTGCGGTGGGTCAGCGGGATGCCGGCATAGGTGGCGACGCCGGCCGCCGCGGTGATGCCCGGCACGACTTCGAAATGCACGCCGTCGGCCTGCAGGGTTTCGACTTCCTCGCCGCCGCGGCCGAAGATGTAGGGATCGCCGCCCTTGAGCCTTACCACGCGCTTGCCGGTTTTCGCCAGGCGCACCAGCAACTGGTTGATCTGTTCCTGCGGCAGAGAGTGGTTGCCGCGTTCCTTGCCGGCGTACATCAATTCAGCGTCGGCGCGCGCGAGCGCAAGGACTTCCTTCGAGACCAGGTTGTCATACACCAGGACGTCGGCCTCGCCGATCAGGCGTGCCGCCTTGATGGTAAGCAGTTCGGGGTCGCCGGGGCCGGCGCCGACCAGGTAGACCCAGCCGGGTTGTGCAGGTGTCGGTTTCATGGATGAGGATGCTAGCCGAGGATTTTGGGCGGCAACTTGATCAGGAACAACCGCCGCCGCAACTCCCGCAGCCCTTTTTCGGGTCCGGACTGACGCAGCCACCACGGAAAATGAACTGGAATTCGCCGGGCTGGACCTCGGCGAAATCGAGCGTGGTGTTCTCCAACAGGGCCTGGCTGGGTGGCGAGATGAGGATGGTTACGCCGTCGCACTCGACCACCATGTCGTTCTCGCGCTGCTCGTCGAAGCCCATGCCATAGACCGGTTCGCCGTCGCTCTCGTCGAGTTTGGCCGCCACCCGCAACATGGGCTGGGGGTCGGGTTGGTCGGCGGCGGCGCGGACGATCTGCTCGGCGGCGGGCGGGGTCAGGACGAACATGGCGTGGATTCCTTGCGGTCGGTGGCGAGGCAACTGCGGACATGCTGGACGAACTTGGCCGGCCAGTCGCAGCCGCTGGTGGCACGCAGGTGCGTGTAGGAGGCGAGCAGGCGGTGCAGCAGGATGCCATCGTGCCTGCCGTCGATGCCGTGACCGCGACGCATGGTGTAGGCATAGCGGGTATCGGACGGCAGGCCGGTGATGCCCGAATAGTGGAACTCGTGGGCGTGCAGGGGCGGCGGTTGCTGGCCGGGGCTGGCGGCCTGGTCGCGCCAGGGGTGGCTGGCGTTGGCATCAAGGATTACGTAGCCGCGCCCGACGGGCTTGGGGTGCATCTGGATGTCGCCCGGGATCGCGCCGACCATGGCAGCCTGCTTGCCTTTCCATTCGATGCTGCGCGAGAGGTACATCAGGCCGCCGCATTCGGCGTAGGTGGGCAACCCGGCTTCGATGGCGCGCCGGATGTCCTGGCGCAGCGGGGTGTTGGCTTCCAGTTGGTCGAGGAAGCATTCGGGAAAGCCGCCGCCGATCAGCAGGCCGTCGCAGGGCGGCAACTTCGCATCGGTCAGGGTGTTGAAGAACACGGTCTGCGCGCCGGCGGTGGCCAGCGCTTCGAGGTCGTCGGCGTAGTAGAAGCCGAAGGCGGCATCGCGCGCGACGGCGATGCGCACGGGTTGTTCGCGACTCGGCGGCGTGGCCGGCGGCGGGACGAGGTCCCACTCGCTGCGGCTGAGGTCGAGCAGGCGAGGCAGGTCGACCTGGGCGGCGATGCGTTCGCCGATGGCGGCGATGTGGCGTTCGGCCTCGGCGGTTTCGTTGACCGGCATCAGCCCGAGGTGGCGCTCGACCAGGGCCAGCACCGGGTCTTCCTGCACCGCGCCGATCACCGGGACATCGGTGTAGTGCTCGATCACGGCGCGCAGCTTGGCTTCGTGGCGATGGCCGCCGAGGCGGTTGAGGATCACGCCGGCGATGCGGATTTTCGGATCGAAGGCCTGGTAGCCGAGGATCAGCGGGGCGATGCCGCGCGTCATGCCGCGCGCGTCGAGCACCAGCACTACGGGCAGGTCGAGCAGGCGGGCCAGGGCGGCGTTGCTGTTGGAGCCTTCGAGGTCCAGCCCGTCGTAGAGCCCCTTGTTGCCTTCGACCAGGCAGACCTCGGCGTCGTGGCCGTGGCGGGCGAACTGGGCTTTGAGCTCCTCGTCGGGCGAGAGGAAGAAGTCGAGGTTGTAGCAGGGGCGTCCGGCGGCGACGGAAAGCCACAGCGGGTCGATGTAGTCCGGGCCCTTCTTGAACGGCTGCACCGAATGCGGCCGCAGGCCGTGGCGGCCGGAACTCAGCGCGGCGGCGAGGCCGATGCTGACGGTGGTCTTGCCCGAGGACTTGTGGGCCGCCGAGATCAGGAAGCGATGCATCGCGCCGGCCCGTTCCGGATCAGTCGCCGGCCGCTTCCAGGTGGGCGAGATCGTCCTGCGGCAGGAAGTGCAGGATGCGCACGCCGATGGTGGTCATGGTGAAGGCGATGCCGAGGCCACCCAAGGCCAGCAGGATTTCCGGCAGCTTGGCGCTGTAATGGTCCACCGCGCCATCCATGAAACTGCTCTTGACGTCGTAGCCGGGGAACATGTCGAGCGGGAAAGCCTGCCCGCCGATGATGAAGACATACAGATGGAAGTAGGCGCCGACCACCACCAGCAGCGCGGCGATGTTCACCCAGAGCGCCTTCGTTGCGGTCGCCGGATTGAACAGCAGGGCCAGTGGCAACAGGGTGCCGACGAGGATCTGGCCGATCCAGAACATGCTGGCGAACTCGCTGTCGAACAGGATGAAGTATTCGAAGGCGATGTTCTTGGCAAAGTAGGCATTGACCAGGTGCAGCACGATGGTGAAGTAGAGCACCGCGGCGACGAAGGTGGCGAGCAGGTTCTTCATGCGCTGCAGGACCAGCGGCGGCAGGCTCAGGCCGTTCCAGGCGTACATCGTCGATTGCACCACGAGGAAGACGGCGAGGCCCCAGCAGAAGGACATGATGATGAACATCGGCGCCAGCAGCGCGGTGCCATAGGCCTGGCGCGCGACGAGGAAGGCGAAGATGGAACCGGTGCCGGTGGTCAGCACGATGCGCCAGATGAAAGTCGCGTAGCCCGCCACTTTCATCCAGGGATACATGCGCCGCTCCATCATGGTCCACAGATACACCGCGACCACGCCGTAGAACACCGGATAGAGGATCACGTTCCAGCCGAATACCGAGGTCGGGTTGAAGTGCGTCGCGGCAACGATGATGCGGTCGGCGCGGCCGAGGTCGAGCATGATCACCGCCAGACCGCCGCTGATCATGGCCAAGGCCAGCAGGCCGGAGAGCGGTGCGCGCGGCTTGTAAAGCGTGCGGCCGAATACCGAGCCCATCGAGGCGACGTTGAGCACGCCGGAGGCGGCGACGATCAGGAAGATCGCGACGACGTGGGGCAGGCCCCAGACGATCTGGTTGTTCATGCCGGTCACAACGTGGCCGGAATTTTCCATGTAGAGCGCGGCGCCGACGCCGATCGCCGAGACGAGGCCGCCGATGGCGGCGAGCAGGTAGAAGAAGCCTTCTTCGTGGCGGGGGTTGAGGGTGGCCATGGTCAGATTCCCTGATAGCGCACGCCGAGATTCAGGCGCAGGTCGCCTCGGACCTGGGTGGTCGGCACGCTGGCGATGCGTTTGGCGATGGCGCTGGACGGGTCGTTGAGGTCGCCGAACATCATCGCGCCCTCGGGGCAGGATTCGACGCAGGCCGGGGTCTGGCCCTTGTCCACGCGATGCACGCAAAGCGTGCAGGATTCGACGCAGCCCTGGCCGCGTGGCACTTCCGGGTTCTGTGCGGTCAGCGGCACGTGGACCAGGGAGCGCGCCTTGTAGGGGCAGGCCATCATGCAGTAGCGGCAGCCGATGCAGGTGTGTTTGTCGACCAGTACGATGCCGTCGGCGCGCTTCATCGAGGCGCCGGTGGGGCAGACATCGACGCAGGGCGGTTCGGCGCAGTGCTGGCACATCATCGGCAGCTCGGTCTTCTTGCCGTTGCGGCGGTCGACCAGTTCGATCTTGCGGATCCACTGCGAGTTCTGGCGCGGATCGGGCAGCTTTTCGCTGACGCCGTTTTCGGTGTGGCAGGCATCGATGCACTTGGTGCAGCCCGGCGCGCACTTTCCGGCATCGATCAGCAGGCCCCAGCGCACGGCGGGCGAAGCGGCGGTGCCGGCCTTGCGCGCTTCGGTGGCGGCATTGGCCTGGCCGACGGCCATCAGGTGCAGGCCGGGTGCGATGGCGGTGAAGCCGAGGCCGGCAACACCAACACCGGCGGCACCGGCGGCGGCGATGAATTTGCGGCGAGCGTTGTTGTCGGGCGTACTCATGGCTTCAATCCTGCGGCCTTGAATTTGGCCTTGGGCTGGTGGCACTCGAAGCAGTCGAGCTTGACCGCGACGTAGCTGTGGCAGCTCTCGCAGAAGTTCCGGCCCTTGCCGCCTTCCGCTGCGCCGAGCACTGAGCCGGTGGCCTTGCTGGCATGGCATTCGATGCAGGCATTGAGCGAAGCCGGCTCGCCGCGGACGCCGGCGCGCATGGTGCGGTCACGCTGGTGCTTGAGCATCTCCATGTGGTTGCGGCGCATCTCCTCGGCGGGCGTCACGCATTTCCCCGGATTGGCAATCTCGACCAGGGGTTTCGCGGTGCGACCGCCTTCGCCGGCAAAAGTCGGCGCCGGTGACACGGCGATGAATGCCGTGAAG
This sequence comes from Sulfuritalea sp., assembly GCA_044359585.1. Lineage (GTDB taxonomy): Bacteria > Pseudomonadota > Gammaproteobacteria > Burkholderiales > Rhodocyclaceae > Sulfuritalea. The sequence goes on along the minus strand of JBIKLV010000006.1, from coordinate 40,986 downwards.
GCGGTGACGAGGAGGCGCAACAGCTTCATGGAGGCTTACTCGCCGAGGCCCATTTGAATGTAGCCCGTCGGGCAGACGTCGGCGCAGATGTGGCAGCCGATGCACTTGTCGTAGTCGGTGGCAACGTAGCGGCCGGTCATGGTCTCGGTCTTCTTGACCTTGTACACGGCGGTCTGCGGGCAATACACGACGCAGTTGTCGCATTCGAAGCACTGGCCGCAGCTCATGCAGCGCTTGGCCTCCGCTATGACTTGCGCTTCGGTCAGCGGATCGATGCGCTCGTCGAAGTTGCCCAACGCCGAATCCTTGTTCAGATGGGTGATGTGGCGCTTGTTGCGGTCGGTATATTGGAAGTGGCCGAGGAACAGCTGGTCATGCGGAATCACGTAGCGCTCGGAGCGGTTCTCGTAGTTGTGCACCACGCCCTTGTTGCTGTCGGTGCCGTGGGTCGCGCCCTTGACCTCGCCCAGTTGAATGCCCTTCTCGACGTACTTGCGCATCAGGTCGAAGGAATGCACATCGATCTTCGGCCGGCGCGTCATTTCCTGGCCGGCGAGGAACTGGTCGATGCCGTCGGCCGCGATGGCGCCGTGGCCGACGGCGGTGGTCAGCAGGTGGGGACGGATCACGTCACCGCCGGCGAAGACGCCTTCCTTGCCTGTGACCTGGTAGTTCTTGTCGGCGGCAATCATGCCCTTGCCCGAGTTGAATTCCTCGATGCCGGTGAAATCGACGGCCTGGCCGATGGCGGACACGATCAGGTCGGCCGGCAGTTCCTTTTCCGTGCCTTCGATCTTCTTGATGTCCAGCCGCCCGGAGATCATCTTGGCTTCGCACTGCATGACGCGCAGCGCCGTCGCACGGCCGTCCGGACCCTTGACCACGCCAATGGGCATCCAGCCACCCATGATGGCGATGCCTTCAGCCTGGGCGTGCTCGATTTCCGGTTTGCTGGCGGTCATGTAGACCGAGGTCAGGGTCACTTCCGCGCCCTGGCGCAGGGAGATGTCGGCGACGTCCTGGGCCAGGTGGCCGGCGATGGCGCCTTCGAAGTCGGTCGGATTGACCTTCTCGATGTGGCCGAGGCGACGCGCCACGGTGGCGACGTCCATCGAGGTGTCGCCGCCACCGACGACCACCACGCGGTGGCCGACGGTCTTCAGGCGGCCGTCGTTGAAGGCCTTGAGGAAGGAGGTGGCGGTCACCACGTTCGGCGCGGCATGGTCTGCCGGGTCGCCGGGCAGCGGCAGGGCGCGGCCGGCCTGGGCGCCGAGGCCGAGGAAGATCGCGTCATAGCTTTCGCGCAATTGTTCCAGCGTCACGTTGGTGCCGATGCGGGTCTTCAGATGCACTTCGACGCCGAGGTCGAGGATGCGCTGGATTTCGGCGTCGAGCGTTTCGCGCGGTGTGCGGTAGCCCGGGATGCCGTAGCGCATCATGCCGCCGAGGAATTCGTGCTCGTCGAAAATGGTGCAGCTGTGGCCCTTGAGCGTCAGGTGGTAGGCGGCGGAGAGGCCGGCCGGACCGCCGCCGATGATGGCGACTTTCTTGCCGGTCTTCTGCTCCGGCGCCTTGAACTTGAGGTTATTGGCGATCGCCCAGTCGCCCAGATAGTGCTCGACCGAGTTGATGCCGACATGGTCCTCGACCTGGTTGCGGTTGCAGCCGGTTTCACACGGTGCCGGGCAGACGCGGCCCATGACGGAGGGCAGCGGATTGGCTTCCGTCAGGCGACGCCAGGCGTATTCCTGCCAGCCCATCTGCTTGCCGTCGGCGCCCAATACACCCGTTGGGGGCTTCTCGATGCCGCGCACGATGTTCAGGTAGCCGCGGATGTCCTCGCCCGACGGGCAGGAGCCCTGGCAGGGCGGCGTCGACTGGACGTAGGTCGGGCACTTGTAGGAGTAGCTGGCCTGGAAGATCTGTTCCTGCCAGCGCTTGACCTTGGTGTCACCTTCCTTGTAGCGGCGGAAGGTCAGTTTTTCGGGCTTGATTTCAGAGGTGGCTGACATGAGAGGTCTCCATTGAAGTCTTGTTCGTCATTGCTCGTTGTTGAGCACGATCGCGGTACTGACCAGTTGATGCACGCCGCCGACCATGCTCATCTTGAAGCCGTAGTAGGGCAGCACCTTGGTGAATTGGGCCTTGCAGATGGCGCAGATGGTGGCCATGAAATTGACGCCGTTGTCCTGCACGATGCGGTTCAGCGCTTCCATGCGCGGCAGGGCGCCCTTGACGCGCAGGTCGAGCAGTTCGTCGGTCAGGAGGCCGCCGCCGCCGCCGCAGCAGAAGGTCTTTTCGCGCGTGGTGTCTTCCGACATGTCGACGTAATGGTTGGCGACGGCGCGGATGATGTTGCGCGGGATGTCGAACTGGCCGCCGGCGTAGTCGCCCATGCGCGAGCCGCGGGCGACGTTGCAGGAGTCGTGGAAGGTGACGATGCGGTGGTCGTTGGCTTCCTTGTTGAACTTGAGGCGGCCGGCCTGGATCAGGTCCCAGGTCACTTCGCAGATGTGCGACGGCTGCTTGTAGTTGGGGTCGAGCTGCTTTTGCAGCTGGATGGCAAACGGGTCGTCGGCGCCGGCGCCGATGCCGGTCAGGGTGTTCCAGAAGGCATAAGCAACGCGCCAGGCGTGGCCGCATTCGCCGACCACGATGCGCTTGACGCCGAGTTCCAGCGCCGCCTCGCGCACGCGCATGGCGATCTTCCGCATCTGCTCGTAGTTGCCGATGAACATGCCGAAGTTGCCGGCCTCGGAGGCCTTGGATGACAGCGTCCAGGAAATGCCGGCGGCGTGGAATACCTTGCCGTAGCCGATCAGGCTGTCGACATGCGGCTCGGCGAAGAAGTCGGCCGAGGGCGTGACCAGCAGCACTTCGGCGCCGTGGACGTCGAGCGGGTACTTGACCGCGGCGCCGGTTTCTTCCAGCACGTCCTCTTCGAGGCCTTCCAGCGTGTTTTCCAGTGCCGGGCCGGGCAGGCCGAGGTTGTTGCCGATCTTGTGCACCTTGCCCATGATCTCGTTCACATACTTGTGGCCGTGACCCACGCTGTCCATGATTTCCTTCGCCGCCATGGTGACTTCGGCGGTGTCGATGCCGTAGGGGCAGAACACCGAGCAGCGGCGGCATTCGGAACACTGGTTGTAGTAGCGGAACCAGTCGTCGAGCACGTCCTTGGTCATGTCGCGGGCGCCGACCAGCTTGGGGAACAGCTTGCCGGGTAGGGTGTAATAGCGGCGATAGACCGAGCGCATCAGGTCTTGCCTTGCCACCGGCATGTTCTTCGGATCGCCGGTGCCGATGAAGTAGTGGCATTTGTCGGTGCAGGCGCCGCAATGCACGCAGGCGTCCATGTACACGCGCAGCGAGCGGTACTTGCCGAGCAGTTCGCCCATCTTGGCGACGGCCTTCTGTTCCCAGCCATCGACCAGGGTGCCGGGGAAGCCGAGGGCTTCGTTGTGCGTTGCTGCGGAAACGTAGGGATTCGACTCGATCATCGAGTCGACCTTCAGGGCCGGGATGGTCGGGTAGTCGCGATAGGCCGGGGCGACGACCTTGGCCTTTTCAGCCGGTTTGGTGGCCGGTTTGGCGGCGGCCGCAGGAGTCGGCGCTGGCGCTACGGCGACGGGCGTGGTTTCGTCGGCCATGATCAGTTTTTCGCCTCGAATTTGGCGGCCCAGGGTGCCAGATGGCGCGTTTCGCGCGGGTTGTCGACTTGGTTGCGGGTGGGCGAGAAGAACACGCCGGGGGCATGCAGCAGCTTGCTGACCGGGAAGATGATCATCAGCAACACCACCATGCCAAGGTGCAGGTAGAGGCCGGGGTGAGCCGGCAGCGGATTGATTTCGAACACCATCAGGCCGAGGAAGAAGGTCTTCACGGCGACGATGTCGGTGTGCATGACGAATTTCATCAGCAGGCCGGTGACGGCGATGCCGAGCAGCAGGGCCAGCATCAGGTGATCGGAAGGCGTCGAGATGTAGCGGATGCGCTCGACCAGGAAGCGGCGCGCCCAGAGCCCGGCGAGGCCGGCGGCCATGGCGAAGCCGGCATACATGCCGAAGGGCTGGATGAAGGCGATGATGAAATTCACCGGTTCGGTGAAGTAGCGCAGGTGGCGCAGCAGCACCAGCGCGAGGCCGACGTGGAACAGCCAGCCAAACGCCCAGATCCAAAGGTTGGACTTGAACAGGCTTTCAAAAAATACCACTTCGCGGAACATGCGAAAGGCGACGCCACCGCTGGTGGTCGGCGCCGGCGTGGTGGGAATCTTCAGCGGCGCCGGGGTGCGCGCGTACTCGTAGATCCGGTAGGCGATGCCGCCCACCAGGATCAGCGTGGCGGCATAGAACAGGATGGCGAAAAGAAGATTCATTGGTCAGCGAAGGTAAGAGAGTTTGCGGACAGGACGCCGACGGGAAAAAATCGGCGCCGGAGTCACAAGGAGGACTCGATTCCGGCGCCTACCCCAATCGATCGTGGTGCGTTCGCGGTTTCCTCAGACGCAGCCCGTGGGCTTGGGCAGGCCGGCGATCTTGCAAGCCTGCTTGGCGGGGCCGTAGGGGAACAGGTCGTACAGGTACTGGCTGGTGCCCTTCTCCGCGCCGAGCTTCTTGCCGATGGCCTTGGTCAGCACGCGCACGGCCGGGGCGATCTGGAATTCGTTGTAGTAGTCGCGCAGGAAATTGATGACTTCCCAGTGCTGGTCGGTCATCTCGACGCTTTCGGTGGTGGCGAGGTAGCTGCCGACATCCTCGTTCCATTCGGCGAGGTTGACCAGGTAGCCTTCTTCGTCGGTTTCGTAGGTTTTGCCGCTGACTTCGATGGTAGCCATGTGTTTCTCCTTGGTGACGTACGGGGTAGTTTGGAAGTTTGCGTTTACAGCCAGGACTGGCAGTTCTTGTGTTCCGCGACGAGGTCGACGAAGCCACCGTAATCCACGGTGGACACGCCTTCCATGACGCGGTCGCCCATGCCGCGCGCGTCGAGATCCGGCGCCAGGGCATAGACCTTGATGCGCGACAGGGCATCGCGCAGCTTTGTTTCGGCTTCGTTGCCGCGGGTGGCCGCATACACGGCATCCTCGATCAGCAGGATGGCGCCACCTTGCGCCACGCGCAGGCAGGACTCGAGCGCGTTGCGTTCCAGGGACGATTTATTGACGATGTGCAGCATATTGTTCTCCCTCAGAAACTCAGGACGACGTCCATCTCGTCCATGAGCTTGCCCAGTTCGGCGCGCGGCATGACGGTGACGTCGACCAGCAGGTCGTCCTCAGACAGGCCGCGGGCGGCCAGGGCTTCTTCTTCGACGTACAGCTTCTCGATGTCGTAGCCGTCCAGCGCGCGGTAGGTCGGCGAGAAGTTCTTGTTCTCGATGCCCTTGGTCTGCTGGCCCTTCTTCAGCTGGAACACGCCGTCGTCCATGAAGACGAGGCTGACGTCCTGGTCGAAGGCCGCCGTAATCAGCACCACTTCCAGCGACTCGAGCGCGTAGACGGTGCCGTAGGGCGCCTTGCGATTGACGAACATGAACTTCTTGATGGTGCCTTCGCTCATGTCAGTCTCCAAAGGTGACGAGGCGATCCGCCTCGATGCCGGCCTCGACCAGCTGGCCGAGTCCCGAGATGCGGAAGCCGGCGGCCAGGTTCTCGTCGCGAATGCCGCGGCGCAGGGCGGCGGCGACGCAGACCACGAGGTCGAGCTTGTGTTCCTCGGCGAGCTTGGACCAGCGGGCGACGATGTTGCGGTCGTCCTGTGGCGGCTCGGTCAGCGAGGAGGCGTTGTTAACGCCGTCGTTGTAGAAGAACACGCGACGGATCTCGTGGCCCTTTTCCAGCGCGGCCTTGCAGAACAGGTAGGCGGAATCGCTGGCCTGATGCTGGTAGGGCCCTTCGTTGATGGTGACTGCAATCTTCATGAGAAGGCGTTCCTCAGAAACGGATGTGGGTCGAGGCGTTCAGATTGGCACGCGAACCACGCCAGTCGTCGATCAGGTACTTGGTGAAGGGCAGCCCGGTCTTTTCGAAGAAGCGCGGCCAGCCGATGCGGTCGATCCAGTCGGCGAGGCGCTCCCAGGGACGGGCATCGGCCTTGTAGGTGCGCAGGATGTTGCCCACCACGGCGTTGACTTCGGGCCAGCGCGGGGCGTTGTTGGGCAGGCCGGAGGCAACCATCTTCATGAAGGTGGGCTTGCCGCGCGCGTTGGAGTTCTTGCCGCCGACCCAGATCGCCAGCTTCGAGTGCTCGGGGTCGTTGATCTGCATGGGCGGGCAGGGGGGATAGCAGGCGCCGCAGCAGATGCACTTTTTCTCATCGACTTCGAGCGAAGGCTTGCCATTGACCAGCGCCGGACGAATCGCCGCGACCGGGCAACGGGCGACGACGGTGGGGCGCTCGCAGACGTTGGCGACCATGTCGTGGTTGATCTTTGGCGGCTTGGTGTGCTGGATGATGATGGCGATGTCGGCCTGGCCGCCGCAGTTGATCTCGCAGCAGGAGGTGGACATATGCACGCGATTGGGCATCTCTTCGGTCTTGAACTCGTTGTAGAGCTCGTCCATCATCGACTTGACCACGCCGGAGGCGTCGGTGCCGGGGATGTCGCAATGCAGCCAGCCCTGGGTGTGGGACACCATCGAAACCGAGTTGCCGGTGCCGCCGACCGGGAAGCCGTTCTTCTCCAGTTCGACGATCATCGGATCGACCTTCTTCTGGTCGGCGACCATGAACTCGATGTTGGAGCGGATGGTGAAGCGGACAAAACCTTCGGCGAACTTGTCGGCGATGTCGCACAGCTTGCGGATGGTGTAGACGTCCATCTGGCGCTGGGTGCCGGCGCGAACCGTCCAGATTTCATCGCCGGTGTGCGAGACGTGGTGCAGCACGCCGGGACGGGGCCGGTCGTGATACTTCCAGTTGCCGTAGTTCTTCAGCAGCGTCGGGTGCAGGTGCGGCTTGTTGTCCGGCACGCCGCTTTCGATGGCTTTGCGCAGCGGGGCGGCGGGCGCAGGTGCGTTTACTTGTGCGTTCATGCTCAATCTCCTCAGGCGGCAGCTTTTTTGGCGTTGATCTTGGCGACTTCGTCGTCCCAGCCAATGGTATTGACGTAGGGATTCATGCGCGGCGTGGAGACCATGTTGGCGTCGATGTCGACTTCGATGCCTTCGAGGAAGTTGACCAGCCCGATGCGTTCGATCATTTCGCCGGTGCGCTCGTGCTCCAGTGCGTTCTCGGCAAAGAAGTCGATGGTCTTCTGGCCCAGTTCGACCAGCTTCTCGTAGTCCTCATCGGTCTTCAGCGGCAGGAAGGGAACCACCACGGTGCCCATCAGGTCGCCGATCTTCAGGGTGCGCTTGCCGCCCATCAGGATGGTCGCGCCCTTGTCGGTGCCGGTTGCCAGGGCGCCGGTCATGACGTTGATGCAATGCATGCAGCGCACGCAGTCCTTGTTGTCGATTTCCAGCGCCTGGGTGTCATTGACGGCCACGCTGCTGAAGTTGTCGGCCTTGCGCACGTCCTTGATTTCCTTGATCTGGATCGCCTTGGTCGGGCAGCGGGCGACGACGTCGTTCACCAGTTCGTTCATGCCGTGCTTGGCGAACCACTTCTTCGCCAGCACCTCGTCGGTGCGGATGTTGTCGCGCCAGGTGCCGATCACGGCCATGTCCGAACGCTGGATGGAGTTCATGCAGTCGTTGGGGCAGCCGGAGAACTTGAACTTGAACTTGTAGGGCAGGGCCGGACGATGGATGTCGTCGAGGAAGGTATTCAGCACTTCGCGGTGCGCCTTGGCTTCGTCGTAGCAGGACTGCTCGCAGCGCGAGGCACCGACGCAGGACATCGAGGTGCGCACGGCCGGGCCGGCACCACCGAGGTCGAAGCCCATGTCGTTGATTTCGTCAAAGGCCTTCTGCACGTTTTCAGTGGTGGCGCCCTGGAACATGATGTCGCCCGACTGGCCGTGCAGCGCGATCAGGCCGGAGCCGTGCTTTTCCCAGATGTCGCAGAACTGGCGCAGCGTTGCGGTGTTGTAGTGCATGCCCGGGGGCGGCATGACGCGAATCGTGTGGAACTCGGCCGCATCCTTGAAAACCGGGTTGCCCTTGTCGTCCTTGATTTCGGTGAAGCGCGGGATGATGCCGCCACCGTAGCCGCGGACGCCGACGGTGCCGCCCTTCCAGTAGCCCTTGCGGGTCTGGTAGGAATGCTCGAGGTGGCCGAGAATGTCGACCACGTAGTCCTTGTCCTTGGCCAGGCGCTTCAAGCCGGTGACGAAGCTCGGCCAGGGGCCGCTTTCCAGTTGATCAAGATTCGGTGTTGGGTGCATGGGCTTGGCCATGGTTGGTCTCCTCGTGGTCGGGGGTGAAACTCGATAGAGCGATCATAGGGATGTGTGCGGTGCACAAACCATACTCCCGGTAGGTAAATGGACCTACCCGAAAGGGTTATATGCTTGCAATCCCACGCGGTTATGGCCCTCGACCCGTTGCCGGTGCCATAGTCCGCTCCCACCAAAAGGAATATTCGTGGATACCATAAGCTCGCTCGACAAATTCCGCGTACCCATCGGCAACCAGGAGATCGAACTGCAGCAGTTCGTCTTCGAGGCCGGCGGCATGCCCCTGCTGCGCACGCGCATTCGCGAGGGCAGCCGCTTCACCATTTTCGACATCGACCCGGCGACGGCGGCGCGTTGGGGCAAGGTGCTGTGCGCCTGGGCCGCGACCCAGCCCGGCGGTGCAGTGCCCGATGGGGAGGCGGATTGAACCAGGCAGCCGATGAGGCTTCGACGCGGATGGTCGACGTGATGTACCCGCTCGATGAGGCCACCGTCCCAGACGACCATGCCTGCGCCCTGGCGGACGCCGTGCGCCGCGTCCTGCCCTGGTTCGATGACGAGCCCGAGGCCGGCATCCTGCAGATTTCCGGCATGGCGCAAGGCAACGGCGAGCGCTACGTAGGTCGCCGCAGCCGGCTGGTGCTGCGCCTGCCGATCCACCGTGCCGCCAGCGCCGACTCTTTGGCCGGGGCCCGGCTCGACCTGGGCGGTGCGGTGCTGACTGTCGGCGCCTCCAGCATCCGGCAGCTGTTGCCGGCGCGCGGCGTGGTGTATTCGCACCTGGTCAGCGTCGATGTCGCGGACGAGGTCGAGTTTCTTGCCCGTTGCCGTGCGCTGCTCGACGCGCGCGGCCTCAGGGCGCAACTGATTACCGGCAAGACCCACCAACTGCGCGGCGCGCAGGGCAGCGTGCAGGGCTTCAGCCTGATGCTGCACGGCCTCGGCGCGGCCGAATCGCTGGCCATGCAGGAAACCGGACTGGGCGCGCATCGCGCGCTGGGTTGCGGCATTTTCATTCCCCATAAATCGGTCGTCGCCGTCGGCGAATGACCCGGAAAACCAAAGGAGTCATTTCATGTCCGAAGTAGCCACCGTAACGCTCGATGTCTGCGGCCTGCCTTGTCCGGCACCGTTGCTCGGTGCCAAGAAACTTATCGACGACCTGCAGCCGGGCCAGACCCTGCGCCTGATTTCCGACTGCCCCGGCACCGCCGACGACCTCTTCGCCTGGGCCAAGGTGACCGGCAATGTCGTGCTCGGCACCGAGAAACTCGGCGGCCACAAGAGCGCCTACCTGATCCAGCGCGCCGGCGGCGCCAATGCCACGCCGATCGCCCATGTCACGCTGGACATGCGAGGCGTGTCCTGCCCCGGCCCCATCGTCCAGGCCAAGAAGCTGCTCGAAGGCATGCAGAAGGGCGAAGTGCTGCAACTGGTCAGCGATTGTCCCGGGTCGGCCGACGACATCATGTCCTGGGCCCGGGCCGGTGCCGCGGACCTGGTGTTTTCACATGAATCCGGACGCGGAGTCCATGAGTTTTACCTGCGTCGCAAATGATTTGAGCAAACCAGACCAAGGAGACCACCATGAGCTACACCATCAACGGCGTTGAAAAGGAAGTCGACGACTACGGCTACCTGCTGGAACCGGATTTCAGCGAGGAGGCCGCGCAGGTCATCTCCGCCGCCTGCGGCATCACGATGACCGACCAGCACTGGAAGGTCGTCAATTTTCTGCGTGCGCGTTACAAGGAAGACGGCCACACGCCGAACATGCGCAACCTGATCAAGGGCCTGCAGGAAGAAGGCGACATGCCCGAAGCCGACAGCGCGCTGCTGTTCGAACTGTTTCCCGACGGCGGTGCGGCAAAAGAAGGTTGCAAGGTCGGCGGATTGCCGCAGCCAAAGGGTAAGGGCGGGTATTAGTCGTCGGTCACTATAAAGACCGCGGATATCTTTTTGTTCGTCATTCCGGACTTGATCCGGAATCCAGATGCAGCGCCGCACTGGATTCCGGCATCCGCCGGAATGACGATGTCTTCGTTCCACGTTCATTGAACTCGGGCTCAAATGGCCATCAGGATCCGTTCCAGTTTCCACGCCGGCGGCAAGCCGCGGTCGATGACCGAGCTCGCCAGCGTCATCGCGATCCTGGCCTGGAAGCTGGCGATCGATTCGATCAAGCGCATGCGCGAGGCCGAGTACGACATTGACCTGGGCAGCGCCTATTTCGATTTTGTCTGCGAGTTCATGGTGTTTCTCGCGCTGGCGGCGGACCGCATCGCCCACCGCGAGTTGAGCCTGGAACAGCGCATGGAGTTCACCACGGCATTGGCGCAGCGCATGGCGGCGGCGATCGACGACAACCGCGACATGCTGCTCTACGACGTGGCTCCGGGGAAATGCCAGCAGCACTTTCTCGACCTGTTCAACAGGCGTGGCGACGAATACGCCGACCACGGATACACGGAAGAAGGGCCCGACTTCGGCTTCCGCCGCTGCTTCGCCGCCTGCCTCAAGGAAGTGCTGCCGGAAAAGGATCGTCTCTGGGCCGTCGACCAGGTCATGGAAATCGAATCCCCCGAAGCCATCAAGGCGCTGGAGAAAACCCTGGCCGGCCTGTTCCACCCGGGCGAGGCAAAAAGTCGGCGCCCGCGACACGGCGCAACGACGGGCGACTAGGGCTTCCCGCGATGTCCGGCTCCTTCGATCTCGCCGACACCACCAGCTACCAGCGCTGGCGCGAGCAAAAGCTAGATTCAGCGCCGCGCCGCATCGAGGACATCATCGTTGCGCTCGACGATCCGCGTACGCTGAGCGTTGCCGAGCGCGTTGCCCTGCTGCAACGCTGCGCCACCGCCAACATGGCGATCTACACCAGCAACACCGCCGGTAACCCGGACAAGGAAATTCCGCGCCGGCTGGGCAAGCAACTCGGCCTGATCCATCTCGACAGCCACTGGCTGACCGACGACGACGCCATTTCTCCCATTTCGGTGCGCGGCGCCGAGGAACGCGGCGAGCGCAAGGAGTTCATTCCCTACACCGACAAGCCGATCAGGTGGCACACCGACGGCTACTACAACCTGCCCGAGCGCACCGTGCGCGGCATGGTCCTGCATTGCGTGGAGAGCGCCGCGAGCGGTGGCGAGAACCAGCTGCTCGACCACGAGATCGCCTACATCCTGCTGCGCGACGAGAACCCGGACTTCATCCGCGCCCTGTCGCAGGACGATGCCATGATCATCCCGCCGCGCATGGACGACACCGGCATCGCCCGCGCCGCGCAGCCGGGGCCGGTATTTTCAATCGATGCGCAGGGCTTCCTGCATATGCGCTACACGGCGCGCAGCATCAGCATCGAATGGCGCGCCGATGCCGCGATGCAGGCCGCCGTCGCGGCGCTGGCCAAGCTGCTGGCGACGCCGACGCCCTGGACCCTGCACGGTCGCCTGGAACCGGGCATGGGCCTGGCCTGCAACAACGTGCTGCACGACCGCTCCGGCTTCACCGAGACGCCGCAAAAGCGCCGCCTGCTCTACCGCGCGCGCTATCACGAGCGGGTGGCAGCAGCGGCGTCGGGCGTCGCTTGACCGAGTGCGTGGCGGTCACCGCCACCAGTTGCTTGCCGCCTGGTGGCGAGGCGGCGGAACCGGCACGACGGATCGACTTGATCGGTGTCGCTGCTCCAACGCTCAGCGCAGTTTTCCTTGCTGCCCATCGGGCTGGGACACCAGATCTTCGGTAACCGTGCCAATCAGGTTGTCGAGGTTCAGCAATACATCGAAATAGCTGAACGCGGGCTCGCAGCCGAACTTCTCCCTGACCCGGGCGCGAAACGCCTCGCCATGAGCGGCTTCGGCAGCGCTGCGCGACTTCCACAGGTAGAAGCCATAGGTAAAGCCCTGGTCATCGAGCAGGTAGTGCTTGCGCAGCAAATCCGGATTCGCGGCCCAGCCCGCTGTGGTTTCCCGGGCCGAGGCGAGCAATTCATCGCGGCTCATCCCCTCGGGTACTTTGAATTTGACCAGTTCGGCAATCATGTCTTGCACTCCTCTGTGACCTGCTGCGCTGCGTCTGCAGGCCGGAATCCAGATAGGCAACTCAGCGCTGGAGGTTGTCGAGAATTTGCGAAAGCAGGTCCAGCAGGCGCTCCCGGTCGGCTTCGGCCAGGCCGTCGAGCGCGCGGTCGCGGAGTTGAAGTGCAAGGGGAAGGATTTCCGCAAACAAGACCTTGCCCCGAGTCGTGACATGCACTTCGACAAAGCGATTGTCCGCTGAGTTCGCCAGTCTTTCCACCAATCCTTGCCGTTCCATCTGTTGCAGCGCCCGACTGAGGGTCGATTGGTCGGTCACGGTGCGGTCGCCGAGGGCGCTCACGCCAAGTCCGTCCGTCTCGTTGAGAAAGGCCAATACGCGCCAGTGCGTGAGCGTCATCCCTCGTTTGCGCAAGGCGGTTTGAAAGTCCGCATTGAGGCGATTGGTCACGCGGTTCAGGACGTAGGGAAGGAAGCGGTTATGGCCGCTGTAGGTGTCGCCCGGGCCATTCTTCGTCTTGCGCCTGGCAGTCAATGGACCTCCGGAAAGCCCTTGAGAAAGTGCCGGCGCGCGACGGTCACCAGGCTGTTGAGCATAAGGCCAAGCAGCGAGATCGTGACCAGCGGCACGAACATGTCGATTGTGCGAAACGATCGCGCCGCGCGAATCAGGAGATGGCCCAGACCATCGCTGGATGAGATCATCTCGGCGAGGAACACCACCACGCAGGACACCACCAGTGCGATGCGAAAGCCGGTGACGATCGCGGGCAGGGTCGCGGGCAGGACGATTTTCAGGGTGCAGGCGAACTCGGAGGTTCCCGCGGAGCGAGCAGACCAGATCAGCTTCGGCTCGACCATGCGTGCTCCCTGGTAAGTCGCCAGCAGGACAGGGAAAATCGCGTCGACCACCACCAGAGCGATCTTCGATGCGTGGTCGAAGCCGAGTATCAGGATCACCGCGGGATACAGGGCGATCTTGGGTATCGGTGCCAGTATCCGCACCAGGGGCTCGAGCAGGCGGCCACCGATCTCGCTGCGTCCGGCGAACAGGCCGATTGCCACGCCGAGCAGGGTCGCCACAGTCAGCCCGGCGAACAGCCGGATCAGCGTTTGCGCCATGTGCCCAAGGTAGGCCGACTGGGTCAGCAATTCGCCCAGCCGCAGCGCCACTGCCGAGGGTGCGGGCAGGAGGTGGGGCGCGACCCATCCGGCCCGGCAGGTGATCTCCCAGCAGGCGAGCACCAGCATCAGGGAATATCCCTGGTGCACGAGGCTGCGCAGGGCGCCGCGCATCAGGCTGCCGCCCACACGTCGTTGCCGGCGCGTGCCTCCGACCAGAAGGTCAGCCGTCGGCGGATGAGCTCGAACACGGCGTCGGCGACGAAGCCGATCACCGAGATGATCACGATGACGGCATAGACCGTGTCGTACTGCGCCATGTCGGCCGAATTGAACAGCAGGTTGCCGACGCCGGACTGGCGGGCGATCATTTCCGAGCTGACCATGACGATCAGCGCCATGACGATGCCGACCCGGCAGCCGAGCATTACCTCGGGAAGCGCCGAGGGCAGGATGATCAGGAACAGGCGCCTCAGCCGGCCCATGCCCATGGCCTGCGCCGACCACACCAGCTTCTCGTCGACCGCTGCGGCGCCGGCATGGCTGTGGTAGACCAGGGGCAGGCTGACGCCGAGGAATATCACCAGGATCTTCGAGGCATCGCCGATGCCGAACCAGAGCATGATGATCGGCATCAATGCCGATTTCGGAATCGGATAGGAAACCGCGAGCAGCGGGCTGAAGAAGTTGGCCACCGCGCGGCTGCGGCCCATCGTCAGCCCGAGTGGAACCGCCAGGGCGACGGCGAGCGCGAACCCGGCCGCCATCCGCTTCAAGGAGTCGATGATGTGTCCCGCCGTCTCCGGTTCGGCCAGCAACGCCGGCAAGGTGGGCAGGATCTGGGTCGGTGGCGGCAGGTAACTGTAGTCGAGCACCCTGGCCGCCAGTTGCCACAGCGCAAGCAGCACGAACATCGAAATCGCGGGAGGAACGCCCGGCAGGCGCAGGAACGCGTTCATTCGGTATGGGCGTCGAACATCAGGCGTTCAATGTCGATGAGGTACTCCTGGTATCGGCGATTGAGCAGGAGTTCGGCGCGGATTCGCGGGCGTGGCAGGTCGATCTCGATCAGCGCCTTCTGCCGGCCCGGCGAGGCGGTCATGACGAACACGCGATCCGAGAGGTAGACCGCTTCCTCGACGCTGTGGGTGACGAACAATACTGTCTTTCGATGGTGTTCCCAGATGGTCAACAGTTCGTTTTGCAGTTTGGTCCGGGTATGTGCGTCAAGCGCGCCGAAGGGTTCGTCCATGAGCAGGATCGCCGGGTTGTAGGCGAGTGTCCGGGCGATCGCCACGCGCTGCTTCATGCCCCCGGAGAGTTCCTTGGGGTAGAAGTCGGCATAACGCGCCAGGTGCACCATGTCGAGCAGTTCGAGGGCGCGGGTTTCCGCTTTCGCCCGGGGCACACCCTGTTCGAGCATGCCGTACATGATGTTTCCCTTGACCGTCTTCCAGGGGAACAAGGCGAACTCCTGGAATACGGGTCCGCGGTCCGGGCCCGGTCCCGTGACCGCTTTTCCGTTCACCAGGATTTTTCCCACGGTGGGAGGCACGAAGCCGCCGACCATGTAGAGCAGGGTGCTCTTGCCGCAGCCGCTCGGGCCCAGGATGGAGACAAATTCGCCTTCGGAAACGTCGAGCGATATGTCCGCCAGGGCGGTATGCATCACTCCCTGTGAGGGCTGAAAGGACTTGCCCAGATTTTCGATCGAGATCATTGTCATGGCGATGCTCCCCCGCAACTCGCGTCGCGGCGGGAGCTAGGCTGTTCACTCGATCGGAGCGAGCAGGTCGGCGCGACGGAACTGATTGACGTCGATTGCCCGCTTGAGGAATCCTGACTTGTGGTACAGCGTGAAGGTTTCCTGGATCGAGGCAAGGTCGGGCTTGGCGCCTCCGTCGCGATGGAAGTCCTTTTCCGTCAGGAGATACTTCTCCAGCACGGCTTCAGGGGCCTTGGTCACTTCCGAAACCACTTTGCGCGCTTCTGCCGGGTTGGCGAGCACGCGCTTCATGGCGCTGGTGATGTCCTTGACATACTGCCTGACTACCTGCGGGTTGGCGTCGGCGTATTCCTTCTTGCAGCCCTCGAAAATCTGCACCATGGGTGACTGCACGTCACTGATGGCGAACAGGCGGCGCAACCCGCCCTTGTCTTCGGCGCGCATGGCGAAGGGCTGAACCAGCGGACCAGCATCAACCCGACCGGAACGGATGGCGTCCTCGGATGGCGGGAATCCGGTTTCGACGATCTTCACGTCCTTGTCCGGATCCAGGCCGTTGCGCTTCAGCCAAAGCAGCATGTGGTAGTAGATGCCGGTACCGTAGGCATTGGTGCCGAGGGTCTTGCCTTTCAGGTCCTGCGCGGTCCTGATCGGTGAATCGGCCTTCACCGCCCAATACACCGAGAATGAACCGGGGCGCTCGCCAACGTGCTGCGCCACGATGTAGGCGTTGAGCCCGTTCTCTATATGCCCCTGCGCCAGGGAAAGCGGGGCCATGGTTGCACAGTCGAGCGCGCCGGAGAGCATTGCCTGGACCATGGGTGCGGTACCCTGGAACTGGACCCACTCGATCTTGTAGGTCTTGCCCAGGTTGGGAAACTCCTGGGGACGTTTCATCATCAGGTATTTCGCCTCCTCGGCCGGGATTGTCCAACCCACCCGTAAGGTCGGTACAGACTGTGCCTGCGCCGTGAGCGGCAAGGTGGCCGCCGAAAGCAGGGCAAGAATGGCATGTTTGATCCAGTTGCTCATGATGTCTCCTCGTGACGTGGATTTATCCTGCATCGCTTTCGGCGATTTGCGGCGGGCGCATCAGGTCAAGATGCCTGAGCATGCCCAGCATCCGGCCCAGCACTTCCTTCTTGTAGTGATTTGAATCTACATGACTGTAATCATAAAAGCCTTTGCCGTCGCGCAGTCCGTTGCGACCGTCTCGCATATGGTGGTCGACGATGTCCGGTGCGGCGTAGCGCGTGTCGGCCAGGGCCTTGGCGAGATAGCGACTGGCGTAGTAGAGGATGTCGTTGCCGCCGAAGTCGATGAATTCGACGACGCCGATGTTGGCAAAGCGAAACCCCAGCCCGTAGCGAGTCGCTTTGTCGATTTCCTCGGCCGAGGCCACGCCTTGCTCGACCATGCGAGCGGCCTCATTCATCATCAGTGTTTGCAGCCGCGGCACGATGAAGCCGGCGGTCGCGGCGCAGACCACGGGTACCTTGCCGATCTGCTCGAGGAGTGACTTGAGCTTGGACGTTACTTCGGGCCGGGTTTGCTCATGGGGGCTGAGTTCGACCAGCGGTACGATATATGCCGGGTTGAGCCAGTGTGCGTTGAGGAAGCGCTCTGGAGTGGAAACCACCCCCGCCAATTCGCTGACCAGAAAGGTCGAAGTGGTCGAGGCGACGATTGCGTCGGCCCTTAGGTATGGGGCGGCAAAGTGAAAGGCATCGCGCTTGACCTCCATTACTTCGGGGACGCCTTCGAACAGCACGTCGACCCCGGCAAGCGCGGATGGCGCTGCGTCGCGTGCCACAAAGTGAATCCTCTCAAGGATGGCGGGACGATGGCGGTCATCGAACATGCCGAGCCCGGAGAGCAATGCCAGGCTGTCGTCGATTTCGAGGCGGGCATTCCTCTCCAGGATCACAGCCGCTTCAAGGCTGCGCGGTTTGACGTCGATCAGGCGAACTTCGTGGCCCGCATAGGCAAACGCGATCGCGATGCCACGGCCCATGCGCCCGGCGCCGAGGGCCCCGATGACAGCCGGGACCGGTTGCTTATTCACTGCGACACGCCCTGGTCAAGCATCTGCTTCATCGCCGTAGCATCGAGACTTGCGAGGCCCAGGGAACGCAGGGTACGGGGGCCGCGCGACAGGTCTTCCCCGCACACGGCGCCGCCGATGGCAAGCAGACCGCTGGCGACGGGAAGCGGCAACCCGATCCATTCCGCGACGGACACCAGGAAGGCCAGGCCGTAAGCGACGTCCTCCCGCATGTAGCGATGCGTTCGGAGATCGATGTGTTCGCGCCAATCGCCGCTGTCGACGAGTTTGTCATGGGCGTTGCCATACATCCAGCAGTCGCTGTTGTAGTGGTCGGCAAGGGGAAAGTGCGGCGCGCCGTAGCCGAGCGCTATTCGCAGTGCGATTCGTTCCGAGTCCAGCGCATCGGTGACGCGCCGGATCGACGGTTGGGTGCCTTCGTTGTGGATGTCCCAGGTTTCGAAATGTTCGAGCGGGCCGGCATTCATGAGGATGAGCGGCGGATGGATGATCGGTCCGGCATTCATCAATGCCGCCGACAGTGCATCCTCCACGGCTTCGAGCGAAGGGTAGGCCCGTTTGATGGTGGCAATGGCCCAGGTTGTCGCACTTGCGGGGAAAACGCCGGTAGGCAGGCGCGTCGCGCGAGTGGTGATGGCGACCTCTGCCTCGCCATGCTTGCGCGCCAGATAAGGCAGCGTTCCGGTTTCGGCGTAGGCAACCTCCGCCGCATTTCCTGCCTTTCGCACTTCGCTTGCCATCACGTAGCTGCCGAAGGTCCCTGGCGGCAGAAGGACGACCTGGCCATCGCACAAATGTGGCGCGATGGCGGCAGCAATCTCGTTCTGCGAAAAGGCGGGAGTGGCGATTACGATGAGTTCTGCGCCGCAGATCGCCTTTCCTGCGTCGACCTCCGTGCGAAAGATCGGAATCCCGCGCCGGCCCCGATAGTCCTTGAGGACGATGCATCCCGTTCGGGTGACTGCTTCCAGCGCCTGCGCGTCCCGTCGCCACAGGGTGACCTCATGTCCTTGCTCGGACAGGTCGGCGGCGGCGGCATAGCAGCCGTGGCCGCCACCAAGAACCGTGATGTGCATGGGATCTCCTTGGAAGCTTTTATACGTCTTGTGAATTTAGTATATGCAAGTGCATACGTAACTGTCAACGGAAATTACACACACCACTATCAGCAAGCAGAAAAGGCGGAATCGTCAGTTGCCAGTCTGCTGGTCGCGAGTCTGCAGTCGATATGAGGTCCTGAAGCGCATCTCTTTCGATCGGTTCCAATGGCGCATGGCGGCCAACAAGCGGAACGGACTCGGGCTATGCCGACAATGCTTTAGCTTTCAATTGACAATGTTTAAGTGATACACTATGATTTGACAAAATAAAATAAACTGTATCACGTTAGCAGGGTCCCGATGGGCTCGCGAGCGCCCCGCAACAGCAGCAGTCGAAAGGAATGACCATGTACACCCAAGCCATGGACACCATGCGCGAGGAGGGCGGCGACAAGCCGGCCTTGCGCACGGCCGAGGAAGCGCAGCTGCAGCAGCGCTTCGACAACCGCATCGACGCCGGCGACTTCATCGAAGCCAAGGACTGGATGCCGGAGAACTACCGCAAGACCCTGCTGCGCCAGATCAGCCAGCACGCGCATTCCGAGATCGTCGGCATGCTGCCCGAGGGCAACTGGATTACCCGCGCGCCGACCCTGAAGCGCAAGAGCATCCTGCTGGCCAAGGTGCAGGATGAGGGCGGCCACGGCCTCTACCTCTATGCCGCGGCCGAGACCCTGGGCACCAGCCGCGACCAGATGCTCGATGCGCTGCATACGGGCAAAGCCAAGTACAGCTCGATCTTCAACTACCCGACGCTGACCTGGGCCGATGTCGGCGCCATCGGCTGGCTGGTCGACGGCGCGGCGATCATGAACCAGGTGCCGATCTGCCGCTGCTCGTTTGCGCCCTACGCGCGCGCCATGGTGCGCATCTGCCGCGAGGAGAGCTTCCACCAGCGCCAGGGCTTCGACAGCCTGCTGGTGATGATGAAGCAGGGCACCGATGCGCAAAGGGCCATGGTGCAGGAGGCGGTGAATCGCTGGTGGTGGCCCTGCCTGATGATGTTCGGCCCGCCCGACGACCAGAGCCCGAATTCGGCGCAGGGCATGCGCTGGGGCATCAAGCGCGTCAGCAACGATACCTTGCGGCAAAAGTTCGTCGACGCCGCCGTGCAGCAGGCGGAGGTGCTCGGTGTTTCTTTCCCCGATCCCGACCTGCGCTGGAACGAGGCAACCCAGCACTGGGATTACGGCGTGATCGACTGGTCCGAGTTCTGGCGCGTGGTCGGCGGCGATGGCCCCTGCAACCGCGAACGCCTTGCGGCGCGGGTGAAGGCCTGGGAAGAGGGCGAGTGGGTGCGCGAAGCCGCGCTGGCCCATGCCCGCAAGGAATCGACGAAGGAGAAGGCAGCATGACTACCAATACCGAATGGCCCCTGTGGGAAGTCTTCGTCCGCACCAAGGCCGGACTCGATCACAAGCACTGCGGCAGCCTGCACGCCGCCGACCCGAAGATGGCCGTGCATATGGCGCGCGACGTGTATACCCGGCGCCAGGAGGGCAGCAGCGTCTGGGTAGTGCGCTCCGACCAGATCGTCGCCAGCGATCCGGGCGACAAGGACATGTTGTTCGATCCCGCCGAGGACAAGGTGTATCGCCATCCCACGTTCTACAAGCTGCCGGATTCGGTAGACCACATGTGAGGTGCCGCCAATGATTTCCTCCATCAAGATTCCGGCCGCGCCGGAATTGACCTACCTGCTGCGCCTCTCCGACACCTGCCTGATCCTCGGCCAGCGCTTGGGCGAGTGGTGTGGTCATGCGCCAATACTCGAAGAGGACATCGCACTGTCGAACATGGCACTCGACCTGATCGGCCAGTCGCGCGCACTTCTCACGCTGGCGGGCCAACACAGTGGCCAATGCGGCGGCGAGGGCTACGACGAAGATCAACTGGCCTTCCTGCGCGACGAGATCGACTACCGCAATCCGACCCTGGTCGAACTGCCGCGTGGCGATTTCGCTTTCACCGTGTTGCGCAACCTCATCGTTTCCACCTGGCTCAAGCTGATGTGGGAGCGGCTGCGCGATTCCAGCGATGCCGAACTCGCCGCCATCGCCGGCAAGGCGCTGAAGGAAGCGCGCTACCACCAGCAGCACGCCGCCGACTGGGCCGTGCGCCTGGGCGACGGCACCGACGAATCGCGTCGCCGCTGCGAAGCCGCGCTGGGAACCCTGTGGCTGTACACGCCGGAACTGTTCGAGGACGACGCCGTGGATGCCGCCGCGACCGCCGCCGGGATCGGCCCGGCCTGGTCGCAACTCCACGAACCCTGGCTGTCCGAGATGAACGAAGTCCTTGGCGAAGCGCAACTCGCCGTGCCGTCGGCGGCGACTTTCCGCAGCAGCGGCAAGCGCGGCCTGCACAGCGAGCACATGGGCTATCTGCTTGCGGAGATGCAGCACCTGCAGCGCAGCTATCCCGGTGGCGCGTGGTGACCATCGCCGCCGCGTCGCGCATCGACAGCGCCTGGGCCGCACTCAACGAGGTGCTCGACCCCGAGGTGCCGGCGCTCTCCGTGGTCGACCTGGGCCTGGTGCGCGAGGTGATCGAACATGACGACGGCCTGGAGATCGTGCTGACGCCAACCTACAGCGGCTGCCCGGCGACCGAAGTCATCACCCGCAGCGTGCTCGATGCCATCGAGGCCGCCGGCCTCGGTCCGGCGCGCGTGACGATGCGCCGCGCTCCCGCCTGGAGCAGCGACTGGATCAGCGCCGAGGGCAAACGCAAGCTCCTCGAATACGGCATCGCGCCGCCCGGCCCGGTACTCGCCGACGGCGCGGTGCCCATCCGCATCGTCGGCCGTCGCCAGGCCGCCGTACCCTGTCCGCGCTGCGCCAGCGCGCATACCGAGCGCCTGTCCGCCTTCGGCTCCACCGCCTGCAAGTCCCTGCATCGCTGCCTCGATTGCCGCGAACCGTTCGAACATTTCAAACCCATTTAGGAAGATGCCGAACAAGTAGATTCCGCTCGGGCTGAGCCTGTCGAAGCCCTTGAATTGACTGGCTGGCGTTTCGACAGGCTCAACGCGAACGGGCTTGTTCAGTGATTCCTTGAGGTCCAATAGAACATGTCAATACTCTTTCACGAATTGCGCGTGCGCCGCATCGAGCCCGACACCGCCGAGGCCTCCATCGTCAGCTTCGAGGTACCGCCGGAACTACGCGCGGTATTCGGCTTCACCCAGGGCCAGTACCTGACACTGCGCGCCAACATCGACGGCCAGGACCTGCGCCGCTCGTATTCGATCTGCGCCGGCGTCGACGACGGCGAGTTGCGCGTCGGCGTGCGCCGCGTCAAGGGCGGCGCTTTCTCCAACTGGATCAACGAACACCTGCGTCCCGGCGACCGCATCAGCGTCATGGCGCCGCAGGGGCGCTTCTTCGTTCCCATCGAGCCGGCGGCCCGCCGCCACCATGTCGGCATCGCCGGCGGCAGCGGCATCACGCCCATCCTTTCGATCATGAAGACGGTGCTGGCGCGCGAGCCGCTCAGCAATTTCACGTTGATCTACGGCAATCGCATGCTGCGCTCGACCATGTTCAAGGAAGAACTGGAAGACCTGAAGAACAAGTACATGACCCGGCTGGCCCTGCAGCATGTGTTCTCCGACGAGCCGACCGATTCGCCGCTCAACATGGGCCTCATGAACCGCGACAAGATCGGCGAGTTCCTCGCCACCGTGGTGCCGGCGCCGACTATCGACCATGTCTACGTCTGCGGCCCCTTCCAGATGAACGACGAGGCCGAAGCCGCGTTGCTGGCCGCCGGCGTGCCGGAGGCCGCGATCCACATCGAGCGCTTCGGCGTCGCGCTTCCCGCCGGCGCGCCGGTGGGCGCCGTGGTGCATGAGGCGCAGCCGGGCGATGCCGAGCAGGCCAAAGTGGTGATCATCCGCGACGGCATGCGGCGCGAGATCGACTTTCGCAAGGACCAGCCGAGCATCCTCGATGCGGCCTCGGCGGCCGGGCTGGAAGTGCCGTTCTCCTGCACCTCGGGCGTGTGCGGCACCTGCCGCTGCAAGGTGATGGAGGGCGAGGTGCGCATGGAGCGCAATTTCGCGCTGGACAAGGCCGAGGTCGCCAATGGCTTCGTGCTGGCCTGCCAGGCCCATCCGCTGACCGAGCGCGTGGTGCTGTCCTTCGACGAACGCTAGTCGCACAAGGCAGTGGCGGCGGGTCGCGGCGGGGTGGGCCTGTCGCGTCCCGTATAATTACGTATGAATTCCGCCCCCAACGTTGCCACCGACGGCCCGCCCACAGGCACTCCCGACCTGTCCTTCGCCTCCCTGCCGCTGGCACCGGCAACGCTCGCCAACCTCGAACAACTCGGCTACCTGCAGATGACGCCGATCCAGGCCGCCAGCCTGCCGCCGGCGCTGGCCGGCAAGGACCTGATCGCGCAGGCCAAGACCGGCAGCGGCAAGACCGCGGCCTTCGCCCTGAGCCTGCTGGCCCGCCTCAATCCGCGCCGCTTCGCGGTGCAGGCGCTGGTGCTGTGTCCGACCCGCGAACTGGCGGACCAGGTGAGCCAGGAAATCCGCCGCCTGGCGCGCGGCGCCGACAACATCAAGGTGTTGACCTTGTGCGGTGGCAGTCAGATGCGGCCGCAGATCTCCAGCCTGGAACACGGCGCCCACGTCGTGGTCGGCACGCCGGGGCGCATCATGGACCACCTGCAGCGCGAAAGCCTTGACCTCTCGGCGCTCGATACCCTGGTGCTGGACGAGGCCGACCGCATGCTGGACATGGGCTTCTACGATGACATCGCCTTCGTCGCCAAGGCCTGCCCGAAGGAGCGCCAGACCATGCTGTTTTCCGCCACCTATCCCGAAGGCATCGCCAGCCTGAGCCGGGCTTTTCTGCGCGATCCGCAGCAGATCACGCTGACCGAACAGCACGAGGCCGGCAAGATCCGCCAGCGCTTCTACGAAGTGGCGCCCGAACAGCGGCTGGCAGCGGTTGGTCAGTTGCTGCGGCACTATCGGCCGGTCAGCACCCTGGCCTTCTGCAATACCCGCCAGCAATGTCGCGACCTGCTGCAGGTGCTGCGTGCCGAAGGTTTCGTGGCGCTGGCGCTGCATGGCGAGATGGAGCAGCGCGAGCGCGACCAGGTGCTGATCCAGTTCGCCAATCGCAGCTGTTCGGTACTGGTGGCCACTGACGTCGCCGCGCGTGGCCTGGACATCGACCAGCTCGAAGCCGTGATCAACGTCGATGTCACGCCCGACACTGAGGTTCACGTGCATCGCATCGGCCGCACCGGGCGCGTCGACCAGGAAGGCTGGGCCTTCAGCCTGGTCAGCGGCAACCAGATGGCGCGCGTCAGGAACATCGTGACGACGCTGGGCCAGGAGGTCGAATGGCATGCTCTGGGCGAATTGCAGGAGTCATCCACCGCGCGCCTGTTGCCGCCGATGGTGACCCTGTTGATCCTCGGCGGGCGCAAGGAAAAGATCCGTCCCGGCGATGTGCTGGGCGCCCTGACCGGCGAGGCCGGGTTTGCCAAGGAGCAGATCGGCAAGATCAAGGTCACTGACACCGCAACTTATGTCGCCGTCGCGCGCAGCATCGGGCAGGACGCCTTGCGCAAGCTGTCGGCCGGCACGGTCAAGGGCAAAAAGGTGAAAGTGCATCTGCTGTCGGATCGCGGCGGCTGAACGCCGTCGCGCCAGCGCCGACTCTTGTGGATGCGACTCACATGACGCCCGTAACAAGTACCAGCGACGCCGAAATCATCGCCGCGACCCGCAAGTGGCTGGAGCGGGCCGTGATCGGCCTCAATCTCTGTCCCTTCGCCAAAAGCGTGCATGTGAAGGAACTGGTGCGCTACGTCGTCAGCACGGCGCAGACCACGGACGAACTGCTCGACGCACTGGAAAGCGAGCTGAAGTTCCTGGTCGAGGTGGCGCCCGAAGAGGTCGACATGACGCTGATCATGACGCCGGCGGCACTCACCGATTTCGACGACTTCACCGATTTCCTCGACCTGGTCGAAGTCGTGCTGCGCAGCCAAGGCCTGGTCGGCATCCTGCAGGTGGCTAGCTTCCATCCCGATTACGTGTTTGCCGATGCGGAAGCGGACGACATTGCCAACCATACCAACCGCGCGCCCTATCCGACCCTGCACCTGATCCGCGAGGCCAGCCTGGAACGGGCCACGGCGGCATTTCCCGACGCTTCCGAGATCTACCTGCGCAACATCGAAACCATGCGCGCACTGGGGCTGGAGGGCTGGCAGGCGCTGGATGTCGGCGCCGCCAAGCCGAAGACCTGAACAGCAAAATGGCCGGCGACAAAGCCGATTCCCTGCTGCGCGAGGACGAGGTCGAGATCACCGCGATCCGCGCCCAGGGCGCCGGCGGGCAGAACGTCAACAAGGTCTCGAATGCGGTTCACCTGCGCTTCGACATACGCGCCTCGTCGCTGCCCGACGACCTCAAGGCCCGCCTGCTGGCGTTTCGCGACCAGCGCATCAGCGCCGATGGCATCGTGGTGATCAAGGCGCAGCAGTTCCGCAGCCTGGAACGCAACAGTTTCGCCGCCATGGAGCGGCTGCGCCAGCTGATCGCCGACGCCGCCTTCATTCCGCTCGCGCGCCGGGCCACCCGGCCGACGCGCAATTCGCAAAAGCGGCGGGTCGACGCCAAGACGCTGCGCGGCAAGGTCAAGGCGCTGCGCGGCAGGGTTGGCGAGGCTTGACGCGGCGGATGGTGCAGCCTGAACGCGACCGGCTGCGGGTATACTGGCGCTTGGCCGGTTCCTGCCGGCCTGCAACCCTATACAGGAGTTTTTGATGAGGATTTTTTCCGTCGTGGTTGCTGCCCTCATCGGCAGCCTGGGTCTGGCGTCCCTTAACGCCGCCGCCGAGACCGTCGCTGCGGTCAACCAGAACAAGGCGGGCCTTGCCGGCAAGACCATCAGCGCCCAGGGCAAGGTGGTCAAGGTCAACAACGGCATCATGGGCCGCAATTTCGTGCACGTGCAGGATGGCTCGGGCGACGCCGCCAAGGGCACCAACAACCTGATCGTCACCAGCAAGCAGACCGCGAATGTCGGTGACCAGGTCGCGGTTTCCGGTGTCGTGGTGGTAAATCGCGATTTCGGTTCCGGCTATTCCTACCCGCTGCTGATCGAAGACGCCAGCATCACGCCGAAGAAGTAAGCCACGCCCTCCTGGCCAGCGCGACGCCGGTCAGGACGCTTCTTGTGACAACTGCGTAACGTCGCTGATCAGGTCGTCCATCTTCTGCCGGGCGTCGGCGCGTTGCGCCGGCGTGGTCATGGCATGGATGGCGACGGTCAGTTCCGCCGCAGCGCGACGCAGGGCCAGCGCCTGCGTCCGGCGCCCGGGATCGGGCGGCAGGTCGAAGCGCGCCGCATAGTCGCGCAGCAGCTGGATCACGCGTTCGCGCGGCGGCTTTTCGCGCTGAACCTGGCGCGCCAGGTCAAGCAATTCACGCTGGCGCCGCAGCCTTTCCTCGTAGCGGAACTGGGTGCCGGTTTCTTGGGCGTCGATCATCCGTTGCAGCGAGGCGCGCTGTTCGCCGTTCAGGTCGCCGAACCAGTATTCGGCCCGTTCCAGCAGCCGCTTCTGGCGTGCCTTGCGCTGCGCGCTCTCGCCATCTGACAGCCCGGCTTCTTTTGCGTAGTCGATGTTCTTTTCCGCGTAGCGCGCGGCAATCCGCTCGATCTGGGAAGGCCCGAGGCTCGCCAGCAAATCGGCGATGTCCGGTATGGCCTGGTCCGTTGCGGTGCGTACCCGACGCACGATGCTTTCGTCCAGGGCGCGGGCATCGGCCAGCGTCGGCTGGCCGGCGACGAACTGCTGGCCCTGGCGCAGCACCGCGACATAGTCCGGCAGTTGCGTCTTGCGATGCCAGGCGAAGAAGCGGGCCAGGCGTTCCTGTACCAGGGTGTCCTGCTCCGGCGACAGGTCGACGTACTGATCTACCCACCAGCGCGCCAGGCTGTCGGCGTGGCCGTAGCCGAGGCGCACCGCGCTGCAGCCCTGCAGCAGGCCGAGGAGGAAAAGCAGCAGCAATAGCGGGGTGGTGCGGCGCATGGTGGGATCCTCGAAGTGGGCCAAGGGTAACATCCTCAGGGGGGCGTGGCAGCGCATGCGGATCCTCCGGCCTCTGCCGTGGAGGAGTATCATCCCGGCGACATAAGGAGGGCACATCTTGAATCCATCGCGCAGCAGGACAAGCATCATCGCCACGACATTTTTTCCGGTATTGCTCGCCATCCCGACGGCAGCCGCCGCGCAGCAGGTGGCGCCACCCGAAGCCCAGGCCTGGATCGATATTGCCACCTTTTCCGGAATGGGCATGCCGATGGGCGGCATGTCCGGAATGGGAGGGCTGGGCGGCATGTTCGGGGGCAAGGGATCCGGTGGCGGCAACACCTTCGGCAACACCCGCAGCATGAGCGCCGGCCGCTGGGTCGATGTCACCGTGCGGGCCCGATCCAACCCGAGCCTTGACGCCGCCCAACAGGCGGTGCCGGAAGGCTTCCTGAGCCCGGCGCTGGAACTCCGCACGCCGAAAAATGCGCCGCCGGCACCCGTGCGCGACGACGAAGACATCAAGCATGAAGATCCGGAGCGGCCCAAGGGGCGCATGCTGCTGTACTGGGGTTGCGGTGCGTCGGTGCGCGCGGGTCAGCCCAGGGTGCTCGACATGGCGACCGCGGCGCCCGCCGATTTCGGCAAGTTCTTCATCGCCCGCAGCGCCACGCAGCGCGGCGCGCACAGCGCGGTCGGACGTCCGTCATGGCCGAATCCCGACGACGCCAGGATGGTGCCGGAAACGGCTTCGCTGCAGGGTGAGCACGCGTTTTCCGGCAAGGGCATTCCCGCCGCGTTCCGTTTCCGCATCCCGGCGGCCCAGGACCTGATGCCGCCGATCAAGCTGGACCAGGCCACCAGGGACGGTGCGACCGAACTGAAATGGAACGCGATCGCCACGGCGCGCGCCTATTTCGTCTCCGCCATGGGCAGCAATGAAAAGGAAGACATGGTGATGTGGACGTCCAGCGAGCTGGCGGATACCGGATTTGGCCTGATGGACTATCAGACCAATGTCGCGGTGGATCGCTGGCTGAAGGAGAAGGTGCTGCTGACACCGCAGACGACGACCTGCACCGTACCGAAGGGCATTTTTAGTGAAAACGGCGGCATGCTGCGCGTGATCGCCTACGGCGACGAACTGAACCTGGCCCATCCGCCACGGCCCAAGGATCCGAAGGCCAAATGGGAACCGGTGTGGGCCGTCAAGCTGCGCGTCAAGTCGGTCACCAATGGCATGCTCGGCATGTCCGAGGAGGGGCGGCCGGGTCGGTCCGGCACAGCGAGGGAACAGGGCGACGCGCGCAGCGAACGGCGCCGGGGTTCGGAAGAGTCGTCGGATGAATTGAAGCTGGAAAAGCCTCTGGAATTGCTCAAGGGAATCTTCGGACGCTAGGGTCCGATGCCACATTCCATCCGACGCAACGGCGTTGGCCGTTGCGTCGGATGCTTGGTTCATTTCAGGGCGCGATGTAGGCGTAGCCCTTGGCCTGGTAGGCCATCAAAGAAATGAAGCCATTGCCGACCACGCGGATTTCCGGCAACACCAGGTCGGTCTTGGTTTCCTGTTGGCGCGAGGCGACCGCGCATTGCTCGAAACCATCGACGCCGGGTGCCTTGCTCATTTCCTTGATCCGGGCCGCGATCTTCGCCGCCATTTCACGGTCTTCGGGCTTGATCTTTTCCTGGTCGGTCTGAACCAGCTTCGTAGCCGGGCCGCGAAAAGCGAGGATGAAGTGCGGCGTGACGCCCTGCTTGATCAGCGATTGCCGCGTCTCGTCGATGATGTCCAGTCGCGCCATGAGCAGCTTGCCGTTGCCCTCCTTGATGTCGAAGGCGATCTTGCCGTCCTTGAGTCCGGACAGTGCAGCACTGTCGTCCGCCGCCCGCGCGCCCATCGCGCCAAGCATGGACATGCCGATCACGATGGCAAGCAGCAGGCGCGATAGTCCCGTAGAACTGTTTTTCATGAGTGTCTCTCCTTTGGGTAGTATTGTCGGTGCGTCGATTTGGCGCATCCGTCGCGGCAGACTACGCTTCTCGGCGGGAGTTGGCGATGCCGGCGTTGGCCGGGCAGCGAGGCGATGCGATATCCAGTGGGAGCAGAAATGCATCTTTGCGATTACCAGGCAGGCCCGATGAAGCCGCGCGCAACTCCGGTGTGCCTCGTTGGCGGGCTGGCGGCAGCCATCGCCGTGTTCCTGCTGCTTGCAGGCAACGCACGCGCCGACCAGCCGGTCGGCATCACGGCCCAGCAAGCCTGGCTTGACGTGATGCACGAAGGGCGGGTAGTGCGCATCCAGCGCGAGCCCGACAATTTCAACCAGATCGACCCCGATTTCGCCATGACCTCGCGGCCGTGTCCGCCTTACTGCGTGCAGCCGATGCATCTGGCGCCGGGGGTGGAGACCATCGGTGAGCTGGAACTGATGGACTACTTGCGGCGCATCACGCAGCGTGACGATACCGTCCTGGTCGTCGATTCGCGCGATGCCGATTGGCTGCAGCGCTCCGGCATCATTCCCGGCGCGATCCATCTGCCCTGG
The DNA here is from genome assembly GCA_044359585.1 of Sulfuritalea sp. Taxonomy (GTDB): domain Bacteria; phylum Pseudomonadota; class Gammaproteobacteria; order Burkholderiales; family Rhodocyclaceae; genus Sulfuritalea. The sequence goes on along the minus strand of JBIKLV010000006.1, from coordinate 11,977 downwards.
ACGCGCCTGCATCCGGCACAGGCCGATGCCGAGTCGATCGCGGAAATACTCACGCTGCAGTTCGGCGCCAGCCGCACCGGCCTGCTGTGGAACTTCGAAAATGCAAAGACGCTGGCGTTCTATTGCAACGGGCCGTGGTGCGGGCAGTCGCCGACCAATATCCGCCAGTTGCTGGCGCTGGGCTACCCGGCGCACAAGCTCAAGTGGTATCGCGGTGGCATGCAGGTGTGGAAGAGCCTCGGCCTGACTACCGTGCCCATGGCAAAGCGCTGAGGCCATCATCGACTATCCCTCGCCCGATCCGGCCAAACCCTACGTTTATCCCGACACGCCGGTCCTGATCAATCTCTTCGGCATCCGCAGCATGGATGTGCTGGATCGCGTGATCGATGTCGTGGCCGGCCTGCGTGGGGAACAACTGGTGCTCGGGGCGCCTGCCGGCAGTTTCGATCTGGCGCACCTGTGCGCGGTGCATCGCGCGCTGTTCCAGGACGTCTTCGCCTGGGCCGGGCAGGTACGCACGGTCGATACCGAGAAGCAGGGCCAGGATTTTGTGCCGGCAGCGGAGATCTCCGCTGCGGTGCGGAGAATTCACCTCGAGCTGCAAGGCCAGGCATTCCTGCGCGGGCTGGGGGTCGAAGACTTCGCCGAGCGTCTCGCCGAATATTACTATCGCATGTATGCGGTACATGTCTTTCGCGACGGCAACAGCCGAAGCCTGCGGCACTTTTGCACGGCGCTGGCCGCCGGTGCCGGCTACAGATTGGATTTTGCCGCGCTGGAGCGGGATGCGCTGTATTCCGCCTGCCGCCAACGCTACTTCAATGCCGATGGCGGGCCGTTGCGCGATTACATACTGCGGATAGCAGCTCCCGCCTGATCGCCGTGCCAGCCGAGCTGGCGGGATATGCCCTGCGCGGCGTTGCGGATCGCCCTGGCCATCGGGCTGTTCCATCCGGGCGGGAAGATGCCTGCCGGGCCGAGGCCGGTGATCGCCAGCACCATCTTGCCCTCGTGATCGAACACCGGGGCGCAGAAGGCGTTGATCCCCGGAATCACCGAACCGACCGCGCGCGACATTCCGTGCTGGCGGCATTCGGCGACCACCGCATCCAGTTCGGCGCGAGTGATCGGCGCCCGCGGGTTGTCGCCTTGGGCATTGATCTGGAGTTCGTCGTCGATCCGGCGCGACAGCAGCGGCGAATCGAAGAAGCTGACGAAACACAGGCCGATCGCCGAATGCAGCAGCGGCATCACCGCGCCGGTGCGCAGGTTGACCGAAACCGGCCGCCGCGAATCCACCCAGCGCACGATGGTCGGGCCCATGTTGCCCCACACCGCCAATGCCACGGTTTCGCCGATTTCCTCGCCGAGGGCATCGAGCACCGGGTTCGCCATGCGCACCGGATCAAGCCGCGCAATGCAGGCCAGGCCGAGTTCCAGCGCAAAATGGCCGAGGTCGTAGCGACCGGAGGTGCCGTCCTGCATCACCAGTCCCGTGCGCACCAGGCTGACCAGGTAACGGTGCGCCTTGGCGGCGGGCATGCCGGCGGCGATGGCCAGGTCTCGCAGCATCATCGGTGCGCCATGGTCGGCCAGCACCCGCAACAGGGGCACGCCAACCTCGATCGACTGGATGCCCTGGCGGCTGTCCTCGTCTTTTTCCTCACCTGACATGGGCGGGATTATAGAATCGCCGTATCGCCAGCGCCGACTTTCCGTGGAACCCAGCCCATGACCCCCGTTCTCGTCTTTGATATCGAGACCATCCCCGACATCGTCGGGCTGCGCACGCTGCACGAACTGCCGGTGGCGCTTTCCGATGCCGAGGTCGCCGAGTTCGCCTTCCAGCGCCAGCGCGCGAAGAACGGCAGCGACTTCCTGCCGCTGCATCTGCAGCGGGTCGTGGTGGTTTCCTGTGCGTTGCGCAGTGACGAGGGCTTTCGGGTCTGGTCGTTGGCCGAGCCCAAGTCGGGCGAGGGCGAAATCATCCAGCGCTTCTTCGACGGCATCGAGAAGTTCACGCCGCAGATCGTGTCCTGGAACGGCGGCGGCTTCGACCTGCCGGTGCTGCACTATCGCGGGTTGATGCACGGCGTCAGCGCGCCGCGCTACTGGGACATGGGCGAGGGCGACTACCGCGACTCGCGCGATTTCAAGTGGAACAACTACATCAGCCGCTACCACATGCGCCATACCGACCTGATGGACCTGTTGGCGATGTACCAGCCGCGCGGCAGCGCGCCGCTCGATCAGTTGGCCCGGTTGATGGGCCTGCCGGGCAAACTGGGCATGGACGGCTCGGCGGTCTGGGGCGCCTGGCTGGACGGGCGCATCGCCGAGATCCGGGATTACTGCGAAACCGACGTCGTCAATACCTTCCTGGTATTCCTGCGCTTCCAGATGATGCGCGGCCTGCTCAGCAAGGTGGAGCACGAGGCGGAAATCGCCCTGGTCAAATCTTCACTGGCCGCGACGGGGCTGCCGCATTGGAAAGAGTTCATCACCGCCTGGGAGGAATCATGCTGATAGACGCGAAACAGTCCGCACTGCTGGTGGTAGATGTCCAGGGCCGTCTGGTGCCGGCGATCTCCGGCTGGCAGGCGCTGCTCGACCAGGTGATCTGGCTGATCCGCGTGGCGCGCCGCATGGAGATCCCGGTGCTGGCCTGCGAGCAGTATCCGCAAGGCCTGGGGCCGACCCATCCCTTGGTCGCGGCCGAACTGCCGGAAGCCTGCGTCGCCGGCAAGCTGCATTTTTCGGCGGTGGCGGGCGGCTGCCACGGTTTCACCGCGGCGGGCACCTTTCCCCAACTCGTGGTTTGCGGCATGGAGTCCCATGTCTGCGTCCTGCAGACCGTCATGGAACTGCTGGCGAGCGGGCGCCAGGTTTTTGTCGTCGAGGAAGCCGTCGGTTCGCGCCGCGATTCGGACAAAGCCCTGGCACTGGCGCGCATGCGGCAGGCCGGAGCGACCATCGTCAGCCGCGAGATGGTGGCCTTCGAATGGCTGCGCAAGGCGGATTCCGACCTGTTCCGCGAGATCAGCCGCAACTTCCTGCGCTGAATTTAGAGCCGCGCAACTACTCCCCACAGGCAAACTGCGTTATTCTTAAAACGTTTGTTTGAAACGGCTGTTCGCTACGGGCGGCCGCGGGTAGCCAATAAGATTAAGGAGGACCCCATGGGTCAATACAACGCGCCCTTGCGCGACATGCACTTCGTTTTGCACGAACTGCTCGATGTCTCCAGCGAACTCAAGGCCCTCCCGGCTCATGCCGAGGTCGATACCGACACCATCAACCAGATCCTCGAAGAGGGCGCGAAGTTCACCTCCGAGGTGCTGTTTCCGCTGAACGCCGTCGGCGACCGTGAGGGCTGCCGACTCGATACGGCAACTCACACCGTCACCACGCCGACCGGCTTCAAGGAAGCCTACCGCCAGTTCGTCGATGGCGGCTGGCCCTCGCTGACCTGCGACCCGGATTATGGCGGCCAAGGCCTGCCGATCGTGGTCTACAACTCGCTGTCGGAAATGCTCAACTCGTCGAACCAGGCCTGGTACATGTATCCGGGACTTTCCCACGGCGCCTACGAGTGCCTGCACGAGCACGGCACGCCCGAGCAGAAGGCGCTCTACCTGCCCAAGCTGGTGTCGGGGCAATGGACCGGCACCATGTGCCTGACGGAGCCGCACTGCGGCACCGACCTCGGCTTGCTGCGCTCCAAGGCCGTACCGCAGGCCGATGGCAGCTACAAGATCACCGGCGGCAAGATCTTCATCTCGGCCGGCGAGCACGACATGGCTGAAAACATCATCCATCTGGTGCTGGCCCGCCTGCCCGACGCGCCGGTCGGCACCAAGGGGATTTCGCTGTTCGTGGTGCCGAAATTCATCCCCAATGCCGACGGCAGCCTCGGCGCGCGCAACGCAATCACCTGCGGTGCGCTGGAAGAAAAGATGGGCATTCATGGCAGTTCCACCTGCCAGATGAACCTCGACGAGGCGACCGGCTGGCTGATCGGCCAGCCGAACAAGGGCCTCAACGCCATGTTCGTCATGATGAACGCGGCCCGACTCGGCGTCGGCATGCAGGGTCTGGGGCTGACCGAGGTCGCCTACCAGAATGCGCTGGTCTACGCCAAAGAGCGCCTGCAGATGCGCAGCCTCTCAGGCCCCAAGGCGCTGGACCAGGCGGCCGACCCGATCATCGTGCATCCGGATGTACGGCGCATGCTGCTCACCGCCAAAGCCTATGCCGAGGGCGGGCGGGCTTTCTCGTCATTCATTGCGTTGACCATCGACCGCGAACTGAATCATCCTGACGAGGCGGTGCGCAAGGATGCGGCCGACCTGGTGACGCTGCTGACGCCGATCGTCAAGGCCTTCATGACCGACAACGGCTGGACCGCCGCGTCCGAGGCGATGCAGGTACATGGCGGTTCCGGCTTCATCACTGGCACCGGCGTCGAGCAGTACGTGCGCGATGCCCGCATCAACATGATCTACGAGGGCACCAACACCATCCAGTCGCTCGACCTGCTCGGCCGCAAGATACTGATGGACAACGGCGCCAAGCTGAAGAAATTCGGCGCGCTGGTGCAGGCTTTCGTCGAGGAGAACGGCACCGACGAGGCGATGAACGAATTTGTCACGCCGCTGGCCGACCTGGGCGACAAGGTCACCAAGCTGACCATGGAAATCGGCATGAAGGCGATGCAGAACCAGGATGAGGTCGGCGCCGCCGCCGTGCCCTATCTTCGCGTAGTCGGCCATCTGGTTTACAGTTACTTCTTTGCCCGCATGGCGAAGATCGCGCTGGAAAAACTGGATTCGGGTGACAATTTCTACAAGGCCAAACTTGCCACTGCCCGCTTCTACTTTGCCCGCCTGCTGCCGGAAACCGCGATGCTGATCCGCCAGGCACGTTCCGGCGCCAAGCCGCTGCTCGATCTCGAAGCCGAACTGTTTTAGGGAGCCAAGTCCGTCATTCCGGCGAAAGCCGGAATCCAGAGCAGCAATGCACTGGACCCCGGCATTCGCCGGGGTGCCGATGGAATCAATGCATCGCCAACAAAGGACCAACATGAGCAATTTCATCGTTAGGAAAGTCGCCGTCCTCGGCGCCGGCGTCATGGGGGCGCAGATTGCCGCCCACTGTGTCAATGCCAAAGTCCCCGTGGTGCTGTTCGACCTGCAGGCCAAGGACGGTCCCAAGAACGGCATCGTTCTGAAGGCCATCGAGGGCCTCAAGAAACTCAGCCCGGCGCCGCTGGGCAACAAGGACGATGCCGCCTGCATCGAGGTCGCCAACTACGACGACAACCTCGAACTGCTCAAGGGCTGCGACCTGATCATCGAAGCCATCGCCGAGCGCATGGACTGGAAGCACGACCTCTACAAGAAGGTTGCGCCTTACATTGCACCCAACGCGATCTTCGCTTCGAACACCTCGGGTCTGTCGATCACCTCGCTGTCCGAAGGTTTCTCTGACGAGTTGAAGGCGCGTTTCTGCGGCGTGCATTTCTTCAACCCGCCGCGCTACATGCACTTGGTCGAGCTGATTCCGACCGCCGCGACCAAGCCAGAGATCCTCGACCAACTCGAAGGTTTCCTCGTCACCACCCTGGGCAAGGGCGTGGTGCGGGCCAAGGACACGCCCAACTTCATCGCCAACCGGGTCGGCGTCTTCAGCATGATGGCGACCATGCACGAGGCCGCGAAGTTCGGCCTGTCCTGCGACGTGGTCGATGACCTCACCGGCGCCAAGCTCGGTCGTGCCAAGTCCGGTACTTTCCGCACCGCCGACGTGGTGGGCCTCGACACCATGGGTCACGTTATCAAGACCATGCAGGACACGCTGCCCGACGATCCCTTTGCCGCCATCTACCAGACGCCGGAAGTGCTGACCAAGCTCGTTGCGGCCGGGGCCCTGGGGCAGAAGACCGGTGCCGGTTTCTACAAGAAAGTCGGCAAGGAGGTGCAGCGCCTCGATTTCGTCACTGGTCAGTATGTGACCGGCGGCGGCAAGGCCGATGACCTTGTCGGGCGCATCCTTAAGGAAAAGGATCCCGCCAAGCGCATGAAGGCCCTGCGCGAGTCGACCAACCCGCAGGCGCAGTTCCTCTGGGCGATTTTCCGCGACGCCTTCCACTACATTGCCGTGCATCTGGAAGCCGTCGCCGACAATGCTCGTGACATCGATTTCGCCATGCGCTGGGGTTTCGGCCAGAAGCTCGGCCCCTTCGAGACCTGGCAGGCTGCGGGCTGGCAGCAAGTCGCCGGCTGGGTCAAGGAAGACATCGATGCCGGCAAGGCGCTGTGCGCCGCGCCGCTGCCGGCCTGGGTGTTCGACGGTCGCACGGGCGTGCATGCCGCCGGCGGTTCCTGGTCGCCAGCGCGCAAGGCCAACGTGCCGCGCTCCACGCTGGCGGTCTATGCCCGCCAGCCGTTCCGCGCGAAGCTAGAAGGCGAGGGTACGGCCGACGGCAGCAAGGCCGGCACCACGGTATTCGAGGACGACTCGGTGCGCATCTGGCACCAGGGTGACGAAGTGCTGGTCTTTTCGATCAAGACCAAGATGCATGCCATCGGCGCAGGCGTCATCGACGGTTTGTCGAAGGCCATCGCCGAGGCCGAAGCCAACTACAAGGGCCTGGTGATCTGGGGCGCGGATGCGGCCGAAGGCGGCGCCTTCTCCGCCGGCGCCGACCTGCAGGCCATGTTGCCGCTGTTCATGTCGGGCGGCGTCAAGGCCATTGAGCCGGAAGTCGCCAAGCTGCAGGCCTGCTTCCAGCGCATGAAGTACGCCAATGTGCCGGTGGTCGCCGCGGTGGCCGGGCTGGCGCTGGGTGGCGGCTGTGAGCTGGCGCTGCACGCCGCGAAGCGTGTGGCATCGATCGAGTCCTACATCGGCCTGGTCGAAGTCGGCGTCGGCCTGATTCCGGCCGGTGGCGGACTCAAGGAAGCGGCGCTGCGCGCTGCGGCCGATGCCAAGGGCAACGACCTGCTGCAGTTCCTCAAGGTCTACTTCACCAACGCCGCCATGGCCGCGGTATCAAAGTCGGCGCTGGAGGCACGGCAGATGGGCTACCTCAAAGCCGACGACATCATCGTTTTCAACCCCTACGAGCTGCTGCACGTGGCGAAGGTCGAAGCACGGGCCATGTTCGACGCCGGCTATCGTCCGCCCTTGCAGAAGCTGGTGCCCGTCGCCGGTCGCTACGCCATCGGCACCATCATGATGCAACTGGTCAATATGCGCGACGGCGGCTTCATCTCCGCCCACGACTTCAAGCTGGGCCAGATGATCGCCAGCATCGTGTCCGGTGGCGACGTCGACCAGGGCAGCCTGGTCAGCGAGCAGTGGCTGCTCGACCTGGAGCGCAAGGCTTTCATGGAACTGCTGAACCATCCCAAGACCCAGGAGCGAATCATGGGCATGATGCAAACCGGCAAGCCCGTGCGTAACTGAGCGCAATTGAGGAGAACCCAAATGAGCAAACAACTTCAAGACGCCTACATCGTTGCCGCCACCCGCACCCCGATCGGCAAGGCGCCGCGCGGCATGTTCCGCAACGTCCGCCCCGACGACCTGCTGGTCGCCGCGATCCGCTCGGCCATGACGCAGGTGCCGGGACTCGATCCGAAACTGATCGAGGACGCCATCGTCGGCTGTTCCTTCCCCGAGGGCGAATCCGGCCTCAACATGGCACGTAATGCCGTGCTGCTGGCCGGCCTGCCCAATACCGTGGGCGGCGTCACCGTCAATCGCTTCTGCGCGTCCGGCATCACCGCCATCGCCATGGCCGCCGATCGCATCCGCGTCGGCCAGGCCGATGTCATGATCGCCGGCGGCGCCGAATCGATGTCGATGGTGCCGATGGGCGGCTTCCATCCCTCGATCAACATGAACGTGTTCGCCGACGAGAATGTCGGCATGGCCTACGGCATGGGCCTCACTGCGGAGAAGGTCGCGACACAATGGAAGGTGACGCGTGAAATGCAGGACCAGTTCGCCCTGGCGTCGCACCAGAAGGCCATCGCCGGGCAAGCGGCGGGCGAGTTCGACGCCGAGACGACCGCGATCGAGATCGTCGAACGCGTGCCGAATCTTTCCTCGGGCGAGATCGAGCTGAAAAAGCGAACCGTCAATCGCGACGAGGGCGCGCGGGCCGACTCCAGCCTGGCGGCGCTGACCAAGCTGAAGCCGGTATTCGCCGCCAAGGGTTCGGTGACGGCCGGCAACAGTTCGCAGACTTCCGACGGGGCAGGGGCACTGATCCTGGTCAGCGAGAAGATACTCAAGCAGTTCAACCTGACGCCGCTGGCGCGCTTCGTGTCTTTCGCCGTGCGCGGGGTGCCGCCCGAGATCATGGGCATCGGTCCCAAGGAAGCCATCCCGGTCGCGTGCCGCGCGGCCGGCATCACCCAGGACCAACTCGACTGGATCGAACTCAACGAAGCCTTTGCCGCGCAGGCGCTGGCGGTGATTGGCGACCTCGGCCTCGATCCGGCCAAGGTCAATCCGCTGGGCGGCGCCATTGCGCTGGGCCACCCGCTCGGCGCCACCGGTGCGATCCGCGCCGCGACCACGGTGCACGCCCTGCGCCGGCGCAACCTGAAGTACGGCATGGTGACCATGTGCGTCGGCACCGGCATGGGCGCCGCCGGGATCTTCGAGCGGATGTAGCCGAGGCTGCCGGCCAGTCGCCGGACTCAGCGCGGTGCGATGAGTTCGGCGATGCTGGCCTTGAGCGAGGCGATGTCGCTGGTGAAGGCGCCGTGGCGCATCAGGCTGACGCCGAACACGTAGGCATAGAGCAGCAGGCTGCGCGCCTGCGCGTCGTGCTCGTTGAGCCCGCAGGCAAGGAACAGCCTGCTGGCGCAGGCGAGGCGTTCGGCGTCGACCGCTTCGACAACCGCAACGGCTTGCGGGTCGCGCCGCGCCCAGTCGCGCACGGCGGCTTCGATGGCAATGCCCTTGCGGTTGCGTGCCGAGGCATAGACCTCCATGGTGTGGAGCAGGGCGGCCGCCTCGTGGCCGGGTTCGGCCTGGGTCTGCTTGCGGATGTCGCGGATGCGACCGTCCTTCCAGAATTCCAGCACCGCGTCCTGCAGGTCGCGCCGGTCCTTGAAATGCCAGTAGAAGCTGCCCTTGGTCACGCCCAGACGCTTGGCAAGTACCTCGACGCGCAACCGTTCGGCGCCGTGGTCGGCGAGGATGGCGACGGCGCCCTTGATCCAGGCTTCGCGGTCCAGCACGGTACGCGGGGTCTTGGCCGGCTTGTTTTCCATACGGTAGGGTATTGAATTTCGTTTTGCTCTGCGGTAGTATCTCACATTCCATACTCTAGCGTATGGAAAAGCGGCCGCGGAATAGTCGCTACAATGCATTTTTTGATCCGACAAACATAAGGAGACTCGCTTGAAAATCCTCGTCCCGGTCAAGCGCGTGATTGACTACAACGTCAAGGTTCGCGTCAAGGCAGACGGCACTGGTGTCGATCTGGCGAATGTAAAAATGTCGATGAATCCCTTCGACGAAATCGCCGTCGAAGAGGCGATGCGGCTCAAGGAAGCCGGCAAGGCCGCCGAGGTGATCGCCGTCTCCTGTGGCGTCACCGCCTGCCAGGAAACCCTGCGCACCGCGATGGCGATCGGCGCCGACCGCTCCATCCTGGTCGAGACCGACGTCGAGCTGCAACCGCTGGCCGTGGCCAAGCTGCTCGCCGCCGTGGCGAAAAAGGAAGCGCCCCAATTGATCATCCTCGGCAAGCAGGCGATCGACGACGACGCCAACCAGACCGGCCAGATGCTGGCCGCGCTGCTGGGCTGGTCGCAGGCTACATTCGCCTCCAAGGTGGTGATCGGCGAAGGCAAGGCCACGGTGACCCGTGAAGTCGATGGCGGCCTCGAAACCATCGAGATCAGCCTGCCGGCCATCGTCACCACCGACCTGCGCCTGAACGAACCGCGCTACGCGACGCTGCCCAACATCATGAAGGCGAAGAAGAAGCCGATGGAAGTCGTCAAGCCGGCTGATCTGGGCGTGGACGTCGCGCCGCGCCTTGCCACCGTGACGGTCACGGAACCTCCCAAGCGCAGCGCCGGCATCAAGGTGGCCGACATCGCGCAATTGGTCGAAAAACTCAAGAACGAAGCCAAGGTGATCGCATGAGCCTCCTCGTCATCGCAGAACACGACAACGCCAGTCTCAAGACGGCGACCCTCAATGCCGTCACTGCAGCGGCAAAAATCGGCGGCGAGATACATATCCTCGTCGCCGGCAGTGGTTGCAGTGCGGTGGCCGACCAGGCCGCCAAGGTTGCCGGCGTTGCCAAGGTGCGCGTCGCCGATGCCGCCCATTACGGCGACCAGGGCGCGGAGAACCTCGCCGCTCTGATCGTCGCCAATGCCGCCGGCTACACCCATATCCTCGCCCCGGCCACCAGCAACGGCAAGAACACCTTGCCGCGCGTGGCGGCGCTGCTCGACGTGGCGCAGATCTCGGAAATCATCAGCGTGGTCGACGCCGATACCTTCGTGCGTCCGATCTACGCCGGCAATGCGCTGGCGACGGTGAAGTCTGCTGACGCGACCAAGGTCATCACGGTGCGTACCACTGGCTTCGACGCCGCCGCGGCATCGGGCGGCAGTGCCGCCGTCGAGGCGCTGGCGGCTGGTCCGGACCTCGGCCAGTCGAAGTTGCAGGGCCGCGAGCTGACCAAGTCGGCGCGGCCGGAACTCGGCGCGGCCAAGATCATCGTCTCCGGCGGCCGCGGCATGGGCAGCGGCGAGAATTACCACAAGGTGCTGGAACCGCTGGCCGACAAGCTCGGCGCCGCCATGGGCGCTTCCCGCGCCGCGGTCGATGCCGGCTTCGTGCCCAACGACTACCAGGTGGGCCAGACCGGCAAGATCGTCGCGCCGCAGCTCTACATCGCCATCGGTATTTCGGGCGCGATCCAGCACTTGGCCGGCATGAAGGATTCCAAGGTGATCGTGGCGATCAACAAGGATCCGGATGCGCCGATCTTCCAGGTGGCGGACTACGGCCTGGTCGCCGACCTGTTCGCCGCGGTGCCGGAACTGGTCGCTGCGCTCTGAGGCGATAGCCGGATGAACTTCCCCGACGCCCTGTTTCCGCAAGCCTGGGCGCTCGGGGCCTGGTTTCCGCTGGTCATCACGTGGCTCTGGTGCCTGCGAACCGCGCCTTGGCGGCGCTTGGCCGATTCCGGACAGCTCAATGTCTGGCTCGGCACCATTGTGCTGCTGGTGCTGGCATGGAGCATGAAGGCCGGCGTCAAGCCGGGCCTGAACTTGCATCTGTTGGGCGCGACGATGTTCACGCTGATGTTCGGCCGCCAGTTGGCCGTCATCGGCCTCTCGCTGGTGCTGGCCGGCGTCACGCTCAATGGCGAACTGCTGGGGCGCGAAGGCTGGCTGGCTTACGGTCTCAATGCGCTGGTGCTGGCGGTATTTCCGGTGCTGCTGGCCGATGCGATCCGGCGCGGCGTGTTGCGCTGGCTGCCCGGCAATTTTTTCGTGTATGTCTTTGTCACGGCCTTCTTCGGCGCGGCGGCGACGGTCATGGCCACGGGACTGCTCGCCAGCGCTCTGCTGTGGCTCGCTGCCGTGTATCCAGCGCCGACTTTGCTCGACGATTACCTGCCTTACTATTTCCTGCTCGGCTTTGCCGAAGCCTGGCTCAACGGCGCCCTGATCACGCTGATGGTGGTCTATGCCCCGCACTGGGTCGGCAGCTTCGACGACCGCCACTACCTCTCTCATTGACGCTAGTGACTCCGGCAAGTCATCCAATATTGCAAAATTTCGCACCTTCGATGGGCTCTAGTGTAGTGTTGCTATCTTGATGGAACTTATATTAATCCCGCTTCTCCAATGCACAATACGTGCAGAGTGGAGAAGTGAATGCGAGTTGCCCCCGAGATCGTGCTGACCAATGAAGAGCATGC
>JBIKLV010000125.1:0-10025 GCA_044359585.1 Sulfuritalea sp. | reverse complement strand
GCAATGCTTGTTCGATCTTTTGCGGCAGAAGTTCTTCCAGGCGGCGATTGACCAGTTCGTCGATGCTTGCGATTTCGGGGATTGCGCCCATATCTCTTCTCCCTGCCTATATGACCAATTCCGAATAGTCTGATAAAGTGCAGCGCAGCATCCAGACGAATTTTTTTATACCCGGATAGCCAATAATAATTGTGTGGGCATCTCGCTCTCCCAGACCGATTCCGGGCTGGAGCATCCGAGTGGATGACCTGCAAAAGTCGGCGCCGGCGACACGGCGCATGGATGGGTGAAACGCGGCCCGCCCACAGGCAGGCCGCCAGAGAAGACTGCGCCGCTTACTTGCGCTTCATGAAGAATTCGAATTCCTTGTCCTTTTCCGCGCTGGCCAGCAGCTCATTGCCGGTTTGCTTGGCGAAGGCAGCGAAATCCTTGACCGAACCCGGGTCGGTGGCGATGATCCGCAATACCTGACCGGACTGAAGCTCGGCCAGCGACTTCTTGGCGCGAAGGATGGGAAGCGGGCAGTTAAGGCCGCGGGCGTCGAGTTCCTTGTCGAAGTTCATGTGCTTATCCTCTCTCTTGATTTGGCTGTGGTGAAACTGAATTCGTAGTTAAGCGTTCAATAATATACCCAAAGTCGCTATACCGGAACCGGGTTCAGGCAATGGACTGGTAATACAGATTCTGCGGATGGTTGGCCTGGGCGAAGAAGTACCAGCGCTCGGCCAGCAAACCGACATACTGCACCAGGAATGCCGCGGCCAGCGATGCGGCGGCCCCCTGCATGCCCGAGGCCAGCAGAATCAATGGCAGGGGAAACACGGCGACCAGGAAAAACCACTTGACAGAGCGCAGCACGGCAACAGTGCGGCCGTGGAAAAACTCCCGCGTGTTGAAACTGCCACCCATGAAGCCCTGGGTTTTTTGCACGATGCGCGGATGCTTGATGCCGATGGCGGTCTGCAGCGTGGACTTCGGCTTGAGGCGCGCATTGCGATAGAGCGAGGCGGCGCGACCGACCAGTCCCAGCAAGGTGATGATGACCGCCCATCCGCCAAGGAAACTGACCAGTTCGGGCGCCGTAAATGCGGCGAAGGCGGCCGCCAGGGAAAAGCCCGAGGCGCCGCCGAGCAGGATGTAGTTGATGACCGTCAGCGGCGAATGCCATTCGGCGAGGAATTTCAGGCTGGCGTAGATCATCGCCGTGCAGACGAACAGGGCGAAGGCGAGCAAGGTACCCGCGACGCCAAGGATAGCGCTCGGATCCACCGGCAAGCCGCCGGGCAGGGTCATCAGCACCGGATGCCAGCCGAGCCAGTGGGCAAGCCCGTAAAGGAATACCACGCCCATGAAGGCCGGCAGGACGATCACCTCGCGCGACAGCCAGGACGTGCGCCACTTGGTCGCCGTGCGCCAGGCGCGTTCCGGGTGCCCGAGGTGGAAGAACGATGCGCCCAGGCCGGCGACCAGCAACACCAGCGCCAGCAGGCTGCCCTGACCATAGAAGGCGTGGGCATCCGGCTGTGGCAACAGCTTGAAGGCTGCATAGGACTGAGCGGTAAACAGCGCAAGAAAAAGGCCCTGCGCGGCGCCGATCAGCGTAGTGAGAAAGATGACGGAAAAGGCGGGATGCATGTTGGCTAACTTGAAACAGCGGGTTCGTCGCGGCAGGTGACAGCCGAGCGAAGCGAGCAAATCAGAAGCCTCCCCGAGAGGGGAGGATGGGAGGGGCGGGCCTTCAATTTGCTTTTCGCGTGTTTCATCTTGTGTTGGTGGTGCTCGGTGTCATGAGCGTTAGAGTGCGCTTACCAGGTAGTGACGTCGTCGAGGGTCGGTTCGCTCATCGCCGGCTTGGGCAACTGGCGATCGACCTTGAGCGGATTGTCGGCGCGTTCGAGCTCGTCCTCGTGGATCTTGATGCGGGTCTTGCGTCGCGGCAGGTAATGGTTCGCCGGGTGAGTGCCCCATTCGGGCATCAGGGCATAGCCCCCCGCCTCGCGTATCGCCACCGACACCACCGACGCCGGGTCGTGGATGTCACCGAACAGCCGCGCCGATGTGGGGCAGGCCTTGACGCAGGACGGTTTGCGATCGGCCTCGTCCATGCTCATGTCGTAGATGCGATCGACGCAGAGCGTGCATTTCTTCATTACCTGCTGCTGCTCGTCGAGCTCCCGCGCGCCATAGGGGCAGGCCCACGAACAATACTTGCAGCCAATGCATTTGTCGTAGTCCACAAGGACGATGCCGTCCTCCTTGCGCTTGTACGAGGCTCCGGTCGGGCACACCGGGACGCAGGGCGGATCCTCGCAGTGCAGGCAGGACTTGGGGAAGTGCACGGTTTCCGTATCGGGAAACTCGCCGACCTCGAAGGTCTGCACGCGATTGAAGAAGGTTCCCGTCGGGTCGGCGCCGTAGGGATTCTGGTCGCCCATCGGCCCCGCGCTGCCCGAGGTGTTCCACTCCTTGCACGAGGTCACGCAGGCCTGGCAGCCGACGCAGACGTTGAGGTCGATGACCAACGCAAGTTGCGTCATTTCGACTTGATCCCGAGGAAGGCCAGGATGCTGGCACGTGTCTTCATGCCCGGATAGGGTTTCATCACGGCGAACTGCGGCGATGTCTGTTCCGGCTCAGCGGCGTCGGCTTTGTAGATTCGCACCCGCACGTCGTACCAAGCCGCCTGGCCGGTGATCGGATCGGAGTTCGAAACGCGCCCGGCTGTACCGATGCCTGGCAGTTCTTCCGAGATCAAATGGTTGAGCAGGAAACCCTTCTGCGATTCATTTGCGTCCGGCGTCAGGTTCCAGGCGCCCGCCGCCTTGCCGATCGCATTCCAGGTCCACACCGTTCCCGGTTCCACGGCCTCGGAATGGCGCGCCATGCAGCGCACCTTGCCCCATTGCGATTCGACCCAGATCCAGTCGCCGTCGGCGATGCCCTGGCTCAGCGCGGTCCGGGCATTGACGTAGAGGTAGTTGTGCGTGTGGATCTGGCGCAGCCAGGCGTTCTGCGAATCCCAGGAGTGGTACATCGCCATCGGCCTTTGCGTGACCGCCGCCAGCGGATACTTGTGCTTGTCGGTGACCTGGGCTTCGAGCGGATCGTAGTAGAAGGGCAGCGGATCAAAATAGGTCTCGATGCGCTTCTTCAGGTTCTCCGGCGGCTTGCGCGTCAGACCCTTGCCCTGCGCGGCGGCGCGGAAGCGCTGCAACACCTCGGAATAGATGTGGATCAGGATCGGCTCGGCGTAGCGCGTGATGCGGTTGCGCTGCGACCATTCCAGGTAGCCCTTGTTCCAGTTGCGCATGTACTGGTAAGACTTCGGCAACTCGTAGTGGAAGACGCAGTTGTTCTTCTTGTACATCTCCCACTGGTTGGGGTTCGGTTCGCCACGAAGGGACTTCTCGCCGCCCTTGCCGCGCCAGCCGGCGAGGAAGCCGATGCCGGAGCCCGGCTCGGATTCCCAATTGACGACGAAATCCGGATAGTCGCGGAACTTGCGCTCGCCCTCCTTGGTGACGAAGGCCGGCAGCTTGAGGCGGGAGCCGAGTTCGATCAGCACTTCCTGGAAAGGCTTGCAGTCGCCGGAGACCGGCACCACCGGAACGCGCACCGAATCGACCGGGCCGTCGAATTCCGAGATCGGCCGGTCGAGCATCGACATCACGTCGTGGCGTTCGAGGTAGGTCGTGTCGGGCAGGATCAGGTCTGCGAAGGCCGTCATCTCGGAATGGAAGGCATCGCAGACGACGAGGAAGGGAATCTTGAATTCGCCGTTCTCGTCCCGGTCGTTGAGCATCTGCCGCACTTCGGCGGTGTTCATGGTCGAGTTCCACGCCATGTTGGCCATGAAGATCAGCAGCGTGTCGATGCGATAGGGGTCGCCGCGCCAGGCGTTGGTGATGGCGTTGTGCATCAGGCCATGCACCGACAGCGGATATTCCCAGGAGAAAGCCTTGTCGATGCGCACCGGGCTGCCGTCGTCATTGACGAAGAGGTCGTCCGGGTCCGAGGGCCAGCCCAATGCCATGCCGTCCAGCGGCCGGTTGGGCTGCACGGCGCGCGGATCGTTGGGCGTGCGTGCGCAGGGCGGGATCGGTCGCGGGAAGGGCGCCTTGTGGCGGAAGCCGCCGGGGCGGTCGATGGTACCCAAGAGCGACATCAGGATCGACATCGCACGTATGGTCTGGAAGCCGTTGCTGTGCGCCGCCAGGCCGCGCATGGCATGGAAGGCCACCGGGTTGCCGGTAACGGTGTCGTGTTCATTGCCCCAGGAATCGGTCCAGGCAATCGGCAGCTCGATCTTCTGGTCGCGCGCCGTGACGCCCATCTCGTAGGCCAGGCGGCGAATCACCTCGGCCGGGATGCCGGTGATCTGGCTGGCCCATTCGGGCGTGTAATCCTTGACGCGTTCGTGCAGCAACTGGAAGGCCGGCTTCACCGGGGTGCCGTCCGGCAGCTTGAATTCGCCGAGCAGGTAGGGATCGGCGCCCGGCTTGTGCGTCACCACGGCCCGATCGGTGTTGCGGTCCCACCAGAGCTTGTCCTGCGGCTCGTAGCAGGCTTCTTCCGTCGGCACTTCGGTACGAACAAAAAAGCCGAACTCTTCGTTGGCCTCGTCGGTGTTGATCAGTTGCCCGGCGTTGCTGTACTGGACCAGGAACTCGCGATCGTAGAGACCGGTGGCGATGATCTCGTGGATGATGGCCAGCAGCAGCGCGCCATCCGTACCGGGGCGGATCGGCACCCACTCGTCGGCGATCGCCGAATAGCCGGTGCGCACCGGATTGATCGAAATGAAGCGACCGCCGTCGCGCTTGAACTTCGACAGCGCGATCTTCAACGGGTTCGAATGATGGTCCTCGGCCGTACCGATCATCACGAACAGCTTGGCGCGATCGAGGTCGGGCCCACCGAACTCCCAGAACGAGCCGCCGATGGTGTAGATCATGCCGGCCGCCATGTTGACCGAACAGAAGCCGCCGTGCGCCGCGTAATTGGGCGTGCCGAACTGGCGCGCGAACATGCCGGTCAGGGCCTGCATCTGGTCGCGGCCGGTGAACAGGGCAAACTTCTTGGGATCGGTCGCGCGAATCTTGCCGAGGCGTTCGGCCAGGGTGGCGAAAGCCTCCTCCCACTCGATCTCTTCGAACTCGCCAGCGCCTCGATCGGCCCCGACCTTGCGCTTGAGCGGCTTCAACAGGCGCGCGGGCGAATACTGCTTCATGATCCCCGACGAACCCTTGGCGCAGATCACGCCCTTGTTCAGCGGATGATCCGGGTTGCCATCGATATACCGCACGACGCCATCGCGCAGATGCACGCGAATGCCGCAACGGCAGGCGCACATGTAGCACGTCGTGGTCTTGATTTCCTGCAGCGGAGGAGTGGTTGCGTTGGCGGCCAGCATCGAATGGGTATCAGGGTTCCGGCAGGAACATTAGCAAGTCTCGATATTCTGACGTCAAGCCCGCCCCGCGTACAAGGGGATAATTTCTATTTTTAGATAAGCAACAGTGATTGTCCGCGTCCGGACGGTCGCTGTAGAGTACGCGGCCGGCGTCAAGACACGCGGCACACCGCAGGAGCACCATCCCATGAGCATTTCCGAATTCACCGACAGCGAGTCGCACCTGGTCAACCAGATACTGCTCGAGCGTTACGGCCGCATCGTTCCGCTTCAATTCGCCGAGGTCGACATGCTGCTCGATGCCGCGAGCACCGAGCCCACCCCGTGTCCGGCGCTTTACTGGAGCCAGCTGGGCGCCGAATTCATCGTCGCCAAGACGGGTGACCAGCGCTTCCGCTGCCAGTTCTTCTATTCCGAAAACGAGGTATTCGGCACCGGCCGCGACACCTACGACAACCTCGGCGACTGCGTCACCAACATGCTCCAACTTCAAGCCGACCACCACGCCACGCGCGCCGCCGCCCTGCCGCAAGGCGCCGAAAAACAGGCGCCAACGGCCGACGAGGACTACCACGGCCCGGTCATCATATGACCCTGGACAAGGCACGCCAACTGCTCGACACCCAAGTCAGCTTTGGCGGCGGCTACAACCGCAATGGCGCACGTCTGATCATTGCGGACGTGATCCGCGAGCACGGCCAGGCCGCGGCCGACCAACTGATCCGCGAACTGCGGCTCGACGAGTTGTTCGGATTCCGGCCGGGCGAAGCTCCATGAAGGTCTGCATCCTGTCCGACAGCCACGACCGCGGCCCGATGATGGCCCGCGCCGTCGGCATCGCCATGGACGAAGGCGCGGAAGCGGTGATCCACTGCGGCGACATCATCGGCGGCAACACCCTGCGCGCCACGATCAAGCTCGGACTGCCGATCCATGCCGTGCATGGCAACAACCTCGGCGACCCGGTGTCGATCGCGCGCCTCGCCCACAATTCGGATGGCATGCTTCACTACCACGGCGCGGACGCGGCCATCCAGCTCGGCGGCCGGCGCATCTTCCTCACCCACTACCCGCACATCGGCCATGGCATGGCCTGCACCGGCGACTATGACCTGGTCTGCTGCGGCCACAGTCACATCGCCGAAATCCGCCAACAGGCCAACATCCTCGGCACCCGCACCTGGATGATCAACCCAGGCACGGTCGCCGGCCTCGGCGCGCCGTCCGCCACCTGGATACTCGCCGACCTCGCCGCCATGTCCTTCGAAATTCGCGAACTGGCTCCCCAAACGACGAACGCCTAAGACCCCTCCCCGCTGGTCCACGAAGAATGCTGCGGTGCATTCAGCTTTTCTATTGAAACATTGGAAGATTGCACGGGCCGCAACGTCGTGAGCCGCTAGAATCGCGGGCCTGAGAATCAACTTCCGGGAGCTCGATGTGACGGCTTCAATAGCAACCAACCAGACAATACTGGTCGTAGGCGGCGGCATCAGCGGCATGACGGCGGCGCTCGAAGCCGCGGAATGCGGCAAGCAGGTGATCCTGGTCGAAAAGACCCCCGTCCTCGGTGGCCGCACGGCGCGGCTCTACCGCTACTTTCCCAAGATGTGCCACCCGACCTGCGGGCTGGAAATCAACCTGCGGCGCATCAAGCAGAACCGCAACATCCGCCTGATGACCATGACCGAGGTCACCGAGGTTTCCGGCAGTCGTGGCAACTACAGCGTGACGCTGAAGATCGCGCCGCGCTTCGTCAATGAAAATTGCACCGCCTGCGGCAAATGTGCCGAGGCCGTTTCGGCCGAAGTGTCGAACCCGTGGAACTACGGACTGGACAAGATGAAGGCGGCCTACCTGCCGCACAACATGGCCTATCCCCAGCGCTACGTGATCGACCCGTCCATCGTCGGCACGCCCGAGGGCGAAAAGGCCAAGGCCGCCTGCCCGGTCGGCGCCGTCGATCTCGACATGAAGGAAGAGACCATCACGCTGCCGGTCGGCGCGGTGATCTACGCCACCGGCTGGCGCCCCTACGACGCGGCGAAGATCCAGCCCTACGGCTACGGCCGCTTCGCCAACGTCATCACCAGCCTCGAATTCGAGCGCCTGGCCGACCCGCAAGGGCCCACTGGCGGCAAGATCCTGCGCCCCGGCGACGGCAAGGAGGCGAAGAACGTCGCCTTCATCCAGTGCGCCGGCTCGCGCGACGAGAACCACCTGCGCCACTGCTCGCGCATTTGCTGCATGGCCTCGCTGAAGCAGACGCAATACGTGCGCGAAGCCTTCGGCGAAACCGGCAAATCGACGATCTATTACATCGACATCCGCGCCATCGACCGCTTCGAGGACTTCTACCAGATGGTGCAGAAGGACGCGACCGTCAGCTTCGTCAAGAGCAAGGTGGCGAAGATCGTCGAGAACACCGAGAACGGCAACCCGGTCCTGCACGGCGTGGATACCGAGGGCTACCACCGCTACGCCACGGAACACGACCTGGTCGTGCTCGCGGTCGGCATGGAGCCGGAGATCACCGGGGTGAAGCTGCCCGACGACGTGATCCTCGATTCCTCGAATTTCATCGAAGGCAGCAAGGATGGCGGCATGTTCGGCGCCGGCGCGGCCTCCAGCCCGCTCGACGTCAATCGTTCGGTGCAAAGCGCAACCGCGGCATCGCTGCACGCGATCCAGGTCATTCGTAAAACCGCATCCACGGAGGCTGTATGAACGCCCCGGCTACACCCGTGACACCCAAGTACGCCGCCTACATCTGCTCCGGCTGCGGCATCGGCGATGCCATGAAGGTCGGACAGCTCGAGAACATCGCCAAGAAGGAAGGCAAGATGGCGCTGGTCAAGAGCCATCCATTCCTGTGCAATGCCGAAGGCGTGCAAACGATCAGGGACGACATCGCCAACGAGCAGGTCACGCATGTCTGCATCGCCGCCTGTTCGCGCCGCGCCAAGACCGAGGCCTTCCAGTTCGACGGTGTCGCCATGTCGCGCACCAACCTGCGCGAAGGCGTGCTGTGGGTCGTCGCCGCCGGCAAGGAGCACGACGAAGTGCGCCAGGAAATGGCCGCCGACTACGTGCGCATGGGCTGCGCCGAAGTCAAGAAAATGAAACAGCCGGCCGGCAACGTCAAGGAAAGCTCCTCGAAGCGCATCCTGGTCGTCGGCGGTGGCATGTCCGGCATGACCGCGGCACTGGAAATCGCCGAAGCCGGCTACGAAGCCGTGCTGGTCGAAAAGACCGGCGCGCTCGGTGGCATGGCGGCGCAATTGTGGAAGCGCCAGCCGTTCAAGATGCCCTATTCGGCAGCACAGGACACCGGCGTGGCGGCAATGGTCGCGAAGATCGCTGCCACACCGCTGATCACGGTCCACCTGAACTCGACCATCGCCGATACCTCGGGCGCACCCGGCCGTTTCGTAATCCAGGTCGCACAGGAATCAGGTACGGTTAGCGAAGTCACCGTGGGCGCCATCGTCCAGGCCTCCGGATTCACCTCCTACGACATCGCCAAGCTGCCGGAACTCGGCGGCGGCCAGGCCAACGTGGTCGACCAGGCCGGACTCGAAGCACTGGCCCGCCAGGCCAACGGCGGCGCGATCAAGCGCGCCGACGGCAGGGAAATCAAGTCCGTCGTGTTCGTGCAATGCGCCGGCCAGCGCGACACCACCGGCACGCATTTGTCCTATTGTTCCGGCCACTGCTGCGGCACCAGCATCAAGCAGGCGACCTACTTCAAGGACCAGAATCCCGATATCGACACCGTGATCATTTACCAGGACCTGCGGGTACCGGGCATGGGCGAGGATTTCTACCGCAGCGCGCAGGAGAAGGGCGTGATCTTCACCAAGGGCACGGCGAGCAAGGTCACCGGCGGCGACAGTTGCGCCGTCACCTTCAAGGACCTGATCCTCGACGACGAATCAACCATCGCTACGGACCTGGTGGTGCTGGCCACCGGCCAGGTGCCGAACGCCGGCGTCGATCTCGAAGCCTGGAACCCCGTGGTGACGGCGGCCGAAGGTGGTAACGAAGAGGCCAAGGTCAAGCGCGACGAGATGAAGACGATTTCGATCCTCAATCTCAACTACCGCCAGGGTCCGGACGTGCCGCAGTTCAAGCATGGCTTCGCCGACTCCCACTTCATCTGCTTCCCCTATGAGACGCGCCGTACCGGCATCTACGCCGCCGGCCCGGTGCGCCGTCCGATGGACATCCTGCAGGCAACGGACGACGCCACCGGCGCCGCGCTGAAGGCCATCCAGGCGGTCGAGAATGCTTCGCTGGGACGCGCCGCGCATCCGCGTTCGGGCGACCTGTCCTTCCCCACTGCCCGCCTCGAAGGCTGCACCCAGTGCAAGCGCTGCACGGTCGAGTGCCCCTTCGGCGCCATCGACGAAGACGAGAAGCGCTTCCCCAAGTTCAACGAAGAGCGCTGCCGCCGCTGCGGCACCTGCATGGGCGCCTGCCCGGTGCGGGTGATTTCCTTCGAGAACTACTCGGTCGATACCGTCGGCAGCCAGGTCAAGGCGGTCGAGGTGCCCGAGGAGGACGAAGAGAAGCCGCGCATCCTGGTGCTGGCCTGCGAGAACGACGCCTA
>JBIKLV010000124.1:0-10167 GCA_044359585.1 Sulfuritalea sp. | reverse complement strand
GCCGCGGATGCCGTCGATGGAATTGATCAGGCAATTCGGGAACAGGTTGGCGAACTTCCACACCAGGCGATTGACTTCGGCGTCGAGCAGTTCGAAATCGGTCTTGCACTCGGCCATCAGCGCCTTGGCGGCGGCGACCTTGTCGGTGGCGACGGGCTCGCCATAGACGATCTCGCCGTCATCGACGAAGGTATCGGTGCGCACCAGAGGATTGCGAACCCACTGGCCATCCTTCTTCAGCACCGGCACCGCCTTGGTGACGAGGCCCTTGGACTTCATCTTGTAGGCGCTCCAGGTCTCGCAGGAGATGCAGTTGTACATCGCATCTTCCATCGAGAGGAACCAGGGCAGGAAGTCGGTCGAGCCGCCAACCGGCGCCGAGCCGTGCTTGGGACCGGCCTGGCCGAAGACGGCGAGGTCGGAGGTCACCGTAATGTCGGTAGCCATGCCGATTTCCTGGCCGCCGGCGACGCGCATGCCATTGACGCGGCTGATCACCGGCTTCTTGCAGTTGAGGATGCCGTCGACCATGGCGTTGAACAGGTCCATGTACTCGCCGTACTCGTTGGGGCGCTTGGAGTAGTAGGAGGCGTACTCGGCCGTGTTGCCGCCGGTACAGAAGGCCTTGTCGCCGACGGCGGTGAACACTACGGCGACGATCTTGCGGTCGCTCGACGCGCGCTGCATGCCGGCAATGACGCCCTTGACCATGTCGGTGGTATAGGAGTTGTACTGGGTCGGGTTGTTGAGCCAGATCCAGGCCGAGTACAGGCCCGCCACGGCGGCGCCCTTGTCGTCCAGCACCGGACGCTCTTCGTAGATCACGGTCGGCGCGTCGCCACCGAAGTGGCTGTTGTCGATCAGCTGGTGATCCTTAAGCTCGTTTTCCCTGCGTAGCCATTCCAATGCCATGTCGTTTCTCCTCGTTGAATTCGGTAGGTGCTTCGTGAATGTATAGATTCTGCTTCAGAAATCGGGGGTCAGGATCACGCGCCGCTTGAGCTTGCCGTGGTGGGCCTCGTCGAACACCTGCTCGATCTGGCTCATCGGCCGCGTCTCGACGAAATTGGCGAGATTGATGCGCCCGTCGAGGCACATCTCCAGAACCTGCGGGTAGAACTCGGGCGGGCAGCCCCAGGTGCCGATCAGCTCGGCATCGAAAGCCATCAGCTTGGACAACATGTAGGACGTCTCGTCGGTACCGTAGCCCACCACCATCAGCATGCCGGTGAAGGACAGCAGCGACAGGGCCAGTTCCTGGCCGGGCTTGGTGCCGGTCACTTCGAATATCTTCCAGCCGTAGTTGGAGGGGATGCCCTTTTCCTTGCAATAGGCCTTGAAAACTTCCTTCACTTCCTTGGGCGTCTTGCCCTTGGGGTTGATGGTGAAGTCGGCGCCGTAGCCCTTCATGAACTCCAGCTTCTCCTCGTTGATGTCGATCCCGATCACCGTACCGGCGCCCATGCCCTTGGCCACCTGGGTCATGAAGCTGCCGACGCCGCCTGCGGCGCCGATGACGATCACGCGATCGCCGGCCGCAAGCCGCGCGCGCCGCGCCGCCTGGTAGGGCGTGGTCACCGCGTCGGCGATCACCGAGAGATGCTCCAGCGGCACGCTGCCGCGATTGCCGACGATGCACAGGTCGACCGCCGGCACCGGGATGTGGCTGGAGTAGCCGCCGTAAATGCCCATCGAGTTGCCGGGCATCTTCTGCGCCAGGCAACGGTTGCCGCGACCGGTCTTGCACAGTTCGCACTTGTTGCAGGGGAGCACGGCGGGAATGATGACTTCCTTGCCGATGTAGCTGGCCTCGCCAGCAACGACCACGCCGGAAATCTCGTGGCCCAGCGACAGCGGGGGCGGATGGTCGGTGCGCACGCCCATGTAGAAGTAGGACAGGTCGGTGTGGCAAACGCCGCAACCCTTGACCTCGACCAGGACTTCTCCCGGCTGCAACTGCGGCACCGGGATTTCGGTCTTGGTCAGCGTTCCCGGTACGGTCATCTGCCAGGTCTTGATGGTGCTTGGAATCATCGTCTCGTCCTCGTTTCGATTTATTTGTTTTTCCAGACCGGCTTGCGCTTCTCGATGAAGGAGTTCAAACCCTCCTTGGCATCCTCGGTCGCCATCAGGTCCTTCAGGTAATGCTGCTCGATGTGGAACAGTGCCTCGTAGAAGGGCCGCGTCGCCGCTTCCTTCACGGCCTTCTTGGTATGGATCAGCGCCACGCGCGACAGTGTGGTGAATTGTTCAAGAAACCTGGCGCTGTCGGCGGCGAAGCTTTCCTTGGCGAAGACCGAATTCACGAGTCCGATGCGGTGGGCTTCCTTCGCATCGATGATGCCGCCGCCGAGCAGCAGTTCCATCACCTTGGTCATCGGGATCTGGCGCGGCAGCAGGATCGCGGCGATCGGCGGGAAAACGCCGAGCTTGATCTCGGGCTGGCCCAGCTTGGCGCTCTCCGAGGCCACCACCATGTCGCAGGCGATCGCCAGTTCGCAGCCGCCGCCCAGCGCCGCGCCATTGACGGCCGCCACGGTGGGGATCGGCACCATCATCAGGCGCTTCAGGATGCCGTGGAAGACGTCGATCATCTTCACCACCTTGTCCGGCGTGTGGTCGACCACATCGACGCCCGACGAGAAGGTCTTGTCGCCGTTGCCGGTGATCAGCAGCACCTTGGCGGTGGTGTTCTCCATCGCCATGTCCAGTGCCGTGTTCATCTCCTCCATGGTGGCGATGTCGAGCACGTTGTAGGGCGGCCGGTTGATGGCCAGGCGCAGGATGTCGCCCTGGTCGTCGTAGGAAATGAACTTGAAATCAGGCATGAATGTCTTCCTCAGTGGATCCGTTGATGGCCGTGCCCAGCCTGCAGTCCGCCTGCCGCCTGCCGGGTTCCGCGGGGCTGCTTTGCAGGCGATAAGGACAAACGGTTTCGCAGTCGGCGCAGCAGACTTCGCCCGACCGGTTGATGTGCCACAGGTCGGCACCGCAGATGCTGCAGCGGCACCGCGCCTCGGGCGCCCGCATGGGCAGAATCTCCCGCGCGGTATAAAAGTCGATGACCTGGCCCATGGTCAGAACAGGTCATCCATGTCATCGCCACCGACACCCGGAGGCATGCCGCCATACTGCTGCATGTAGGCCTGTACCAGCTGGTTCTCGCGCTGGCTGAAGAAAGGTGCGTCTTCCCAGACGAAGTATTTGGCGACGTCGGCCTTGTCGAGCATGGCTTCCAGGCCCTCGCGCAGGTTCTCCACACCCTTGATCGCCAGCACTTTCTTGTCGGCGTCGAGCAAGTGATACACGCCGGACTCGGTCTGCACCGTGGCGACGTTTTCCGCGTTCAATTCGAGCCAGGCCTCGGGTGGCAGCACCATGTCTTCGATCTTCGCCGCGAGGTTGCACTTGAGGCAACGCAGCGCCTCGGCCTGGGCCGTGGCGGCGTCGAAGCCAAGCTCGACCTCGTTCCAGTTGTTGCGCTGTTCCGGATCGATGAAGATCGGGTGGAAGCGCTTCTTCTGGTTGAAACCGTTCTCGCGGCCGATGCGGGGATCGGTGTCCCAGTCGGGCAGCAGCTTCTCCTCGATGTTGCCATCGCCGCCCAGGTAGGCGTCGATCGCCGCAGCGGCCTTGCGGCCCTGGGCCACGGATTCGATCAGGGTCGAAGGGCCGAGCACGCAATCGCCGCCGGCATAGACGCCGGGACGACTGGTCAGCATGTTGTCCTCGCGCACCTGTACCCGGTTGTTCTTCGCCAGTTGCACGCCGAAACCGGAAATCTGCTCCGGGCGCTGGCCGATGGCGCCGATCACCAAGTCCACATCCTCGCTGAACTCGCTGCCGGCGATTTCGACCGGACGACGCCGGCCGGAGGCATCCGGTTCGCCGAGTTCCATCCTGATGTAGGTGATCTTGAGGCGCGACGTACCGCTGTCGTTGAGCTCGATCTTCTTCGGTGCCAGCAGGAAGCGGAAATTCACCTTTTCCTCGACACAGCCCTGGACTTCGTCGTCGCGTGCCGGCATTTCCTCCTGCGTGCGGCGATAGACCATGTCCACCACCTCGGCGCCGAGGCGGCGACAGGAGCGCGCGTTGTCGGTCGCGACATTGCCGCCGCCGATCACCGCGACGCGCTTGCCGATGGAAATCGCCGTGCCGTCGCCGCCGACTTTCCCTAGCGTCGCGGCGCGCAGGAAGGTCGGGCTGTCGATCACGTTGGGCAGGTTGTCGCCGGGAATGCCGAGCGCGTCGCCACTCTGCGCGCCGATGGCAAGGAACACGGCGTCGTAGCCCTGCGCCTTGAGTTCGTCGACGTTCTCGATGCGGGTGTTGAAGCGAAAGGCCACGCCGAGCTTTTCCACTTCGGCGACTTCCTGGTCGATCACGGCCAGCGGCACGCGATACGAGGGAATGCCATAGCGCGCCATGCCGCCGGCCGCCGGCAACGCGTCGAATACCGTGACGCCATGGCCCTTCTTGGCCAGATAGTAGGCAGCGGTCAGGCCGCCGGGACCGGCGCCGATCACGGCAACCTTCTTGCCCGTCGGCGGCAACTGGAAGGAATGCTGGCGCCAAAGGCCCGTGTCGTTGTCGGCGGCGATGCGCTTGAGGCTGCGGATCGACAGCGGATCATCGAGGTCCTTGCGTCGGCAAGCCGATTCGCATGGACTGAAGCAGGCGCGACCGAGGATGCCCGGGAAGGGCAACTTCTCGCGGATCACCGCTACGGCCTCGCTGTACATGCCGAGGCCCACAAGTTGCACGTAGCGCGGCACGTCGATGCCGGCCGGACAGGTAGCCTTGCACGGCACCTGGGTTTCTTCCTTGCGTGCCGCGTCGAGTGTACGATCGGTCAAGGCGCCGGTCGGGCAGACCGTGACGCACGCGGAGCAAAACTTGCAGCCCGAGTCGAGCAGCGTCGCCGCGATGGTGCCGACCCAACTGCGGCCGTCGGTGTTCTTGACTTCCAGGCAACCGACGCCGCGCACGTCGTTGCAGGCCACCAGGCAGCGCCGGCAGTCGATGCAGAGGTTGTAGTCGCGGTCGTAGAAGGGTTCGTCCTTGATCACCGGCAACTGGATGTGCTTGTAGTTCGGCGTGGTCGGCGGAATGCCGACGTAGTCCGCCACCTTGCGAAGCTCGCAACTGTTGAAGATCGAGCAGCAGCGCTGCTCCACCGGGTTGCCGAAGGAACAGGTGGTGCGGCTGCAGCCATCGCGTTGCGGGCAAGTCAGGCAGACGTGGGGGTGCGTGCCGAGGGTCTTGGCGATGCCTTCCTTGCGCAGCTTTTCGATGGCCGGAGAGGTCGTGGTGACGACCATGCCGGCTTCGACCGCGATCGAGCAGGAAGTGCGCATCCCGGTCATGCCGGCAATCTCCACCACGCAGAGGTTGCAGCCGCTGGAGCCACCGCCACGCTGGGCGCTGGGCGGCAGATCCGGATGGGCGCACAGCGCCGGAATGTAGATGCCGGCGGCACTCGCGGCGGAGAGCAGCGATACGCCCGCCGGCGCCTCGACGTCCTTGCCGTCGATGCTGAGCTTCACCAGCGCGACATCGCCCGCCGCCACGCCGGAACCCGGCCGACCCTTGTACCACCTGATTTCGGACGTCTGTACAGCCTCCATGCCTTCCTCCTCGACGCTCTTGTGCACCCTGGCCCGGATTCGTCCGGGCGCGCCATTCCGCTACCGCCTTATTCTTTTGCACCACCCGTGTAGGGAGGAAAATACGCGCCGCGGCAGGCACCTGCCCTTACCGCGGCGATGAAGCTCGCCATGTCGTGCACCGGCTGCGAAAACTTCGTCGCGCAGCGCCCGACGGCCACTGTCTTGTGACAATCGCTGCCCCCCAGCGTCGGCAGGCCCAGGTGACTCGCCGTGCTGATCGCCAGGTCGTTGTCGCTCTCGGCATTGACGCCGTTGTGCGACTCCACGGCGGCAATGTCCTTCAGATCCAACAAGCCTTCCATCAGGCTGGCCAGCCCCACGTTGCGGAAGGGGTGGGCCGGGGCGCAGATGCCGCCGAGGTCGTTGATGCGTTCGATGACCTCTTCCAGCGGCAGGTAACTGTCACGCCCCCAGATGTTCCAGCCGTCGTCTTCCACCCCGTACGCCAGCAGGTGCCCCCTGTCCGTCGCGATCTCTACCCCGCGCAGGATGAGAAAGCCCTCGTCGCGCGCCACCTGCTCCACCGGCGCCGACGCCTCATAGGAGTAATGCTCGGTGATCACCGCCCCATCGAGGCCCAGCGCTTTGGCGCGGCGTATCAGGTCCAGCGGTTCGAGCCAGTTGTCGTACGAGTACTTCGTATGGCAATGGGTGTCGATCCACATGGCGCGTCACGCGTTCAAAGCTTGTGAAGAAACCGTAGCGAGCGGCCCGCAGCGGGGTGCGGCCGGAGCGCAGCTACCGGAATGTACGCGTTTGTACATGAGGATAGCGAGCACCGCCCAAGACCCGATCCGGGACGCGCAGTAGGTTTATTCACGAGCTTTCAGGGAAGCTCGTACTCGAGGTTAATGCGCTTGGACGGCACGAACTTGTTGCGCGAGAAGAACTTCTCCAGCGCGAAGTCGCTCCAGTTGACCAGCGTGTAGACCTTCTTCACCCCGGCCGCCTTCATGTTCATCATGAACTGGTCGAGCATCTCGGCGGCAACGCCGAAATTGCGGTAGTCCGGATGCACGCCCAGCGTGTCGATGGTCGCCGTGCTGTCGGCGATGCCGAACTCGCCGAAGAACACGTAGCCCATGATGAAGCCGGCCACCTTGCCGTCGATTTCGCAGACGATCGAGGTGTTGATGTTGGCCGCACGATTGAGAATCCCGGCGATCTTGCGCTCGTAGTATTCCTGGCGCGCCTCGCCGGTGGCGAGGGCATCGATGGCGACGATGGCATCCAGGTCGCCCTGGCGCAACACGCGCAGTACTCGTTTCTGATCAGGCATTTCTTTCCTCCTTATATGGTCGGCAGCGCCAGCGGGCGTGCCTTAATCCGCAAACAGTTCGTCTTCGTTGGTCGCCGCGCCGCGCTTGCGCACATAGACGGTGCCGTAACTGAAACCCATTTCCTGACCCGCATCGAAGCAGGTATTGCAGCCTTCCCCTTCGGCCTTGAACTCCTCGACATGGACTTCGAAGCCCATTGCCTTGTAGTTCTGCACGATCTCCGACAGGCGCGGCTCGCCGATGGTGGTCTGCCGCACCCAGCCATCCTTGAGCAATGCGTCCTCGGGACTGATCGCCTTGGCCTGGGCAATCGGGATGACACGCCGTGTTTCCGCCATGGGTATCACCCTGCGCCTACCACGAGTGCTTGATCGCGCCCGGCGTGCAGGCGGTCATGCAGGGCAAACTGGTGTAGCCGCCCGACGGTTTGCAGTCGGCGCAGTCATAGGACAGGGTGCGGCAGTTGGGCTTCTTGATCCAGGCCACTTCGTCGTCGTAGTCATCGGTGATGATTTCGAACATCTGCTTCGGACAGGCCGTCAGGCAGGCGCGCTCTGCAGCGCAGCCGATGCACTTGTCGGTATCGATGCTGATGTAGTACTCACCCGAACCGTCCTTGTAACCGTAATTGGCGATCATGTTTCTTCCCTTCTGGTCAGAGCCCGCGCCGACCGGCGAAAAGCCGGCCGGCGCGACAGGCTATCAGGCAGCGGCTTTTTTCGATTGCAGCGTGTAGCCGAAGAGGGCCGCGCCGAGGGCGCCGGCGATCTGGCTATCCACCTTGGTATCGATGGCCTTGATGCCCAGCAGCTTCTCGATGCGCTTCACCACGCCGGGATTCTTGGCGATGCCGCCGGTGATGAAGAAGCCCTCTTCGACGCCGATGCGCTCCAGCAGGGACACCACGCGCTCGGCCATGGCCTGGCAATACGCAGCGATCACCTTGTTCTTGGTATAGCCGGCCTTGAGCAGGCCCAGCGCCTCGGACTTGGCGAACACGACGCACACCGACGACACGGCATCGACGTCGCTGTCGATGTCGAAGGAACGGGGACCGAGTTCGGCGATCGGGATCTGCATCAGGTCGGAGATAACTTCCATGCCGCGGCCGGTACCGGCAGCGCACTTGTCGTTCATCAGGAAGTTGGTGACCTTGCCTTTTTCGTCGCAATGGATGGCCTTGCAGTCCTGGCCGCCCATGTCGAGGATGGTGCGCACGCCGTTGCCGCCCATGTAGTTGGCGCCGCGGGCATGGCAGGCGATCTCCGTGATCGCCTTGTGCGCGAAGGGCACGTTGACGCGGCCGTAGCCGGTGCCGACGACATAGTGGATGTCTTCCAGCTTCATGCCGCACTTGTCCATCACGCCCTGCAAGGCGTTGGTGGCCGAATCCGGCGAGTTGTTGCCGGTGCGCATGCTGTTGTAGCCGTAGAGTTCGCCGTCGACCACGAGCACGGCTTGCGACGACACGGAACCGACGTCGATGCCGCAGGTGATGATCTTGGCCGTCTTCCAGTCCTTGGTCTCGTCGACCCAGGTGTTTTCCTGCCAGCGCCAGAATTCCTTCTTCTCGGGGGCGGTCGGTGCGGCTGCTACTTCTGCATTCATTATTTCGCTCCTTGTCCGTATGGGTTCAGTGCTGACGCTCGGCGGCAATCATCGCGCATCCCAGCGCGCTGATGTACTCGGGCATGTCAGGCAGGGAAATCTGATCGACGCCCATCGCCACCTTCAGCGACTGGACGAAACCGGCGTTGTGCACCATGCCGCCGATCAGCACCACTTCGCCTTCGATGCCGACGCGGCGCACCATGGCGCAGACGCGGCTGGCGACGGCATCGAGCACCGCCTTGGCGATGTCGTTCTTGGGCGTCGCCGAATGGATCAGCGAAACCACTTCGGACTCGGCGAACACCGTGCATTGCGCGTTCATCGGGATGGTCTTGTCGGACTTGAGACTGGCTTCGCCGAACTCCTTGAGCGTCATCTGCAGGGCACGGCTCATCGCTTCGGCGAAGGATCCGGCGCCGGCGGCGCATTTCTCGTTGCCGGCAAAGTCGATCGCACGACCTTCGGCGTCGGTCTTCATGCCGCGGCCCTCTTCGGCGCCGACATCGACCACGGTCCGTCCCTGCGGGTACATGAAGTTCGCACCCTTGGCACCGGCCGTCATTTCGGTGATGCCTTCGGCGGCGAAGCTCACCTGCTTGCGTCCGGCACCGGTGGCGAACACCACCTTGACATCCTCGCGCTTCAACCCGGCTGCTGCCAGGGCTTCGTCGTAGGCCTTGTCGGCCGCCACGTCCTGGTCCAGGTCGCCCGGCATCATGATGTGGGCCTTCTTCACGCCGTATTTCAACTGCGGCGCACCATCCACCTTGAGTTCCTCGAGCAGTATCACCTTGATGCTGCGCGAGCCCATATCGATTCCAGCTGTAAACATTGTTGAATCCTCCTAACTTTCATGCGGCGGTTGAACTGCACGCCTGATGATGAAACACGCGAAAGGCGAATTAAAGGCCCGCCCCTCCCATCCTCCCCTCGCGGGGAGGCTATTGATCAGCTCGCTTCGCTCGACTATCAACGTCGCTCCGAACGAGGTATTTCACGACAATCCGGTCAGGCTGCCTGACGGCGCAGACCGAGCTGTTCCATGAACGCATCAACGCGGGCCTGGGTGCGCACTTCGTCGAATTCGCGCTCGTCGCCCATATTGCCTTCGAAGGTCATGATCGGCACGCCGGCCTTGGCGATGCCGCCACGGTTTTCCATGATGCCGAGGCTCAAGCCTTCGCAGCCGCGGTTCAGGTGCAGCATTACGCCATCGACCTGCCATTCCTTGACGATGCGCAGCATCATCTCGGTCTTCAGGCGCGGATCGAAGAAGTGCTGCCACTGCGGCTTGGACAGGTTCCAGTCGGCGTAGAGGCGCAGGATCTGGTCGCGGGTGTTCATCTCGATGCCCTTTTCCCAGGGCAGCGAACGACCGCCCCAGCTGCCATCGGGCTTGTCTTCCCAGATGCCTTCGAGGGCGAAGGTGTAGAGCGAACCGATCGACACCGCACCGTAGGTTTCGAGGTAGCGGAAGATCTTGAGGAAGGACCAGGGCGGCTGCGTGTCGGACATCATGCGGCACTTCTCGTTCGGCACGGCGGCGATGCCGCGCGCGACGCGATCCTTGACCTCGTCGTAGAGCTCGTCGTAGAAGTCGGCGC
>JBIKLV010000188.1:0-2778 GCA_044359585.1 Sulfuritalea sp. | reverse complement strand
CCGACTCTTGTCGGCACCCTCTACCTCGCAGTTCTCACCATCGCCGGCAGCCTGCCGGCGCGCCGCCGGGTTGCTGCCGCATTTCCGGGTCGCCTCGCCATCGTCGTGCCGGCACACAACGAGGCCGCCGGCATTCGCCGCACCATCGACAACCTGCTTGCCGTCGCCCGCGCCGACGGCGACGCCGACGTGGTGGTGGTGGCCGACAATTGCGGCGACGACACCGCCGCCATCGCCCGCGCCGCCGGCGCCCGCGTGCTGGAGCGCCATGACGCGACACGGCGCGGCAAAGGCTACGCGCTTGACCACGCCTTCACCACGCTGGCAGGCGAAGAACATGTTGCCTACATCGTCATCGATGCCGACAGCATCGCTTCGGCCGGGCTGCTGGCCGGCGTCCGCCGCCATTTCGGCGATGGCGCCCTGGCGCTGCAGGCACGCTACACGGTACTCAACGGCGATGCAGCGCCGCGCACGCGGCTGGCCGGGATCGCGCTGGCCGCCTTCAACGTGCTGCGCCCGCGCGGCCGCGACCGCCTCGGACTCTCGGCCGGCATTCTAGGCAACGGCTTCGCCCTGCGCCGCGAAGTGCTGCAGCGGGTTCCCTATGCCGCGAGCTCCGTCGTCGAGGACCTCGAATACCACCTCAAACTGGTCGCCGCCGACATCCGCGTCGCCTTCGCCGATGACTGCGAAGTCCGCGGCGAGATGCCGACCGGCGAGCAGGGCAGCCGGGTGCAGCGCGCGCGCTGGGAAGGCGGCCGCCTGCGCATGTTGGCCGAGCACGGCCCGGCGCTGGCCGGCGCCGTCCTGCGCGGTCAGGGGCGTTTCCTCGAGCCGCTGGCCGACCTGCTGCTGCTGCCGCTGGCCTACCACGCCATGTTGCTGCTGGCGGCCCTGGCGCTGCTGGCGCCGCTGGCGAGTCCCTTGGCCATCGTCGCCGGCGCCAGCCTCGGCATCGTCGTCCTGCACACCCTGGTCGCCATGCGCGTGGCCGGCCTGCCCTGGTCGCGCCTGTGGTCCCTGGCACGCGTCCCCCTTTACCTGCTGTGGAAGCTGCGCATGCTTGCCACCACCCTCGCCGGCGCCGCCCGTGGTAGCGCCTGGATCCGAACCGATCGCAGCGGTTCCTGACCCGGAGAACCCCGCCATGAATTCCAATCATTCCCCCGAAGCTTCCGTCATCATCGTTTCCTTCAACACCCGCGACATATTGCGGGCCTGTCTTGACAGCCTCTACGCAGCCATCGGCCGGCGCGTGATCGAGGTCATCGTGGTCGACAACGCCTCGCGCGACGCTTCCGCCGACATGGTCGAACGCGAATTCCCGCAGGCGCACCTGCTGCGCAGCACGACCAACCTCGGCTTCGCCGCCGCCAACAACCTCGGTTTCAAATCGGCGCAGGGCCGCTACGTGATCCTGCTCAACCCGGACGCGCAAGTGGAGGCGGATGCCTTCGCCGACGCCATCCTGCGCATGGATGCCTCGCCCGCAGTCGGCATGGCCGGCGGCCGGCTGGTGGATGGCGAGGGCCGCGACCAGCCTTCGGCTCGGCGCTTTCCTTCCCTGCTCAATGAAGCGCTGGTGATCTCCGGGCTGGCCGCGCGCTTTCCGCGCTCCCGCCTGTTCGGCCGCTTCGACCGCACCTGGGCCGATCCGGCGCAGCCGGCCGATGTCGATTGGGTGCCCGGCGCCTTCGCCATCATGCGCCACGATGCGCTGCGCGCCGTCGGCGCCTTCGACGAGCGCTTCTTCCTGTATTACGAGGAAGTCGATCTGTGCCGCCGCTTCAAGGCCGCCGGCTGGCAGATCTGGTACTGGCCGGACATCGTCATCCGTCATCTCGGCGGCGAATCCTCGAAGACGGTCGAGAACGCCGAAATCTCCTCCTCCGGCTCGCAGCTGGTCCTGTGGCGCATGCGCAGCGCGCTGCTCTACTACCGCAAGCACCATGGCCGCCTCGGCGCCTGGCTGCTGGCGCGCCTGGAAACCGGTTGGCATGCCCTGCGCCGGCTCAAGGCCGGCCTTGCCGTCCGGTCGCCCGCGGTCGCCGCCAAAGCCGCCGAGTCGCAGCGCCTGGTCGGCCTGATGCAGCGCGCCTGGCTGGAAACCCATGGCGGTGCGGTCAGCCCGCCGCGTCCCTGGTAAGCGCCGGCATGTCACAACAAGTTTGCAACAGGTTTGGACTTGCTTCGCAATCGGGTACCCCGCAGGCGTTCCAATACGCATCACGGCAACCGCAACGCGAAACCACCATGATCGAGAACCTGAAGGAAGACTGGCAGACCTACGAAGGCGACATCTGGCGCCAGGGCTTGTGGGTCATGTGGGTCTATCGCTTCGGCCAGTGGCGCTACGGCATCCGCCCCGCCTTTCTGCGCAAGCCCTTTTCGCTGCTCTACAAGATCCTGCGCACCGGCTGCCAGATGCTCACCGGGGTCGAACTGCCGTGCGAAACCCGAGTCGGTCGCCGGCTGCGCATCGAACACTTCGGCGGCATCGTCATCAGTGGCGATACCGTCATCGGCGATGATGTCGTGCTGCGCCACGGCGTCACCATCGGCCTCAAGCGCACCGGCCAGCGCGGCGCGCCGCGCATCGGCAACCGGGTCGATATCGGCGCCGGAGCCAAGATCCTCGGCGACATCACCATCGGCGACGACGCCGTGATCGGTGCCAATGCGGTGGTCCTCAAGGACGTCCCGCCCGGAGCATTTGCCGTCGGCATTCCCGCACGAATCATCAGACAGGAGCTCAAGAAATGATCAGCATACTTT
>JBIKLV010000187.1:0-2796 GCA_044359585.1 Sulfuritalea sp. | reverse complement strand
ACATCCGCGCCCCCTTTTTTTCCAACGGATCGAACGATACAGCAATACGCGATCCCGAAACACGCCGGTGATCTTAGCGGCAGCCGACGTTATGTGTAAATCCGACAGGCGGCATACGAATCATGAATCACATTCATATCCGGGCAATCGCGCCGGCGACCTGTCGCAGCCGCCGCCACACGTGCCCGGCTATTCCG
Organism: Sulfuritalea sp.; assembly: GCA_044359585.1. Classification (GTDB taxonomy): domain Bacteria; phylum Pseudomonadota; class Gammaproteobacteria; order Burkholderiales; family Rhodocyclaceae; genus Sulfuritalea. The sequence goes on along the minus strand of JBIKLV010000187.1, from coordinate 2,599 downwards.
GATAGGCCTCGAAGGTGTCCTTGATCAGCTTGCGCAGCCAGCTGTTCGCCTCGTCGTGGTGGTAGCGCGGATGCCAGTGCTGGCGCAGCGCGAAGCGCGGCAGGGCGATCGGCGTATCCACGATGCGGATCGCCTTGTAGGCGGAAAAGATCCGCCCCAGCTCGCGCGGCACGGTGGCGATCAGGTTGGCGTCGCCGGCGATCAGCAGCGGCACGGTCAGGAAATGCGGCGTGGTCAGGAAGATCCGGCGCGGGCGCCCGTACTGGTCCACCACGCCGTCGTAGTACTCGTCGGCTTTTTCGGCCAGCGACACGACGATATGCTGCATCTCGAAGAACATGTCCTCGCTCAGGCGCGGGCCGATGCGCCGGTTCTTTCGGTTAACGATGGTGACGAAGGGATGGGTGAACAACTGCTGCTGAAACAGGCCGGACGGAACCGTCTGCAGCGAGCCGATCGCCAGGTCGACATTGCCGGATTCGAGCGCCGCGAAGATCTGCTTGGGCGGCAGTTGCGTGGTGCGCAGCGTGCAGCCGGGCGCCTCGCGGCGCAGGGCCTCGATCAGCGGCGGCAGGAAGACCAGTTCCCCCATGTCGGTCATGCACAGGCTGAAAACCCGATTCGCCTTGGCCGCGTCGAAGCGCGTATGCACCAGCAGGTCGCTGCGGATGGTCCCCATCACGGCCAGCACCGACCCGGCGAGGCCGGCGGCGCGCGGCGTCGGCTTCATGCCTTCGCCGGTCTTGACGAACAACGGGTCGTCGAAAAAGTTGCGCAGGCGCTTGAGGGCATGGCTCATGGCGCTTTGCGACATGCCCAGTTCGTCGGCGGCGCGCGTCACGCTCTGCTCGCGGATCAGGACGTCGAACACGGCAACCAGGTTGAGGTCCAGCGGGGCTTTATGCACAACTTTCATAATGTCTATGCTGTTGGTTCGATTTACACATAATAGTCCAACTCCTACCATGCACGGATCGGCGGGCGGCATGCCGTCACCGCACGAGTACAAACAAGGAGGTGGCAATGTTCATCAAGAACTGCTGGTATGTGGCGGCTTGGGACAAGGAAGTGCCCGAGGACGGATTCCTGGCCCGGACCATTGCCGGAATCCCGGTGGTGTTCTGGCGCGATTCGACCAGGCGGGTGGTGGCCTTCGAGGATCGCTGCTGCCATCGCGGTGCGCCGCTGTCGAAGGGGCGGCGCGAAGGCGATTGCCTGCGCTGCATGTACCACGGCCTCAAGTTCGACCGCAGCGGCACCTGCGTCGAGATTCCCTCGCAGCAGACCATTCCGCCCCAGGCCAAAGTGCGGGTGTTTCCCGCGGTTCAGAAACATCGCTGGGTCTGGATCTGGATGGGCGATGCCGCCGGCGCCGACGAGGCGCTGATTCCCGACACCCACTGGCTCGACGACCCGGCCTGGCGAAGCAATGACGGCTACATCCACTACGACGTCGACTACCTGCTGATCGCCGACAACCTGCTCGACTTCTCGCACCTGCCCTACGTGCACCCGACTACGCTGGGCGGCAGCGAGGATTACGCCACGGTGGTGCCCAAGATAGAACGTACCAGCCGCGGCGTAAAAGTTACCCGCTGGACGATCAATACCGAGGCGCCGGGCTTCATCCAGAAGGTGCGGCCGTTCCCGGGCAGGGTGGACCGCTGGAACATCTACGACTTCGTCATGCCCGGCGTATTGCTGATGGATTCCGGCATGGCCCTGACCGGAACCGGCGCGCCCGAGGGCCGGCGCGTCGACGCCGCGGAGTTTCGCGGTTGCCAGGCGCTGACGCCGGAAACGGCGAACTCGACGCACTACTTCTTTGCCCATCCGCACAACTTCCTGATCGACCGCCCGGACGTCACGACGTCAATCCACCAGAGCGTCGTCACCGCCTTCGACGAAGACCGCGCCATGATCCAAGCGCAGCAGGCGCGACTGGCCATGGACAGCGGCTTCAAGATGGTCAGCCTGGGCATCGACTCCGCCCTCTCGCAATTTCGCTGGATGGTAAACAAGCAGATCGACGCGGAGGCGAAAAGTGACGCAAGCGCCTGACACGCTGGCGGCGCGGGTCGCAGGCAGGCGCGCGATCGCGGCGGGCGTGGTCGAGCTGGAACTGAAAACTTCCGACGGCAGTACCCTGCCCGCCTTCGAGCCCGGCGCCCACATCGACGTCCATCTCGGCAACGGGCTGGTGCGCCAGTATTCGCTCGCCAACTTCCAGCCGGCGCCCGACAGCTACACGATCGCCGTCGGCCTCGCCGATGCCTCGCGCGGCGGCTCGCGCTACGTGCATGAGTCGGTCGCGGTCGGCGACGAGTTGCAGATCGGCCTGCCGCGCAACAGCTTTCCGCTCGACCCGGATGCCGCCGGCTATGCCTTCGTTGCCGGCGGCATCGGCATCACGCCGATCCTGAGCATGGTGCGCTGGTGCGAAATGGCGCGCAAGCCGTGGCGCCTGCTCTACGCCGCGCGCAACCGGCAACGCGCCGCCTACGTCGAGGAACTCGTCGCCCTCGGTGGCGACCGGGTCAGGCTGCATTTCGACGACGAAGCCGGGCACGTGGCCGACCTGGCCGGCTTCCTTGCCCGG
>JBIKLV010000123.1:0-10296 GCA_044359585.1 Sulfuritalea sp. | reverse complement strand
GGCGCGCGCCCCAGCCCAAGATCGATGCGGCCGGGATGCAGTTCGGCCAGCGTGCCGAACGCTTCGGCCACCACCAGCGGCGCGTGGTTGGGCAGCATCACGCCTCCCGAACCGACGCGAATGCGACTCGTGCCGCCGGCGATGTAGCCGACCAGTACAGCGGTGGCCGAACTGGCGATCCCCGGCATGTTGTGGTGTTCCGCCAGCCAGTAGCGGGTAAAGCCGAGTTGCTCGGCATGGCGCGCGGTGCGCAGTGATATCGCCAGCGCCTCGGCGACGCTGCCGCCCTCGCGCACGGCGACCAGGTCGAGCATGGAAAGCCGAACGTCATCAAGTGTCTTCATGGTGGGAATCATCGCGCTTCGCGCGAGGGCCTCTGGTTATGGTTATGACTGGGCGCGACGGCGAATCGCCGTGCCGCCAGCGCCGTCCGCAAGGGATACCGTCTCCGGCTCCGCCGGAGACATAACTTTTCGCTACTCGGTACGCAAGGCCTCCACCGGATCGAGCAGCGCCGCGCGCCGCGCCGGCAGCACGCCGGCGGCCAGCCCGATGGCGGCGGCGATGACTTCGGCCAGAACGACGAAGGACAGTGGCGTGTGCACCGGCAGGGCCGGCACGAAAAGGCCGATCAGTTGCGCCAGGCCGACGCCGAGCAGGAGGCCGACCAGGCCGCCGATCGCCGCCAGCGCCACCGCTTCGCCGAGGAAGAGGCCGAGGATGGTCTGGCGCCGTGCGCCGAGCGCGACCATCAGGCCGATCTCGTTGGTGCGCTCGGTCACCGCGATGGTCATGATGGTGACGATGCCGACGCCGCCGACCAGCAGCGAAATGCCGCCCAGCGCGCCGACCGCCATGGTCAGCACGTCGAGGATGCCGCCCAGCGTGGAGAGCATTTCCTCCTGGCTGATGATGGTGACATCGTCGCGGCCGTGTCGGGCCTTCATCACTTCCTTGATGTTGGCCACGACGCTGGCCGCCGGCACGCCTTCGGCGACGGCGACATTGATCTCGTTGAGTCCGGCACGATTGAACATCTCCAGCGCGCGCGCCGCGGGCACAAAGGCGGTGTCGTCGAGGTCGATGCCGAGGAACTGGCCTTTCGGTTGCATGACGCCGATCACACGAAACTGCAGGCCGCCGATACGCACCCGCGCCCCCAGCGCGTTCTCGGCGCCGAACAGTTCGTTCTTCAGCTTCGGTCCCAGCACCACCTGGGCGCGCGCCGCGCCGGTATCGTCCTCGGGCAGGAAGCTGCCGATACGGACCTTGCCCTTGAACACCCTGGGCATTTCCGGACCGACGCCGAGCACCATCACCCGCCGCGTGCGGCCGTTGCCCGCCACTTCAGCGTTGCCATTGACCGAAGGCGTCACGGCGATAACGTTGGGCAGGCGCTTCATCGCCTCGGCATCCTCCAGCGACAGCGGCCGCGCGCTGCTGGGCAGGCCGGTGGTGGCGCCGCCGGTCTTGGTGCGCCCCGGATGGATGCCGATGACATTGGTGCCGAACTGGGTGAACTCGGCCAGCACGTAGCGATGGATGCCCTCGCCGATCGAGGTCAGCAGGATCACCGCGGCGATGCCGACGGCGATGCCGAGCAGGGTCAGGAAACTGCGCAGGCGCTGCGCGATGATGGCGCGGATGGCGAGCGCGAGGAAGTCGGTGAATACCATCTCAGAAGCCGCCAACCAATTGACAGCAGCCGCCCCATCCACCGTCATTCCGGCGCACGCCGGAATCCAGTGCGCATCGCTGCTTCCCGTGACAGAAATCAGATAAACGAACTGGACCCCGGCATTCGCCGGGGTGACGGGTGAGGAAATGGATTCGCAAGTAGTCTTTCACGAGCCGTCAGTGTTTCATCAGGGCCTGCACGGGATCGAGGCGCGCCGCGCGCCGCGCCGGCATGATGCCGAACAGCAGGCCGGTAGTCAGGGCCGTGCCCAGCGCGGCGATCACCGCCCAGTCCGGCGGATAGGCGGGAAACACCGGGTACAACTGGCGCAGCACGAAGGCGCCGAAGAGGCCGAGGCCATAGCCGGTGAAGGCGCCAACCAGCGACAGCATCGCCGCCTCGGCCATGAAGGCATTGCGGATCGTCGCACCGCGCGCGCCGAGCGCCTTGAGCAGGCCGATCTCGCCGGTGCGCTGGGTCACCGCGACCAGCATCACGTTCATCACCAGGATGCCGGCCACGGCCAGGCTGATCGCGGCGATCCCGGCCACCGCCGCGGTCAGCGCGCGCAGCAGCTTGTCGAAGGTGGCGAGCACGGCGTCCTGGGTGATTACCGTGATGTCCTCCTCGCCGCCATGGCGGGCCCTGAGCACGGCGGTCACTTCGCGCTTCACCGCCTCGATCTCGCCGCGGCTGCGGGCCTCGATCAGGATGCGGAACAGGGTGTTGGTATTGAACAGGCTCTGCGCCACGGCGGCCGGCACGAACACCACCTCGTCGGTATTCATGCCCAGGCCCTGCCCCACCGGCCTGAGCACGCCGACGATGCGCAGGCGGCGGTCACCGAGGCGGATCAGTTCCCCCACTGCCTGGGTGTTGCCGAAAATCTCTTCCTTGATCTTGGTGCCGATCACCGCCACCGGCGCGCCGCGGCTCCAGTCGCCCTCGGGCAGGAAGCTGCCCTGCGCCATCCTGAAGCTGCGGATATCGAGGTAGGTCGACGACGTGCCGGCCACCACGACCTCGCGCAGTCGCCCGTTGGCGCTGATCTCGGAATTGCCCGCCGCCAGCGGCGCCACGCGCCGCACCGAGGGCAGTCGGGTGAGCGCGAAGGCGTCATCGACGGTGAGGTCGCGCGGCGTCGTGGTCAGGGCGTTGGCCGGGCTGAAGCCGCCGGTGGCGGAACGCCCTGGCAGGACGATGACGAGGTTGCTGCCCAGCGCGGAGAACTGGTCCACCACATAACGCCGCGCGCCGTCGCCCAGCGCCGTCAGCACCACCACGGCGGCGACGCCGATCGCCATCGCCAGCACCGACAGCGAGGTGCGCAGCGGATAGCCGGCCGCCGCATCGCGGGCGAAGCGCAGGATGTCGGCGCTACGCATGGCACCGCCTCACCCGCCCGTCATTCCGGCGAAGGCCGGAATCCAGAGCCGAGGCACACTGTCCCGTTGCCGCGACCCCACCGCCCATCTGGATTCCGGCGTGCGCCGGAATGACGGAGACCGGAACCGCTTGCGAGATTTGCCTCACGGCATCGGACTCGCAACGGCCGGCCGCGCGCTGTCGAATTTCAGCTCACCGTCTTCCATCATCAATTGCCGGCGCGCGCGACTGCCGATCTTCTGGTCGTGGGTGACGACGATCAGCGTCATGCCGCGCGCATTGAGCGCTTCGAGCAGGTGGATCACGTCGTCGCCGGTGGCGCGGTCGAGGTTGCCGGTCGGTTCGTCGGCCAGCAGCACGGCGGGTTGCATGACGGTGGCGCGAGCGATGGCGACGCGCTGCCGCTGGCCGCCGGAAAGCTGGTCGGGGCGGTGGTCGGCGCGCTGTTCGAGGCCGAAGTCCTTGAGCGCGGCGGCCACCCGCCGCGCGCGCTCCGCCGCGGGGATGCCGGCCAGCATCATGGGCAGCGCGATGTTCTCGGCCGCGGTGAGGCGCGGCACCAGGTGGAAGCTCTGGAACACGAAGCCGATGCGCTGGCTGCGCACGGTGGCCTGTTCGTCGGGCGACAGCGTGGTCACGTCGCGGCCTTCGAGGCGATAGATGCCGGCATCGGGCCGGTCGAGCAGGCCCAGCAGGTTGAGCAGCGTGGACTTGCCGGAGCCCGACGGCCCCATGATCGCGACGTATTCACCGGCCTCGATGCCGACGTCGAGCCGGGTCAGCGCATGCACCACGCTGTCGCCCAGGTGGAACACGCGCTCGATGCCAGTCAACCGGATCAGGGACACGACGATCCGCCCGTCGCTACGCCGCGCAGCAGCGCCAATCTAGTCACCCCCTTGCCCGGCAAGGGGGCCGGGGGGAATGCCCTCATTTTGTGGGCTCGGCGGCGCTCTGCGCCGCCGTCGCCCGGGCGCCGACTTTCACGCCTTCGCGTTCCAGCGACATGACGATGCGCTCGCCTTCGGCGAGGCCTTCGACGATCTCGGTGAATTCCCAATTGGCGGTGCCGGTTTTCACCTTGCGCTCCTCCAGGCGGCCGCTGGCGGCGTTGAGCACCATCACCTTGCCGCCCTCGATCAGCGTCGCGGTCGGCACCCGCAGCACGTCGGGACGGCTGCTGAGCACGATCTCGACGTCGGCGCTGTAGCCGACCAAAAGATTGATCCCTGCCGGCCGTTCGAAATCGACTTCGACATCGACCGTGCGCGCCTGCTTTTCCACTGCCGAAACATAGGGCGCGACGCGGCGCACCTTGCCATTCAGCGGCTGCTTGGGCAGCGCATCCAGGCTGACGCGCACCGGCAGGCCGGCCGCGATCCGCGGCGCGTCGACTTCATCCATCGGCGCCTTGACGTAAAGGCAGCTCTCGTCGATCAGGTCGATCGCCGGCGGGGTCGGCACGCCCGGCGGCGACGGCGTGGAGTACTCGCCGAGTTCGCCGACGATCTTGGCCACGGTGCCATCGAAGGGCGCGTAGAGCACCATGCGGCCCTGCTCCACCTTGGTCACGCCGACTCGCGCCGCCGCCTGGGCGACGTCAGCGCGCGCCGTCTCGCAGGCCGCTGCGCGGGCATCGGCCTCGCTGCGCGCCGTGTCCTCGCGCGCATCGGAGACGAAGCCCTTGTTCTTCAGCGAGGTCTGGCGCTCGGCCTCGCGCCGCGAACTGGCGGCCGTGGTGCAGACTTCCTTGACCCGCTGCGCCGCCATCGTGCGCTGCGCCTCGGCCAGCGCCTGCTGCGCCTTCTGGTCGTCGTTCCACAACTTGAGCAGCAACTGGCCCTTCTTCACCTTGTCGCCTTCCTTGACGCCGAGGTACTCGATGCGGCCGCCCATGATGGTCGACAGCCGCGTTCGCAGGCAGGCTTCGACGGTGCCGGCGCGGGTATTCACCACGGTGGACTCGACCTTGCCGCGCTCCACGGTCTTCAGCACCACGACAATCGGCTTGCTGCGGGTGTTCCAGAAATAGCCACCGGCGACAAGGGCGACCACGACAAGCGCCGGCAACACGCGGCGCAGCAGGAAGGATGTTTTCATGGCCGACGATTATGCCGTGTTTGTTGCCCCGGCGCCCTTCCCCGAAAGGGGTAGCGACGCCTCAGCGCGTCAGTGAAATCGCCTCGATCCAGGGCTCCAGGCGCTGGCCGACGGCCACGGTGGCTTCGAACATGGCGTCCGGAGCGATCGGCGTGTGCGGCAGCTTGCGCAGCCCGGGTTCCAGGACCGGGCGCAGGGCGTGCGGAACATTGATCCGCTGCACGGCAAGCTCGCTGACATAGCCGGTGACGCGCGTCTTTTTGTCCTGCGTCTCCAGGCGCGGCCGCAAGGTGGCCTTGAGGATCAGGTAGCGGCCGCGATCCGGATATTTCGCGCGCAAGGCGGCGCGGTCGAGCCCAAGGTCGATGGCGAACAGGCGGCTGTTGCGGGTTTCCTCGTTCTTCAGCTGTTCCTGTGCATGCTTGGCCTTGGCGACGAATTCCTTGCTGTCGGCATTCGCCAGGCGCGCCGCCTCGTGGCGCGCCGCATTGACCCGCGCCCGTTCCAGCGCCTGCTGCCAGGAAGGGCCGGCAAGTTCCAGCACCAGCAGCGCCTCGCGCGGCAACTGCCGCTCGAAACGGCGACGCCCCTCGCCGCTTTCGGCCACCGCCGCCGTGTCGAAGCCCAGCGCCTTCATGCGCGGCTCGTCCAGCCAATCCGGCGTGCCGCCGTGGTAGCCGTAGCCGCCGTAGGAATACTCGACCGCGCTACCGTCGGGAACCCGCCAGTTCAGCCCCAGCACCAGCCCGCTGTTGTCCCTGGGGACACGCCAGTCCCAGGGGACTCCCAGTTCGCGCTGCGAGAGCGTCAGGCGCGCATCCGGCTCGCCGCTGCGATTGAAATACACGCCGCTCAGTGCCACCACATTCACCAGCAGGATCAGGGCGGCACCGGCCGCCAGCGTCTTCAGCGGAGTCAGCTTCATGACGCGCCCCCGGCAGCACCGCTGCGACGCAGGCGCCTCAACACCAGCAGGATCAGGATCGCCGCCAACCCCAGCACGAAGAAGAACAGCCACTTCGGCATGGTCGCCCACCACCAGTCGAAGAACTTGGTGTAAAGGAAGATGACGAAAAAGCTGATGCCGGTATTCACCGTATCGGACCACTGCCGGCGTGCGCCAAGCCAGATCGCCAAGGCGCTGGCGACGAAGCCGGCGACTTCGTAGCCGCCTTCGATGGTCCGTGTCGACACGCCCTCGTAGTCCGCCAGGTGGCTGCCCCAGCCCCAGTGGCCGAGCACCAGCATCGGCACCAGCAGGCAGAGCAGGCCGAAGATGCGGTAGATGGCGGCAAAGCCCGTCATGCGGCGATGGTCGACCAACTGCGGGAAGGCGAACAGCAGCAGCGCGACCGGGAAGAAGTTCTCCGGCCGCTCGCCCGCATGCAGCCAGTAAATGCCGCCCCATTCGCCGACGCGCGCGGCGACGAAGGCGATCACGCAGCAGATGCCCGCCGCCAGCAGCAGGCGCAGGTCGCAGGCATAGGCCAGCAGGAAGGCCAGCGCCGCCCACGGGATCAGCGCGCGATCGGTGGGCGTGATGTTGAAGATCTGGCCGAGCATGACCAGGTTCAGCACGAAGCAGGCGAAGGCCACCATGGCGGCGAGCTTGGTGAAATAACCCGAGGCGTCGCGCGTCTGGATGGCGATGGTCAGGCCCAGGCTGCCTAGCGCCGCGCCGAGCAGGATCGCCACCTGCGCGGTTTCCGCGAAGTGGCCCCAGAACTGGTAGAAAAGGAAGAACACGCTGGCCGCCAGCGCCAGCGCGCCGAGGAAGGACGCCACGCGCATGCCCAGCGAAAGCTGCCTGGCCTTGAGGTCACGGTCAATGTCGAAGCTGCCGGCGTAGCCTTCCAGCAGCGCGGCGTGGTGACTGCGCACCGCCTCCCGCTGAGCCGGATCGAGGCGCAACACGCCCTCGTCTTCGAGCCGCGCCAGCTCCACCTGAAACATCGCGATCTCGTCGGCGCGCCGCTGGGCCTCGCTGCGAATAGGGGTATCCATCGGCGGCGATTATGCCGCGTTTGTTAGAATTCGCCCCACTCCCCCGCACACGGCAGACCGGCAATGGTAAAGATCTACGGCATAAAGAATTGCGACACCATGAAGAAGGCCTTCGCCTGGTGCGATTCGAATGGCATCAGCTACGAATTCCACGACTACAAGAAGCTCGGCGTGCCGCGCGAGCGCCTGGTGCAGTGGTGCCGCACCTTGGGCTGGCAGACCCTGATCAACAGCAAGGGCCCCACCTGGCGCAAGCTGACGGCGGAACAGCAGGCGGTCACCACCCAAAGCCAGGCCGTGGTGCTGATGATGGAACACTCCAGCGTGATCCGCCGTCCAGTGGTCGAGAACGATACCGGGCAGATCCTGGTCGGCTTCGATCCGACCATGTTCGACAGCTTCGTTCGCTAGGCGCCGCGAACGCGATGGACGCGGTGCACCGCTTCCTGCTGGAAGACCTCGACATCCGCGGCGCGCTGGTGCAGCTGGGACCCTCATGGTCGGCGATGACGGCGCGCCGCAACTATGCCGCGCCGGTGCGCGACCTGCTGGGCGAACTGGCCGCCGTCACCGCGTTGATCGGCAGCAACCTGAAGACGCCGGGGCGCCTCTCCTTCCAGTTGCAGGGCCACGGCCCGGTGTCGATGCTGGTGATGGACTGCAACGAGAAGCTGCAACTGCGCGGCATGGCGAAAAGCGAACTCGATGCCGGCGCCGACGCGCATGTCGCCAGCGCCGCCGACCTGCTCGGCGACGGCCGCCTGGTGCTGACGCTGCAGCCAAAGACGGCACAGACGCCCTACCAGAGCGTGGTGCCGCTGACCGGGCGGACGCTGGCCGATGCCTTCGAGCATTTCCTGGAACAGTCCGAGCAGCAGCCGGCGCGGCTGTGGCTCACGGCCGGCGCCGACAGCGCCTGCGGCCTCTTCCTGCAGAAGCTGCCCAATGCCGACATCCTCGATCCCGACGGCTGGGACCGCATCGAGCAACTGGCCGCCACGGTGCGCCCCGACGAACTCCTGCTGCCGCCGGAAACCCTGCTGACGCGGCTGTTCAACGCCGAGAACGTGCGCCTCTACCAGCCGCGGCATGCCGCCTGGCATTGCCCGCGCGACGAGGAAAAGGTGCGCAACATGCTGCTCTCGCTCGGCCGCGAGGAAATCGAATCCATCCTCGCCGACGCCGAAGTGATCGCCATCGAGGACGAAATCTGCGGCCACGAATACCGTTACGGCGCCGAAATCATCGACGAGCTGTTTCCGCCCGACGGCCGCATCCTCCATTGAACATCGACATCAGCGAAGAAGCCGGCGTCCGCTACCTGCACTTCGGTTCGAGCTGGATCCAGGGCGCCATGCGCATCGCGCGGCCCTTCGCGCTGGAGCTCGACTACACACGGGAAATGATGGTGCCGCTGTTGCTGCGCGAGCCAGACTGGCCGCGCAAGGTGCTGCAGATCGGCCTGGGCGCCGCCTCGGTGACCAAGTTCCTCTGGCGCTACCGGCCGCAGGCGAAGATCACCGTCATCGAAATCGAGCCGCGCGTGGTGGCCGCCGCGCGGCAGTTCTTCAAGCTGCCCGACGACCCAGCGCGCATCGACATCCGCCACGGCGACGGCGCCGACTTCGTGGTCGCCTCGAAGCAGCGCTTCGACCTGATCCTGCTCGACGGCTTCGACGCCGATGCGCGCACCGGGCGGCTCGACACCCTGCCCTTCTACCTCGACTGCCGCGCCCGGCTCGCCGACGACGGCCTGCTCTGCGTGAACCTGCTGTCGCGGCGCAAGGATTTCAGCAAGAGCGTGAAGCGTCTGGAGGAAGCCTTCGACGGCCACGCCATCGCCTTTCCCTCCTGCGACAGCGGCAATGCCATCGCGCTCGGTGCAAACGCCGTCGCGCCAGCGACCGAAGGAAGTCCCTGTGGGGCGCCGACTCTCGAAGACCTTAAACTCGCGGCCCGGCAGCTCAAGGAAGACACCAGCCTCAACCTGCTGCCGACGCTGGCGCGCCTCGCGCAGTCGCGCCACATGGCCGGCGGCGCGCTGCGCCTGTGACATCAAGATGACACCCGCACAGCGCGACCACCGCCGCGGCACGCTCTACATGCTGCTGGTGATCGCCATCTGGGGCGGCTTCCTGCCGGTGGCCAAGGCCGCGCTGGAGGCGGTCGACCCCTACTGGCTGACGGCGATGCGCTTCACCACCGCCGCACTGGTCTTCCTCGTCCTGCTCTGGAAGCGCGAGGGCGCGCACAAGATAAGCGCCGAAGGCAAGCTGTGGAAGATCGCCCTCTTCGGCAGTTGCGGCTTCGCCGGCTTCGGCATCAGCCTCTTCGAAGGCCTGCGCCTCACCCGCCCCGAGATCAGCGCCATGATCCTCGCGCTCGGCCCGATCCAGGTCGCGCTGTGGCAATGGTGGAGCACCCACCGCCGGCCCGACAACTTCACGCTGGGCGCCATCGCCCTGGCCCTGGTCGGCGAACTGCTGGTGGTCACCTCCGGCGAATTCGCGCGCCTGGTCGGCGGCGACGCGCTGGGCAACGGCCTGGTCTTCCTCGCCTCGCTGTTCTGGACCGCCTACACGCTGGGCGGCCAGCAGTTCCCCGGCTGGTCGCCGGTGCGCTACACCGCGCTGTCCTGCTCGCTGGGCACGCTCGCCATCGCCGCCTTCCTCATCGTCGCCACCCTGCTCGGCCACAGCCAGCCCCCCAGCGCCGCGCAACTCGTCGCCGTCTGGCCCGAACTGGCCTACACGGTGTTCTGCGTCAGCGTCTTCGGCATCCTGTTCTGGAACATGGGCGTCGCCAAGCTCGGTCCGCTGTCCGCCGGCCTGTTCGCCAACTTCACCCCAGTCATCACCTACCTGATCGCCATCGCCCAGGGCCGCCGGCCTGATGCCGTAGAACTCGCCGGCGCGGTGATCGTGCTGGTGGCGCTGATCGCCAACAACCGGCATCAGAGAGCGAAGGCGCGAAGCATCCACGCCTGAGCCGCGGCTGCGAAAAGTCGGCGCCGGCGGTACGGCGACGAAAAGCGAATTCATGCTGAACATCCCTCCCAGATTTTCAAGTGTTTTTTGTTGGTGAAACGGTTTGGTAGTCACGGCAGTGTTTGAGCATGGACCAAATTA
>JBIKLV010000122.1:0-10336 GCA_044359585.1 Sulfuritalea sp. | reverse complement strand
GGCGTGCGCGACTATTCGGGAGACCACAAATGACGCCACTGAAAGAGCGCCTGGTCCAGCTCGAAGTCCTGCGCTACAACCCGGACACCGATACCGAAGCCCACTTCCAGCGCTACGAAGTGATGTGCCAGGAAGAGTGGGTGGTGCTTGACGCCCTCAACAAGATCAAGGCCGACATCGACCCCACCCTCAACTACCGCTGGTCCTGCCACATGGCCGTCTGCGGCAGCTGCGGCATGATGATCAACGGCGAACCGAAACTGTCCTGCCACGCCTTCCTGCGCTGCTACGAAGGCGTGATCCGGGTCGAGCCGCTGGCGCATTTCCCGGTCGAGCGCGACCTGGTGACGGCGCCCGACGACTTCATGGAAAAGCTGAAGCGCGTCAAGCCCTACGTCATCCCGAAGGAAAAAAAGCCGATCAGCGAGGGAGAGTACAAGCAGACGCCGGCGCAACTCATGAAGTTCCGCCAGTATTCGATGTGCATCAACTGCATGCTGTGCTACGCGGCGTGCCCGCAGTACGGCTTGACGCCGAGCTTCATCGGTCCGGCGGCCCTGACCCTGGCCCACCGCTACAACCTGGATTCACGCGACGGCGGCCGCAAGGAGCGTCAGGAAGTGGTCGCCACCCACGAGGGCGTCTGGGAATGCACCTTCGTCGGCGCCTGCTCCGAGGTCTGCCCGGCCCATGTCGATCCTGCCAGCGCCTTGCAACAAATGAAGATCACCAGCTCGGTCGACTGGATTGTCGAACACCTGATTCCGGGAGGCAAGTCATGAGCCGCAGACCGCTGATTCGCGAGGTTCCGCCGACCTCCTGGTACTTCCGCCAGCCGCGCTACCTTCGCTATATGTCGCGCGAGATCACCAGCATTTTCATCGGCGCCTACTGCGTGCTGTTAGTGGTCGGCCTGCAACGCCTCGCCGCCGGCCCGGCGGCATGGGAAGGCTTCCTGGCGGCGCTGAAGAGTCCCGCCTCGATCGTGTTCCAATTCCTGTGCCTGGTAGCGGCGGTCTATCACGCCGCCACCTGGTTCAACGCCACACAGAAGGCCATGCCGATTCAGATCGGCGAGGACTTCGTGCCCGGCAACCTGATTTCCGGTGCGCACTATGCGGCATGGGCAGTGCTGTCGCTCGTCGTGCTGTTTCTTGCGGGAGTGTTCTGACCATGGCCAAGTCACACAAACCTGTCGTCTGGTTTCCCTTCGCTGCGGGTGGCACGGTCATCGCCTTCTGCATCCCGGTGATCGTCCTCCTCACCTTCCTCGCCGCGCTCGGCCATGTTCCGGCCGGCCTCGGCTACGAAAAGCTGCATGCCTTCGCCGCCAGCGGAATCGGCAAGCTGGTCCTGTTCGGCGTGATTGCCCTGTCGGCCTGGAGTTCGGCACATCGCCTGCGCTGCACCTGCTATGACTTCGGCCTGCGCGCCGACACTTTGGTGGCAACGGTGCTTTATGTCGCCGCAATCGTTGGTAGTATTGCGGCCGCATTGTTTCTCTTGCGAATCTGACCCACCACACTCCCGGAAAAGAACCAGACCAATGCCACCTCCCCCACCGGCCTCGCGCGAGGCGGTACGCGAACAAAAACTCGGCGACGTCTGGAGCAACGACCTGAACGATGTGTTCGCCGACGTCGCCCCCTATTACGACCGCGCCAACAACATCGCCGCACTCGGTCAGTTCGGCAATTTCCTGCGCCGCTTCATGCAACGGGTCGACCTCGATCCGCAGCAGAAGGTGCTGGATGTATGCGCCGGGACCAACGCCATAGGCATCGCCCTGCTCAAGCGCGAGCCGACGCTCGACGTGCATGCCATCGACCGCAGCGTCGCCATGCAGACGGTCGGCCAGCAGCGCGCCGCGACGTTCGGATTCAAGATCAAGAGCACCATCGGCGACGTACATTTGCTGCCTTTCCCCGATAACCACTTCGACGTCGTCACGCTGCAGTTCGCCTCGCGCCACCTGCGCGTGCGCGAGGTGTTCAGCGAGATCCTGCGTGTACTCAAGCCCGGCGGCCACTTTCACCATTCGGACATGCTGCGCCCGCGCAATCCGATCGTGAAGCAGCTCTACTACACCTACCTGCGCAGCTGTCTCGGGCTGACCGGCCTGATCGTCGGCAGCGGCCCGGCGGCGGCCAAGGCCAAGCAGTACTTTCTCGATGCGCTGGAACTGTTCTATACCGCAGAGGAACTGTCGATTCTGCTGCGCGAACTGGGCTATGTCGAAGTGACGGTGGACACCGTGTTTCACGGCATGCTGGGATTCCATCGGGCGGTCAAACCTCTTGCCGGTCCCTGATCGCCGGCGGGAGATACAGACGAAGTGAAGCGGGCGAAAGCGCTCGCCCGGCTTAACGGCCGGATGCTGCACACCTACAGCCGGCGTACCACCGCCGCGTTGCGCGCAGCATTGCCGGTGCGGCTTGCCCTGCCCCATTTCGAATCCGTGCTGGCGCTGAACGTCGGCAAGGAGGTCGAGAAGGACACGCTGGTCATACTGCGTGCCAGCGAGCCAATGGGAGGGGAAGCAACGGACCGGGATGCGATTCTGGCGCAGCTTATGCTGGCCACCCAGGAGATCGACCGTCAGTTCCTCGCCCGTGTCGGCCAGTTTCCGGTCGAGATCGTGGTTCGCTACGACGAGATCCTGCCGGTCCGCGCCCGACGCATCAAGCTGTTGCACGATACCGCGCTGAAGATGTTTGCGGCAGGCGAGGGCCGCCTGCGGTTGCGCGGCGCGCTGCAGGCCAGCTACTCGCGCGACGAGTTCGCACAACTGCTCTACGAGCTGTTCCGCCTGCATGCAGAAGAAACACGGTCGCTGAGCCGCTCGGTGCGCCTGCCGCGACCACTGGTTCCGCTGCGCGAACTCATCGCCCAGGAACTGCTCAACGTGATGCTGCGCGTGGCCTGGTCGCTGGCGAAGGAAATCGCTGCTGCGTCCTGCCGTCCGCCGGCCCCACCCCGGGACAAGGGGCCCGATTGACGGCGTGCATCGCGGCGATGGATACTTGCGCCGGGTTCGTTCAGACCTCTATTACCCGGATGCAACACACGAAGGAGCGGCGCATGAAATTTCCTCGACACGTACCGACAGCAGGGGCCGCTCGCCGGTCACTGGCGACCCTGCTCGCTGCCCTTGCGGGCCTGTCGGGCGCACTGGCGATGTTGCCAGCCGCATCGGCAGCGGAACCGAAGCTGCCGATATTCGACGCCCACGTGCATTACAGCCACGATGCCTGGGACCGCACGCCGCCGAAGGAAGCCATCGCCATATTGCGCAAGGCCGGACTCAAGCGCGCCATGGTGTCCAGTTCCAGCGACGACGGCACGCAGAAGCTCTACGCGGAAGCACCGGACCTGGTGGTGCCCTCGCTGCGCCCCTACCGCAAGCGCGGGGAAATTTCGACCTGGGTGCGCGACGAGACCGTCATCCCCCACCTCGAAGATCGCCTGAAGAAGTTTCGCTACGCGGCAATCGGCGAGTTCCACGTATATGGCTCGGACGCCGACCTGCCTGTGGTGCGGCGCATGGTGCAACTGGCGAAGCAGTACAAGCTCTGGCTGCATCTGCATGGCGACAGCGACGCCATCGAGCGCGTGCTGATCCAGGATCCCGAGGCGCGCATCCTCTGGGCACACTCCGGCTTCGACCGGCCGGAGGCGGTGCGCGCGATGCTGAAAAAGCACCGCAAGCTGTATGCGGACCTGGCCTTCCGCAACGACCACGCCACCAGCGGCAAGATCGATCCCGCCTGGCGCGAGGCCTTCATCGAATTTCCCGACCGCTTCCTGGTGGGCACCGACACCTTCACGCCGGAGCGCTGGTACTACATCGCCGAACATGCCGACTGGTCGCGCGCGTGGCTCGCCGACCTGCCGAAAGACATCGCCGAGCGCATCGGCTGGCGCAACGGCGAAACCCTGTTCGCGTCGATGATGGCGACGAAATGAACCCGGGCTCGCAACCCATGAAAAGTCGGCGCTGGCGCTACGGCGATTCCGTGGGCAGGATGCTGGCAGCACTTACCTGGGGTGCGACGATGGGCGTGGCGAACGCCGCCTGTCCGCCAGACGCCAGCGATGGCACGGTCATCAGCAAAGGCGAGCTGCTGCTGGCCTTCAAGCCCGTGCTGAAGGCCGATTCCATATCGAAGGCGCAACGGATTCCGATGGCTCGGCATTTCGCGCTGGACGTTCAGTTGTGCGCCAAGGGCGGCGTCTCGGGCGCGCATCTGACGAAGGCCGATGCCAGCATGCCCGCGCACAAGCACGGCATGAACTATCGGCCGACGATCAAGCCATTGGGCGACGGGCGCTTTCGCATCGACGGCATGATGTTTCACATGGCGGGCCAGTGGCAACTCGCCTTCGAAGTACAGGCCGGCAAGGAAATCACCCGACTCACCCATGACGTTCAGGCGGACTGAGCACCGCGCCGGCTGCTGCGCCATCGCGACGCTGCTGTTCCTGCTGGCGCCGCCTGTCGCTGCCGAGCCCGAAGGATTCAGCGCCAACGAACTCGAGCGCATTGCCGCGCACGGACCCTGGCCGGCAGACTGGGCGCGCGATCCGGGCAACCGCGTCTCCACCAACGCGGCGGCAATCCACCTCGGCCACCGGCTGTTCTTCGAGCCGCGCCTGTCGTCCAACGGCCGCGTCGCCTGCGCCACCTGCCACGATCCGGCGCGGGGCTTCCAGGACGGGCGCACCACGGCGCGCGGGCTGGCCGGCGGGACGCGCAACACGCCCGGCCTGTTCGACGTGCGCCACCAGCGCTGGTTCGGCTGGGACGGCGGCCACGACAACCTGTGGTCCGCCAGCCTGCGTCCGATCCTCGATCGGGGCGAAATGGGCGGCAGCGCCGCGCGCAGCGCGGCGCTGTTGCGCGGTTCCGCCACACTGGCCTGCCACTACCGGCAAGCCTTCGGCAAGGCGCCGAAGGCCACCGATCCCGACCTGCTGGTCAATGTCGCCAAGGCCATTGCAAGCTGGCAGGAAACCCTGGTCTCCTCGCCGACGCCCTTCGATCACTTTCGCGACGCGTTGGAACGCAAGGATGTCGCGGCAGCGGCGGCATACCCGGCAGCGGCCCGGCGCGGCCTGAAGATCTTCCTGGGTCGCGGACAATGCTCGACCTGCCATGCCGGGCCGCTATTTACCAACGGCGAATTCGGCGACATCGGCGTGCCCTTCTTCATCAAGCCCGCGGGGGTCGATCCGGGTCGCCAGGGCGGCGTGAAGCGCCTGATGGCCAGTCCCTACAACCTGCTCGGCGCCCACAACGACGACGCTACCCGCGGCAACGCCACGGGAACCCGATACCTGCGACCCGAGCACAGAAACTTCGGTGAATTCAAGGTGCCGACGCTGCGCAATTTGACGCTGACCGCGCCCTACATGCACAACGGCAGCCTCGCCAGCTTGCGCGACGTGGTGCGGCACTATTCCGAACTCGATGAAGATCGCCTGCACGCCGATGGCGAGCGCATCCTCAAGCCGCTCAGGCTGGCCGAGGACGAAATCGACGATCTCGTCAGCTTTCTCGAATCGCTGTCGCCGATCGTGCCGGTGCCCATCCCGGGAGAACCCGCAAGTTTGTCTGCATGCAGTGCAGAAGGCCCGATGCACCGCCGAGCAATGCGTCACGACAAAACCCGCGCGGAGCCGAAGCGCCTTCCACGGTAGCAAGACGGAACTGATCACTACATGCCACGACCGGCATGCTTCGGATCGTATCGCGGAATCAATATCCCTTCATCGACGATGGCAAGGGCCGGCGGTCCATTGTCTTCCAGACGCCAGATTCTCGCCAGAAATCTGCCTGCGACCGGCGACCACCCCTGCGGAATGAACTCATACTCCCAGTCCGGTTGTCCCTGCCCCGGCACGAGTACATGATAGTGGTCGTCGGAATCCCAACTCGTAATCGTGATCGAAATCTCGGCCATTGACGGCGCCCGTGTATCGTAGGCAGCCAGGGCGTTGAGCAAGTTCGGAGCGGCCCTGCGCTCGGAAACCCCCACGATGGCAAAGAATGCGGCGCAAACCAAGGGGATCGGGCTCCAGATCGCGACACCGAGCATCGCCAGCATGACGCCGACGCCCAGCAACCAGTTATGCAGGTTGCGGCCAACCCTCCATTTCATGGCCGCTCTGAGTATCGAAATTTGAGCTTCGACGGAGCGCTTCTTCATTCTGGTGACCTACCGTCGGCTTCATTCTCCCTCGATCCTGGCTGGGTGCCAGAAAGCGCGAACCTCACCTCGACAGGAGGCTTCCTCCTTCTGCTCACATCTTTAGTCCCTGACAAAGCTAATCGCTTTTTCTCGCGCGCACTGCTTCGCGTTGTTCGAGTTCAGCCCATCGCTGCCGCCATTCCCGCAGCTCCTCGTCTTCGATCTGGAGTTGCAAGGCAACGGCCTCCAGGGATGGGATCTTTTCTCGTTCAAACTTGCGCGCCAGCTTTCCATGCATCCTGGCGAACAGGCGCTCGGCCTCTTCCATGGTCAGAGCAGCAGCCCTGTCGAGGTACTCGCGCGAAGCCTGCTTTAACTTCATTTTTTGCACTCCTTTTTGACACCACTGATGCTGCAAATCTATGTCCACATGATCGGTAGAAGAACTCCGGCAAGCGTTTGAAAGTAGCCGGCGCACCCTCCGGTTCAATTGGTTCAGAGACGCTGATCGCGAGCCGTGGCGAAAGTCCGGCCAGGGAAGGCAGCTGCACCGTCAGCGAATTGAAAAGTCGGCGCTGACGACACGGCGAATCAGCAGCGACGGATCAGCAGCAGCGTGATGTCATCCGACTGCGGCTGCCCTCCGGCGAAGTCATCGACGGCGGCAACGATTCCCTGCACCGTGCCCGCCACATCCGGCTGGCGATCGGCCAGCAACTGTTGCATGGCCTCTTCACCGAACTGGGTGGCATCGACTGCCTCGGCCTCGGTTACGCCGTCGGTGTACAGCAACAGGCGGCTACCGCGCGGAAACGCGACCCGGCCGACCTGGAATACAAGATCCGGCACCATCCCTGCAATCGGATTGCGCGGCCGGTCAAGGAACGCCGGTGCGGAACCGGGCAGTTCGATCAGCGGCGGGTTGTGGCCGATATTGACGTAGTGCAGCTCACCATCCTCAAGATCCAGGATCGCGCAGAAAACCGAGACGAACAGCTGGGCCTCGTTGGAAGCAGCCAGCTGGTCATTGACATGGCGCGCGAGTCCCGCCAGCTGGAGGCCCGGGTCGCGTTCGCCGCGGGCTGCTTCGCTGCGCAGCAGGGTCAGGGCCTGAACCATGAACAGCGCCGCCGGCATGCCCTTGCTGCAGACATCGCCGATGGCGAAGAAATAGCGATCCGTTCCCTGGCGCAGGACATCATAAAAATCGCCGCCCACCTGCCGCGCGGCACGCATGAAGCCGTGGCATTCGACCTCCCCCTGACCGGGAAGGAGCGGATTGGCGGGAAGCATGCTGGCCTGGATGCGGCGTGCGAAATCGAGCTCGCGCTGCAGCGCCTCGAGTTCCATGGCGTCACGAATGCGGGCAACGATGCTCTCGTTGCCGCGGCGCATGCGTTCGGCGAGCATGACGATCAGATTGCGGCCAATGCGTGGAATGGCCAGCAAGCGCTCGAGGAACACCGGGCCCTCGATGACCAGCAATTGAGTTGCCTCCGCCGTAACCACCCAGGCCGAAACGGGCTTTCCGTCGGCGACGGAAAGCTCCCCAACGCACTGGCCATGGGGGATCAGCACCGCATCTTCGGAGTCCGGCCCGCCGAGGTGTACGCGAAGGCTACCCTTGACGACGACCAGAACCGAATTCAGCGGTTCGTTCGTCCGCAGCACTATGGCACCCCCGGGATACTCCACCATGCGGCAGTGCTCAAGTATGGCCTCCAGGGCGGCGTAGGGAACGTCGCGAAACAAGTCGCAACGCGAGATGAATCCGAGCGAACGACGGTCGCTGTCACAGCGCGGGTCGGCGACAATCAGGGCGCCATCGGCGCGCCTGAGAGGAAAGCCGGCCGGACCGATGCGCCGCCGGTCCACACGTCGCGGCAGTTCCCGCACATCGCCAAAGCCCACGGTAAGGAAATTCTTCCCCTGCCGGCGCTCGTAATGACAGGCATCCGCGAACTGGCGTACCAGGTGGATGCCGAAGCCGCCGATGCGGGCGTCGTCAAGAGATTTGGCCTGCTTCGGCGGCGCAAGATCGAGCGGATTGAACGCAGCACCGGCATCGGCAATGGTGAGTACCACCGCCTCCGGACCAAGGATCATTTCCAGTTCGATCTCGCCCGGCCCGCCGCCATAGGCGTAATCGACCACGTTGTTGATCAGTTCGATGATGCACAGATCGAGGCTATCCGTGCGGTCGGTCGGCACGCCATGCTGGGCAGCCAGGGTACGCGCCCAAATGCTCGCCTCGCCAGCCGCGGCGAGCCCGCTTTCGAGCATCAGCAGATGATGCTTGGCCGGCTCCGGCATTTCAGGTGCCGGCGATCGCTGCCCGTGCGGTTTCGACGTCGGGGTACACCGGAATCAACTGGTCGATGCCGGCGGTCTGGATTACCTTCAACACAAGCGGTTGGGCAGCGGCAAGCACCAGATGGCCGCCACGCCCCTTCTGCCCGCGCGCCGCGGTCATCAGGAGGCGAATGCCGATCGAGGCGAGAAAGCTCACCCCGGCCAGATCGACGACGATATTGCCCTTGCGGCCGGTAGCCATGAAGGAAAACCGGGCATCGATGGCCTGCGTGCCGTCAATATCCATTCGACCTTCAAGCGCGACGCGCTGGACCTCACCCTCGAGGGCGGCTGTTTCGAATCTCATTTCTAGTCCTCTGCGAGAGTGGCAACGCACAACCCGGGGCAGGGTCCATGCGAAGCGATGGTGCTGCGCTCCGAAACGGGAATCAGCCGAACCTGCCGGTGATGTAATCCTCGGTCGCCTTTTTCTGCGGCTTGATGAAGATCTGGTCGGTGACGCCGAATTCGACCATCTCGCCCAGGTACATGTAGCCGGTGTAATCCGAAATCCGCGCTGCCTGCTGCATGTTGTGGGTGACGATCAGGATGGTGACCTTTTCCTTCAACTCGGTGATCAGTTCCTCGATGCTGGCGGTCGCGATCGGATCGAGCGCCGAGGTCGGTTCATCGAACAGGATGATCTCGGGATCGGACGCCAGGGCGCGCGCGATGCACAGGCGCTGCTGCTGGCCGCCGGAGAGGTTGGCGCCGAGTTCTTTCAGGCGGTTGCTGACTTCATTCCACAGGGCTGCCCCCTTCAGCGCCAACTCGACGCGGTCATCAAGTTCGCTCTTGTTGCGCATGCCGCGTACGCGCAGGCTGTAGGCGACGTTCTCGTAGATCGACTTGGGAAAAGGATTGGGCTTCTGGAATACCATGCTGATGCGCATGCGAACTTCGATCGGATCGACGCCGGGCGCCAGCAGGTTGGTGTCGTCCGGGTAAAGCACGATGCCGCCGCCGGCATAGCGGTTGCCGGGATACAGGTCGTGCATGCGGTTGAAACAGCGCAGCAGCGTGGACTTGCCGCAACCCGACGGCCCGATCAGCGCGGTGACCCGGTGATCGTAGATCGGCATCGACACCCGCTTCAGCGCGTGGAAGGCTCCGTAGTAGAAGTCCAGCTCGCGCACATCGGCCTTGAGCAGCGTGCCCTCGACGCCCGCTGCCAACCCGGTTTGAATTTGCATGCTATTCACCACTTGATGTTTTTGCGCAAACGATAGCGCACGTAGATGGCCAGGCCGTTCATGGCCAGGGTCATGAAAACCAGGACGAATCCCGCTGCGGCGGCATTGAGCGTAAAGGCCGCCTCGGGGCGCGAGGTCCAGTTGAACATCTGGATCGGCATCACGGTAAAGGGCGCGAAGATCCACTCGAACAATCCGGCCGGCGGGACGCCGGCAAATGGCGGCGTAGGCAGGAAGGCGATGAAGGTCAGCGCGCCGATGGTGATGATGGGCGCCGTTTCGCCGATGGCGCGCGCCATGCCGATGATAACGCCGGTCAGAATGCCGGCACTGGAATACGGCAGGATGTGGTCGCTGACCGTCTGCCAGGTCGTCGCTCCGCAGGCGTAGGATCCCTCGTGGATCGACTGCGGAATGGCGCGAATCGCCTCCCGCGTGGCAACGATGATCACCGGCAGGATCAGCAGTGCCAGCGTCAGGCCGGCAGTGAGGATGCTCTGGCCGAAGCCGAAGTAATACACGAACAGGCCCAGCGCCAGCAAGCCGTAGACGATGGACGGGATGCCGGCCAGATTGCTGATGTTGATCTCGATGATGTCG
>JBIKLV010000037.1:0-35153 GCA_044359585.1 Sulfuritalea sp. | reverse complement strand
GTCGGCGTGCTGGTGGTGACGCAATACCCGCCGAACTCCTGGACGATCTCCTTCGTCAGCGGCTTCTACGGACTGGTGGCCGCCACCTACTTCGGCACCTTCTTCATCGCGCCGCTGGTCGGCAACCGCGCCTACTGCCGCTTCCTCTGCCCCTTCGGCGCCACCTTCGGCCTGCTCAACCACGCCGGCTTCTACGACGTGAAGATGGACGAGAAGCGCTGCATCGACTGCGGCCGCTGCGAGCAGGCCTGCGACATGGGCATCCCGGTGTGGAAACAGGGCAAGGCCAACGGCCGCGTCACCGGCCTCGAAGACTGCATGGGCTGCGCCCGCTGCGTGGTGTCCTGCCCCACCGACGCGCTGGAAATCCGCGACGTGCGCAATTTCCTGCGCCCGGCCCTGCGCCAGGACGCGACCCATCTCTTGCGCCGCGTCGCCGCCCCCGAATTGCCGCGCATCGACGCCTGCGCCGAACGCCTGCCGCTGGCCGAGATACAGGCCCAGGCTTCGCGCTGTCTCGACTGCGGCGAACCGACCTGCCGCACGGCCTGCCCGCTGCACAACCGGATTCCGGAATGGCTGATGCAGGCCGCCAAGGGCCGCATCGAAGCCGCCGCCGAAATCATGGCCTCAACCTCGCCGATGCCCGAACTCTGCGGCGCACTGTGCCCGCAGGACCGGCTCTGCGAAGGCTCCTGCGCCCGCGTGCGCCAGGGCGAGGCGGCGGTCGCCATCGGCGCCATCGAACACGCGGTGACCGAGGAAGCCCTGGCCCGCGGCTGGCGCCCGACACTGGCACCGGCCAAACGCCTCGACAAGGATGCCGCGGTGATCGGCGCCGGCCCGGCCGGTCTGGCCTTCGCCGAGGCGATGAACCGCGCCGGCTGGAACGTGACGGTGTATGACCGCGACATCCAGATCGGCGGCATGCTGTCCAGCGGCCTGCCGCCCTTCCGCTTCGACAAGCGCGCGCTGGACCGCCGCCGCATCCTCCTGGAGCAGGCCGGCATCCGCTTCGAGCTGGGTGTCGAGGTCGATGCCGAGCGCTTCCTGCAATTGCGCGACGACAACGAGGCGCTCTTCCTCGGCCTCGGCGCGCGCCAGGCGCGCGAGGTTGCGCTACCCGGACGCGAACTGTTCGGCGTCGATGACGCACTGTCCTATCTGGGCCGCATCAACCAGAACAAGAGCGGCGCCAGCGCCGGCAGCCTCGCCGGCAAGCGTGTGCTGGTGCTGGGCGGCGGCGACACGGCGATGGACTGCGCGCGGGTGGCGCTGCGCGACGGCGCGATCAGCGTGGCGATCGCCTATCGCGGCACGGCGGAGAAGCTGCGCGCCAACCCGCACGAGCGCACCGCCGCCATCGAAGAAGGCGTGCGCTTCCTCTTCGAGCACACACCGCTCGCCATCGAAGGCGAAGCCTCGGTGCATGCGGTAAAGGTAAAAGTCGGCGCTGGCGATACGGCGATTTTGCAGAGCGTCGCCTGCGACGCGGTAATCCTCGCCTTCGGTCAGCAACCGGCAGCGCCCTATTGGCTGGAAGCCGGCGGTGTCGCCACCGAGTATGGCGCGATCAAGGTCGATGCCCACGGCCGCACTTCCCACCCGCGCATCTTCGCCGGGGGCGATGCCGTGCATGGCGCCGACCTGATCGTCACCGCCGCCGCCGCCGGACGCCGCGCCGCGCGCACCGTCCTGGCCGAGCAACGCCTGGCCGACTGGAAGACCTGGCGCGCCTGGCGCGCGGCGCCGCAGGCACTGATGGCGCCGAGGCTGGCGACATGAAGCGCCTGGCCCTGCTGCTCGCCGCCATCGCCAACCCGGTCTGGGCGCACGTCCATTCGTTGAATTTCGATTTCGTCTGCACCACCGACGACTCGATACCCGGACTCACGCTGCTGCCCTTCCTGCTGCTCGCCGGCATCGGCGTCGCACGCGCCGTCGCACGCCACCGCCGGGATCGCTGATGTCCCGCCGCTGGCTGCTGATCCCGGTACTGCTCTCGCTTGCCGGCATCGCCGCCGGCATGGCCTGGGTCGACTGGAGCAAGGGCGGCGCCGGCAGCGGCCTGTATTCGCGTGAATGGCAGCCCGACCCGGTGCAGGGCTACTGGGATCCGGACCGCTTCTACCAACCCGTGAATAGCGTCGAAGGCGTGTTCCCCGCCGCCGAATGCATCGCCTGCCACGAAGCGCTGACGCCGGGCATCGTCGCCGACTGGCGCGACAGCCGCCACAGCAAGCCGGCCAATCGCGCGCCGGTGGCCTGCCCCGATTGCCACGGCGCCGACCACCGCAAGCTGCGCATGCCGACGCCCAAGGTCTGCGCCGAATGCCATGCCGTGCAGCACGATGCCTTCCAGTCCGAAAAGCAGTACGGCTTCCCGAGCCACGTGCTGGCCATGGAGCGCGCCACCGACAGCAAGCATTTCGTCGACAAACCCAAGGCGGAAACCACGGCCTGCGTGCAATGCCATTCGGTGGCGACCAAGTGCGATTCCTGCCACACCCGCCACCGCTTCGACGCCGCCGAGGCGCGCCGCGCGGAGGCCTGCACCACCTGCCACAGCGGCCCGCCGCACCCCGACGACGAAACCTATTACGGCTCGGCGCACGGCAAGCGCTACCTCGCCGAGGCGCAGAAGACCGACTGGAGCAAGCCGTTGGTGAAGGGCAACTACACCGTGCCGACCTGCGCCTACTGCCACATGCGAAACGGCCAGCACATCGTGGCCGACAAGTCGATCTGGCAATTCGGCCTGCGCCAGGTGAACCCCAATACCGCCGAGAACAAGGTCAAGCGCGAACGCTGGATCGAGGTGTGCACCGACTGCCACGACGAGGCGTTCTCGCGCCGGCAACTGACCGACATGGATCGCGAGCGCGCACTGGCCTGGCAGGGACTGAACCGTACCGAGCGCCTGCTGCGCGACCTGAGGAGCGAGAAGGCCTTCTACCCCGCCGCCGGCGAGCGCCCGCCCTACCCGACCGACTGGATGGACGCATGGTTCCCGAAGGAGCGCATCGGCTTCTTCGAGGGCCAGGCGTCGAGCTTCTACAACGTCTCGACTATCGAGCGCGACTATTTCGAGATGTGGTACTTCGCCAACCTCGGCAGCTACAAGGCAGCGGCCCACGGCGCACCACAGCTGGTGAAGGAGGGCCACGAAACCATGGCGCATGCCGAGAAGTCCATCGCCGCCCAGGCCGAAACCCTGCGCGGCAAAATGCGCGGCCCGCGACCCGACCCGCGCCCGTTGTGGACGGAAGGCGAATACACCGTGCACAACCGGAAGCACAACTGATGCGCGCCCTGACCCTGTTCCTGTTTTGGCTCGTGGCACTCCCGGCCGTCGCCAAGACCTGCATCGACTGCCACGCCGGCTCCGCCGAGCGCAGCTGGGCGCTGTCCAAGCACGGCGTCATTGTCCACATCGAGGCCGGGCGCGAGCGCCGGCGCGCACCGGACTGCGCCGGCTGTCATATCGTCGAGGCGCAGGCGCCGACGGCAACGCACTACGCAGGCAAACACAGCCGGGCGCAGGCGCGCGAGGCGGCGACCGAAAGCTGCCGCGCCTGCCATTCGCCGCGCTACACCACGGAACAGAACGCCGCAGCGCAGCGCGGCCTGGCACTGGGCGAAATGAAACGGCGCGAAGCCGAGGCGCTGGTGGAGGCGGCGCGCAAGGAAACCGCGGGCGAGGAACTGGCGCGCATCGAGAAACTGTTCGCCACGCTGCGCGACAAGAACCTGCGCGACCTGCGCCTCGGGCTGGCCCACCAGTCACCCGACTACCAGTGGTGGCTGGGACAGGCCGCGCTCGACGGCAGCCTGTTGCGCATCAAGGGTGCGCTGGGCGAAGCCCGTCGCCTGCGACTGCATACGAGCACTCCAGCCGTGCCCGGATCGCCCCTGGCGCGCTAGCAGCAAGCCACTCCTGTTTCGTGCCGCGGCGCCGCGCACGATGCGGCTTTGCGAAGGCCCGGACAACGGGTCAGGACAGCGCCGCCATACAACCATTTAGTTGAAATCTGTGACATTTCTCCTGTTCCGGACTGTTGTGGCGCGTAGCATTTTCTTCAAGGACTCCGGCTCCGGCTCGTGAATTCCACCAACGCAGGATGACGTCATGGCCGACTTGCCGCGTCGATACTTCTTGCACGCCACGAAATTGATCGCACTAGAACCCGCCCGCCCACCCAATGGAACGTCAGTCGCTCCACCAGTCCAGCACCGTCCGCTTCGCCGCCGACCTCCGCCGTGGTTTCCTCCCCGCGGAGCCTGAGTCGCGCGCCGCAGGGGCGTCGAACGCGCCTGGCGGAGGGCGAAGCGAAATTTCGCCACCATGAACTTCCTCAGTCTCAAGTCGAAGCTGACGCTGTTCACCGCCTTGCTGTTCGTCAGCACGGTGATCGTGCTGGCTTACAAACTTGAACGGGAGGTGCGTGCCGAGTTCCAGTCGGTACTGGAAACCACGCAGTTTTCCCGATTGCACCGGATCGCCGACAGCATCGAAGACGCCTCGCGGGAACGGCTGACTTTCGTTACCGAGGCCGCCGCACGACTGAACCCGGGCTGGCTGGGCGACCCGGCCCGCCTTGAGCGCTTCCTCGCCGAACACCGGCCCCGATCCGGCATGTTCGGCGGTGGCCTCGCCATCGTCTCGGCCACGGGTGCGCATCTGGCGCCCCGCCCGCGCCCTGGGGATGCGAGCGAACCCGGTGCCGCATCGTCCCTCCTGATCCGTGAAATCGTCCGCCGCGGCACACCGGTGACGGGCAAGCCCTCCCGCGATCCATCCGGCGCGCAACCGGTGCTGCAGATGGGTGCTCCGATCAAGGACGGCGCCGGACGAGTTGTAGCCGTGCTGGTCGGCACCATCAGCATTCACGGCGACGACTTGTTCGGCAAAGCGGTGACCGGGCAACTCCGCGCCGACGAGAAGCTCCATGTGGTGTCCCTCGATGACAACGTGTTCGTCGCGTCCAGCGATCCCGACCTGGTGCTGAAACCGCTGCCGCAGCAGGGATCGGATCGGATGTTCGACCGCTATCGCAGCGGCTTCGTCGGCTTCGGCGTGGTGCCCGGCGCGAACGGCGTCGATCAGTTCAGTTCGGCCATGCGGATGCCGACCACCGGCTGGCTGGTGCTGTCGACCCTGCCCGCCAGCGTCGCCTTCGAGTCCATCGATTCGATCCAGGAGAAGATCCGCTTCGGCGCAACCCTGTCGTCGCTGCTGATTCCCTTCCTGCTCTGGCTCTACCTCAACGGCCAGTTGAAGCCCCTCAGCCGCGCCGCCAGCACGCTCGACGAAATGACCCAGGGGCGCAAGGAATTGCAGCCGCTGCTGTCGGAGGGTAGCAAGGAGATACGCCGGCTCCTCAACAGCTTCAATCTGCTGCAAACCCACATCGGCCTGCAAAAGGCCTCGCTGCGCGACAGCGCGGAAAAGCTCCGCCTCTCGGCCAAGGTATTCGAAAGCAGTTGCGAAGGCATCGTGATCGCGGATGCCGACATGCACATCCTGTCGACCAACGGTGCCTTCACGCGCATGACCGGCTATGACGCGGAGGAAGTCGGCGGCAAGACGATGCACCTGCTGAACGCCTCGCGCAGCGATCCCGAACTGTTGCGCCGAATGCTCCACGAGCTGAAGGATGCCGACAACTGGCAGGGTGAAGTCCTGCACCAGCGGCGCAACGGCGAAACCTACCCGGCCTGGCTCCATGTCAGCGTGATCCGCGATGCCGAAAACCGGCCATGCAACTACATCATGGGCTTCCTCGACATCAGCGATCGCAAGCAGGCCGAGGCGCGCATCGAGTTCATGGCCTACCACGACCCGCTCACCGGCCTGCCCAACCGACGGCTGGGGATCGACCGGCTGAACCAGGCGATCGCCTACGCCGACCGCGCCGGCAGCAAGACCGCGCTGATCTTCCTCGACCTCGACAATTTCAAGACCATCAACGACTCCTTCGGCCACGCCGTCGGCGACCTGCTGCTGCAGGCCGTCGCCAGCCGCCTGAGCGAATGCACGCGGGACTGCGACACGATCTGCCGCCAGGGTGGTGACGAGTTCCTGCTGGTCCTGGGCAACGTCCAGAATGCCGATGCCATCACTGCAGTCACGGAAAAAATCCTCGAGACACTCTCGGCCACCTTCGAAATCGAGGGCAACGAGCTATCCACCTCGACCTCGATCGGCATCGCGGTGTATCCCGATGACGGGCGCGACATCGAGACGCTGCTGAAGCGGGCCGATACCGCGATGTACCACGCCAAGGAAACCGGACGCAACGCCTACAGCTTCTTTACCGAGCAGATGAACATCGACGCCGTCGAGCACCATCGCATCCGTGTCGGCCTGCTGCACGCGCTGCACCGCGGCGAGTTCCGCCTCAACTACCAGCCCCAGATCGACCTCGTCACCGGTGCCGTGGTCGGCGCCGAGGCGCTGATCCGCTGGAACCATCCGCAACGCGGCGAACTGGCGCCGGACCAGTTCATCACCGTCGCAGAAGACAGCGGACTGATCGTGCCGATCGGCGACTGGGTGTTGCGCGAGGCCTGCCGCCAGGCCGCGGCATGGCGCATGTCGGGACTGCCGCATCTGGTCGTCGCCGTCAACGTCTCGGCCATACAATTCACCCGCGGTGACCTCGAAGCCAGCGTGCGGACGGCGCTGGAGGAGTCCGGACTGCCGCCCGCTAGCCTGGAACTCGAACTGACGGAGTCGATCCTGATCCAGAACACGGAACAGGTCCTGCTCACGGTGCAGCGCCTGAAGTCACTGGGCGTGATGCTGTCGATCGACGACTTCGGCACCGGATACTCCAGCCTGTCCTACCTGACCCGCTTCAAGGTGGACAAGCTGAAGATCGACCGCTCCTTTGTCTGCGACATGGAGAACCAGCCGAACAACGCGCTGATGGTGCGCGCCATCATCCAGATGGCCGCCAGCCTCAACCTCAAGACCATTGCCGAGGGCGTCGAGGATGAGGAACTGGTCGACTTCCTGCGCCACCAGCACTGCGGGGAAGCGCAGGGCTTCTATTTCTCGCGCCCGATGCCGGCGATCGAATTCGCCGACTACCTCATGCGCGACCACGCCATCGCCGCCTGAAACGCCTGCCCCCGGCGATCGCCGGCTCCGGCGCCAGGAGTTCAAAAGTCGGCGCTGGCGCTACGGCAAAGCGAAACTCAGGGATTGCTTCCCGCGCTCCAGCGCGGCAGCGAAAAGCCGCGCACCAACCCGACCACGCCGCGCCAGAGCTTGGGCAGCAGCCAGGCGATCACCGCGACCAGCAATGCGAGCAAGGCCAGCATCAGCCAG
Source organism: Sulfuritalea sp. (assembly GCA_044359585.1). Lineage (GTDB taxonomy): Bacteria > Pseudomonadota > Gammaproteobacteria > Burkholderiales > Rhodocyclaceae > Sulfuritalea. Next base: position 27,817 of record JBIKLV010000037.1, on the reverse strand, counting down.
GGATGGGTGAACATCAGCCACAGGCCGGTAAGCACCACGACATCCTCGCCGACCGATGCGGCGACGTTGGTGAAAGGCTCCGGCGAGGCATTGATGATGGCGCGCGTGCCCGCCTTGGTGAAATGGGTGCCGGCCGCCAGGCTGCCGCCGAGCAGGGCCATGGCGACCTGCCATTCGACGCCCTGGCCGCCGAACACCATGGCGGCCAGCGCCGCGCCGGCGGGAATGCGGATGAAGGTGTGCACCGTGTCCCACACCGAATCGAGCAGCGGCACCTTGTCGGCGAGGAATTCGACCGCCAACATCAGGCCCGCCGCGCCCAGCACCCAGGGATGTTCAAGCAGGCGCAGGCCCTGGGGCAGGACGATCCAGCCCAGTTTGCCGGCCAGGCCGACGACGAACAGCGTGGTGTAGAGGCGCAGCCCGGAAGCCCAGCCCAGCCCAGCCGCCAGGGCCAGCAAGGCGGCAAGGTCAAGCGGCAGATTTGCCAGGTCGATCATCAATGCTCCGCGGGTGAGGATTGCCTACGCGTTGCCACTATAGCGCCTGGACGCGAGTTGGCCAGATCGGATCGCTGCGTGCCTCGCTCCGGTTTGGCGAAAATCGTACACAGCGGCGCGCATCCGGGCACCAGGACACGCCCGCAAGGGCGCTAAACTTCGGCGATTCTGGGGCACACTGTAAGGATAGCCCGGCTTTCAAGACCAAGCATGAAAGCCACTGGAGAAACCCCATGCATGCCACGCTTCATCTGCTGACCCATACGGATTTTCCCGCCCTGACGCGCCGTGGCGTGGAAACCCTGCAACTCAACCTCGGTTACCGCTGCAACCAGAGTTGCCTGCATTGCCACGTCAACGCCGGGCCCAAGCGCACCGAGGAAATGACCGCCGAGACGATCGATGCCGCCATCGATTTCATCTCCGCCGGCCCAGGCATCGCCACCCTCGACCTGACGGGCGGCGCGCCCGAGCTCAATCCGCAGTTCCGCCGCCTGGTGATCGCGGCGCGCGCGCGCGGCCTGCGCGTGATCGACCGCTGTAACCTGACCATCCTCGAGGAACCCGGCTTCGAAGACATGGCCGCCTTCCTCGCCACCCATCGGGTGGAGATCGTTGCCTCGCTGCCCTGCTACCTGGAGGAGAACGTCGACCAGCAGCGCGGCAAGGGGGTGTTCGAGGCCAGCCTGCGCGGCCTGCGGCAACTCAACGCGCTCGGCTATGGTCGTGCGGACAGCGGACTGCTGCTCAACCTGGTCTACAACCCGCAGGGGCCGAGCCTGCCGCCACCCCAGGCCGCGCTGCAAGCCGCCTACAAGCAGCACCTCGGCGAAAAGTACGGCGTGGCCTTCAACGAGCTCTTCACCCTGGCCAACATGCCGATCCAGCGTTTCGGCAGCATGCTGATTTCGAAGGGCCAGTTCAACGCCTACATGAACACGCTGCGCAGCGCGCACCGCGACGAGAACCTGGCGCAGGTGATGTGCCGCAGCCTGGTCAGCGTCGACTGGCAGGGCTACCTCTACGACTGCGACTTCAACCAGCAGCTCGGACTGGCGATTCCCGGCCCCGCCGGCGGGCGCCTGCACATCAGCCAGGCGAGCCTCGCCGCACTGGAGGACGCACCGATCCGGATCGCCGACCATTGCTACGGCTGCACCGCCGGGCAGGGGTCGAGTTGCGGCGGCGCGCTCGGCCACGAAACCGCTGTCGCGCCGAGCTGCGCGGGCTGAAGCCCACCATCGCTCATCGCAGGGACCGATCATGCCCACCCGCCTGCACGACATCGATGCCTGCGTCTTCGACGCCTACGGCACCCTGTTCGACTTCAACAGCGCGGCACGCGCCGCACAGGATGAACTGGGTCCCGACTGGCAGAAGCTCTCCGAGCTGTGGCGGCTCAAGCAACTGCAGTACACCTGGCTGCGCGGACTGGCCGGGCACCATGCCGAGTTCTGGCAGGTTACCGGCGACGCACTGGATTTCGCGCTGGCGACACTGAAGATCGAGCGTCCTGGACTGCGCCGACGGCTGATGGACCTTTACCTGGAACTGGGCACCTACCCCGAAGTCCCGGCCATGCTGCAGGCATTGAAGGCGCGCGGCATGAAGCTCGCCATCCTGTCCAACGGTTCGCCATCCATGCTGGCGGCGGTGGTCGCCCATTCCGGGCTGGACGGCGTGTTCGATGCCGTGCTCTCGGTCGAGGAAGTCGGCGTGTTCAAGCCGCACCCGGCTGTCTATGGCCTTGCGGCAACGCGCCTGGCGCTGCCGCCGGCGCGCATCTGCTTCCTTTCATCGAACGGATGGGATGCCTATTCGGCCAAGGCCTTCGGCTTCCGGGTGCTCTGGTGCAACCGCTTCGGCCAGACGCCGGAGCGGATACCGGCAACGCCGGACGGAGAGATCAAAGATCTGTCGGCGCTGCCGGACCGGATCGCGCGCTAGCGCCGCAGCAGGCCGCTCCTCAGTAGCGGCCGTCGGTCGCCGTATCCCACATTTCGGGCGTGAAACGCATTACGCGATTGCGGCCGGCCGCCTTGGCCCGGTATAGCGCCACGTCGGCGAATTTCACCACCTGCCAGAAGGTATCGGCATCAGTAGCGAACTCGGAAACACCGATCGAAATGGTTTTCTGCAGGATGCCGGAGGGCAGCGGAATCCGCGTCGCTTCGACTTCCGCGCGGATCTTCTCGGCCACCCTCATGGCCGAATCGACTCCGGTATCGGTCAGCACCAACAGGAACTCCTCGCCGCCGTAGCGCACCGCCATGTCGGAACCGCGCACGCTGCGGGCCAGTATGTCGGCCAGGGTCTTGATAACCTTGTCGCCCGCCTCGTGGCCGTGGGTGTCGTTAACCTGCTTGAAATAGTCGAGATCGAGCATCAGCACGGTGAACGGACTCTTGCGCCGCTGGCTGCTGCTGACCAGTGTGCCGACGTAATCCTCGAGGAAGCGCCGGTTGTAAAGACCGGTCATCGGATCGCGCAGGGCGTTCTCGCGCAGGTGTTCCATGAGGCGCTTGGCCTCCAGAACCGGTCCCGCCTCGCGCAGATAGACGCCGATGAAGGGCACCTGCCGGCTCGCAGCCGCAGCATCCTCGGCACGGGCGACGATCTGCACCACGGCGCCGGCCGTTCCCGACTGGTTGATCGGCAGGCAGATATGGGTGTCGCCTGCGACCGCCGGCCGGAACATGGTGCAAAGGCCCGGAAAAGTGACCGCATTGACTTCGTGCCCGGTGCGTCGGGCGCGGCAGAAGCTGGCATCGACCATCACCTGGGGGTCGCAATAGCAGCAGGTCGCGTTGTCCTCGCCATCGATCGAAATCGCCGTCATGCGGTTCTTGCTCGAGGCGACCTCGTAAATCGAATACCGCTGGACGTCGAACCTGGTGCGCAGCATGTCGGCCAGGCGCCGATAAATATCGAGCTTGGTCTGATCCTCCTCGATGGCCTGCTTGAAGTGAGAGGCTTCAACCAGGCTTTCGACCAGCTCGGTGGTGTGCTCCAACTGATTCCCGCCTTCGCGCGCGCGGTGCCCCATCAGCTCGCCGACCCGGCTGCGTATGGTGTTTACCTCGCGCTCGAGGAACTCCATCAGATGGTTGATGTTGAGCGCGATTTCGCCGACCTCGTCCGAAGTACGCTGCAGGATGCGGCCCGAGAAGTTTCCGCCGACCGCCTGCGAGGTCACCTCCTGCACCGAGCGTGCGGTTTCCGACAGCGGGCGCATCATCCGCCGCAGCAGCAACAGCGCGACCAGCGCCGCGATGATCACCGCCAGGCTGACCAGGACGACCGCGATGATGCCCTGACGCCGCACCTCGGCAAACGAGATGTCGACCGTGACGGCACCGAGCACCGTCCCGCTGCTGACCGTATGGCATTGCAGGCAATTGGGCAGGCCCTGGTCGCTGGCGACGTAGGGGATCACCGCGTGAAACATCAGGCCACCCTCGGTATCGACCAGCCCGAAAGCCTCCTTGCCGGTGGCCAGCACGGTCTTGACGTCATCGGTGGCGCTGCCCTCGCTGGCCAGTCCCGGGCCAAACTGGGCGATCACCGCCGGACCGCGCGTCACCTGTACGCGATGCACGCCCGGCACGCCCGCCAGGCGACCGAGGAACTGCTGGCGCTTGTTGATGGTGCCGTTGATCATGCTTTCGGTGAGCCCGACCTTGATGGTCTCGGCCACCGAACGCGCATGGCGCTCCGCGGTGTAGAGCGAAAAATTGCGAAAGCTGAGCGCGGACAGGGCCGTAAGCACCGCCACCAGCACCGCCAGGACGACGGCGGATACCATCAGGAGCTTGTCTATCAGCTTCACGACGGGACGCCGGCCCCACCCGCGGACGACAGGCCGAGCCTGTCCCGCAGGCAGGCAGGGCAGAGACAACTGGCGGCGAATTCGCCCGACTGCGCCGGCAACTCTGGCAAGGGCGGCAAATCGGCGCACCAGCAGCGCGCATCGCCGCCTTCCATGCCACAGCGAAACTCCGCCCCGCACTGCGGGCAGGTGCTGGTCGCCACCGGTGTCCTGGCCGGCGCGCTCACGGCGTACCGCCGCCACCGAGGCGACGGCAGGCTTCGCGCAGGACATGCATCTGGCGGCGGTAATTGTTGCAACCGGCGCAGATCAGGACATGCAGGCGCAACGCGATCCGCTCACCCAGGCTGAGGCGGCGGTCCTGTTCCTGCGACATGAGTAGAGTGGCTTCCTTGCAACTGAGCATCTCAGGCTCCCGCGCCGGCGAACCAGCGAGTTTCGAGGCAGGTGCGCAGCCCCATCCTGGCCCGGTGCAGCATCACCCAGCAATTAGACGAACTGATGCCGGTTTCCTTGCAGATTTCCCCGGTCTCGAGACCGAGGAACTCGCGCATCATGAAGACCCGCGCAGTTTTCGGCGGCAAGTGGTCGAGGCAGGCTTCGAACACTTTCCAGAACTGCTGCTGCTCGAAGGATGCCTCGGGATCGGCCCAGCTCGCCGGCCGCGCGCCGGGCAGCCAGTGTCCGCGCGGATCGAACAGCGATGCGTCGAGCAGGGCGTCGCCTTCCTCGTCGTCGGCCAGCGAGGTGGCGGCGGATTCGCGGCTCTGGCCGCGAATGATGTCCACAATCTTGTTGCGCAAGATCGAGATGAGCCAGGTCTTGTAGGAGGAGCGGCTTTCGAAGCGGTGGCTGCCGGTCAGCGCGGCGAGCATGGTTTCCTGCACGGCATCCTCCGCAGCACCCGCGTCACGCAATTGCAGGCGTGCGAAGCGCAGCAGGTCGGGGCGCAGGGCATTCAGCTCGCTTTGGCGATCCAGTTCCATGGGCACGGCGGTTGATTCGGACGGAACGCATTCTCGCCGATGATGACTAATATGCGCAATTGCGAAGCAACTGTAAGGACTTTGCCCCCGGGCACGACCTACGCCCAGTACAGCACGCAAGCAGGCCGGAGATGGCATTCCGGGTCGCGCCAACGCAGTAACAGGAGAACATGATGAACCGACGCCACTGGATTTTCCGTATTTACGGCCTGCTGGTCGCCACCGCGCTGCCTGGCGGCGCGGCTGCCGCCAGCAGCTTTCCGCTGACCAAGTCGAAACAGGAGTGGAAAAAGCTGCTCGCGGCCGACGCCTACCGCGTCCTGTTCGAGGAAGGCACCGAGCCCGCCGGCAGCAGCGCGCTTAACGCCGAAAAGCGCCCCGGGACCTTTGTCTGCGCCGCCTGCAATCTGCCCCTGTTCGACACCGCGCACAAGTACGAAAGCGGCACCGGCTGGCCCAGCTTCTGGCAACCGCTGGCCGGCGCCCTGGGCACGACGACCGATTACAAGCTGATCTATCCGCGCACCGAATACCACTGTTCCCGTTGCGGCGGGCATCAGGGCCACGTTTTCAACGACGGTCCGCAGCCGACGGGCAAACGCTACTGCAACAACGGTGTGGCGCTCGCCTTCGTGCCCAAAGGTGCGCCGCTGCCGGCGCTGCGGACGTGAAGCCGCTGCGACTGGGCGGAGTGGTCGCCGCCTTCACCCTGATCGCGGCCGCAGCCCACGCCCAGGTGCCCGCCACGCCAGGCAGCCAGCGCGCCACCGCAATCTTTGCCGGCGGCTGCTTCTGGTGCATCGAAAAGGACTTCGAGAAGATGCCCGGCGTGATCGAAGTCGAATCCGGCTATACCGCCGGCAAGACATCGCGGCCAAGCTATGAGCAGGTCAGCGCCGGCGGTACCGGACATACCGAGGCGGTGCGGGTGATCTACGACCCGCAAAAGGTCACTTACCCGCAATTGGTCGAGTACTTCTGGCGGCACATCGACCCGACGGTCAAGGACCGGCAGTTCTGCGACGCCGGCAGCCAGTATCGCAGCGGAATCTACTGGCAGAACGACGCCGAGCGCAAGGTCGCCGAAGCCAGTCGTGACGCGCTGCTGAAAAGCGGCAAGTTCAAGGTCATCCATACCGAACTCGCCCCGGCATCGGCCTTCTGGCTGGCCGAGGAATACCATCAGGACTACTACAAGAAGAACCCGATCCGCTACAACTACTACCGCACCGGCTGCGGACGCGATGCGCGGGTCAAGGAGATATGGGGAAACTCGTAGGCAGGGCCCGTCCCACGGACGGGCGAGGCCCCGCGCAATTCAGGCCATAGAATCCGGGCATGACAACGCAACCCCGACTGTCCATCGTCATGCCGGTGCTCAACGAGGCACCGCAGATCGCCGCCCGTCTGGCAGCGCTGCAAACATTGCGGGCGAAGGGAGTCGAGCTCGTCGTCGCCGACGGCGGCAGCGTCGACGCTACCGTGGCGGTGATCGGGACGCTGGCGGATCGCATCATCGTCGCGCCGCGCGGGCGGGCGTCACAAATGAATGCCGGAGCGGCGGCCAGCCGGGGCCGGGTCCTGCTGTTCCTCCATGCCGACACCCGTCTGCCGGATTCGGCGCTGGCCGACATCCTTGCCACGATCGACGGCGGCAGCGACTGGGGACGCTTCGATGTTCGCATCGACGGCCGGCCTGCGCTGCTGCGCGTGGTCGCCTTCATGATGAACTGGCGTTCGCGCCTCACCGGCATCGCCACCGGCGACCAGGCGATCTTCGTGCGGCGCGAAACGTTTGAGCGCATCGGCGGCTACCCCGACCTGCCCCTGATGGAGGACATTGCCTTGTCGGCGGCACTGCTGCGCGAGTCCAGGCCGACCTGCCTGCGCGAAACCGTGGTGACGTCGGGCCGGCGCTGGGAACAACACGGCGTGCTGCGCACCATCCTGCTCATGTGGTGGCTGCGCGCCGCCTTCTTTTTTGGCGCCGATCCGCGGCAACTGGCGCTGCGCTATGGGTACCGGCCACGTGCCGGTTGAGGCCGACGCAGCGGGTGGAGTTTTGGCCAGACCGGGACAGATCGAGGTCGCCGTCATGGCCAAGGCTCCGATTGCCGGATATGCCAAAACCCGGCTGATTCCCATGCTCGGCCCCGCCGGCGCGGCGCGACTGCATCGCCAACTGACGCTGCGCACCCTGGCCACGGCAAGCGCCGCAGGCATCGGTCCGGTCACGCTGTGGTGCTCCCCCGATATGGAACACCGTTTTTTTTGTGCAGCGAGAAAGAGATTCGCCCTAGAACTGCGCGTCCAGTCCGGCAAGGACCTTGGCGCCCGCATGGCACGAATCTTCGACTCGCGCGGCGCCGCCCCGCTGCTGCTGATCGGCACCGATTGCCCGACGCTGGAACCGGCGCACCTGCACGCTGCCGCCCGTGCATTGCGCGACGGCAACGACGCCGCCTTCGTCACCACGGAAGACGGCGGCTATTTCCTGATCGGACTGCGCAAGCCGGTACCCGAACTATTCATCGACATCGACTGGAGCACCGAGCAGGTAATGGCGCAGACGCGGCAACGGCTTTCGGGACTGGGGCTGCGCTGGCAGGAAGTCGCCATGCTGTGGGACGTCGATCGGCCGGAAGACATATCGCGATGGCAATTGCTGAACGACAATCAGTCCGATATCTGACATTGTTGAAGTGTCGTTAATTCCCCTCAAGTCCGTAACTTGAAACCGTTTTCCCTCTTGTCAGGATGCCCATAACCGTGCATATTGCCCAACCATGCAGACCGAAACCAGAGACCAGCCCGACGCCATTGAGCATCTGCCTTTCGTAATATGTTGCGTACGTGATGAGTCTGAGCTCGAAAAAGCGGTGGCGATCCGGCAAAGCGCCTATGGGCGGCACTTGCCCGAACTTGCGGCGCGTTTTTCACGGCCGGAACCCAGCGACGTCGACGGCAGCAGCCGTGTCATGGTCGCATTGGCCAAGCTGGACGGGGCACCGCTGGGCAGCATGCGTTTCCGTACCAACCAGTCGCGCCCGCTTGACCTTGAAAAATCCGTAGAACTACCCGCAAGCCTGCGGCATCGGGTACTGACCGAGGCCACCCGTCTTGCCGTCAGCCAGGCCGCGGTAGGCCGCATGGTCAAGGCCATGCTGATGAAAACCATGTTCCTGCAATGTGAAGCCAGCGGTGTCGATTGCATCGTCGCCGCCGCGCGCAATCCGATGGACCGCTTCTACAGCTGGTTGCTGTTCGAGGATGTTTTCCCCGGTGGTGAATTCGTGCCGATGGCGCATGCTGGAATGATTCCCCATCGAACCATGTCCTGTGACGTGGTTGCGACGAAGCGTCGCTGGCTCGAAGTCGGACATCCCTGGTATTCGCTGTTTTTCGAGGTCCGCCACCCGGATATCGAACTGGCTTCCGCTGCCGCCCTTGGCGCCGGCCTCGGCCAGACCCGCGACAAGGAATCGCGACTGTCCATGGCCGAACGCTGACAGCTGCGTATCCGGCAGACCCGCATGGCCGCTACGCGCCGCAATAGAACACCGGCGGAGGGCGGCTAGGTGCGACCCCGCACGCGCCGCCTGCTGCTGCTCGCCTCCCGCGAACTCGGGCGCGGCTTTTTGCGTCGCAATAGCCGCTGGCTTGCGCGCCTGTCCTTTGCAGTAATTCCCGCCATCCTCGCCTGCGCGATGATGCTCGCGCTGTTTGCGTGGGAATCCGACACCCAGGTCAAAACGCCGCCCGACCTTCCCTTCACCGCCCTCGCCTTCGTTCCCGACGACGGTCAGATGGAACCTGCCGCGGCGCGCGATGCGCTGCGCAGCGCGGGCCAGGTCAGCTATTTCGACACCCGCCTGTCGGAAGCGCCGGTCTGGTTCTCGTTCACGCCGCCCAAGCTGGCTCCGGATTCGGCCGGCCTGCCATTGGTCTACTTTCCCTCGCGCCATGCACGGACACTTTCCTGCTGGCGCGGGCCCTCGCTGGCGCCCTTGGGCGCGGCGAGCCGAGCCGGCACCACCGGCGCCTTGACCATCACCAACGCCGGCTTCGCCACCAAGGGCATCGACCTGTCGGGCGTACCGGTGCTTTGTCGCGCCACCTTCGTCGGGCCGGCACATCTCACGGTCACGGCCTGGACGGCGGCCGACTTCAACCAGTCGATCCGGGCCTTCGCCAACGACATGGGCCTGCTCGAAGGCGGACTGACGGTGCTGGCGGTATTCATGCTGCTAGTCGCCCTGGTCAACCGCGAGCCGGTGTATGTCGTTTTCGCCGCCTGGCTCATCGTCAGCACGCGAGTCGGCGCCATTTCGGCCGGCTGGGACACGCTGTGGCTGGGCCACCAGGTACCGGCGGGCTGGCTCGACGGAATGCGCAAGCTGGTCCTCGCGGCGAACTTCCCGCTCACCGCCTTTCTCTTCCTGCGACTGTTCAAGGCCGACCTCGCGCGCGTCGGACAGCGCCCACTGGTGAGCATCCTCGAACTGATCCACCTGCCGATGTTCGCCGCGGCGGTGCTGCTGCCCTACCGCAACTTCATCCCGATGCTGTGGCTCGGTTCCTTCATCGGCTACGGCATCATCGTCTATTACCTGGCGCGCATACTGCTCACGTCGCGTTCGCGCATTGCCCTGTGGTTCGCCGCCTCGCTGGTGGTCACCGCGATCGCCGGCTTCGCCGAAGTGATCAAGGCGATGCTGGGCCTGCCGGGGCCGATTCCCTACGTCAATAGCGTCACCGCCGCGCTCAGCTCCGGCCTGCTGGTGGCGATGGCGCTGGCGGAGCAAATGCGCATCGAACGCTCCGGTCGCCAGGGCGCGGAAATCGCCCTGCAGAAAACCTACGACCAGGTGCCCGTAGCCTTTTTCACGGCCGACGCCAGCGGCCGCATCCTGCGCGGCAACCCGGCGCTGGGGCGCCTGCTCGGCCGCCAGGCACTGGAGGGAAAATCACGCTGGCAGGACTTTTTTGAAGCCGGAGCATGGGAATCGCTGCGCGGCACGCTGGCCGGCAACTCGCGCGCGCAACTGCGCTTCCAGTCGGCCGACCACGGCGCCTGGTACGAAGCGCGCGCCTCGATCGGCGACGGCCTGATCGAGGGCTCGATCGAGGACATCACCGAGGCGGTCACCGCCAACCGGAAACTGATGTACCTCGCCGACCACGACCAGCTCACCGGGGCGCTCTCGCGGCGTGCGATCGAGCAGGCGCTGCGCGGCGCGATCAACTCCGCCGGCACAGTGACACCCTGTGCGCTGGCCTATGTGGACCTGGATCGCTTCAAGACGGTCAACGACCTGTTCGGCCACACCGCAGGCGATGAAGTACTGCGCCAACTGTGCGCCAAGATGGTGAAAGCGCTGGGCAACGAACACCTGCTGGGACGCATCGGCGGCGACGAATTCCTCATCCTGCTGCGCGGCATGTCCCTCACGGAAGCGACCGACAGGTGCCACGAACTGGTCAGCCTGATCGACGGTGACATCTTTCGGGTGCAGGACCTGGCATTCCGCATCGGCGTGTCCTTCGGCGTGGTCGAGGTCACCCAGGGCATCGAGGTGGTCGACCTGATCTCCGCGGCGGATCGCGCCTGTCGCGAAGCCAAGCGGGTGTCGGCCTCGGGCCACGTGGTGGCCTTCGGACCCGACGCACCGGCCTTCCACGAGCACGAGGAGGAGCGGGAACTGGTGGCGCGGCTGACGCCCGAGCGCGCGCCCGAATTCCTCACCATCGCCATGCAACCCATCATGGCGGTGCACGACCCCTTCGGCAGCCTGGATTTCGAAGTCCTGCTGCGCGCCCGGGCGCCCGACGGCAGCTTCATGCCGGCCGGCCGCGTCATCTCGGTCGCCGAAGCCCACGGCCGCGTCGGCGTGATCGACCGCTGGGTGCTGTCCACCGTGCTGGAATGGCTCGACGCCAATCTCGCGCAACTGACCAGCACCCGCTTCGTCACGGTCAATTTTTCCGGCGCATCGATCAACGACGAGCAGTTCATGACCGATGCCTATGCCATGCTGCGCGCCCATCCTCGCGCCGCCAGCCGTCTTTGCGCGGAGATCACCGAAGGCGTCGCGCTGCGTGATTTCAGCCAGACGCGACGCGTGATCGACCGCCTGCGCGAATTCGACGTCAAGCTGGCGCTGGACGACTTCGGCGCCGGTTATACCTCCTTCATGTACCTCTCCGACCTGCAGGCCGACGTGATCAAGATCGACGGCGCCATCGTCGAATCCGCGGCGCGACACCCGTCGCGCCTGTCCATCGTGCAGGCCATCAGCGACCTGTCGCGCAACCTGGGCATGCGCTCCATCGCGGAATGGGTCGAGGACGCCGCCACCTTGCGCGCCATGGCCGAAGTCGGCATCGACTACATCCAGGGCTTCGGCATCGCGCGGCCCATGCCGCCCGCGGAAATCCTGCTGGCACCCCACGCGGCGCACTGGATCAACGATGCGGCGATGAGAAAGGCGCTAGCGGACATCCAGGCCAACCGGGTGGTGATCGACGACGGCGACACCTTCGGCACCGGCAAGAACCTGCACTGAAGAAGCGTCGTCGGCCGGCGCCGATGTGTCGCGTCGATCGCCAAAAAAAGCGGAGCCCGCAGGCTCCGCTTTTTTTGCGCGGGCGATCGCTACTTGAGCGAATCGGCTCCTGCCTGGGCGATCTGCGCATCCTGCTGCGAGGTGACGCCGGACACGCCGATGGCGCCGATGATTTTCCCATCGACCGCAATCGGAACGCCGCCTTCGAGCACGCCTGCCGTGCCGCCGGTCAGGTTGAGCATGCGCAGATGCACCCCGCCCTGGGCAATCAAATCCTGGAACACCTTGGTCGGCCGGCGGAAGGCCGCCGCCGCGTGGGCCTTGTCGCGGGCAACATCGACCGAGCCGAACTGGGTGCCGTCGAGGCGCTGCAACATCATCAGGTTGCCGCCCGAGTCGACAATCGCAATGACCACGTTCCAGCTGTTCTTCTTCGCCTCCGACTCGGCAGCCGCCATGGCCTTCTTCGCCTGGTCATTGGAAAGCGGCGCGCCATAAGGCAGGGGCGCCTGGGCACGAACGCTGGTGGCGCCGAACAGCGCCAGGCTAGTCAGCAGGCATGCAAGGAACTTGTAAATTTTCATGGAATTTCCTCCTGTTGTTGGGATGGGTACGGCGCGGATAGCATAAATCAGATTGCTCACCGATGCACCATCCGTCATACCTGAAGTCCTCAATGAAAATCCCTGCTGCCGGTAAGGACAGACCCCAGCCATTCGCTGTGATCAAACAAGCGGCTGGCCACCAGATGCACCACCGCATGCTCGCCCCTGCCCTCCACCTGCAACTGGCCGGCGACGCCCAATAGCCGGCTGCCGAGCAAAAGTCGGCGCTGGCGACACGCCAGATCGTTGAACACCACGATATTGGCGCTGCCGGTTTCGTCTTCCAGCGTGACGAAGATGACGCCGCTGGCGGTGCCCGGCCGCTGGCGGCAGGTGACGATGCCGGCGCAGCGCACCACGGCACGGTCGCCGCGTTCGCGCAGTTCCATCGCGGAGAGGTAGCGCCGCGCCGCCAGCCGCGCGCGCAGCAGCGCCAGCGGATGGCGGCCCAGCGTGAGGCCGAGGCTGCGGTAGTCGGCGACGACCTCCTCGCCTTCGCGCGGCGCGGCGATTTCGACCTGCGCCTCGTCCGGCGCAATGCCGGCGAAGAGATCGCGCTGCAGGGGTATGGCGGCGGCGGCCCAGGCGGCCTGGCGCCGATGGCCGGCGAGTCGCCGCAACGCGCCGCCGGCGGCCAGCAGGTCAAGGTCGCCCCGGCCAAGGTCGGCACGGCGCGCCAGGTCGGCGAGGTCGGCGAAGGGCGCCTCATCACGCGCGGCGACGATGCGCTCGCCGGCCGCAGCGGAGAAGCCGCGCAACTGCTGCAGGCCGAGGCGCACCGCCGCCAGTCCTGAGCCTTCCAGCGTGCATTCCCGGTCGCTCGCCGTGACATCCACCGGCCGCATCTCGACGCCGTGACGGCGCGCGTCCTGCACCAGTTGCGAAGGCGAGTAGAAACCCATGGGTTGCGAATTGAGCAGGCCCAGCAGGAAGGCCGCCGGCTCGTGGTGCTTGAGCCAGGCCGAGACATAGACCAGCAGCGCGAAGCTCGCCGCATGCGACTCGGGAAAGCCGTACTCGCCGAAGCCCTGGATCTGGCGATAGAGCGCCTCGGCAAACTCATCGGCATAGCCGCGCTCACGCATCCCGGAAAGCAGTCGCTCGCGGAAGGGTTCCAGCCCGCCCTTGCGCTTCCAGGCCGCCATGGCGCGGCGCAACTGGTCGGCTTCGCCCGGCGTGAAGCCGGCGGCGACGATGGCCAGCTGCATCGCCTGCTCCTGGAAGATCGGCACTCCCAGGGTGCGCGAGAGCACTTCGCGCACCGCCTCGCTGGGATACTCGACCGGCTCCAGCCCCTGCCGCCGGCGCAGGTAGGGATGGACCATGTTGCCCTGGATCGGGCCGGGGCGCACCAGCGCGACTTCGATCACAAGATCGTAGAAACAGGCCGGCCGCAGGCGCGGCAGCATGGCCATCTGCGCGCGCGACTCGATCTGGAACACGCCCACGGTATCGGCGCGCGAAACCATCGCGTAGGTGGCGGCGTCCTCGGCCGGCACGTCGGCCAGGCCGAACGGCGTGCCATGCCGCCGCGCCACGGCCGCCAGCATGCGTCGTATCGCCGAGAGCATGCCGAGTGCCAGCACGTCGACCTTCATCAGGCCCAGGGCGTCGATGTCATCCTTGTCCCACTGGATCACGGTGCGCTCCGGCATGGCGGCGTTTTCCACCGGCACCAGGCGGTCGAGCCGGCCGCGTGCAATGACGAAGCCGCCGACATGCTGCGTCAGGTGGCGCGGGAAGCCGATCAGTATCTGCGCGATGCCCAGCCAGCGCTGCACCGCGGGATCCTGCGGATCGAGGCCGACTTCGGCAAAGCGCTGCGCCAGTTCTTCGCGCTTCTCCCACCAGGCCAGGTTGCCGGCCAGGCGCTCGATCGCGGCCAGAGGAAAACCCAGCGCGCGGCCGGCGTCGCGCAAGGCGCCGCGAGTGCGGTAGGTGATCACGGCGGCGGCCAGCGCAGCGCGTTCGCGGCCGTATTTGGCGTAGATGTACTGGATCACTTCCTCGCGCCGCTGGTGCTCGAAATCGACGTCAATGTCGGGCGGCTCGTTGCGCTCCTTCGAGACGAAGCGCTCGAACAGCATGCTGGCGCGCGCCGGGTCCACCTCGGTAACAAACAACGCGTAGCACACCGCCGAATTGGCCGCCGAGCCGCGCCCCTGGCACAGGATGCCCTGCCCGCGCGCCCAGGCCACAATGTCATGCACGGTAAGGAAGTAAGGCGCGTAGGCCATCTCGGCGATCAGCGCCAGTTCATGCTCGACCTGGGCCGCCACCTTGTCCGGCACGCCTGCCGGATAGCGCCGCACCAGCCCTTCCTCGCTGAGCTGCCGCAGCCAGGAATCCGGCGTCTGGCCAGCCGGCACGACTTCTTCAGGATATTCGTAACGCAACTCGGCCAGCGAGAAGCTGCACAGCGCCGCGACCTTCACGGTCTCGGCCAGCAGTTCGGCCGGATACAGGCGCGCCAGCGCAAGGCGCGAGCGCAGGTGCCGCTCGCCGTTGGGAAACAGTGCAGCACCTGCCTGTGCCACCGTGGTGTTGAAACGCAACGCGGTCAGCGCATCCTGCAGCGGCCGGCGCGAACGCACGTGCATGTGCACGTCGCCGGCTGCGACCAGCGGCAATTTGGTCGCCGCCGCAAGTTCGCGCAGACATGCCAGACGCTCGGCATCGTCGGGCCGCAGGTGCCGTTCGAAGGCGATCCAGGCGCGGCCAGCGAAGTGTTCGGCGAACCAGCGCGCCTGCTCATGCCAGATCGCCGTATCACCAGCGACCGAAGGAAGTCCCTGTGGGGCGCCGTCCGCAAGGGATACCGCCTCCGGCTCTGCCGGAGGCATAACTCTTGGAATCCACAGTGCCAGGCAGTCCGGCACGCCGCCGCCGTCCCAACCGGCAAGGTCGCCACGCGCGAGCCGGTAGCTGCCCTTTTCGGCACGGCGCCGGCCCAGCGTGACCAGTGCCGCAAGATTGCCGTAGCCGGCCCGATTGCAGGCCAGCAGCACCAGCTTCATGCCGCAGGCGAGATTCAGCTCGGTGCCGTGGATCAGCCTGAGCGGTGTATCACGCGCCGCGAGGTGGGCGCGCACGCTGCCGGCAAAGCTGCACTCGTCGGTGACCGCCAAAGCCGTGTAGCCGAGTTCCATCGCGCGCGCCACCAGTTCCCCGGCGTGCGAGGCACCGCGCAGGAAGCTGAAGTTGGAGACGCAATGGAGTTCGGCGTAGGCCGGCAGGGATGGCATGATCGCACGGATAGCTGTTTTTTTATACAGCTTACTGCATTTTCCCCACGCCATGCGACTTGATCTGGATCAGCATTGCGCCGCGACAGCGGACCATACTGTTTTATTATCGTTTTATCGCTGCGCAGACTATCCACCTCCGGAGGAATCACCGTGAAAAAGACCGCACTGTTTCTCAGCCTCGCCTTCATCGGCACCGGCTCGGCACTCGCCGCCGACCCGGCGACCATCGACTGGGGGAAGATCCCGGTGGTGACAGTGCCGCTGTTCTATCCCGGCCAGTCCTCCTACGAATGGCTGCTGAGCGACGCCCACAAGGGCGCCGCCAAGGAAACCAAACGCGGCGACGCCTGCACCTTCTGCCACGACGAACCCGATGGCGAGAAGGACATCGGCAACAACATCGTCGCCGGCAAGCGCCTCGAACCAAACCCGCCCAAGGGCAAGAACGGCCATATCGACCTCAGGGTGCAGGCCGCCTTCGACGACCGGAACACCTACCTGCGCTTCCAGTGGAAAACCAATGGCAAGCCGACCAGCGACTATCCGGCCTACCGCTTCGACGGCAAGGAATGGAAGGCCTACGGCGGCCCGCGCCTCCAGTCCGACGTGCGTTCCGGCAAGCAACCGGCGGTCTACGAAGACCGTATTTCAATCATGCTCGACGACGGCAAGGTGCCGAACTTTGCCAAGCAGGGCTGCTGGCTGACCTGCCATGACGGCGAGCGCGACATGCCGAATGTTGCGACCAAGGAGGAAGTCGCCGCCAATCCGCTGCTCAAGGCGATCAAGAAAGCCGACGTGCGCAAGTACCTGCCCGCCAGCCGCAACGATCCGGGCGACTGGAAGAGCGGCAAGAGCGTCGAGGAGATCAACAAGATCAAGGCCGAGGGCGGCTTCCTCGACCTGATCCAGTGGCGTTCGCACCGCACCAACCCGGTCGGCGGCGTCGATGACGGCTATGTGCTGGAATGGCGCAACTTCGACGCCGGCAAGAACCACTTCGCCTCCAACATGGACGGCGAAAAGAAGCAGCCGAAGTTCATGTTCGACGCCGCCAGGTACGGCGCCAAGGCGATGACGGCCGACGATTTCGGCAAGAAGGACAATTTCCTGATCAAGGGCGGCAATGCGGTGCCCTTCGACCCGAGCGCAGGCTGGAAGGAAGGCGACATCCTGCCGCAATACGTGCTGTCCGCCGCCGACGCCGCCGGCTCGGCCGCCGACAACAAGGGCAACGGGGTCTGGAAGGACGGCCTATGGACCGTGGTGGTGGTGCGCCCGCTGGGCCTCGCCAACCCGGATGACAAGGCGCTGAAGGCCGGCGGCGTGTACCACGTCGGCTTCGCCGTCCATGACGACAACATCACCTCGCGCGGCCACCAGGTCGGCTGGGTGCGCACCCTGGGGCTGGGCGCCAAGGCCGACATCGAAGCCGTAAAGCTGCCCTGAGGCCCATGGATTCGAACCAACCGCAAACCATGAAGCCTTCCCTACCCGTGCCATGGGCCAGAAAAATCTCGGCCCGCCCCCCATCCCCCCTCGCGGGGGGTTACTGATCGGTTCGCTTCGCTCGAAACTGAGAGCAACGTATCCGGTACTCCAGCGACAATCGCGATGTCAGCGTCCGCGCTGGCGCCGCGCCTCGAACAGGCAGATGCCGGCCGAGACGGAGACGTTGAGGCTTTCCACGCTGCCGTGCATCGGGATTTTCGCCAGTTCGTCGCAGGTTTCGCGCGTCAGGCGGCGCATGCCGTCGCCCTCGGCGCCGAGCACCCAGGCGCAGGGGCCTTTCTGGTCGATGGCATAGAGTTCCTTGTCCGCCTCGCCGGCCGCGCCGATGACCCAGATGCCGCGTTCCTGCATCTCGCGCAGTGAGCGCGCGAGGTTGGTGACGACGATGTAGGGCACGGTGTCGGCGGCGCCGCTGGCGACCTTGATCACCGTCGCGTTGAGGCCACAGGCCTTGTCCTTGGGCGCTATCACGGCATGCGCACCGGCCGCATCGGCGACGCGCAGGCAGGCGCCGAGGTTGTGCGGATCGGTGACGCCGTCGAGCACCAGCAGCAGCGGCGGTTCGGCGAGGCCGTCGAGCACGTCGTCCAGCGTGACGTGCTTCGCCTGGGCGGCGACCTTCGCCACCACGCCCTGGTGCTGGCTGCCGCCGGCGAGGCCGTCGAGGCGCTTGGCATCGGACAAGATCACCCGCACGCCGTGGGTTTCCGCCAGCTTCAGCAGGTCGCGCATGCGGCCGTCCTGTCGCCCTTCGGCGACGGTGATTTCCTTCACGTCGTCGGCCGCGTGGCGCAGTTTGGCGGTAACGGCATGGAAGCCGTGGATCAATCGCGTTTCACTCATGGCCAGCCTCTTTGAGAATGCGTAGTTCGCGCTGCGGGAAGGGAATGGAAATGCCGGCCTGCTTGAATTCGCGCCAGATCGCCAGGTTGATGTCGGAACGCAGCTGGCCCGTGCCGTTTTGCGGATCCGCGACCCAGAAGCCGAGTTCGAGGTTGATGCCGGAATCGGCGAACGCCGCCAGCAGGACCGCCGGCGCCGGATCGGCCAGCACGCGCGGCTGCGCCGAGGCCGCTGCCGCCATGATGGCCATGGCACAGTCGAGGTCGCTGTCGTAGGCGACCTGCACCGGCAGCGCCACGCGCACCCGGGGATCGCTGTAGGACTCGTTCTGCACCACCGAGCCGACCAGCAACTCATTGGGAACGATGGCCTCTACGCCGGTGATGTTCCTCACCACCGTGTAGCGCGTGGTGATGCGCGTCACTTCGCCGCGGTCGTTGCCGACCGAGATCACGTTGCCGATGCGTATGGAATTGTCGAGCAGGATGATGAAGCCCGAGACATAGTTGCTGGCGATCCGCTGCAGGCCGAGGCCGAGGCCGACGCCGAGCGCGCCGCCGAATACCGAAAGCGTGGTGAGGTCGATGCCGACCATGGGCAGGCCGATCAGCACCGCGAGCAGGATCAGCAGCGCCTTGGACAGGCGCGCGAAAACCACGCGCAGGTTGCCGTCGAGCCCGGTGGCGGCATTGAGCCGCGCCTCGATCGCGCCGGCGGCCCAGAGCGCCAGCAGCACCGTGACCAGCACCGCGGCGATGCCCTGCAGCAGGTGCCACAAGGTGAGCTTCTGCTTGCCGGTGCTGAAGCTGATCGATTCCAGCATGGCGATCAGGTCGGGCAGCAGGCCGGTGATGTGCAGTGCGACGACGGCCCACACCAGGCCGGCGAAGATCCGCTCGAACTGCAGCAGCCAGGTAGCGCCGACCAGGCTCAGGCGCAGCACATAGAACACCATGCGGATGATCGCCAAGGAGCCCAGCAAAGGCAGCGCCAGCGAGAACAGCCCGACGTGGATCCATTGCTGCGCCAGCGGGCGCGCCGCGAGCAACAGGATCAATGCCAGCAGCGGAAAGGCGATGCGCTTGAGGCCGCCGCGGCCCAGTTCCCAGGCCCGTCCGGCACCGACCGAACGGCCCAGCAGCAGGCGCTCGCCGAGCTTGGCCAGCAGCAGGCAGGCCGCCAGCGTCGCCAATTGCCACAACAGGTCGGGCTCGCGCAGGTCGGACAGTACGTGGTGCCAGATGCTGGCGAGTTCGTTTTGCGTCATCGGACTTCCCCACCCATCTTCTCGGCGTCGTCGCGATGGCGCCGCCAGTTGTCGAGGTAGCGTTGCGCCAGCGCCGGATTGCCGCGCAGGATCAGCAGGTTCTCCGCGTTGCGCGCCTGCGCCGACCAGGTGAAATTGTAGCTGCCGGTGATGACGATGCCCTGATCGCCGCCGGCGTCGATCAGCAGCACCTTGTTGTGGGCGTTGCCATAGCGGGTTTCGAGCCAGACCGGGATGCCTTCTGCGGCCAGTTTCGGGATCAGCGAATTCTCGCCCTTGCGCACCATCTCGCGGTCGGCCAGGATTTCGACCGCGACGCCGCGCGCGCGCGCCTCCTGCAGCGCCCGCGCGATCGAACGGCTGGTCAGCAGGTAGGCCTGGACATGGATGGTCTGCCGCGCCTCGCCCAGGGTGCGCACAATGGCACCTTCGGCGTCGTCCCAGGGCGTGAACAGCGCTTCGACGCTACCGGTTGCAGGAAGCGCCGTAGCGCCAGCGCCGACTGTTGTCGCGCCGAAAAACAGCGCAACAAAAACAAGCACGGACCATCCCCCCTGCCCCCTTCGCAAGGCAGGGGGTGACCCTGGTTCGCGGCCTGCGGCCGCTCCTTGTTTCACGGTCATTTCGCCCGCTCCAGCACGGCGGCATAGAAGCCGTCGGTGCCGTGCGTCTGCGGCGCCAGGCGCATGTCCTCGCCGCAGTCGACGGCAATGCCCTGCGCCGCCAGCACCTCGCGCGCCGAGAGGCGATGGTAGTCGGCATGGGCGGCGAGGAAGGCATTGACGACGTCCTCGTTTTCCTCGGCGAGGATGCTGCAGGTGGCATACACCAGGCGCCCGCCCGGCCGCAGCAGCTTGGCCGCGGCGGCGAGGATCGCGGCCTGCTTGGCGCGCAGTTCGTCGACGCTCTGCGGCGACTGCCGCCACTTCAGGTCGGGATTGCGACGCAAGGTGCCCAGGCCAGAACAGGGCGCGTCGACCAGCACGCGGTCGGCCTTGCCCTGCAGCCGCTTGACACGCGCATCGTTCTCACCCGAAAGGCAGGCCGGGTGCACGTTGGACAGGCCGGCGCGTGCGGCGCGCGGCTTGAGCTTGGCCAGCCGCTTGTCCGACACGTCGAAGGCATACAGGCGCCCGGTGGAACGCATCATGGCGCCGAGGATCAGCGTCTTGCCGCCAGCACCGGCGCAGAAGTCCACCACCATCTCGCTGCGTTTGGGCTGCAGCAGGAAGCCCAGCAGTTGCGAGCCCTCGTCCTGCACTTCGATGCTGCCGTCGAGGTAGGCCGGGTGCTTGGCCAGGTAGGGCTTGGTCTTGAGGCGCAGGCCGAGGGGCGAATACGGCGTCGGCGTGGCGACGATGCCGTCGGCGGCAAGCCGCGCGATCACCGCGGCGGGCTCCGCCTTCAGCGTGTTCACGCGCAGGTCGAGCGGCGCCGGCGTGTTCAGCGCGCGCGCCAGGGCCAGCAGGTCCTCGGCCGACATGCGCGGCGCCAGGCGCTCGACCAGCCAGTCGGGGAAATCCAGTTGCTCGGCCAGCGTCAGTTCCGGTTCCGGCTGGCGCCGTATCTCGGCCAGCCATTCCGCCTCGCCCGGCATCAGCGCGCCTTCGAGCTGGCGCTGGGACATGCCGCGCACCCGCGACAGCGAAAGCAGCACCAATTCACGCGGCGAAATGCGACGCGCGCCGGGAGTCTTCGGTCCGCGCTTGGGCGTCGCGCCCGGCGCGAGGAAGGCCGGTTCCAGGTTCGGGCCGCAGGCCGCCAGCCGCTCCAGCAGGCGCTTGCGCCGCAGCACGGCATAGGCCGTCTCGGCGATGAAGGCGCGGTCCTTCGCGCCACTGCGACGGGCGCGGAAGAAGGCCGACAGCGCGGCATCGGCCGGCTGGATGAATGTCAGCAATTGCGCCGTGGCGGCGACCGCGGCATTGAGCAGGTCGGCCGACAGGCCGTCCGTCGCCGGGGCCTCGCGGCCATCCGCGGAAGCCTGCCGCGTCGCCGCTGCGCCGCGTCGCGCGCCACCGCCTGTGCTGCGCGTGGTCCGCTGCGCGCGAACCGATTTCCTGTCGTCGTTCATGCCGGCTTTACCAAGGTTGGGGATTTCGGGTTCATTGTCTTTGTGTCGCTTCCGGCTCGTCCGCGATCTGGTCGAAGATCTCGCCCTTGCGGTCGATGAAGCGGATTTTCAGGGGCAGGCCGCGCGTGACGGCGCCGGCACCGAGGCCGAGCCAGATGTCGATCGAATCGTCGCCGCTGCGCGTCCTGACATGCAGCGTGCGACGCTCGCCCGACTTGAGCGCCAGGACTTCCTCGCCCAGCACCTCAATGCGATAGTTTTCCAGCTTGCGCCCGGTGGCGATCGGCATTTCCAGCGTGCCGGAAACGGGTGCCAGCAGCACCAGCTGGTAATACATGGACAGCATGTCCTGGGTGCCGCCGACGACGGACTGGCGGCGGCCGGCATAGGTAACAGTGCGGCCCAGCCAGTCGAAGCTGGCGGTGTCGATGCCGCCGGAGCGCTCGTGGCGGAACTCGCGCGGGCGCAGGCCGTCCTCGGTCACGTCGCCCTGGCTGCTCTGGAACACCTGCGCCGGCTTGAACACGGCCGCGAGGCCGGTGGTCTCGGTCAGGCTTTTCAGCCGGTAGCGGAAGCCGTCATGCTCCCAGCTGTGGATCGCCTGGCCGATGACGAAGCCGCCCTCGCCGCGCGTGATCACGTAACGCAGGCTGCCCTTGCCGGGCAGCGCGGTTTTCGCGGGCACCGGTGCGGCAGGCTCGGGCGGTTCGGGAGTCGGCGCTGGCGCCACGGCGACTGGAGCCTGCTCGACGACGGGCGGCGGCTCGACCGGGACGGAGGGCGCCGGCTTGTCGGCCGCCAGCACGGGTTGCGCCGCCGTGGCCGGACGCGGCCGGGCGGCAGGTGGCGGACGCGGCGCGGGCTTGGCCTCGGGCGCCGGCTCGCTGCGCAGCGGGGGCTTGGCCAGCACCGCCTCGATGGTCTGCGGCGGTTCCGGCTCATGGGTGCCGGGCAGCGTCCAGCCGGACCCGACCAGCGCGGCGGCATGCAGCAGGGCCGATGCCACCAAGGCGAGCGCGAACGGCATGGCGGGTGGCGGTCGCGCTCAGCCGACGCGCGGCGCGTGCAGGGCGCCGGCCACCGGCAACTCGCCGGCGAGGCGAGCGCGGCCGTCGACCAGTTGCAGCCGGCCTTCGAGGAACCAGCGCGCGACGCGCGGGTAGAGCAGGTGTTCCTCGGCCAACACGCGCCGGGCCAGGCTGGCATCGTCATCGCCGGCCTGGACCGGCACCGCCGCCTGAGCGACGATGGGACCGCCGTCGAGCGCCGGGGTCACGAAATGCACGCTGCAGCCATGCAGCCTCACCCCGGCGGCGAGCGCCTGGGCATGTGTCTTCACCCCGGGAAAGGCCGGCAGCAGCGAGGGATGGATATTCAGCATGCGGCCCTCGAAGCGGCGCACGAAGGCGTCGCCGAGGATGCGCATGAAGCCGGCCAGCAGCACCAGGTCGGGCGCATGGCGCTCGATCTCGGCGGCGAGCGCGGCGTCGAACTCCTCGCGCGAAGCGAAGCCGCGATGGTCGATCGCCGCCGTGATGATCCCGCGCGCCGCCGCGCCGGCGAGGCCGGCCGCATCGGGGCGGTTGCAGATCACCGCCGCGCAGGCGCCGGGCAAGCACGCATCAAGCAGCGACTCCATGTTGCTGCCGCGACCGGATATCAGGATGACGTAACGCTTCATCGCCGCGTCGCGCCGGATCAAGTCGCCTTAGCCGCCAGGCGATGCCGCAGCCAGGCGAGAAACAGCGGCAGCAGCGACAGGCCGATGGTGCCGAAGATGATCAGCGAGAGGTTGGACTTGACCCAGGGAATGTTGCCGAACCAGTAGCCGGCCAGGCACAACGAAAACACCCAGAGGAAAGCGCCGGCCAGGTCGAAGGCGAAATAGCGCGGGTAGCTCATGCGGCCGACGCCGGCGACGAAGGGCGCAAAGGTGCGCACGAAAGGCATGAAGCGCGCCACCAGCATGGTCTTGCCGCCGTGCGCCTCGTAGTAGGCATGCGTCAGGTCGAAGGCCTTGCGGTTGAAATAGCGCGAGGTCTCGCCCCAGGCCAGGATGCGCTTGCCGGCCCAGCGGCCGATCCAGTAATTGGTGTTGTCGCCGAGGATCGCCGCCGAGAGCAGCACGGCGATCACGATGTCGATCTGGAACGCGCCGCCGCTGGTCGCCGCCAGCGCGCCCGCGACAAACAGCAGCGAATCGCCGGGCAGGAAGGGCGTGACGACGAGGCCGGTTTCGCAGAAGACGATGAGGAACAGGATCGCGTAGATCCATGTGCCGTACTGCGCCAGCAGCGCGGCCAGGTACTTGTCTACGTGCAGGATGATGTCGAAGAAATGCGCGATGAACTGGGTGAGAGTTTCCACGGGGCAGCGGTCGGAACGGAAAGGCGCGATTTTACCGGAAGCTATAATCCGACCCCCATGGGAATCATCAAGCCGCTGCCGGACTTACTGATCAGCCAGATCGCAGCCGGCGAGGTGGTGGAACGCCCGGCCTCGGTGCTCAAGGAACTGCTGGAAAACAGCCTCGACGCCGGCGCCACGCGCATCGACGTGCAACTGGAGGAAGGCGGCGTGCGCCTGATCCGCGTCGCCGACGACGGCGGTGGCATCGCCCCCGAAGACCTGCCGCTGGCGCTGGCACGCCACGCCACGAGCAAGATCGCCAGCCTCGACGAACTGGAACGCGTCGGCAGCTACGGCTTTCGCGGCGAGGCGCTGGCCTCCATCGCGTCCGTCGCCCGCGTCACTGTTTCGAGCCGGCATCCGTCGCAGCCGCACGCCTTCCGCCTGCGCAGCGACGCGGACAGCGTCGAACCGGCGGCGCTGGCCGGCGGCACCTTGATCGAGGTGGCCGACCTCTACTTCAACACTCCGGCGCGGCGCAAGTTCCTCAAGACCGAAGCTACCGAATTCGCCCACTGCGACGAGGTACTGCGGCGCATGGCGCTGGCGCGGCCCGATGTCGCCTTCACGCTGAGCCACAATGGCAGCGCAAAACGCCGTCTCGCCAGCGCCGACTTTTCGCATCGCGCCCGCGAAATCATCGGCGAGGAATTCTTCCCGCAAGCGCGCCCGCTCGACGCCAGCGCCGGACCGCTGCGCCTGTCCGGCCTCGCCGCCCTGCCCGCCTATTCGCGCGCCGGGCGCGACGAGCAGTACTTTTTCGTCAATGGCCGCTTCGTCCGCGACAAGCTGCTGACCCACGCCGCGCGCCAGGCCTGGGCCGACATCCTGCATGGCGCGCGGCATCCGGCCTACGTGCTGTTCCTCGAACTCGACCCGGCCGGCGTCGATGTGAACGTGCACCCGGCCAAGACCGAGGTGCGCTTTCGCGATGCGCGCGGCATCCACCAGTTCATCTTTCACGCCCTGCAGCGCACCCTGGCTACGCCGCTGGCGGCGGCGGGCGGCCAGGAAGCGGCGGCGCCACGCTTCGTCCCCGCCGCCTATCCGCAGGCGCGCCAGGGCAGCCTCGGCGTGGGCGAACCGGCAACGCGCGCCTACCTGGAATTCGCCCGTGCCGCCTTCGCCGACGACGCGAACGCCGTGTCGCCGGCGACCGAAGGAAGTCCCGGTGGGGCGCCGACCCCCGGCCCAACCGAAGACGCGACCGCACCCCTGCTCGGCTACGCCATCGCCCAATTGCACGGCATCTACATCCTGGCGCAGAACGCCGCCGGCCTGGTGCTGGTCGACATGCACGCGGCGCACGAACGCATCCTCTACGAAAAGCTCAAGACCGGCCTCGACGCCGGGCCGCCGGCAACGCAGGCGCTGCTGGTGCCGTTGCTGCTCGCGGCCAGCCCGGCCGAACTGGCTACCGTCGAGGAACAGGGCGAGACACTCACCGCGCTGGGATTCGACATGGCCGCCGCCGGCCCGCGCGAAATCGCCGTGCGCCGACTGCCGGCCCTGCTCGCCGGCGGCAAAGTCAATGACCTCGTGCGATCGCTGCTGCGCGACCTCGCCGAGCATCCCGCCAGCCGCGTCATCGAAACCCGGCGCAACGAACTGCTGGCGACCATGGCCTGCCACGGCGCGGTGCGCGCCCACCGCACGCTGGGCCTGATGGAAATGAACGCGCTACTGCGCCAGATGGAAGCCACCGAGCGCGCCGACCAGTGCAACCACGGCCGCCCGACCTGGGTTCAACTCTCGATGGCGGAGCTCGACAAGCTGTTCATGCGCGGGCGCTGATGGCTCTGCCGCCCGCCATTCTGCTTATCGGACCGACGGCGAGCGGAAAAACTTCGCTGGCCTTTGAACTGGCGACGCGCTTTCCCTGCGACATCGTCAGCGTCGATTCGGCGCAGGTGTTCCGCGACATGAACGTCGGCACCGCGAAGCCGGACGCGGCAACGCTGGCTCGCTTTCCGCACCGCCTGATCGACCTGATCACGCCCGAGCAGCGCTATTCGGCGGCCGCTTTTCGCGCCGACGCATTGCGCGAAATGGAAAGCATCAGCGCCGCCGGGCGCATCCCGCTGCTGGTCGGCGGCACCATGCTGTACGTGAAGGCGCTGCGCGAGGGGCTGGCCAACCTGCCGCAAGCCGATGCCGCGCTGCGCGCCGGGATTGACGCCGAAGCCGCCGCGCGCGGCTGGCCCGCGCTGCATGCGGAACTGGCGACACTCGACCCGGAAACCGCGGCGCGGCTAAAGCCGACCGACGCCCAGCGCATCCAGCGCGCGCTGGAAGTGCTGCGCCTTTCCGGCCGCAGCCTGGGCAGCTTCTTCGCCGAACAGGCGGCCAGCGTGCCGCCCTTCCGCCTGCTGAACCTGGCGCTGGTGCCCGACGACCGCAGCCTGCTGCACCGGCGCATCGAACAGCGCTTCGACGCCATGCTCAATGCCGGCCTGGTCGAGGAAGTCCTGCTGCTGCGTGAAAAGTACCGGCTCAACGCGGACCTACCCTCAATGCGCTGCGTCGGCTATCGCCAGGTCTGGGACATGCTGGAAGGAACGTTGCCGCGCGCCGAGTTGCGCGACCGCGGCATCTTCGCCACGCGCCAGTTCGCCAAGCGGCAACTGACCTGGCTGCGCTCGATGGAAGGTTTGACGGTGCTCGACCCGCTCGCCGCAGACGCTACAGCGCGCGTCACTGCCGCCGTCGAAAGGCATCTGGCCTGAAAGTCGGCGCCCGCGCCACGGCGATCGCCGTGCCGCCAGCGCCGACTTTTCAGGCGACGATGGTTTGCGCCCGCCCCTGGCGTTCTTCGATCAGGCCGATGTGATGCACCTGCTCGCCCGCCGCAGCCAGCAGTTGCATGGCGACGCCGGCGTCGGCTTTGGCCACGATCACCACCATGCCGATGCCGCAGTTGAAGACGCGATGCATCTCGGCGTCGGCCACCTGGCCTTCCTTCTGCAGCCAGCGGAACAGCGGCGGCAGCGTCCAGTTGCCGCGATCGATGACGGCGGTCAGGTGCTCGGGCAGCACGCGCGGGATGTTCTCGGTGAGGCCGCCGCCCGTTATGTGCGCCATGCCCTTCACCGGCAGCGCCTGGATCAGCGCCAGCAGCGACTTGACGTAGATGCGCGTCGGCGCCATCACCGCATCGGCCAGGGCGACGCCGCCCAGGTCCAGTTCCAGGCTGGGTGCGGCGCGCTGGATGATCTTGCGGATCAGCGAATAGCCGTTGGAATGTGCGCCCGAGGAGGCCAGGCCCAGCACCACGTCGCCGGCCTGGATCGAGCGGCCGTCGATGATCTGCGATTTTTCCACGGCGCCCACGGCGAAGCCGGCGAGGTCGTATTCGCCGTCCGGATACATGCTGGGCATTTCCGCGGTTTCGCCGCCGATCAGCGCGCAGCCGGCCAGTTCGCAGCCGCGCGCGATGCCTTCGATCACGGTGGCGGCGGTATTCACGTCGAGCCGGCCGCAGGCGAAGTAATCGAGGAAGAACAGCGGCTCGGCGCCCTGCACCAGGATGTCATTGACGCTCATCGCCACCAGGTCCTGGCCGACCGTGTCGTGGCGATGCCACTGGAAGGCCAGCTTGAGCTTGGTGCCGACGCCGTCCGTGCCGGAGACCAGCACCGGCTCGCGGTACTTCCTGGATATCTCGAACAACGCGCCGAAGCCGCCGATGCCGGCCAGCACTTCGGGGCGCATGGTGCGCTTGGCCGCCGGCTTGATGCGTTCGACCAGCGCGTCGCCGGCATCGATATCGACACCGGCATCGCGGTAGGTGAGCGGTGATGAAGTATTGCTGGAAGCAGTCAAGATGAAGTCCTTGGAATCGCGGGCCAAATGCACGGCAGGGGCGCGGATGCCGGCCGGATGGGCGATAATCGCCGCTTCCAACGACAGCCGAAGCACATGATTTTACCGGAAATGCCCCCGCCGCCCGATGACCCGCACGGCCATCGCCTGCAGGCC
>JBIKLV010000186.1:0-2831 GCA_044359585.1 Sulfuritalea sp. | reverse complement strand
GCCCGCTCCATCTTTTGGCCGTTTCTCCTTGTGGCGGCCCAGCGGAGAAATCATGATCATCGAAGTCCAAGTCCCCCAGTTGTCCGAGTCGGTCGCCGAAGCCACGTTGTCGACCTGGCATGTCAAGGAAGGTGATGCCGTCGCCCGCGACCAGAACCTGATCGACATCGAAACCGACAAGGTCGTGCTCGAACTGCCGGCACCGGGTGCCGGCGTGATCGTCAAGATCATCAAGGGCAACGGCGAATCGGTCGCTTCCGGCGAAGTCATCGCGCATATCGACACCGAAGCCAAGGCATCCGCCGCAGCGCCTGCCGCCGCCAAGCCCGCTGCCGCCCCGGCCGCCGCACCGGCGCCGGCCGCCAGTGCCACGGCAATGCCCGCCGCGCGCAAGATCATGGATGAGAAGGGCATCGCCGCCGCCGACGTGCAGGGCAGCGGCCGCGGTGGCCGCATCCTCAAGGAAGACGTCAGCGGCGCCGCCAAGCCGGCCCCCGCCGCGCCGGTGGCCGTGTCGCCAGCGCCGACTTCTGCGGCGAAGCCCGCATTGCCGCAGCCCAACGTGGTCAATGCCGACGCCATCATCGCCGACCGTCCGGAACAGCGCGTGCCGATGACCCGCCTGCGCGCCCGCGTCGCCGAGCGCCTGGTGCAGTCGCAATCCACCAACGCCATCCTGACCACCTTCAACGAGGTGAACATGGCACCGGTGATGGAAATGCGCAAGAAGTACCAGGACCGTTTCGAGAAGGAACACGGCGTCAAGCTCGGCTTCATGTCCTTCTTCGTCAAGGCCGCGGTCGCCGCACTGAAGAAGTTCCCGGTGATCAACGCTTCGGTCGACGGCAACGACATCGTCTACCACGGCTACTTCGACATCGGCATCGCCGTGGGCAGCCCGCGCGGCCTGGTGGTGCCGATCCTGCGCGACGCCGACCAGATGAGCCTGGCCCAGATCGAAAAGAAGATTGCCGAATTCGGCCAGAAAGCCAAGGACGGCAAGATCTCGCTGGAAGACCTCACCGGCGGCACCTTCTCGATTTCCAACGGCGGCACCTTCGGTTCCATGCTGTCGACGCCGATCATCAATCCGCCACAGTCCGCCATCCTCGGCGTGCATGCGACCAAGGATCGCGCCGTGGTAGAGAACGGGCAAGTCGTGGTGCGCCCGATCAACTACCTCGCACTGTCCTACGACCATCGCATCATCGACGGTCGCGAAGCGGTGCTGGGCCTCGTCACCATGAAGGAAGCGCTGGAAGATCCGGCCCGCCTCCTGCTCGACGTCTAAGGAAACCGCGACTATGGCCAACAAGCAATTTGACGTAGTAGTAATCGGCGCCGGTCCCGGCGGTTATGTGGCGGCGATCCGCTGCGCCCAGCTGGGCCTGTCTACGGCCTGCATCGAGTCGGAATCCTATGCCGACCCGAAGGGTGAAGTCCGCCTCGGCGGCACCTGCCTCAACGTCGGCTGCATTCCGTCCAAGGCGCTGCTGCGCTCGTCCGAGCTTTACGAGGAAGCGCAGCACGGCTTCCAGATGCACGGCATCTCGGCGCAGGGCGTCAAGATCGACGTCGGCACCATGATCAAGCGCAAGGACAACATCGTCACCCAGCTTACCGGCGGCATAAAGGGCCTGTTCAAGAAGAACAAGGTCACGCTGCTGGCCGGCCACGGCAAGTTCGTCAGCCGCGAGGACGATCGCTGGCGCGTCGATGTCAACGGCGAAATCGTCGAAGCCACCCACGTCATCGTCGCCACCGGCTCCAGTGCGCGCCACCTGCCGGGCATTCCGGTCGACAACAAGATCATCTGCGACAACGTCGGCGCACTGGCCTTCGATGCCACGCCCAAGCGCCTCGGCGTGATCGGCGCCGGCGTGATCGGCCTCGAACTCGGGTCGGTCTGGAAGCGCCTCGGCTCCGAAGTCACCATCCTCGAAGCCATGCCTGATTTCCTCGCCTCGGCCGACCAGGCCGTGTCCAAGGAAGCCTGGAAGACCTTCACCCAGAAGCAGGGCCTCAACATCCAGCTCGGCGTCAAGATCACCAAGGTCGAGGCGGGCAAGAAAGGCGTCACGATCGATTACGAACTCGGTGACGAAACCAAAACCTTGCAGTGCGACCGCCTGATCGTTTCCGTCGGCCGCGTGCCGAACACGCAGGGTCTCGGCGCCGAGAACGTCGGCCTCGAACTGCGCCCCAGCGGCTACATCAACGTCGACCACAACTGCCGCACCAACCTGCCCAACGTCTGGGCGGTGGGCGACGTCGTGCCGGGCCCGATGCTGGCGCACAAGGGCATGGAAGAAGGCGTCATGGTCGCCGAGTGCATCGCCGGCCAGAAGGGCCACGTCAACCTCGACACCGTGCCCTGGGTCATCTACACCCATCCGGAGATCGCCTGGGTCGGCAAGACCGAGCAGCAGTTGAAGAACGAAGGCGTCGAGTACCGCAGCGGCCAGATTCCCTTCGCCGCCAACGGTCGCGCGCTGGGGCAGGGCGACACCACCGGCTTCGTCAAGATGCTGGCGTGTGCCAAGACGGATCGCATCCTCGGTGTGCACATCATCGGCGCCAACGCCTCGGAGCTGATCGCCGAAGCCGTCGCCGCCATGGAGTTCAACGCTTCGGCGGAAGACATCGCCCGCATCTGCCACGCCCATCCGACATTGTCCGAAGCCGTGCACGAAGCGGCGCTGGCGGTCGACAAGCGGCCGCTGCACTTCTAGTGTAGTGTTGCTATCTTGATGGAACTTATATTAATCCCGCTTCTCCAATGCACAATACGTGCAGAGTGGAGAAGTGAATGCGAGTTGCCCCCGAGATCG
>JBIKLV010000185.1:0-2835 GCA_044359585.1 Sulfuritalea sp. | reverse complement strand
CGAACAGATTGACCTGGTTGAAGGTGACGCCGACCGAGGGAGTGAAAGTGGCTCCGCTGGCGAGGTAAATTTTGGAATTGTAAAAAGTCTCCGCACCGGCGTGATTCTCGGAAACATTCAGGGTCGAACCGGCACCGATAGAGACGCTGCCATAAACGGTATCCATGTGCTGCATCGACAATTGCTTGCCGGCAGCGATGTTCAGCTTGCCTCCCGACCCCTGGAAATACTTGGCTTCCCAAGAGGTCGCGTTGCCGCCGTAAGCACCATTGACATTGACGGTGCCATAGTTGTTCAGCAGGCCGTTTTGCGTGCCATTGAGGCTGAGGAGCGACCACTGATTGGTCGAGTTGATGTTCAGCGTGCCGTAGTTGTTGAACGTGCCATAAGTGACGCTGCCAGAGTCGAAGATTTTCAGGCCCGATTTACCGTCGAGTGTTAGCGTTCCGTTGTTGTTCCAGGTATGTTGGCCGACGATCTCACCCGTGGCGCTACCGGAGCCTGCTCCATTGAAAGTCACGGTAGAGCCGGAATTCGAGGTGATCTGGCCAAGTCCGGGGTTGAGCTGGACGGTCAATGCCAGCCCGCTGCCGGAGGTTTTAAATGTGGTCGAGCCATCGAACACGATGCCGTTGTAGGCGTTGACAGCCAGCAAGGTCGTCATCGCCGATGGATTGTCGATGACGATAGCACCGTTGCTCGTCCCGTCAAAATATATCCGACCGCCATCGGTGGCGTCAGTCGTCTGGATAGTGATCGAAGCTGCTGTTCCAATCGTCTGGTTGATACTGTAATCGCTCAGCGAGCCCGAGCCGCCGTAGGAGGCGGGATCGAATGGATTGATCGCCATTGCGCTGCCCGAGGTGGCGTGCACAATCGATAAGCGCTCCGGGTCGAGCAGCCATTCGCCGCCAGCGCCCGGATTGACGCTGATGCCGAGTACGTCGAGAAAGCGCTTTCCCGACGTTTCGACGAAGCCGCCATCGCCGCCGCTGGCGCCGCCGCGCGCGCTGATGCTGCCGTAGGCCCGCGTCGTGTCGTCCGCCCACACGATCACCGTGCCGCCAGCGCCGACTTCCGTGGCGTCCGCCTTCAGGCTCGCCTCCGGTCCGAACCAGGTGATGTTCGCGTTCTGGATCTCCGGGTTCTTGCCCTGGTAGTCGCCGCCGACCTTGATCGTGCCGCCTCCGGTCGTCCCGCTGGCGTCGATGCTGGCCTTGTCCATCACCGCCACCCGGTTGCCCAGCACTTCCACTTGTCCGCCCTTGGTGCCGGTGGTGACGATGCGACCGTTGCCGTCGACATAGGCGTCCTGGCTGGCCTTGAGGAATATCCTGCCGCCTTCATTGACGACGCTGCTGGCGTTGAGCGTGCCGCTGTTCTTGACGATGACGCCGGCGATGCCGATGCGGCCGGCTTCGGCCGTGATGGTGCCAAGGTTGGTGGCGTTGCCGGTCGCGCCGGTGATGTCAACCTTGATGCCGGGCAGGGCGCTGTCGATCAGGCTGACGGTCTGGCCGGCGGCCAGTATCGTTTCGCCGCCCGGGGTGGTGATGATGCCGCTGTTGGCTTCGCCGGCGACGCTTTCGTTTTTGACGTTGACGCCGATGAGATAGACGCTGCCGCCGGCGGGCGTCCTGATTTCGCCCTGGTTGATGACGTCCTTGGCGGTGCCGTCGTTGATGAACAGGTGCCGTCCGGCGAGGAAGTCTTCATTCCGGATGTTGAGCGTGCTGGCGACAAAGGCGGCGGTGTCGACCCGTCCGCCGGCGCCAACCATGATGCCGGCCGGGTTGATGAGCCAGACCCGGCCGTTGGAGCTCAGGGTGCCGTAGATCGCCGTGGGGTCGCTCAAGACCCGGTTGAGGACGCTGGAGGAGGCGGAGCTTTGCTGGAAATGCGTCTTCTCGCCGGCGGCGATCGAAAACTTGTCCCAGTGGATGATGGCGCCGTTGCTGTTGGTGACCGTCAGCACGTTGCCGACCTGGTTGAAACTCGCCGTGCCATTGACGACCGTCGGATTGACCGGGTTGGACAGCGCCGGTGCCGCAAGAAAACACGCGGCTACCGCGACAACTCCCAGTCTCACCGGCGTCATCAACCGACCCGTCTGCTTGCGGGGTGGGTTCGTGTTGTTCATCTGCAAACTCCAGGGGCGGGACAGCCGCCCTTTCAATTCAAATTTATAGCCCTAAAACCACTTGCCGGCGAGGGAGAAAGTCACATCCGGAGCAAGCGAGCCTCTGATCAGAAGCCGAAGGCGAGGCCGAAGTGACCGCGGATGTCGCCGGGCTTGGCTGCCTCGGCGGTTCCCGGACCCGGCTGATGGCCTTCCAGGACACGGGCAATGTCGAAGCGGGCCGAAATATCCTTTTTCAGGTTGTAACGCAAGCCAATACCGGCCGATGAGACGTTGGCGCGGGCGAAGGTAGTCGCTGCCAGGTTATGCCCGCTGGCCCAGTCGTAAAAGACGACGCCCTTGAGCGAACCTTCGACACCCAGCTTGCTCGCATAGTCCGGCGAATAAAGTTCGAGGTTTGCCACAAAGCCGCGATCCGTCGCCACTGCCCGCTCGAGGAAACCGCGCACCGTGGTGCTGCCCGTCAGGCCAATCTGCTCAGGTGCGGGAAGCGGATTCTGCGCATATTGCCCGTTGAAGGCGGCGCGCCCCAGCCACTCGCCGGAAATCGCCGCCGAATAGCTGCCGCCCAGGCGCAAGGCGGTGAAGGTGTCCGAAGTCTGGCGGCCGGTGACGAAGGAATAGCGGTCGGTACCTGCCGTCCCGGCATAGTGACTACCCATCGGGAACATATGATGGACGAAGCCCGCATTGAA
>JBIKLV010000121.1:0-10441 GCA_044359585.1 Sulfuritalea sp. | reverse complement strand
GAAGCGCATCCTCGTCGTCGGCGGCGGCATGTCGGGCATGACCGCGGCACTGGAAATCGCCGACACCGGCTACGAAGTCGTGCTGGTCGAGAAAAGTGGCGCGCTGGGCGGCATGGCCGCCAATCTGTGGAAGCGCCAGCCCTTCAAGGCCCCCTATGCTGAAGCCCAGAATACTGGCGTGGCCGAGATGGCGGCGAAGATCGCCGCCAATCCGCTGATCACGCTGCACCTGAATTCAACTATCGGCGACACCTCCGGGGCTCCCGGCCGATTCGTGATCCAGGTCGCGCAGGAGTCAGGCACGGTGACCGAAGAAACCGTCGGCGCCATCGTCCAGGCGACGGGCTTCAAGCCCTACGACATGGCCAAGCTGCCGGAACTCGGCGGTGGCCAGACCAACGTGATCGACCAGGCCGGGCTCGAGGCCCTTGCCAGCCAGGCCAATGGCGGACCGATCAAACGCGACGATGGCAAGGACGTCACTTCGGTGGTTTTCGTCCAGTGCGCCGGCCAGCGCGACACCACCGGACAGCATCTCTCCTATTGCTCGGGCCACTGCTGCGGCACCAGCATCAAGCAGGCGATGTACTTCAAGGACCAGAACCCCGAGATCGACACCGTGGTCATGTACCAGGACCTGCGTGTGCCGGGCATGGGCGAAGATTTCTACCGCAGCGCCCAGCAAAAAGGTGTGATCTTCACCAAGGGCAAGGCCAGCCGGGTCGCCGGTGGCGAGTCCTGCAAGGTCACCTTCAAGGACCTGATCCTCGACGAAGAGAACACCATTGCCGCCGACCTCGTCGTCCTGGCCACCGGCCAGGTACCGAACGCCGGCGTCGATCTCGAAGCCTGGAACCCTGTAGTCACCGCGGCCGAAGGCGGCAACGAAGAGGCCAAAGTCCAGCGCGACGCGATGCGAACCACCTCGGTGCTTAAGCTCAACTACCGCCAGGGTCCGGACGTGCCGCAGTTCAAGCACGGCTTCGCCGATTCGCACTTCATCTGCTTCCCCTACGAGACGCGCCGCACCGGCATCTATGCTGCAGGCCCGGTGCGCCGACCAATGGACATCCTGCAGGCCACGGACGACGCCACCGGCGCCGCGCTGAAGGCTATCCAGGCGGTTGAGAACGCGTCCGTCGGCCGCGCCGCGCATCCGCGCTCGGGCGACCTGTCCTTCCCCACCGCCCGCCTCGAAGGCTGCACCCAGTGCAAGCGCTGCACGGTCGAGTGCCCCTTCGGCGCCATCGACGAGGACGAAAAGCGCTTCCCCAAGTTCAACGAGGAGCGCTGCCGCCGCTGCGGCACCTGCATGGGCGCCTGCCCGGTGCGCGTGATCTCTTTCGAGAACTACTCGGTCGATACCGTCGGCAGCCAGGTCAAGGCGGTCGAGGTGCCCGAGGAGGACGAAGAGAAGCCGCGCATCCTGGTGCTGGCCTGCGAGAACGACGCCTACCCGGCGCTCGACATGGCGGGCATGGCGCGCATGAGCTACTCGGCCTTCGTCCGTGTCATCCCGGTGCGCTGCCTCGGTTCGGTCAACACCATCTGGATCACCGACGCGCTGAACGGCGGCTACGACGGCGTGATGATGATGGGCTGCAAGAAGGGCGACGAATACCAGTGCCACTTCGTCAAGGGTTCCGAACTCGCCCACTACCGCATGAGCAAGATCGGCGACACGCTGAAGCAGATGGGCCTGGAACCCGAGCGCGTGGTCACCCAGGAAGTGGCGATCACCGACAACGCCCGCGTGGTCAAACTGATCAACGACTACGTCGCCGAACTCGACAAGCTGGGGCCATCCCCGATGAAGGGCTTCGGCTGATTTCCACGATACTTCGGCTACGCCTCCGATCATGAAAATCATCCGCATTTTGCAATGCCCCCCACCCCCTGCCCCCGCCCCGGGGCGGGGGTTGAATTTGGAGACGCAATAGATGACAACAGCGAATACGCAAGCCATCGAGCGCTACCGCAACAACTTCCTCAAGGAAGTCGAAGCCAACGTCGAAGAAGGCCACATGGTCAAGATGTGCATGCAGTGCGGCGTCTGCGCCGGCTCCTGCCCGCTCGGTCCTGCCTGGGAACATTCGCCGCAAAAGATCTTCATGATGATCCGCGCCGGAAAGCGCGACGAGGTGCTGGGCTCGGACTCGATGTTCATGTGCACCTCCTGCTACAACTGCATGGTGCGCTGCCCGCGCCAGTTGCCGATCACCCACATCATGCACGGCCTGGCCAACTACGCGCATCGCCTCGGTCTGGCTCCCAAGGGCCAGCCGACGCGCGACTTCGCCACCCTGTTCTGGAACAACGCAATCAAGAAGGGCCGCGTCAATGAACTGACGCTGACGCTGCGCCACTACTTCCGCGGCGGTCTTGTGTCCGGCATCAAGGAAGCACTGGGCATGCAGAGCATCGGCCTCGGCCTGCTCCTGGCCAAGCGCCTCAACCCCATGGAAATCTTCGGTGGCCACGGCGTCAAGGATCTCAAGGGATTCCACGCCATCATCGCCAAGGCGAAGGAAATCGAGGATCGCAAGAAGGGCTTCACCAGCTGAGAACCTATCCCCCGGCCCCTTTCCCTGGGAAAGGGGCGACTTGGGCTCGCTGCGCTCGAATGTAATTCGGAGAAAGTGAAAATGGCCAAAAAAGAATACGCGTTCTACCCCGGCTGCTCGTCCCAGCTCAAGGCTTCGGCCTCGAACTACCTGGTGTCGACCAACTCGATGTGCAAGACGCTCGACATCAAGCTGACCGAGATCCCGGACTGGAACTGCTGCGGCGCTTCGGTCGGCTATTGCGAAGGCGGCGAGTTGCCGCGCATCGCCATCAACGCGCGCAACTTCGCCCAGGCCGAGACCCACCTGCCGGGCCAGGACATCGTCGCCACCTGCGCCGCCTGCTGGCTCAGCGCGCGCGAATCCAAGGAGCGCCTCGACGGCTCGGCGCAGTTGCTGAAGGAAACCAATGAAGCGCTGGCGGCCGCCGGCCTGCATTACAACGGCGGCGCCAAGGTGCGCCACATGGTCGAGGTGCTGATCGAAGACTTCGGCTACGACGGCCTCAAGGCGCCGATGAAGAAGTCGCTGGAAGGGCTGAAGATCGCAGGCTACGTCGGCTGCCAGACCAACCGCCCATTCGGCATCGATGGCGAATCCTTCGAGAATCCGATGTATCTCGACAAGATGGTCGAGACGCTCGGTGGCGAGGCGCTTTCCAAGTACGAACAGAAGGTCACCTGTTGCGGCGGCGCGCTGGCCTTCTCCGAGCCGGAAAAGAGCCAGAAGCAGATCCGCGACATCGTCGAGTCGGCCTACGACCACGGCGCCGAGATGATCGTCACGCCCTGCCCGCTATGCCAGGCCAACGTCGAGGTCTACCAGTCGGAAATCAACAAGAAGCAGGGCACCAAGTTCAACATGCCCGTGGTGTACTACTCGCAGCTGATGACCGTCGCCTACGGCGGCTCGGTTAAGGACGCGGCGCTGGACGGCCAGCTGATCCGCGCCGAGAAGCTGGAAAAGATCGCCGGCAAGTAAGCCCCCCGTCGCTGCAAAAGTCGGCGCTGGTGGTACGGCGATTTTCGCCGTAGCACCAGCGCCGTTCTGTTTGAACAATAGGGTTAGATGACGGATTTCTCAACAATTGCAAGTGCCTTTTCCGCCAGCTTCACCGCACTTATCCGGACCCCTAATGAGCGCGTGTCTGGGTCTTTTGGATCAAGTTCAACGAACAGGCCGTCTCCCCAAATGCCCGGCTTCCATACTCCCGCTACCCAAGAGTTACCCCAGGCGCCGAGCGACATTGAGGAGTTTGCAACCTGTTTGTGCCTCGGATCCGTTGCTTCGAAATGCTTCGCGCCCTCGGCGAGGTGACGGCAAATCCGCAGTTCTACGTATTGCAAGAAAAGTGCTGATATCTTTGCAGGATCTCTTGGATATAGCCACTCAGGGATATGCCGGATCGTGACAAAGAAGTCGAAGGCGGCATATGCGTCGCTTGGATCTGATTTAAGGCGCTCAAAGTCATGACGCGCCTTCGATACAAGGTCTTGGGCCGACTTCAACTGGAAGATACCGTTATGAGCCACGATGCTGAGCCGTCATCTTTGTATGCAAGGTTCTTTTGGCCCCATTGTGCCTTCGATCTGTCATCATTGAGACAGTTCTTCTGGCATGGCGCCCAGTCATTCGGTTGGTAATCTCGTGGCACTCACAAGAAGGGTGATTGTCGCGATTGGGGCAGAGGGAGTCTGCAATGGTTTGTTTCATTTTCTTTCAATATTCAAAATTCAATTCGAGCCTGGCCCCTTTGATTGCTTCCAACTCCATCCGGGCAATGATTCCAGTCGGGCCTTACGCTCAGGCAACATGCTGTCTATTGCACTACGCTGGACACTTGCCCACGTACCAAGGCGATACCCATCTGGCGCTATGTATTTTGCTGAAACCCGGGCATGCCCCACTTGATCAGAGAACTCCTTGAGATGGCCAAACCCTTCGTCCCATCGATCTGAGAAAATATTCCAACGCCAGCTAGGCAATGCTTCCAGTAGGGCTTTACGCTCAGTGGTCATTTGGTCTTTTGTTTTGCGCTGGGTACGTACCCAAATACCAAGGCGATGCCCATCTTCCGTCTTGTAACCCCGCGGAACCCTGACATGCCCCTCTCGATCAGCGAATTCCCTGAGATAGCCAAACCATTCCTCCCATTGATCTGAGAGAAGATCCCAACTCCAGCCAGGCAGTGCTTCCAGCCGGGCTTTACGCTCAGGTGGCATGCTTTCTATTGCGCTACGCTGGTTAGCCACCCAAGTACCAAGGCGATGCCCACCTGCCGTCTTGTAACCTCCCGGAACCCTGACATGCCCCTCTCGATCAGCGAACTCCTTGAGATGGCCAAACCACTCCTCCCATTGATCCGAGAGAAGATCCCAACTCCAGCCAGGAAGTGACTCCAATCGCGCTATGCGCTCCGGGGACATGCTGCTTTTTCTGTCTCTCTGATCAAGTATCCACTGCCCCAGTTGGGATCCATCTGCCGTCTTGTAGCGTCGCGGAACTTGGGCGTGACCCTCCCGCCCCACGAACGCCAGGAGATAGTCAAACCACTTTTCCCATTTATCTGACAAAGCATCCCAACTCCATCCAGGCAGTGCTTCCAGTCGAGCTTTGTGCTCAGGTGTCATGCTCTTTTGTCGTTGATCAGCTACCCACTGACCAAGCCGATACCCATCTGTCGTCATTTGGCCCTGGGAGACCCAAGCATGACCCTCCCGCTCCACAAACTCCAAGAGATATTCAAACCCTTGCTCCCATTGATCCGAGAGAAGATCCCAACTCCAGCCAGGCAGTCCTTCCAGTCTGGCTTTACGCTCAGGCGACATGCTGCCTAGTGCACTACGCTGATTACCCACCCAACTACCAAGGCGATGCCCATCTGCTGTCTTGTAATTTCGCGGAACCCTGGCATGCCCCTCCTGCTCGACAAAAGCTTCAAGCAGCCCAAACCAGAAGTTCCATGATTCCGTGACCCGCTCGACCAGATAGGTGCGCAGTGCGCTGCCAAAAGCTGTGCCGACAGTGGCAGGCAGATCAATGGCGATTTTCCTGAGTCCATCTGCGCTGACACCCGTCCCCGGCTTCCTGCCCAGCCCAGTTCTGATCGAATCCAGTTCGCAAGCCAGCACATCATCGTGCGCCTTCAACGCATTCAGCACATCCCAGATGGGTTTGAAGTTGCTGGCCTCTATGGTGCTTACGGCATCTTCGCCAGCGGCAATGAACACCGGCAGCACGATGGTACCGGCCTTCTTGTCCGGACTCAGGCGGATGGCGCGGCCTACGGCCTGGATGATGTCCACCTGGCTGCTGCGCGGGTCGATGAACGCTACGCCATCCAGCGAGGGCACATCCACGCCCTCGGACAGGCAGCGCGCATTGCTCAGCACGCCGCGTTCGTCTGCGCTCAGGGCTTTGAGTTGATCGAGCTTCACCTTGCGCTTGCTGGCGGGCATGTTGCCGGAGACGAAGGCGGTGCGCAGGCTTCCGCTGGGGCGGTGTTCGGCGCTGATCCAGGCCATCACATCCCGAACATCGGAAGCAAATGTTTCGGCGCGATTGACGCGGCTGTGGAAGCTGATGACGCGCCGGAGGTCGTAGTCCTTGATGGCCTTGAGCAGGCCGATCTGGGCGGCGAGCGATTCGCTGTCGGTTTCGATGCCGGTGCCGGTGCTGACCAGTTCGCGCCTGGCAATCCACTGCGCGATGGTGGGGTCGTCCACGCCGATGATGACGACGCGGTAGTCGGTCAGCAGTTTGCGTTCGATGGCTTTGCCGAAGGGCAGGGCATACAGCACTTCGCCAAACAGGGCAGCGTTGTCCATGCCGACGACTTCGACGCCGCGATCTTCCGCGGCTTTGTGGACGGTGCTGGAGTAGGTGCGCGGGGTGGCGGTGGCAAATAGCCGCTTGGCGCTGCGTATCTGGGCGTTGTCGAGTACCGCCGTGAAGTCGCTGCCGACTTTGCCCGCGCAACGGTGGGCTTCGTCCGCCACGACCAGATCGAAGGCTGGAATGTCCTGGTCGGCCTGGGCGGCGGCGATGACGGAGGACGATTGGTAGGTGGAGAACACCACGCGGCTGCCGGTGCCGCCGAGGAAGCGCCTTACTTCGTCGGCATCCGAGGTGACGGGAAAAGCCAGGTCGGCCACGCTGTGGATGGCTTCATCGCTGCCCTTGGCGCCAACAGTCTGATCGGAGCAGACGCACAGCACTTCAAACGGGGTGGCGGCGGCGAATGTCCATTCGCGCAACAACTGCGAGAGCAGTCCCAGGGACGGCACCAGCACCAGGGTGCGTTGCGCGGCGAGATCTTCCTTGATCCAGAGCGTAACGTAGGTTTTGCCGGTGCCGCAGGCCATGATGAGTTGCCCGCGGTCGGCGCTATGCAGGCCGCGCACCACGGCGGTTCTGGCTTCATTCTGGTGGTCGCGGGGTTCGGGCCGTGCCTTGCGTTTTGCCTGCGGAAGTTCGGCGAAGCTGGCGGGATAGCCCAGCGCCGCATGCTCGAAATCCGAGAGCAGAAAGCGCACGACGGGTTTTTCCTGCGCTGCGCAGACTTGCCGGGCATTTGCGCCGATCCGGTCGGTGGTGGAGATCAGCAGCCGATGCGCTATCCCCGGCCGGTTCGATTCGCTGAGGAATTTGTCGACATCGTGCTTGCTGATGTTGTAGTCGGGCAAATAACACTTGGCTTGCACCGCCCAGTGTTCGCCGTTCCTGTGGCGAAACACCAGATCGATGCCGCAGTCGGCACCCCAGCGATCCGGGTAGTCGTTCCAGAGCCACACCTGATCGACTTGCGTCGACCACTCCGGGTCGGCCGTCAGGAACCATTTGACGAACTGCTCGAACTGCCTGCCGCGCTTCGCGGGATCGGGGTCGAGGCTCAGATAGAAGTCGGCAAACTGGCCCGTCATATTCGTCCTGCGCCGTTCTTGCCGTTGGCTAGGCGCCATTGTCGCAGGGCAAGCATTTGGAAGTCCGCCAACACGCCGACTGCCAGAAGCGTCAGGCTACGCCGCGCAACCGGCACATCCGTTGGTCGGTATGCCACGTCGGGCGGCCTTGCTGCGCGGCGACTTGGCGCACCCGGGTTTGGATTGCTGTGATTGGTCTCGTCGCCGTGCCGCCAGCGCCGACTTCCACGTCACGCCGCCAATGCGTGCTCGACAGCCAACGGATAAGCACCGTTCGCCTTGGCATCCAGCAGGACGATCTCTACGGCGGAACCATCCTCTGCATAGCTGATGTGCGTGTTCCAATCCTGTGAGACCTCGCGGCAAACCGGCTTGTCGGACAGGTGCAAAACCAGGATATCGTCTTCGTCATAGTAAGTGGTACGCATGACGCCTCCTTACAGTATCGAAAAATGGTGCATCACCGTCTTCACGACCACGGCATCTTCAAGTATCACGACCGCGCAAATCAGGTTGTCCTGCCGTTCCGGAAAGTCCTTGAACGCCCAAAGGTGGCTGCTGTCGCGGTAACGGGTTTCACCGCTGTCGATCACTTCAAGCAACATGGCATCCGAAATGTCGCGTTCGGTCATTCTTATCCGCGCGTGGCGGGTAACTATGACAGGACGGTCAAACCGGATGCTGAGCATGGCATTCATTGTAGATCACGACGCGATTGTTCGCGGAGTCCCCTCGTCGTATCAGCACCAGCACGGCGTATACGCCTGCGCTGGAGGATGAGGCATCAGGTCGCATGGCGGCGTGGGATTCGGATCGGCCGACATTCGGTGATCCTCCGCCGTGTCGTCAGCGCCGACTTCTGTCATCCGGACCAATGGGTCCGGTCGCGAGAGGCCGCAGTCGCTCTCCTTGAAGCCGCAAAATGATTACAATGCATGCATTGCAATCACACCGGAGCGCACCATGGCCAGCCTGACGATCCGCAATTTCGACGACGAACTCAAGGCACGCTTGCGCCTGCAGGCGGCGCAACACGGCTGGTCGATGGAGCAGGAAGCACGCGAAATTCTTCGCCGGGCAGTTCAGGCACCCCAGTCCGGACCTGGGTTTGCGCAGAAAATCCACAAGCGCTTCGCCGCGCTGGACGTGCAGGAATTGCCTGTGCCGAAGCGGCGCGCCGCACGTCTGCCGGCGACGCCCAAGGATTGAGCGTGACCGGCATCCTGCTCGACACCAACGTACTCTCGGAACTGATGCGGGCTGAGACTTCCCCGGAAGTGCTGGACTGGTTCGCGCGGCAGCAGGGTGCATCGTTCTTCATTTGTGCCATCACCCGCGCCGAAATTCTGCTCGGGATTGCCTTGCTCCCCGCCGGAAAGCGCCGCGACAAGCTCGCTGCAGCCGCGGAGCAGATGTTTGCCGAGGACTTTGCCGGTCGCTGCCTGCCGTTCGATGATGCCAGCGCGACGGAATACGCCATCTGCGTGGCTGCACGCACCCGTCAAGGGCACCCGATTTCCACCGAAGATGCACAAATCGCTTCGGTCGCAATCGTTCATGGTCTATCGCTGGCAACCCGCAACGACAAGGACTTCAAAGGAATCCACGGGCTGACCGTTCTCAACCCCTGGGCCTGATTCCTCGCCGTACCACCAGCGCCGACTTTCTTTAAGCGGTGCTTCAGTCGAAGCCTTCGTCGGCCCCTGTGTCGTTCTCGGCTTCCAGCGCGCGCTTCTTGGCCGCCTCGCGCTCCTCGATCAGGCGCTTTTCCTGCACCTTGGCCAGGCGCTCCTGCGCCGCTTCGGCATTCAGCGCGATGCTTTCCTCGCCGAACAGCACCTGACGCAAAAAGCGGAAGGCGAACTGCAGCAGGGCGGCGTCGTCGGTCGCAAATGACTCGCGCTCCTCCGGCTTCAGTTCGAACAGTTTGCTGAAGGAGTCGGCAAAGACGAATTCGCGGAAGCGGTCGATGTCGTAACAGGCCATGAAGAACAACTGGCGACTGCGCAGGCTCGGCTTGCCGATGGTGGGACCCGAGGACTTTTTCTTCAGCACCAGCTGGCGCCAGCCGCGTGCGAGCTCGTCGTACTCCACCAGACCCTGCTCCTGGCGATAGTCGGCGATGGTGATACGGCGCTTGACCTCGTGGCCCTTGCAGTGGTCTTCCTTGACGATGGCGTAGGAGTCGCGATCGACGAATTCGTCCTGCTTGCGCATGGACAGCAGAGCCACCGGATAGTAACGGCAGGCCGTGGGACGATCCGCGTAGATGTCGCAGCCCTCGGGCTTCATGAAGCGGCAGGCAGTGCCGCCTTCGACGGGGCGGAACTTGATGCCGGCGATGCTGTCCTTGTCGAACTCATAGGGCACCGTGTATTCCTTGAGGAACTCGGTGGAGGTGATTCCCAGCCGCGTCTTCATGCGCAGCACGTCATAGGGCGTCAGCGAAATGTCGATGTTGGAGCAGCAGGCGTTCCAGCAGCCGATGCCCTTGTGGCAGGAGAACTCTATTTCGTGCGTCTCGGCCAGCATGGTGGGAACGACCGGACTGTTGGGGAACGGGATATCGGGCTGGGACATGAAACACCTCTCGAACCTTGGGGGTTAAGGAAGTGCTGAACAAGTCCGGATTCGTCATTCCGGCGAACGCCGGAATCCAGTGGTTGCAGACGCCTGGACACCGGCTTTCGCCGGTGTGACGGACCAATTCAGTGGATCCTTAACGGTTATACAAAGAAAACAGGCCGGAAGCCTTGCGGCGTCCGGCCCGAATCTTACAGCCTGGCCGTGCTTAGTGCGGCGCGGCGGCCTTGAACAGCTTCGACTTGTCGACCAGGTCGAC
The DNA here is from genome assembly GCA_044359585.1 of Sulfuritalea sp. GTDB lineage: Bacteria > Pseudomonadota > Gammaproteobacteria > Burkholderiales > Rhodocyclaceae > Sulfuritalea. Next base: position 113 of record JBIKLV010000121.1, on the reverse strand, counting down.
GTGCTTGCGCTTGAAGCAGGTCCACTTCTTGGTGTTCTTGTCGTAGATCGAATTCACGAAGCAGTGCCAGTTCTTCTCGTCGACGAAGTTCTTGTCGGTGCGATAGTAGAAGC
>JBIKLV010000184.1:0-2886 GCA_044359585.1 Sulfuritalea sp. | reverse complement strand
GCCGGCATCGACCGCCTGCAGCAGCTCGCGGGCGGCCTGGGTCACTCCGGGATATTGGGCGTTCGCCGCGGGTTCCGCCCGCCCGCTCGGGACGGCGCCCGCATCGCCCTCGCTGCATGCACGAACGAACAGCGCGGCCCACTTTGCAAGTTTCTCGTCTGCATCCATGGCTGGGTCTTCGCCCTCACTGTAGTGGGGTACATGGTCGCATGAAAAAAGCCCGCGCGAAGCGGGCTCATTTCGTGATCACGCCGTATCGCCGGCGCCGACTTTCTATAGCTTCAGCGCCACCAGGGTGATACCCGGCACAAACACTATCAGCAGAATTCGCGCGATGTCGGATGCAAGGAACGGGATGATGCCCTTGAATGTCTCTTTCATGGGCACGTCCTTGGCCATGCTGCTGATGATGAACACGTTCATTCCGACCGGCGGGGTGATCATGCCGATTTCCACCACCATCAGGGCCAGGATGCCGAACCAGATCGCCTTCCCTTCCGGATCAAGACCCCAATAGTCCGTGCCCATGATGATGGGGAAGAAGATCGGAATGGTCAGCAGCAGCATCGACAGGCTGTCCATGATGCAGCCGAGGAACAGGTAGATGCCGATGATCACGAACAGAATCAGCAGCGGCGAATAGCCCAGACCGGTGACCCATTTGGCCAATTCGGAAGGCATTTGCGTCAGCGCCAGAAACACGTTCATCACATCGGCGCCAAGCAGGATCAGGAAAATCATCGCCGTTGCCTGAGCGGTGCCATAGAGACAGGCAAGAAAACTCTTCTGGCTGAGGCCGCCCGAGCGCCATGCAACGTACCCAGTGGCCAGCGTACCGACCGAAGCGGCCTCGGTGGGGGTGAAAAAACCGCCGTAGATGCCGCCGATCACCGCCGTGAAGATCAGGATCACCGGCCAGGTTTCGATCAGCGCGGCAAGGCGACCGGACCAGGAAACCCGCTCGCCGGCCGGGGCCGCCGCCGGATCCAGGCGCGCAACGACGGAAATCACCAGCATGTAGCCGATCATCGCAATGATGCCGGGAACAAAGGCCGCAGCGAACAGCTTGCCGATGTTCTGTTCGGTAAGGATGGCGTAGATCACCAGCGGCACCGAAGGTGGTATCAGGATGCCCAACGTCCCTCCCGCTGCAATCGCGGCGGTCGCCAGACGCGGCGAGTACTTGTGGTTGCGCAGTTCGGGCAGCGCGACCTGGCCCATGGTGGCGGCCGTCGCCAGCGAGGAGCCGCAGATGGCGCCGAAACCGGCGCAGGCCCCCACCGCCGCCATGGCCATGCCGCCGCGCCAGTGACCAATCATTGAATTTCCGGCGCGAAACAGCGCCTTCGAGAGCCCGCCGTGGGTGGCGAACTGACCCATCAGCAGGAACAGCGGCACCACAGACAAATCGTAAACCGAGTAGCGTGCAAATGCAGCGGTCTTCAAGTAGTTCAGCAGCGTCGCGGAGCCGGCGATCCAGACGTAGCCAATGGAGCCGGCGACCAGCATCGCCATTCCGATGTGCATCCGCAGGGCCAGCAACAGCAGCATGAGGCCGCCAACCAACATTCCCTGTTCAATGCCGCTCATGCACGCGCTCCGGTGAAATCGATCCAGGCCGTATAGAGCGCGGCGCAACCGAGCAGAAAGAATGAGGGCACCATCGGGGCATAGGCCCACCAGGTCGGCAGATTCAGCAGCATCGAGGCATCCCCGTTGGCCTTCAACTCGAACATGCCCAGAGCGATGCGCCAGGAAAAAACAAATCCCGCCACCGACAGCACCAGACTGGCGATGATGTCGAGCCCCTTGTTCACGCGGGGCGGCAGGACGGTGGAAAAGAAATCGACGATGATGTGACCGCGAATCATCTGGCAGAACGGCAGCGACATGGCGACCGCAACGGCGGACATCAGCTGTACCAATTCATAGTCGCCGAGAATCGGCTTGTCGATCAGCGTGCGACCGACGATGCTCGTGAGAGACATCAGCGCCATCAGGATCAGCATGACTCCGGCACACACCGCAAAAAAGCGACAAACCTTGTTCAGCACCCGCCCGATAAGGGCGTCCGGCCGCGCATCAGCGTCCACGTAGAGTGCATCCGCCATCAATTACCCCTGAATTTGAAAACCATTGCACCCGAATCCGGCGCTGGCAGCCGACGACCGGGTACCGAACGGATCGGTACCCGGCAATGCGACATCAATAGTTACTTGGTGTATTTCTTGATCAGGTCCTGTGATGCCTTATAGAGTTTTGGACCGTCATGACCCAGCTTGGTGGTATTGGCTATCCATTCATCATCGAGGCTATCAGTGGCCTTCTTCCACTTGGCAAGTTCCGTTGCCGGGATGACATTGATCGGCACGCCAGCCGCCTTGAACTTCTCGCGTCCCGGAGCGTCGTCGGCTTCCTGCACCCGGCCGGCCATGGCGGACAATTCGATGCCGGAGTTGTTGTCGATGACCTTCTTCAAATCAGCCGGCAGTGAATCGTACTTGGCCTTGTTCATCGCGATCACGAAGAACGTCGTGTAAAGAGCCGGATACTTGGGATCGGTCTCGGCGGCGAACTTGGCCAATTCATGCACCTTGATGCTTGGAGCGACCTGATAGGGAATCACGGCGCCGTCGATCACGCCCTTGGACATCGCTTCGGGAACGGCCGGAACCGGCATTCCAACCGGCGTGGCGCCCAGCATGGCGAGCATCTTGTTGGTCAACGGTGTCGGGGCGCGGAACTTCATGCCCTTGAAATCGGCCATGGTGTTCATCTGCTTCTTGGTGGTGAACATGTAGCCGGGGCCATGCACGTGGGCAGCCAGCAGATGCACGTCCTTGAACTCCTGCTTGGCATAGGTTTGCACGAACTCCCAGGCAGCGC
>JBIKLV010000012.1:0-65765 GCA_044359585.1 Sulfuritalea sp. | reverse complement strand
GGCCGAAATCGCCCGTGACCAGCACCTGGCCGTCGCCAATGGCCAGCGTTGCCGCATGACGCCGCGAACTGCGGCCGTCGAAATAGTCGGCCGCGAGCATCTACAGGGCGATGTCCATGTCCATCAGTTCGGAGATTTCGTCACCTACCGCTGGGGCGTTGGCAGTCTCGCCGGCGATGAATCCGTCGAGTGAGCCCGGCAATTGCAGGGCCATGCAGTTCGCCCGGTAGACCGCCAGACGGACCTGCGCCCAGGGCCAGAACAGCCCCATCGTGAGCAACATCAGCATGAGGTTGCCGGCGATCAGCCTGAAGTAGGGGAGAACCTCCATGCTGCTGGAAAAGCTGATGCGCTCCAGCGTCACCCGGCTCCAGATCAGGTTGGTGGTGCGGACGCGGATATAGGGCATCAGGAACAGCATCATCGCAATGGCGCCCGCGACGAAGATCACCGGAAGCACGGCCGCCGCCAAGCCGCCCATCGCGCTCAGGATGCCGACGCCGATCGTGAGGCCGACGGCCAGGCCGACGGGCTGCAGGAAAATTCGATAGAACTGCCCGGCCGTTGCCGCACACTGGAACTGCGAGTTGCCGTAGCGCAGGTTGTCGAGGACAAATTTCTTCTGCCGGTGGTAGAAGAGCGGAAACAGGATGCCGAAACTGACGGCCGAGAGCAGGCCATAGCCGAGGAAGGTGGTCAGGGCCTGGCGGTAGTTGCCGTGGAAGGAAAAGCGCAAGCCGCGATAGCTGGTGTTGTGGGCGCGAAAGCGGAAAGCGCGCACCACCAGCCACGGCACGACGGGCAGCAACAGCAGCATTGCGATCGCATACGCGATCGGCCCTGCGCTTTGTGCCGCCGACAGCGCGATCAGCAGGGCCACCGCTACTAGCCTGCCTTTCAGTATGGCGATCGCTTTGCCGTGGTAGCCGAAGGTCGAGCCGTCAAGCACCAGGTTGCCGTGAAAGAATGTTTCGCGGCGTACCTTGGCCCATGCTGAATAGATGCCAAGGGTGACCAGGGAGAGAAACAGGTTGACGATCCAGATGCGGAAGTATGCGTCGCCGCCGCCGGTAAAGGAGAAGCTGCAGGTTTCACCCGCCGAATCGCCGCCGGCAGGCGGATCGACCGCGCGTGGCGGCGCCAGTGCGGCATCGTGGGCCCGTCTGGACACCGGATCGCTGAGCGTCCTGTAGGCCGCGCGCAGGGCATCGAGGTGCTCTGCTGCCGGCGGGTTCGCCCCGTCAAGCTTGGCTCGCAACGAGCCCAGGCGACGCTGGTAGGCCAGGGTGATTTCGTCCGGCGTGGCGTCGTGGGCGACGCCCAAAGTTTCATAGCAACTGCCTGCGTTCATGCCAGTCCCTGGGAATTTGGACGCCATGGCGCGCAGTTCGGTGCGATGCCGGTGGCAATAAATGCTACTAAGATTAGATGCAAATCATTCCAATGGCAAGTCTGGAAGTCTCACGGGCGGAGTTTTTGCATTGCCAGCACGATGACGATAAGTCCAACGCCGATTCCGTCCGAGAGCGTGTGCGGGTAGACCAGCGCCACGCCGGCAACGATGAGCATCAGGCGCTCGAGGATGTTGGTTTTCTTCAGGAACCAGCCCTGGGCGCCGCCGGCCAGCGCCGCGATGCCGATCATGGCGGTGCCGCTGGACACGGCGATGTCCTGCCAGCTGCCCTTGAGCAGGATGCCCTGGCCGGCCGGGTCGAGCACGAACATGAAGGGCACGAGGAAGGCCGGCAAAGTGTATTTCCACGACTGCAGGGTGGTTCGGTAGGGGTCGCCGCCGGTGATGGCGGCGGCGGCGAAGGGCGACAGCGCGGTTGGCGGCGAGACCTCGGAGAGGACGGCGTAATAGAAGATGAACATGTGCGCGGCGTAGTCGGGCACGCCGAGCTTGATCAGGGCCGGCGCGGCGATCACCGCGCAGATGATGTAGCTGGCGGTAACCGGCACCGCGAGGCCGACCACCCACACCACCAGCGAGGTGAATATCGCGGTCAGCAGCAGGCTGTTGCCCGCGTAGGAAATAACGATGTCGCTGAACTTGAGGCCGAGCCCGGTGAGCGTCACGACGCCGACGATGATTCCGGCGGCGGCGCAGGTGGCGGCGACGTTGAGCACGCTGACCGAACCGGCTTCGAGCGCGGTCACCAGCTTCTTCGGCGTCAGCGCGCAACTGGCGTGGAAAAAGCTCACCACGTAGGCCACCACGCAGGCCCAGAACACCGACAGGATCGGCGAGTAGCCGAGCAGCATGAAGACGATGATCGACACCAGCGACAGGAAGTGGAAGCCGAACTCCTTCGTCAGTTGCCAGACGGTCCTGCTGTGCTCGATCGGGACATCGACCATGTTGAACTTGCGTGCATCGAGTTCGACCATGATGAACAGCGACAGGTAGTAGAGCACCGTCGGGATGGTCGCCATCTTGATCACGTCCAGATACGAGATCTTGAGGAACTCGGCGATCAGGAAGGCGGCGGCGCCCAGTACCGGCGGCGAGAGGATGGCGCCCAGTCCGCCGGCAGCGAGCAGGCCGCCGGCCTCATTCCTGCCGTAGCCGGCCTTGGCCATCATCGGGTAGGCCACGGCGCCCAGCGTCACCGTGGTGGCGACGCCGGAACCGGAGGGGCCGCCGAGCAGGAAGGACGAAAGGACCACGGTGCGCCCGGCCCCGGCCGGCTTGTTGCCCATCGCCGCAAACGAAAAGTCTATGAAGAACTTGCCCGCGCCGGAGTACTGCAGCAGCGCGCCGTATATCGTGAACAGGATGATCAGCGTCGCCGAGACGTCGATGGCGGTGCCGAAGATGCCCTCCAGAGTCATGAACATGTGGCCGACCAGGCGCTCCAGATCGTAGCCGCGGTGGGTCCAGGGCGCCGGCAGGTGCGGGCCGAACAGGGCATAGGCGACGAAACCCAGCACTACCGCCGGCATCACCCAGCCCGAGGTGCGTCGCGTGGCTTCGAGCACCAGCACCATCAGCGCCACGCCGAGGATCAGGTCCCAGCGGTTGGGTGTGGTGGCGCGGTCGGTGAAGTCATCGCCGCCGGCGATCAGGTAGGCCACGATCGCGATGCCCAGCAGCGCCGCGGCCCAGTCCCACCAGCGGGCGCGGTTGCGAAAGCGCGCCGCCACGGGAAACAGCAGGAAGGAGAGGAACAGCATGAAGCCGACATGCACCGGTCGCAAAGTCTGCGTCGGTACGATGGAGTAGGCGGCGTAGAGGTGGAACAGCGACATGATCACGGCCACCACCGTGATGAAGATTCCCATCCTGCCGGAGAGCCGGTTCGAGGCGCCCTCTTCGGCTTCGATGAACTCCTCCGCCTTCTTCAGTTGTTCATCACTGACGACGACGCTGTTGTCCTGGCTCATTGCGATCCCCGAAACGCTGCCGCCCGTCGGCGACGGGCGGCAATGTGGAAGCGACGCGGCGCGACGGTCCGCGCCCAAGGCTTACTTGAACTTCACGCCTTTTTCGGTGAAGTACTTGACCGCACCGGGATGAAAGGGCAGCGGCGAGTGGGCGCTGGTCTGGTAGTCGAACGAGAGGGTGTCGGCTTCCTTGTGCGTGGCCACCAGGTCGGGCTTGTTTTCGAACAGCGTCTTGACGATGGTGTAGGCGGTGGCATCCGACATCTTCTCGTTGACCGCGAGGATGTTCCACACCGAGAAGGTCTGCGCCGGCTTGTCCATGCCGGGGTAGGTCTTCTGGGGGATCTGGTCGCGTACATAAAGCGGGCCGAATTTCTTGTTCAGGGCTTCGGTGGCATCGGCGATATCGATGATCTTGATCTTGGTGCCGGGCGTCGCCGCCAGGTCGGTGATCGCCGCGGTCGGTAGGCCGCCACTCCAGAAGAAGGCATCGATCTTGCGATCCTTCATGGCGTTGACCGATTCGGCCACCGACAGGCGTTCGCGCTTGACGTCGTTGGTGAGGCCATAAACTTCAAGGATGCGCAGGGCGAGAATCTCGGTGCCGCTGCCGGGCGAGCCGACCGAAACCCGCTTGCCCTTGAAATCCTGGATGCTGTTGATGCCGGTGCCTTCGACGGTGACGACCTGGGTGCGGTTGGGGTAGAGCACCATCAGCGTGCGCGCCGGCACCTTGGTGTCCTTGAACTTGTCGACCCCCATGTAGGCTTCCCAGGCGGTGTCGACCATGGAGAAGCCGACGTCGGTCTTGCCGACATTGATCAGCTTCATGTTGTCCACGGATGCACCGGTGACTTCGGCCGTCACTGCCCAGTTGGGGACGTGCTTGGTCAGGATGCTGGCCATGCCGCCACCGAGCGGGTAATACACGCCGCCGGTGCCGCCGGTGCTGATGGAAAGATTGGTCTTGCCCTGGGCCAGTGCATGGCTGGCGAGCAGTGTCGCGGCAAATAGCGCGAGGGTGCGGATGAGCTTCATCTGGGGTTCCTCCGGGGTATGGGTTTATTGTGGGGTGAAGCTTACATCACTCCGGTTTGACGGGCAGCAAAATGGTCCCGCGCCACGCTGTTAAGATTCCTTGGTCCTTCCTCCTTCGACCGTCCGCTACGAATGAAGCTGCCAAAGCTGGAAAACCCCTCGGGTGATTTCTGGGGAGGCTTTGCCGCCATGCTGGTGGCATTGCCCTCGGCGATCGCCTTCGGCGTCACCATTTATTCGGTGCTGGGCGGCGCCTATGTCGCGGTCGGCGCCCTGGCCGGCATCCTCGGCGCGACCGCGATCGGCATCGTCGCGTCGACCTTCGGCGGCACCAACCGGCTGATATCGGCGCCCTGCGCCCCGGCCGCCGCGGTCGTCTCGGCATTCGCCATCGAGGCGATGCACAGTGGCACCCCGGTGGATACCACGCTCTTGCTGCTGACCCTGCTCGGCCTGCTCGCCGGCCTGATGCAGGTGCTGTTCGGCGTGCTGCGCCTGGGCCTGCTGATCAAGTACATGCCCTACACGGTGGTCAGCGGTTACCTGTCCGGCGTCGGCCTGATCATCATCGGCAGTCAGGTGCCCAAGCTGCTCGGCACGCCCAAGGGGGTCGGGTTCTGGAACGCGCTGGTGACGCCCGAGCACTGGCGATGGCAGGGCATCCTGGTCGGCGTCACGACCATGGTGGTGATGCTCGGGGCGCCGCGCGTGATCAAGGCGGTGCCCGGCGCAGTGCTCGGCCTGATCGCCGGAGTGGCGGTGTACTTCGGCCTGGCGCTGCTCGATCCGGCGCTGCTGAACCTGCAAGGCAATGCGCTGGTGGTCGGCGCCCTCGACGGCGGCGGCGACGGCAGCTTTTTTGCCGGGCTCAAGGAGCGCTGGTCCTCGCTCTCCGACATCGGCCCGCAGCAGATATGGATGCTGATGATCCCGGCGCTGACGCTGGCCGTGCTGCTGTCGATCGACACCCTGAAGACCTGCGTGGTGCTGGATGCGCTGACGCGTTCGCGCCACGATTCCAACCGCGAGCTGGTCGGCCAGGGCCTTGGCAACCTCGCCGCCGGGCTGATCGGCGGCGTTCCCGGCGCGGGCACCATGGGTGCCACCCTGGTCAACATTTCCGGCGGCGCCAGCACGCGGCTTTCCGGCCTGATCGAAGGCGTGCTCGCGCTGTTGGCCTTCCTGCTGCTGGCCAAGTTCATTTCCTGGGTGCCGGTGGCGGGGCTGGCCGGCATCCTGATCGTGATCGGCGTGCGCATGATCGACCGCAACAGCCTGACCTTCCTCAAGTCGCGCTCGACCATGCTCGATTTCCTGGTCATCGCCGCGGTGATCGGTACGGCGCTGACGGTGAGCCTGATTGCGGCCTCCGGCGTCGGCATCCTGCTTGCCGTGGTGCTGTTCATCCGCGAACAGATCGGCGGTTCCATCATCCGCCGCAAGCTGCTGGGCAACGAAACTTTTTCCAAGCGCGTGCGCACCCACGCCGAAATGGAGATCCTCACCGAGAAAGGCGGCCGCGCCGCCATCGTCGAACTGCAGGGCAGCCTGTTCTTCGGTACGGCGGACCAACTCTACCGCGTGCTCGAACCGGATCTCAAGACGCGCGACTTCCTGATCCTCGACATGCGGCGCATCCAGACCGTGGATGTCACCGCCGCGCACCTGCTGGAACAGATCAAGGACATGCTGGCCGAGCGCAACGGCTTCCTGATCTTCAGCCAGATCCCGGACAACCTGCCTTCGGGGCGCGACCTGCAGCAGTACTTCGGGCAGGTCGGCCTGCTGCATGCCGATAGCCCGGTGCGCGTTTTCCCGACCCAGGACGATGCGCTGGAATGGGTCGAGGATCGCATCATCCACGAAACCGTTTGCCTGATCGACGAGGAAGCCTCCCTGGAACTGCATGAGGTCGAACTGTTCGCCGGACGCAAGCAGGAGACGCTGGCGGCGCTGGAACAGTGCATGGAAAAGCGCCACGTTGCGGCCGGCGAAAGGATCTTCGCGCGCGGCGAGTCGGGCGACGAACTGTTCCTCATTCGGCGCGGTCTGGTGCGCATCGTCCTGCCGCTGTCGGATCGCCAGTCGCACCACCTAGGCACCTTCGGCCGAGGCGCCTTCTTCGGCGAGATGGCCTTCCTCGACGGCGACCCGCGCTCGGCCAACGCGGTGGCCTACACGGATTGCGAGCTTTTCGTGCTCTCGCGCCGGGCGTTCGACAAGCTCGCCGACGAGCACCGCAAGCTCTGCCTGCGTCTGATGGAAGGCATCGCCAGCGTGCTCGCCAGCCGCCTGCGGTATACCAATGCCGAATTGCGGGTGCTGGAGAGCTGACGGGCGCTAGCCCATGCTGTCGAGGATGTTGCCGGCGCCGGCTCGTAGCCCGTCCAGTTGGTCCTCGCCGATGCCGAGCACTTCGAGCCGATCCGTGCCGGTCAGGTTCCAGCCGTGGTCCGCGCCGCCGGTGAGGTCGGCGTGGAGCTTTTCCGCCAGTTGTCCGAGCGCGATCAGGCGGCGCGTGCCGGCGGCGAGCCCGGGCATGTTCGGCGGAAAGATGCTTTCGGCATGATGGTGAAGTATGGCCTGGACGTGGATTTCGGGCAGGAACCAGCTCTCGGCCATGACGGAGCCGACCTGGGCGTGGCTCAGCTCATGGCGCTCGATTTCGATCTCGGTGTAGGAGCGATCCGCCTCGCGGCTCGAGGTAAAGGTCTGCTCGTAACCGGGAAGGGAATGCAGCAGCACCGGAATGCCGCAATCATGGAACAGGGCGTAGGTGTAGGCATCCTCCGAGCGGATGCCGTCGCGAATGCCGAGTTCCCGGGTCAGCCAGCCGCAGATGAAGGCGGTGCCCGACGAGGTTTCCCAGAAGCCCTTCATTGCCGGCGATTCGGGCAGGACCGTGCGCAGCGAAAGTCCGGCGAGCGTGCGCAGGACGTTGATCAGGCCGAGCATGGTGAGGGCGTCGCGCACCGTGGTGGCCTTGCTGCGATAGCCGAAGGCCGGCGCGTTGGCGGTCTTGATCAGGCCCGCGGCAAGGCCGACGTCGGCGACGATCAGGTTGGCCAGGCGACGAAAATCCGGATCGTGGGACTGCATTTCCGCCATTACCTTGTCGAGCACGGCCGGGCGCGGCGGGATTTCGATGCCGGCCAGTGTCTTCGCCAGGGATTCTTCGATGCCGCTTTGGGTCGCTGCGCTGTCCGTCATGTCGATTCCAGATGCTGAAGTTGGCGAGAGTTTAAGACTTTTTATGTGACCTGATGCGGGGCGTGGGGCTAGACGATATCCCCTGCGCGCAACGCGGCTATCTCTGCTTCGCTGCGGCCCAGTTCCTGCAGTACCGCGTCGGTGTCCTGTCCAAGCAGCGGCGGCGCACGCCCGTGATCGATCGGCGTGGCCGAGAAATGGATCGGGTTGGCGACCTGCGGCGCAATGCCTCCTGCCGCATGCGGCAGGTCGACGCGCAGGCCGCGATGCATCACCTGAGGATCGGCGAAGACGCCGGCCAGGTCGTTGATCGGGCCGCAGGGCACGGCGGCGTTCTCCAGCGCGGCGATCCATTCGGTCGTGGTCCTCATCACCGTCGCCTGGCGCAGCAGGGGCAACAGTTCGGCGCGATGCTTGACGCGCGCGGCGTTGCTGGAAAATCGCTGGTCCTGCGCCCACTCTGCATGGCCGGCGATCTCGCAGAAGCGCGCGAACTGGCCGTCGTTGCCGATGGCGAGGATCATGTCGCCGTCGGCCGTGGGAAAGTCCTGGTAGGGGACGATGTTGGGGTGGCCATTGCCCATGCGTCGCGGCGCCTTGCCCGAGACCAGGTAGTTCATCGCCTGGTTGGCGAGGCAGGCCACCTGCACGTCGAGCAGGGCGAGGTCGATATGCTGTCCCTGTCCGGTTTTCTCGCGGTGCAGCAGTGCCGCCAGAATGGCGTTGCCGGCGTACAGGCCGGTGAGGATGTCGGTCAGCGCCACGCCGACCTTCTGCGGCCCGGCGCCTTCCTCGCCTTCGGCGCGGCCGGTGACGCTCATCAGGCCGCCCATGCCCTGGATCAGGAAATCGTAGCCGGCGCGCGCGGCATAGGGACCGTCCTGGCCGAAGCCGGTGATCGAGCAATACACGAGGCGCGGATTGAGCGCGGCGAGGCTGGCGTAATCGAGGCCGTAGGCCGCAAGGCCGCCGACCTTGAAGTTCTCGAGGACCACATCGGCCCGTGCCGCCAGTTCGCGCAGGATGGCCTGGCCTGCGGGCCGGGTCATGTCCACGGTCAGCGAGCGCTTGTTGCGGTTGGTGCACAGGAAGTAAGCGGCGTCCGTGGTCGGCGCGCCCGACCCGTCGGTCAGCCAGGGTGGTCCCCAGCCGCGCGTGTCGTCGCCGCCTTTGCCATCTTTCCCGGGCTTTTCGACCTTGATCACCTCGGCGCCGAGGTCGCCCAGCAACTGAGAGGCCCAGGGCCCCGCCAGCACGCGCGAGAGGTCGAGGACCTTGAGTCCGGTTAGGGCGCCTGCCGCCATCAGGAGGTCTTGCCGAGCAGCTTTTCCTTGAGGTCGTCCTGCGCCGGGTTGTCGCCCAGCCAGATGCGCAGCAGCGCGCGATAAAAGTCCTCGCCGGCGATATCGGTGCCCTTTTGCGCGCCATTGAAGGAAAGTCGCGTCCCGGTGTCGGGCAGCCAGTCCAGATTGACTACGGATTTTTCCGGCGCGTTGCCGATGGTCAGCATGGTGCTGCGGAACTGGTCGATCTTCGGTTGCAGCGCCTTCAGCGTCGGTTCGTCGTGGTTCTTCTTCAGGGCCGAGATCAGGGCGTCGACGAACTCTTCGGCGGTAAGGTCGCGCAGGGTGACGATGGCGATGCGCTTGGCGCCCTTGGCGGCCAGCACGTCAGCCGTGGCGGAAGCCTTCTGCGGCAGGTAGAGGCCGAGCGCATAGACCTTGAAGAAAGCGCGGTTGCGCAGGCCGGCGCCATTGATCACCGTGTCGCTGGCGCCGACTTTCACCTTGTCTTCGAACTTTACGCCGGCGACTTCGAGCGCGGCCAGCGCCGGCAGGGATAAGGCCATGAGCAATGCGGTGGCAAGCTTCTTCATCTGGATGCTCCTGTGGGTTTCGATTCCGCCATGATACCGCCGATGCAGTCATGCTATGTTCGACCACCCTCGAAGTGGAGATTGCCATGCAAGGAATAACCCTGACATTGACAATGCTGTTGGCGGCAACGCTGGCGCACGGCGCCGAGAGCGCCAGGGACGTCGGCTCCGGCGCCGCCGACCGCGAGGCGGTAGCCGTGACCGTGTACAACGACGACCTGGCGCTGGTCAAGGAACGCCGCAAGGTCGATCTGCCCGCCGGCCTCGCGCGCCTGTCGTTGCGCGAAGTGGCGGCACAGATGCGCCCCGAAACGGCGCTGTTGCGCGCGGTCAGCGGCCAGCCGTTCGCGCTCATCGAACAGAACTTCGATTTCGACCTGCTGACGCCGCAGAAGCTGCTGGAAAAATTCGTCGGCCACCAGGTCACGGTGATCCGCCCGCATCCGAGCAACGATACCGAACGCCGCGAAACGGCCACCGTGCTCGCCGCCGGACAAGGCACTGTGCTGCGCTTTGCCGACCGCATCGAGACCGGCGTGCCCGGACGCCTGGCCTTCGATTCCGTGCCGCCCAACCTGCGCGAGCGGCCGACCTTGTCAGTGCTGCTCGATGCCGCCGGCGGCAAGCAGTCGGTGGAGCTGTCCTATCTCACGGCGGGCCTCGCCTGGAAGGCCGACTACGTCGCCAACCTGTCCTCCGACGGCAAGAGCCTGGACCTCAACGGATGGGTGACACTGACCAACCGCAGTGGTGCCGGTTTCGACGATGCCACCTTGCAGCTCGTCGCCGGCACCGTCAACCGGGTGCGGGCGCCGCAGGCGCAGATGGCTTACGCGATGGCCCCGGCCCCGGCGCGCGCCAAGGCGGCGGAGGCAACGCAGGAAGCGCTGATGGATTACCACCTCTACAGCTTCGAGCGGCCGACCTCAATCGCCGACAACCAGACCAAGCAGCTCGCGCTGCTCTCGGCCGCCGCCGTGCCGGTGCGCCGCGAGTACCTGCTGGCCGGCAACGACTGGTACTACCGCGACCGTTACACGCAGGTCGGGCAGAAGCTGAAGCCCGCCGTCTTCCTCGAGTTCGAGAACAAGGGCGGCCAGCTCGGCAAGCCCCTGCCGGCCGGCATCGTGCGCGTCTATGCGAAGGACAGCAAAGGCGCGGCGCAATTCGTCGGCGAGGACCGCATCGAGCACACGGCCAAGAACGAAAAGCTCAAGCTGCGCCTGGGTGAAGCCTTCGACATCACCGCCGAGCGCAAGCAGACCGGCTACAAGCGCATCGCGGACAACCTCACCGAATCCGCGTGGCGCATCGAACTGCGCAATGCCAAGGACGAGGCCGTGACGGTGCGCGTGCAGGAGCCCATGCCCGGCGACTGGGAGATGATCCAGGAATCGCAGAAGCACACCAAAGACTCGGCGCGCGTCGCCTCGTGGCAGGTTACGGTGCCGCCGGGTGACAAGGTGCTGCTGGACTATACGGTGCGCGTGAAGTGGTGATTTGTCGCGCTGTTGTCCTGTTTTCACTTCTGGCCGCGCTGCTCGGCTTTGCGCTGCCGGTCTGGGCGCGCTGTCCGCCCCACGAGTTCACCGCGCCGGCCGACGTAAAGCCGGAAGGCGATGCGGTGTTGATCGTGACCCATGCCACGTCCTTCCACGATGCCCGGTTCTCCACCAAGCGCGGCGTCGACGAGGCTGTGCGCTTCGCCAGGGAGCGCCATATTCCAGTCATCTACCTGCAGGACGACTCGCCCCTGGAGTATTACTTCATGGACGATTGCAACCCGGACTATTGGGTTTTCTCGCAGGGCGGCGAGTTGAAGTTCGAGGTGACCGCATCCCACGTCTATATCGTCGGCGGGCATCTCGAAATGTGCATGTCGGCGACACTGCACGACCTCATCTACCAGTGGTCGAAGCAGGAGCCGCGCAACCGGCAGATCACCTACTTCATGGACGCGATCTATTCCAATGGCAAGCTCGTCGATCCCGGCGATGCCTTCTATGCCGATTTCCAGCGCTTCATGGGCGTCGTCACCTACGGTCGGCCCGGCGGCGAGCACTGGCCGAAGCTGACGCTGCTGGAGACCATGGGCGTGATCATCCGCGAAGAGCACGAACTGGACTACCTGAAGCAGGCCCTGCCGCGCTGGGACCGCACTTTCCCGGCGAACTACCGGATCGAGCTGCAGCTCAATGATTCGGTGAAAAAGGTGCTCCGCACGGCCGACGGCTGGCACCCGCCGACGGTGCTGTTCCACTTCCTCGATTCGGCGCTCAGCCTGACCGCGCCGATGTAGGCACGCGTCGCGCGGCGCTTATTTCAGGGTTTGCAGCACCCACAGGCGCACTTCGGTGCGGGACAGTATCCAGCCGTCGACCGCTACCGTGCTTCCTGTTGCGAAGTCGCGCCGGACGGCGATGGCGATGGCGTCGACCAGGCTCTTGCCGGCGCCGCTCGCCGCGACCGCCGCGAGCAATTCCCTTTCCAGGAATGCGGCGTTCTTCTCTGCCGGGTGGTCGGCGAAGTATCTTTCGGCGATGTGCCGCAACGCGTCCGGGTCGAGGCGAAATCCCGGCAGCAGCGGGTTGCCGCCGGAGAAGACCAGCACCCCGGTGGCGACGCCACCGGCGCCGAGCGCAAGGCCGAGTGCGGAAACCAGGGCCACGAACTGGCGACGGTCGAGCCTGGGCCATTTATCCATGCTTTACCCCGCCCTGTGATTGCGCACTGCGCGCAAGGTGGTCGGCGATGCGATGGGCCAGCGCGATGATGGTGAATGTCGGATTGACGAAGCCGGCGGACGGAAACACGGAACTGCCGGCGACATACAGGTTGCGCGTGCCATGCACGATGCAGTTGCGGTCGACCACGCCGCGCCTGGGGTCGTCGTGCATGCGCGTCGTCCCCATGTGGTGCTGGTCGGCTACTCGCGTGGCCGGGTCATGCGCATTGAATTCGATGCGGACCCGCCCCAGTGCCTGGCCGCCCAGCCGGTTCGCGATGAGGGCGAGGGAACGCTCCAGGTTCTGCGCTTCCTGTTCGCTGGTCTGAAAGCGCACATTGACCCGGCGTATGCCATTGTCGTCGCTGCGGCTCGAGAGCGTGACCCGGTTGTCCGGGTCCGGCACCGCTTCGGGCAGTGCGAAAAAGGAGAACAGTGCCGCCTCGCCCTGGCCCGTGCTTTTCGCGAAGCCCGCCACGGCGCGCTCGACAAAATCGTTGTTGCCGCCGTCGCCCGCGCCGAGGTTCAGCCCGATGCCGAGCTTCAGCAACTGTTCGCGCAGCCTGGCGACCTGGCGTTCGCCACGATACAGGCGCTGGCGGCGACCGTACTGCAGCGCGAGGCCGAGGTTCAGGAGCCGCTCCCGCCGCTTTATGTCATCGTCGAGCGAAAGGCAGATCCGCCCCTTCGTGGCGCGGAGCCGGCCTTCCATGTCGCGGGCCGGGCTGTCGGCGAAGACGATCTGGCCCGCACCCCAGATCGGCGTGTGCGACATGAAGTAGCGGCCCAACTGGTCGTGCCGGTTGCCCAGGCCGGCCGGGGTCGCGTTGGTCGAATTGAGCAGGATCCTGGCGTTCTCGATGCCGCCGGTGGCCAGCACGAAGTAGCGCGCGGCAATCCTGGAGCGCTGCCCTGCCTTGTCGACAACCTCCAGCGCGCGGACGTCGCCGCCCGCTGCGCTGTCGAAGGCCATCGCATTGGCATGGAGGAACAGCGTGATGTTTTCCGCGCGCACCAGTTCGTCGCGAAACTCGGTGCCGAAGCGCATCGTGGGATCGCTGTGCTGAAACGGGACCAGCACCAGGCCCTCCGAGTGGGCGCCGTCGCGGGTAAGAGCCCTGCGGTCGCGGCCGTCGGCAAAAAAGGATTGCAGTCCCAGCAGCTGCGACGCCCGGTCGTAATAGGGCAGCAGTTCCTCGCGCCCGAAGGGCCAGGCGATGCTGGCCGGCAGCCAGTCCTTGCGTTCCAGGTCATAGGCATCGAGCGGCCGGCAGACGCCGCCCCAGCAAAAACTGCTGCCGCCGAACAGTCGCGAGCGGGTGGTGGACAGGTAGTCCGGCGGCAGGCCGACGGTGTCGCCCTCGTAGCTCTTCTGCGAGTCCGCCTCGTAGTCGAAGCCGCCGGCTTCGACCAGGGCGATGCTGAGCGATTTCGGCAGGCTGCGCGCGACGGTGATGCCCGCCGGGCCGGAACCGACGATGCAGACATCGAAGGGCTGGTCCGGCCTGCCTGCAGTGGTGGCGGCGCTGGCAATCACGGTCGGTAGGGCAGGGCTGGGTACCCGTCTGGTTCGCCGGGCTTGCGACCAGCCTCAGGCGCGCACCTCGCCATTGCCGAGCACGATCCACTTCAGCGAGGTGAGGCCTTCGAGGCCCACCGGCCCGCGGGCGTGGAATTTGTCGGTGGAAATTCCGATCTCGGCGCCAAGGCCGAACTCGAAGCCGTCGGCGAAGCGCGTCGAGGCATTGACCATCACCGAGGCCGAATCCACTTCGCGCAGGAAGCGCATCGCGTCGGTGTAGTTTTCGGTGACGATGGTTTCGGTGTGGCCCGACGAATACGTGTTGATGTGCGCGATCGCCGCGTCGACACCGTCGACGATCTTCACCGAGATGATCGCGGCGAGGTATTCGGTGTACCAGTCCTCTTCCGTTGCGGCGATCGCCTGCGGCACCAGCTTCATGGTTTCCGCGCAGCCGCGGATCTCGACGCCCTTGGCGGAGAGCATGGCGCAAAGAGTCGGCGCCAGCGATACGGCAACCGGGCGCGCAATCAGCAGTGATTCGGCGGTGTTGCAGGTGCCCAGCCGCTGCGTCTTGGAGTTCTCCAGGATGGCCAGCGCCTTGGCCGCGTCGGCCGCGTCATCGACATAGACGTGGCAGTTGCCGTCGAGGTGCTTGATCACCGGCACCCGCGCCTCCTTCGACACGCGCTCGATCAGTCCCTTGCCGCCGCGCGGAACGATGACATCGACGTACTCCGGCATGGCGACGAGGTGGCTCACCGCCTCGCGGTCGGTGGTTTCGATCACCTGTACCGCCGTCGCCGGCAGGCCGGCGGCGGCGAGTCCGTCGCGCACGCAGGCGGCGATCGCCTGGTTGCAGCGGATGGCTTCCTTGCCGCCGCGCAGGATCGCGGCGTTGCCGGATTTGAGGCACAGCGCCGCGGCATCGGCGGTGACGTTGGGCCGCGCTTCGTAAATGATGCCAACGACGCCGAGCGGCACGCGCATCCTGCCGACCTGGATGCCGGAGGGGCGGCGCTTCATGTCGCTGATCTCGCCGATCGGATCGGGCAGGGCGGCGACCTGTTCCAGTCCCAGCGCCATCGCTTCGACGCCCTTTGCGGACAAGGTCAGGCGGTCGAGCATCGCCGCGTCGAGGCCATTGGTTCGGGCTTCGGCGACGTCGGCGGCATTGGCGGCGAGCAGTTCGGACGCGCGCGCGCGGATCGCCGTGGCCATCGTCAGCAGGGCGGTATTCTTGGCGGCGGTCGAGGCGCGTGCCGTGGCGCGTGAAGCTTCGCGCGCCGCCTTGCCGACCTGCTGCATGTAGTCCTTCACGTTCATTACCTTGTCCTCGGCTGCGTCAGGCGCAGCGCCATCTGGAGAAACTCGTCCCATATGTCGCCGCGCGCGAGTCCCTTGATCATGCGGTCAATCTTCGCCGCGTGCAAGAGTGCCGGGCGGGCGGAACTGTTGCGCGCTTCGGTCGCCAGCGCCCAGAGCACCAGCGGCGGCGCTGCGTCCTCGCCCTTGAGGCCTTCCAGCGTGCGCGCGGCGCGTACGGTATCGCGCGCCTTGAGCGCGTCGCGCAAATCCGACACATCGTAGCGGGCGACGTTCATCACGGCGGCTTCGACCTGTTCCAGGGAGATTTCGCCGGGCGGGTGGATCAGTCCCAACTTCTGGATTTCCTGGTGCGCGGCGAGCAGGTTGCCCTCGACATGGGCGGCGATGAATTCCAGCGCGGCGCGCGGCGCGCTCTGCTTCTGGTGTGCCATGCGCTCCGCGATCCATTGCGGCAGGCGCGCCAGCGGTGGTGCGTTGCATTCGATGACGACGCCCGCGTTCGACAGCGCCGTGACCCAGGCCGCCTTCTTCGCTTGCCAGTCGAGCTCGGGCAGGGTGATCAGGGTCATGATGCCGGGGCCGAGGGTTCCGATGTAGCGCTGAAGCGCCTCGCTGCCCTCGCGTCCCGGCTTGCCCGAGGGAATGCGCAGGTCGACCAGCTTGGAGCCGCCGAACAGCGACATGTTGCCGGCCGCCATGAACAGGTCGTCCCACTTGAAGCCGGCGCCGACGACGATCACTTCGCGTTCTTCGAAGCCCTGTTTGCGCGCCGCGGCGCGGATAGCGTCGCCGGCCTCGATCACCAGCAGCGGTTCGTCGCCGTGCAGCAGGTAGAGCGGCGCCAGCGGCTTGTCGAGATGCGCCGCGAGCTGTTCGGGCCGCAGCAGCATGTTCGCTACTCGGCGACCTTGACCGGCTGCAGTCTGGCCGCGGCCAGCCGGCGCATCAACTGCTGTACCAGGTCGTTCTGCATGTCGCGCAGGAGCAGCGCTTCCTCGGATTCCTTGGACAGCACCAGGTCGTCGCTGAAGGTGATTTCGCGGCGCAGCGTGATGGTGCTGGCGGGGAGGTATTCGGTCGGGCCGACTGGTGGCGCATCGCTGTACTTGACCGGCGGCGCCGCAGGGGCCGTGACATTGCCGTGCACCTTGAAGCTGAAATGGCGCACCAACTGGTACTCGCGGGCGCGCCCGGCGGCGGTGAGCGAAAGGATGATCTTTTCGCTGCTGTCGCCGAGCACGGCGAGCACCGCTTCCGCCTCGCGCGGGTCGGACACGACGCGCGTGCCCGGGGAGGAGGCCTCGATGGTGCGCTTCAGCTGGGCGTAGAACTCGGAAGTTTCCGCCAGCGACAGGGCGATGGTGGCGAAGGGCAGCCTGTAGCCGGGCAGCTCCGCGCTTCCGCGCAGCTTGAAGCCGCATCCGGCCAGCAGTACCAGCAGCAGCGTGATGATGCTCAGTTTGGCGGCGCGCATTGCAGCTCCCCGGATAGCTAGACGACGATGTTAACCAGACGGCCGGGCACGACGACGACTTTCTTCGCCGGCTTGCCCTCCATGAACTTCTGAGCGGCCTCCGTGGCCAGTGCGACGGCCTCGATCGCCGTGCGGTCAGCGCCGACTTTCACGCGGATGCTGCCACGATGCTTGCCATTGACCTGCAGCACCAGTTCTTCCTCGTCCTGCACCAGCGCGGCCTCGACCGGCTCGGGCCAGGGCGCGGCGAGGATGTCGGTGCCGTAACCGAGTTCGATCCAGAGCGCATGGCAGATGTGCGGCGCGATCGGCGACAGCATGCGCAGCAGGATGCCGAAGCCTTCCGCCAGCACCGGCGCGTGGGCATCGTCCGCGTTGGTTTCCTTGTGCGCCTTCTCGAGCGCATTGAGCATTTTCATCGCCGCCGAGGCGACAGTGTTGAACTGGAGTTTGCCGAGGTCGTAATTCGCCTGCTTGAGCAGCAGGTGAATTTCCCGGCGCAAGGCGGCGGGGCCGGCGGCGAGAGTGGCCGGCAGGGCGCGGCCTGCGATCGCCTGGCTGGCATGGCCGAAGGCCCAGACTCGCTTGAGGAAGCGGTAGGCGCCCTCGACGCCGGAGTCGGACCATTCCAGGGTCTGCTCCGGCGGCGAGGCGAACATCATGAAGAAGCGCGCGGTGTCGGCGCCGAACTCGTCGATCAGCGATTGCGGATCGACGCCGTTGCGCTTGGACTTCGACATCGTACCCACGCCGCCGTAATCCACCGGCTGGCCGTCGGCCTTGCTGGTGGCGCCGATGACGTGGCCACCTTCGTCGCGTCGGAGTTCGACTTCCTCCGGAGCGAAATACTCGATGCCGCCCTTGTCGGTGCGCCGGCTGAAAATGTGGTTGAGCACCATGCCCTGCGTCAGCAGGTTGGCGAAGGGTTCGTCGTAGCTCACCAGCCCGAGGTCGCGCATCACCTTGGTCCAGAAGCGCGAGTAAAGCAGGTGCAGGATGGCGTGCTCGATGCCGCCGATGTACTGGTCGGCCGGCATCCAGTGGTTGCTGCCGGCATCGACCATGGTGGTGTTCGCCGCGCGCGTGGCGGGATCGACGCAGTAGCGTGCGTAGTACCAGGACGAATCGACGAAGGTGTCCATGGTGTCGGTTTCGCGCTTGGCGGGCTTGCCGCACTTGGGGCAGGCGCAATCGACGAAATCCGAGCGCTTGGCGAGAGGATTGCCGGAGCCGTCGGGCACGCAGTCCTCGGGCAGCTTGACCGGTAACTGGTCGTCGGGCACCGGCACCGTGCCGCACGCCTCGCAATGGATCAGCGGAATCGGGCAGCCCCAATAGCGCTGGCGCGAGACGCCCCAGTCGCGCAGGCGGTATTGCACCTGGATGTCGCCGAGGTCCTTGGCTTTGAGGTCGGCGGCGATGGCGGCGACCGCGGCTTCGAGGTTCAGGCCGTCGTACTTGCCCGAATTGACGCACTTTCCGCGCTGCTTGTCGGCATACCACTCCTGCCAGCCGGCCAGCGAGAACGTCTCGCCTTCGACGGCGATCACCTGCTTGATGGCGAGATCATATTTTTTCGCGAATTCGAAATCGCGTTCGTCATGTGCCGGCACCGCCATCACGGCGCCTTCGCCGTAGCTCATCAGCACGTAGTTGCCGACCCAGACTTCGACCTTCTCGCCGGTCAGCGGGTGGTCGACGAAGATGCCGGTCGGCATGCCCTTCTTTTCCATGGTCGCCATGTCGGCTTCCATGACCGAGCCGTGCTTGCACTCGTCAATGAATGCGGCGAGCTTGGGATTGCTCTTCGCGGCATGGGTCGCCAGCGGATGCTCCGCGGCGACGGCGCAGAAGGTCACGCCCATGATGGTGTCGGCACGGGTGGTGAACACCCAGAGTTTGCCTTGCTGACCATCGAGTTCGTAGGGAAAGGCGAAGCGCACGCCGGTGCTCTTGCCGATCCAGTTGGCCTGCATGGTCTTGACCCGCTCCGGCCAGCCCGGCAGCGTGTCGAGCGCAGACAGCAGTTCGTCGGCGTACTTGGTGATGGCCAGGTAGTAGCCGGGGATCTCGCGCTTCTCGACCACCGCGCCGGTGCGCCAGCCGCGGCCCTCGATGACCTGTTCGTTGGCGAGCACGGTCTGGTCCACCGGGTCCCAGTTCACCACCTGGGTCTTCTTGTAGGCGACGCCTTTTTCCAGCATGCGCAGGAACAGCCACTGGTTCCACTTGTAGTACTCGGGTGCGCAGGTCGCCAGTTCGCGCTCCCAGTCGATGGCGAATCCCAGCGACTGGAGCTGTTTCTTCATGTAGGCGATGTTGTCCCAGGTCCATTTCGCTGGCGGCACCTTGTTCTGCATCGCCGCGTTCTCGGCGGGCAGGCCGAAGGCGTCCCAGCCCATGGGCTGCAGGACGTTGTAGCCCTTCATCCGGTGGTAGCGGGAGAGCACATCGCCGATGGTATAGTTCCGCACGTGCCCCATGTGCAGTTTGCCCGACGGGTAGGGGAACATCGACAGGCAATAGTACTTCGGCCGTGCGTCTGGCGAATCCGCCTCCGCGACGGCGCGAAAGGTCTGCGAGGTGTTCCACCAGGCCTGTGCGGCCTGCTCGATTTCCGTCGGAAGGTATTTTTCCTGCATGGCCGGGGCGTCTGCTATGAGTGCTGGCAAAGCGCGGAATTATACCCGCCGACTCTGTTTGAAAGGATTTGCATGCGTCCCCTGAACCGGCTGTTCACCTGGGTTTTAACCCTTGCCGCCTTCCTTTCCATGACTGCCTGGGCTGCGGCGCCCGCCATCGTGGAAGTCGTGCAGGCGCCGGCCTGGCTGGATCGCGGCGGCATGACACAGCCGCTGGCGGCCGGCATGGAACTGAAAAGCGGCGATGTGCTGCGCACCGGGCCCGGCGCGCGCGCCTACCTGATGCTGGCCGAGGGCAGCCGGGTCAAGCTCGGCGAGTCGGCGCGTTTCAGCCTGCACACCCGCAGCCTGCAACCGGAAAAGGCATTTCGCGGTGCGCTCGATGTCCTCGCCGGGGCTTTTCGCTACACCACGGGGAAGCTGAAAAAGGCCCTGCCGCGTGACGTGGCGATCCGTGTCGGCACCGCCACGATCGGCATTCGCGGTACCGACGTCTGGGGCAAGACCGACAAGGACGGCGATCTCGTGGCCCTGCTCGAAGGGCGCATCGAAATCACCCGCGCCGGGCAGGCGACCGAGATGGCCGAACCGCAGACCTATTTCGACGCCCCCACCGGCCAGGTTGCGTCGGTCAAGCCACTTGATCCCGAGGCGTTCAGGAAGCTCGCACGACAGACTGAAATCCTTCCCGGCGACGGTGCGGCAGGTATCCGCGGCAAACGGAGCATCCTCGCCGGCAGCGCAGACAGCGAGGCGGGTGCCCTGGAAATCTACGACCGGGCGCGCGATGCGGGTTTTGCGGCGCGCATACTGCCGCGGGCAGCGGAAGGCGGTGGTTGGAGGTACGACGTGGTGCTGGGCGGTTATGCCAGCGCGGCGGAAGCCGCAGTGGCCGCTGCTCGGCTGAAGGCGACGACGGAACTCACGCCCGCTGTCTTGCGATAGAAGATATCTTGCCAAGCGGAAACAAGACGGTGACGGTGACCGCCAGCGCAGGTGACAATACCGCCTTTCCCCTGCGCAGCACCTACGTACTGGCACGGCTGACGCGGGTGGTGCAGCGTTTGCTTGAAGAAATGCTGACGGCCCACGGGCTCAGCTTGCCGCAGTTCACTGTCTTGGCGGTCTTGCTGCGGCGTCCGGGGTTGAGCAATGCGCAACTTGCACGACGGGCCTACATCACCCCGCAGTCGATGCAGGAGGTGCTGCGCGTGCTGGAAGACCGGGCCCTGATCCGGCGCACTCCGGCGACGGAAAATCAGAGAATCCTGAGGGCCAGTCTCACCGCGGCAGGGAAGCGTCTTGCGGCGCGCGCCGACGGCGATGCGGCGAAGATAGAGGACGCGATGCTGGCGGGCCTGTCGGATCCCAGGCGCCTGCAGTTCGTGAAATCCCTGCGCCTGTGCGTCGCCAGCCTGGGCGGAGGCCTCAAGGCGCCTTCCTGACCGGGCGGAGGCAACCCGGAGCCGGCCAATTCAATAACCGCCGGGCGTTGTCCCGCAGTACCAGCGGCCGTACCTCCGGCTTGATTGGCAACTTGTCGAATTCATCAATCCACCGATCCGGGGTCAGGGCTGGAAAATCCGAACCGAACAGGACTTTGTCCTTGAGCAGGGTATTGATGTGCTGAACAAGGATGGGCGGAAAATATTTTGGCAACCATCCCGAGAGGTCGATATAGACCTGCGGTTTGTGCAGAGCCACTGAAATCGCTTCCTCCTGCCAGGGAAAGGAAGGGTGCGCCAGAATTATGGGCATCTCCGGGAAGTCGGCGGCGACGTCGTCAAGAAACATGGGATTGGAGTACTTCAGCCGAATTCCGCCGCCGCCGGGAAGCCCGCGGCCCACGGCCGTCTGCCCGGAGTGGAACAGGGCCGGAAGCCGATGCTCGGCGATTGCTTCATAGAGTGGATACCACTGCGGGTCGTTGGGGAAAAAGCCTTGCTGGCTCGGGTGGAACTTGAAGCCCCGGACACCATGTTCCTCGATCAGGCGGCGCGCCATGCGCACGCCCTCGACGCCGCGATGCGGATCGACGGAGCCGAACGGCAGGACCACGTCGGGATGGGCCGCGGCGATCTCCGCGATCTCCTCGCTGCTCACCGCGGGCTGCCTGCCTGAGCGGTAGGGATCGTCGATCGCGAAAGCGACGAATGCCATGCGCCGCTCGCGGTAGTAGGAAATCATTTCCTCCAGCGTCTTGTCGAGGTCCGAATTGAAGACGCCCGCAAGGAAGTCGACGGCGGGATCCGGCTCGGTCGCTCCGGCGTGCCTGCTGCCCGACCTCAATACGTGGGTGTGCACATCGATGGCGACCAGGTCGTCGTCGCCATCGGTGCTATGTGGTGTGCTCATCTGGCTTCTCCTCGGTACGCATTTTCGGCCGATCTTTCCGCGCCGGTTCGAGTGATGCGGGGCTAGGGCTGGCCATGCGTCTCTACCAGCCGGCGCTTGAGCAGCTTGCCGCTCGCCGTGCGCGGCAGGACCCCGGTTCGGACGAAGGACTTGGGGACCTTGTAGGCCGCCAGTCGCGCCGACGCGAACTCGCGCAATTCCTCGTCGGCGACGCTACAGCCTTCGCGCAGTACGATGATCGCCCGACCCACCTCGCCCCAGCGCTCGTCGGCAATGCCGATGACGGCGCACTCGCCGATCGCCGGATGCTGGTACAAGATGTTCTCCACCTCCGCGGGATAGACGTTCTCACCCCCGGAAATAAACATGTCCTTGATCCGGTCGACTATGAAAACATAGCCTTCCTCGTCGAAGAGGGCGGCGTCGCCCGAGCGCAGCCAGTCGCCATCGACAAAGGCGCTGGCCGTGGCCTCGGGCAGCCGCCAGTAGCCGGCGGTCACATTCGGCCCCTGCAGCAGTGCTTCGCCTTTCTCGCCCGGCGCCGCATCATTGCCATCGGCCGCCACGATCCGCAGGTCGGTGAAGAAGCAGGGCGTGCCGGCCGAACCCGCTTTGCGCCCGCTGGCGTCGGGGCGCAGGAAGGTCGCGTTGGGCGAGGTCTCGGTGAGGCCATAGCCCTGCAGGAAGCGCAGGCCGCGTTCGTGATACAGCTTGATCAGCGCGGTGGACGCCGGCGCGCCGCCGCACATCAGGGAACGTATCGAACTGAGGTCGGTACTGGCCCAGCGAGGCGAACGTGCCATGGTCTGGAACATGGTGGGGACGCCGACCATGCAGGTCACCCGGTGCCGTTCGATCAGATCCAGTGCCTGGTCGGGATCCCATGCGGACATCATGATGGCGACGCCGCCCTTGAGGAAGGGCGGCAGGAAGCCGTTGTTCATCCCCGCGGTGTGGAACATCGGTGCCACGAGCAGGTTAACCTCGTCGGTCGCAATGTCGACATCGATCAGCAGGTTGATGCAGTTCCAGGTGACGTTGCCGTGGGACAGCATGACGCCCTTGGGCCTGCCGCTGGTTCCCGAGGTGTATTGGATCATGCACAGGTCATCGAGGGCCACCGGCTCGTCGAGCGGATCTGCGCTGGCGCCGGCGAGCAGGTCCTCGTAGGCAAGCGACCTGCCGGACGCGGGGCCGAGGGTGATCAGATGGCGCACCGGGATGTCGGCGCCGAGCGCTGCCACGGATTGCGCGCTGGCGGCCGACCAGATCAGCACCACCGGCTCGGCATCGCGCAGGATGTAGTCGTGTTCGGGTGGCGCCAGTCGCGTATTCAGGGGTAGCAACACCGCACCGAGCATGCCGGCCGCGAAAAGCGCTTCCGCGTAACTCGGATGGTTGGGGCCGAGGTAGCCGAGTCGGTCGCCGCGACAGACGCCGAGGCCTCTGAGTGCGTGCGCAAGGCGGGTGCTGCGCTCACGCAGTTCGGCGAAGGAATAGGTCCTGCCCTCATGGATGATGGCGGCGCCGTCCGGGGCGGTGCGTGCCCTGCGGGCTGGCCAGGATCCGATTCCGTTATTGCGCATGTCCGCCTTCCTTTCCTTCCGTGCCCTCGCGTTCGGCCCTGAGCGCCAGCAAGCGGTTCAACATGTCATCGCGCCAGGCCTCCAGCCCTTCGCCGCCCATCTGCCCCTGCAGGGTTTCGACGCCGTCGACCACCCTGCCGACCAGTTCGGGGTTCAAGCGCGGCGTCTGGAACCCGGCCCACCATTCTTCCACGGCGGGCCCCATCTTCTTGAGTATCTCTTCCATGCCGCCATTGCCGCCGGTCAGGTGCAGGGTGAGGAAGGGGCCGAGGATGGCCCAGCGCAGGCCGGGGCCATGGCGGATCGCGTCGTCGATATCCGCCACCGTGGCGGCGCCCTGCTCGACCAGGGAAAATGCCTCGCGCCAGAGGGCCGCCTGCAGCCGGTTGGCGACATGGCCTGGCAGTTCCTTGCGAATGTGTATCGGATGCTTGCCGACCGAGCGATAGAAAGCCAGCGTCTTCAGGATGGTGGCTTCGCCTGTGGCGCGACCGCCCACCACCTCGACCAGCGGCATCAGGTGCGGCGGATGGAAGGGGTGCCCGACCACGATGCGGCCGGGATCGCGCAGACAGCGCGCCTGCAGTTCTGTCGGCAGCAGGCCCGAGGAACTGCTGGCGACAATGACACCGGGCGCGGTCGCAGCATCGATCGTTTGCATGAGTTGCTGCTTGCCTTCAAGGTTCTCGGGCGCGTTTTCCTGCACGAAATCGGCCGCAGCCAGGCACTGCTCAAGGTCTGCCGAAAAATCGAGCCGGTCACGCGATGCGCCCGGCGCAATGCCCATCCGTTCCAGGCCGGGCCAGATCCGGTCGATGTCGGCGCGCAACCGGTCCGCCGCCCCCGGAGCCGGATCCGTGGCGATTACGCGCGCACCCCGCCCGAGGAAGTGTGCGGCCCAACTGGCGCCGATGACCCCCGTGCCGACGATGGCGACGCGCAAAGAAGCCTCTTCCGGAGCCATGCTCGTAGCGGCAGTCATGTTTTTGCCGCCCGCCGCGGCGTGCGCCGAACCTTGGCGGCTCGTCCCTCAAGGAAATCGGCAAGGCGCTTCTTCGCTTCGGGGTCGCTTTGCGCCAGGGCCGCGATCAGTGATTCGGTGAGCAGGCCGCTGTCCTGGGGCGAATCCGCAATGCGCGGCAAGACCTGGGTCAGCGCGAAATTGGTCAATGCCGTGTTCTCGGCGATGCGACCCGCGAGTTCCATCGCCTTTGCCAGCGACGTGCCTGCCTTGACCAGATATTGCGACAGGCCTGCCTGCAGGCCCTCGTCGGCATCCAGCACGCGTCCGGTAAGCATCATGTCGGCCATGCGCGCGACGCCGATCAGGCGGGGCAGTCGCGCCGATCCGCCACCGCCCACATACATCCCCCGGGCTCCCTCCGGCAGCGCGTAGTAGGCCGTTGCATCGGCGACGCGGATGTGCGCCGCTGCCGCGAGCTCGAGTCCGCCGCCGATGACAGCGCCATGGAGGGCGGCAACCACGGGTATCGGCGCGAACTGGACGGCATCGAGGCATTTGTGCCACAGGCGCGAATGCAGGACGCCATGGTAGGCATCGCGCAGCACCAGTTCCGAGAGGTCGAGTCCGGCACTGAAGTGTTCGCCCTTTGCCGCCAGCACCGCACAGCGCGTTCCCGCGGGCGGGGCGCCGAGGATTTCGGCAAGACCGGTCACGGTGGCCTCGTTCAGCGCGTTGCGCTTGTGGGCCCGGTTGATGGTCAGTACCAGCACGTTGGCATGGTGCTCGACGATGATGGAAGTGCGCTTGTCTGGCATGGCGGGCATGGTCATGAATGTGGAACACGAATCAGGCTACCTGATAAACAATCGCGTGGCAAGGGCCGGGGAGCGAGTGCCGGAAAGGTATTGACACTGCCGTATGTGTCAGGTAGCCTGATAAGAGGCGCGGTACGGGCGCCAGCGAACCTGCGTGCGGCTGCGGTGCAGAGGGATTGCCGTTGGACGACAGGACAGGTGGTACGTGGCGAAGGAGGAAGCAAATGAAAATCTCGCGCAAACTGGCCGGAATCCTGGCCCTGGCGGTGGCGGCCGGCCTGGGGCTTGAGGCGGCGGCCCAGGTCAGGGTCGGCGTCATCGTTTCAGGTACCGGGCCAACGGCCTTCGTCGGCATTCCGCAGAAGAACGCGGTTGCGCTGCTGCCCAGAAAGATCGGCGATCTGAGCCTCGAGTACATCGTCTTCGATGATGCCAGCGATCCGACACAGAGTGTTCAACTGCTCAAGAAACTGACGGCAGAGCACAGGATCGACGTGCTGGTCGGGCCCTCCGGCTCCCCTAACGGCGTCGCCGTCGGCCAGATGATCGCCGAGACCCAGACACCGATGCTGGCACCGATCGGCAATTCACTGCTGGTGCTGCCGATGGATGAAAAAAAGCGCTGGGTGTTCAAGACCCATCCCAACGATGACATCATCAGCGAAGGGCTGGTCGCCGCGATGACCCGCCGCGGGGTCAAGACGGTCGGCTTCATCGGTTACAGCGATCCATATGGCGAAAGCTGGCACCGCACCTTCGTACCGATGGCGCAGAAGGCTGGAATCCAGATCGTGGCAAACGAGCGCTACGCGCGACAGGACACCAGCGTCATCGGTCAGGTAGCCAAGCTCACTGGGGCGAAACCTGATGCGATTCTGGTTGCCGGTGTCGCTGCGGGCGCGGCCCTGCCACATGTGCAACTCATCGATGCAGGTTACAAGGGCACGATCTACCACACCCATGGTTCGGCATCGGGCTCCTTCCTCCAGATCGGGGGCCGGAAGGTCGATGGCGCGCTGGTGGTTGGTCCGCTGCTGCTGGTGTTGGACGAGATAGCCGACAATGTCGCCGTAAAAAGGGTCGCGGCGGAATTCGTTGCGTCCTACGAGCGGCAATTCGGATCACGGCCGCCGATATTCGGTGCCGGCACCTACGATGCCGGACTGCTGCTGGCGCGTGCCATCCCCGAAGCGGCGAAAAAGGCGAAACCGGGCACCGTGGAATTCCGCAGCGCCCTGCGCGATGCCCTGGAGGGGGTCAGGAACCTTGTGGCCAGCCAGGGAATGATCACCATGACTCCGCAGGACCATTCCGGTTTCGACAGCAGCGGGCGTGTCCTGCTCACTGTCAAGGACGGCAAGTTCGCTCTGGTCAACGAGTAGATCCGGCTCCCGCTTGCGCTCTGTGGTCGTAGGCGGTGAGTGCCTCAGGCAACCCGGGTGCGGGATGCCGCTGCATTGAGCAGGCGCCAGCCCCGTGCGGTCAGCGCCGACCCTTCATGCATCACTTGCATCGAGACGGCCCATAGGCGGGCCTGAGCGCGCGCCCATGGCCGCCAGCCGAACGAGGCGGCGTCCTGGCGCAGGGATTCCGCGGCGACCAGTTCCATCAGGCGATCCACCGCGAGCTTGAAGTAGGTCGAGGAAGCGGGTGCCGCCTGACGTGCGGCCCAGCGTTCGGCGTCGTGCCACAGGACGGCAGCGCGTGCGTCGCTGATGCCGGCCTTCTTGGCCAGCCAGGGCAGCAATTTGGGTGTCTTGGGCGCGGTTCTCATGTTGGTTCTCCTGTTGTTCGGGCCATCCCGACCTTGTGAGCGGAGCAGGCCTTTCCAGTACACAATGTGGTGCATTGCAGCATGACGGATTCTACAGTCAACATATGGGCGAACTGCTCTAAAGCAACAAAAAATGGTGCAATGCAAGATTCTCGGTATTTGCTCCTGATTCCGGTGTCGGCGACCATTGTTAGTGCTTACTCCGGAAGATCGCGGCAGCGGCGCGGTCGATATAATCGAGCTTCCACCCGTCGGCCCAGCCCATGAATCCCCTGCTTGCACACCTCAACGCGCCGCAGTTGGCGGCCGTCACCCTGCCGCCGGTCCATGCCCTGATCCTCGCTGGCGCCGGTTCAGGCAAGACGCGGGTGCTGACGACGCGCATCGCCTGGCTGATCTCCACCGGCCAGGTGTCGCCGCCCGGCATCCTGGCGGTGACCTTCACCAACAAGGCGGCCAAGGAAATGCAGACGCGCCTGGCCGGCATGCTGCCGATCAACGTCAGGGGCATGTGGATCGGCACCTTTCACGGCCTGTGCAACCGCCTGCTGCGCGCCCACCACCGCGACGCCGGCCTGCCGCAACTGTTCCAGATCCTCGACTCGGCCGACCAGCAGTCGGCGGTCAAGCGCCTGCTGAAATCGCTGAATGTCGATGACGAGAAGTTCCCGCCGCGCGAGTTGTGCCATTTCATCAACGCGCAGAAGGAGCAGGGCCTGCGTCCCGCCGCCGTGGAAGCCTGGGACGACTGGGCCAGGAAACGCGTCGGACTCTACGAAGCCTACGAAGCGCAGTGCCAGCGCGAAGGCGTGGTCGATTTCGCCGAACTGCTGCTGCGTTCCTACGAACTGCTGGAGCGCAACGAGCCGCTGTGCCGGCACTATCAGGAGCGTTTCAAGCATATTTTGGTGGACGAATTCCAGGACACGAACCGCCTGCAATACGCTTGGCTCAAGCTTCTTGCAGGCGGTTCCCGTGTGAGCAATCCCCCCGACCCCCTTTCCGGGAAAGGGGGCGACCATTCGGAGGCGCCCAAGGGCGCCTGCATATTCGCGGTGGGTGACGACGACCAGAGCATCTACGCCTTCCGCGGCGCCGACGTCGGCAACATGGCCGACTTCGAGCGCGAGTTCAAGGTGCAGAACCTGATCCGCCTGGAACAGAACTACCGCTCGCACGGCAACATCCTCGACGCGGCCAACGCCATCATCAAGAACAATCCGCACCGATTGGGCAAGAACCTGTGGACCGAGGCCGGCAGCGGCGAGCCGATCCGCGTCCATGAAGCCTATGGCGAAGGCGACGAGGCGCGCTGGATCGTCGAGGAGGTCAAGGCCCTCCAGCGCGACGGTCACACCCGTGCCGAGATCGCCCTGCTCTACCGCAGCAACGCCCAGTCGCGTGCGCTGGAACACGCGCTGTTCAGCGCCGGCCTGCCCTACCGCGTCTATGGCGGCCTGCGCTTCTTCGAGCGCGCCGAGATCAAGCACGCACTGGCCTACCTGCGCCTGATCGCCAACACCGACGACGACACGGCGTTTGCCCGTGTCGTCAATTTCCCCACGCGCGGCATCGGCGCGCGCAGCCTGGAAACCCTGCAGGACGCCGCCAAGGCAGCCAACAGCAGCCTGCACGCGGCGATTCCGCAAGTCGGTGGCGCCGGCGGCGCCAAGCTCGCCGCCTTCGCGCAACTCATCGTCACGCTGCGTGATGCCGCCCACCTGCCGTTGCAGGAACTGGTCGATCACGTGCTCGAACTGTCCGGCCTGCGCGCCCATTACCGGAACGAAAAGGAAGGCCAGGAGCGGCTGGACAACCTCGATGAACTGATCAACGCCGCCGCGAGCTTCGTCGCCGAGGAAGGCACGCCCGACCCGGACGGCGAGATCACCGGGCAGTACGGCAACGACCTCTCGTCCTTCCTCGCGCACGCATCGCTTGAAGCCGGCGAGCATCAGGCCGGCGAGGGCGACGATGCGCTGCAACTGATGACCGTGCATTCGGCCAAGGGCCTGGAGTTCAACGTGGTGTTCATCGGCGGCCTGGAGGACGGCCTGTTCCCGCACGAGAACTCCATGAATGAAGACAAAGGCCTGGAAGAGGAAAGGCGCCTCATGTATGTCGCCGTCACCCGCGCGCGCCAGCGCCTCTACCTCAGCTTCGCGCAGACCCGCATGCTGCACGGCCAGACTCGCTACAACCTGCCCTCGCGCTTCCTCGACGAAGTGCCGGAGGAACTCGTGAAATGGCTGACGCCGCGCGCCGGCAAAGGCGGCTTCGCCATGCAGGATTCGGCCAGCCGTTCCTATGGACCGTCGGGCGCTTCGTCTTATGGCGCGACTCCGCGCCGCAGCGAGTCATCCGGCGGCAGCGGCTTCCGCATCGGCCAGAGCGTGATGCATGCAAAATTCGGCCTCGGCGTCATCATCAACGCCGAGGGCAGCGGAACCGACGCGCGCGTGCAAGTTAACTTCGGCAACGCCGGCATGAAGTGGCTGGCCCTGTCGGTCGCCAAACTGGAGGCAGCATGAAAACCATCGAAGTGAATGGCATCACTGTTCGCTACCAGGTCGAAGGCAGCGGTCCCTGGGTCACGCTCTCGCACTCGCTGACCTGCGATCTGAGCATGTGGGATGCGCTCGCCGTGTCGCTGGCGCCGACTTTCACGGTGCTGCGCTACGACACGCGCGGCCATGGCGGCACGACGGCAGCGCAAGGCCCGTACAGCTTCGACCAGCTCACGGCCGACCTCACCGGGTTGCTCGATGCGCTGGACATAGCGCGCACGCATTTTGTCGGCCTGTCGATGGGCGGCATGATCGGCCAGCACTTTGCACTCGCGGCACCACAGCGCCTGGAGCGGCTGGTGATCGCCAATTCCACCAGCCGCATACCGCCCGAGGCGGGTCCGTTGTGGGA
This sequence comes from Sulfuritalea sp., assembly GCA_044359585.1. Lineage (GTDB taxonomy): Bacteria > Pseudomonadota > Gammaproteobacteria > Burkholderiales > Rhodocyclaceae > Sulfuritalea. The sequence continues at coordinate 36,149 of JBIKLV010000012.1, read as the reverse complement.
CGAGCGCATCGCCATCGTGCGCGCCCAGGGCTGCGCCGGCGTTGTCGAGGGTACGCTGGGGCGCTGGTTCACGCCGGGCTTTCGCGCGTCGCAGCCTACCGAGGCGGCACGCATCGCCAGGCTCATCGCCGCCACGCCGGCGGCCGGCTACATCGGCTGCGCCGGCGCAATCCGCACGCTCGACATCACGGCCAGGATAGGCGCGATCCGGGCGCCGACCCTGGTCATCGCCGGCGCCGACGATCCCGGCACGCCGCCGGCGATGTCGGAAGTCATCGCCTCGACGATCCCCGGCGCGAGGCTCGAAATAATTCCGTCTGCATCGCATCTTTCGTGCATAGAGCAGCCGGAAACCTTCAACCGCTTGGTCGCGTCATTTCTGAAAGGCTGAACATGGATCTCGGAATCAAGGGCAAGTCCGCGCTGGTCTGCGCATCGAGCAAAGGCCTCGGCCGTGGTTGCGCCTTCGCCCTGGCGCGCGAAGGCGCCAATGTCACGCTGGTGGCGCGCGGCGCCGAAGCCTTGGAAAGGACCGCGGCGGAAATCCGCGCCGCGACCGGGGTCACCGTGACGGCCGTGGCCGCCGACATCGTGACGGCGGCAGGACGCGCCGCCGCGCTGGCCGCCTGCCCGCAACCGGACATCCTGGTCAATAACGCCGGCGGCCCGCCGCCCGGCGATTTCCGCAACTGGTCGCGCGACGACTGGCTCGCCGCGCTCGATGCCAACATGCTGGCCCCGATCGAAATGATCAAGGCCACGGTAGATCACATGATCGCGAAGAAGTTCGGCCGCATCGTGAATATCACATCGGGCGCCGTCAAGATGCCGATCGATGTGCTGGGGCTGTCGAACGGAGCGCGTTCCGGCCTCACCGGCTTTGTCGCCGGCCTAGCGCGCAAGACCGTGGCGCACAACGTGACGATCAACAACCTGCTGCCCGGCTTCTTCGACACCGACCGCATCGCCACGGTGATCGGTGGCCAGGCCAAGGCGCGCGGCCTGCCCTACGAACAGGTGCTGGCCGAGCGCGTGGCGACGATTCCGGCGGGCCGCATCGGCAATCCCGAGGAATTCGGCGCGGCCTGCGCCTGGCTGTGTTCCACGCAGGCCGGCTTCATCACCGGGCAGAACTGGCTGCTCGACGGCGGCGCCTATCCGGGCACATTCTGAAATCCCTTGAAAACTTTCTTGACTTGATGGAGCTGAAAATGCGTGCCCTGCTGCCCGATGTGGACCCCGACGGGCTCCTCGAATATTCCGTGGTCTATACCGACCGCGCCCTCAACCACATGTCGAAGGCCTTTCAGGGCGTGATGCGGGACATCTCCGCCACCCTCAAGCGTGCCTATGGCGCGGACGCCGTGGCGGTGGTGCCCGGTGGCGGCACCTATGCCATGGAAGCCGTGGCGCGCCAGTTCGCCGGCGGTGCGAACTGCCTGGTGCTGCGCAACGGCTGGTTCAGCTTCCGCTGGTCGCAGATCCTCGACACGGGCGGGTTCGCCGCGACGACGACGGTGCTCAAGGCGCGGCGGCAAGGCGAGGGGGCGCAGGCGCCGTTCGCGCCCGCGCCGATCGCCGAGGTGGTGGCGGCGATCCGTACTCAGCGCCCGGCCGTGGTGTTCGCGCCGCACGTCGAAACCGCTTCCGGCATGCTGCTGCCCGACGATTTCTTGCGCGCCGTCGCCGCCGCCGTGCGCGAGGTCGGCGGCCTCTTCGTGCTCGACTGCATCGCGTCCGGTGCGCTCTGGGTGGACATGCGCGCGATCGGCGTCGATGTGCTCATCAGCGCGCCGCAGAAGGGCTGGAGCGGGCCTTCCTGCGCCGGGCTGGTTGGTTTGGGCGAGCGCGCCATCGCGCGCATGGCGGAGACAACCAGCAGCAGTTTCGCCTGCGACCTGAAGAAGTGGCGCCAGATCATGGAAACCTACGAGACCGGCGGCCATGCCTACCACGCCACCATGCCCACCGATGCGCTGCGCCGCGTGCGCGACGCGATGCGCGACACCGAAAGCTTCGGCCTGGAGCTGGCGCGCACCCGGCAACTGGAACTGGGCGCGCGTGTGCGCGCCATGCTCGTCGGCCGCGGCTATGCCAGCGTTGCCGCGGCCGGCTTCGAAGCGCCCGGCGTGGTGGTCAGCTACACCACAGATCCGGGGATCCAGTCGGCGCAGAAGTTCGTCGCGCTCGGCTTGCAGGCCGCTGCCGGGGTGCCGCTGCAGTGCGACGAGGGGGCCGACTTCAGGAGTTTCCGCGTTGGCCTGTTCGGCCTCGACAAGCTGGGCAACGTCGATCGCACGGTGGCCTCCCTGGAAGACGTGGTGAAGCGACTCACCTGATCCCGCGTCGCGGGCGAAGCGAAAAGTCGGCGCTCGCGGCACGGCGTGCTGCCTGCGCCGCGCGTTATCCGCTATTCTTTCGGGCATGCAAGTCGTGCTCATCAGCGGCCTTTCCGGGTCCGGCAAGTCCATCGCGCTCAACGTGCTGGAGGATGCCGGCTATTACTGCGTCGACAACCTGCCGGCGCCGCTGCTGTCGGATCTGGTCTCCCATCTCCGGGTCGAGGGGCACAAGCTCGTCGCCGTGGCGGTGGACATGCGTGGCGGGTCGAGCATTGCGGCCCTGCCTCCGCAGCTGCGCAAGCTCGAAGCGGAGGGCATCACGCTGCGCTTCCTGTTTCTCGACGCGCGCGACGACGTGCTGATCCAGCGTTTCTCGGAAACGCGCCGGCGCCACCCGCTGGCCGGCGACGACGTCACCCTGGCCGAGGCCATCGCCATCGAGCGCGAGGCGCTGGAGACGCTGGCCTCGCTCGGACACCACATCGATACCAGCAACCTGCGCGCGAATGCGCTACGCGCCAGCATCAAGGAGTTCGCCGCGCTCGACGAACGGCGCGGGCTGACACTGCTGTTCGAGTCCTTCGGCTTCAAGCACGGCATCCCGCTCGACGCCGACCTGGTGTTCGACGTGCGCTGCCTGCCGAACCCGCATTACGATCCCGCGCTGCGCCCGCTCACCGGGCGCGACGCCGAGGTGGTCCGCTTCCTCGAAGGGCAGCCGGAAGTGGCGCGCATGGAAACCGACCTGCGCCGCTTCATCGGCGACTGGCTGCCGGCCTACGTGCGCGACAACCGTTCCTACCTGACGGTCGGCATCGGCTGCACCGGCGGCCAGCACCGTTCGGTGTATCTCGCCGAACGACTGGCCGCGCATTTCGGCGAATCGGCGCGCGTGCTGGTGCGGCACCGCAGCCTGATCGAATGAAGGACAGGATTCCCGACGGCCTGCGAGAGTTGCTGGAGCAGGCGGCGGGCCCGGGTCAGGCTCCCTGGCGCACGCTGCTCAGGCCGGGTGACTGGCTGTTGCTGCTGTGCTGTGCCGCGCTGGCCGCGACGTCCTTCCCTCTGCTGTGGCGCGGGGGCGTGGCGGACCGCGCCATCGTCAAGCGCGACGGGCAACTGGTCACCGAGCTGGCGCTCAACGTGGCGCGCAAGTACGAGGTCACCGGCGCCATCGGCACCACCGTGATCGAGATTCAGCCCGGCCGCGCCCGCGTCCTTTCAGACCCCGGACCGCGCCAGTACTGCGTGCAGCAGGGATGGCTGACACGCGCCAACGCGGTGGCGATCTGCGCGCCGAACCACGTCACGCTGCAACTCGCCGGTCGCGGCGGGGCGCATGCCGGTTATGACACCATCAACTATTGAACTGCCGGTCACGGCCGACGACTATCGCATTGCGCGTTATGCGGCCGCGGCAATCGCGCTGTCGGTGGCCGAAACGGCGCTGCCCAGCCCGCTGCCGGGCATCAAGCCGGGGCTGGCCAACATCATCGTGCTGGTGGTGCTGGCGCGCTATGGCTGGCGTGACGCGGCCTGGGTCAGCCTGCTGCGCGTGGTCGCCGGCAGCCTGGTGATCGGCCAGTTCCTCGCCCCGGGCTTCTTCCTCGCGCTGGCCGGCGCCCTGTGCAGCCTGGCGGTGCTGGCGGCAACGCAATACCTGCCGCCGCGCTTCTTCGGCCCGGTGTCGGCCAGCGTGCTGGCGGCCTTCGCCCATATCGGCGGCCAGTTGCTGCTGGCGCGCGCCTGGCTGGTGCCCCATGACGGCGTGTTCTACCTGCTGCCGCTGTTTGCCACGGCGGCGCTGCTGTTCGGCACCATCAACGGCCTGGTCGCCGCGCGCCTGCTGGCCAAACCATCAACGGAGCCGCCCACGCCATGATCGTTCCTCTGTTCCCCCTCGGTTCGGTGCTGTTCCCCGGCGGACGGCTGCCGCTGCGCATCTTCGAGCAGCGCTACATGGAGATGGCGAAGGCCTGCTTCAAGGAGTCCGGATCCTTCGGCATCTGCCTGATCGCCGCCGGCGAGGAAGTCGCCCGTCCCGGCGAAAAGCCGGCCGAGCCGCATGCCATCGGCACACTGGCCCACATCGCCGACTGGGACATGCAGCAATTGGGCGTGCTCGACATCGTCGCCCAGGGCGGTGAGCGCTTTCGCCTGCGCCGCCACTGGGTCGAGCCTTCCGGCCTGCTGCGCGGCGAGGTCGACCTGATCGAGTCGCCGCCGGTACTGCCGGTGCCCGGCTCCTATGCGCGGCTGGTGCCGCTGCTGCGCGCCATCATTGACGACCTGGGCGCTACCGCCCCAGGCGCGCCGGCCACGCCGCACCGCTTCTTCGATGCCGGCTGGCTGGGCATGCGTTATGCCGAACTGCTGCCGATCCCGCTCGTCGCCCGGCAGAAGCTGCTGGAAATCGATGACAGCATCGATCGCCTGGAAATCATCTACCGGTTTCTTGACAGCAAGGGCCTGCTGCCGGAAGTTTGAAGCTCTTCGAGAATGCGTCGCACCGGTGCCGGCAGCGCGGCGGCGGCGAGATCTTCGCCGGCGGTCCAGTGCAGGCCGGGTTCCATCGCCGCCGATGACGGCTCGACGTCCAGCAGCAGCGGCGTGATGCGCAGGCGGAAGTGGCTGAAGGCATGGTCAAGAGTCGGCGCTGGCGACACGGCGATCACGCGGCAGGCGAAGCGTTGCGTCGCCCATTGGGGTGCGTCTGCTGCTTCGGGCAGTTCCGGCAGGGACAGCAGGCCGCCCCAGATGCCCGCCGGCGGGCGGGTTTCGAGCAGGATGCGGCCGTCGTGGCGCAGCACCAGCAGCGTTGTCTCGCGCTGCGGGATCGCCTTGCGCGGCTTCGGTTCGGGCAGCTCGGCGGTGCGGCCCGTGGCGCGCGCGACGCAGATGTCATCGAGCGGGCAGGCGTCGCAGCGCGGCTTGCCGCGCGTGCAGACGGTGGCGCCGAGGTCCATCTGCGCCTGGTTATAGGTGCCTCCATCGCGCTTCGGCATCAACTCCTCGGCCAGTCGCCACAGGCGCTTCTCCACCACAGAGTTGCCCGCAAAACCCTCGATGCCGAAGGCGCGGCACAGCACGCGCTTGACGTTGCCGTCGAGGATGGGCGCCTGCGCGCCGAAACAGAAGGTCGCAATTGAATTGGCGGTGGAGCGGCCGATGCCCGGCAGTCCGGCAATGAGGTCCGGATGACGGGGAAACTCGCCGCCATGCTCGCGCATCACCGCCAGCGCGCAGGCATGCAGGTTGCGCGCGCGGGCGTAGTAGCCCAGCCCGCTCCACAGCGCCATGACATCCTCGACCGGCGCGGCGGCGAGGTCGGCGAGCCGCGGAAAGTGCCGCAGGAAGCGCTCGTAGTAGGGCGTCGCGGTCGCCACCTGAGTCTGCTGCAGCATGATCTCCGACAGCCAGACGCGGTAGGGATCGGTGGTGTTCTGCCACGGCATGTCGTGGCGGCCGTGACGCTTGTGCCAGCGGATCAGGCGTGCGGCAAAGTTGCGCGTCTGAGGCAATGAAACGGCCTTCCCCCCGGCCCCCTCCCTGTGGGAGGGGGTGACCTCGGTTCGCCGCTGGCGCGGCTCCATGGTCTTGACGGCGTTCCCTTGGGGCGGCCCGGCGGGAACGCTCACCCCTTGACCGGCTTCACCCGGCTGGCGGCGAGCTTGGCGCGTTGCCGCGCTTCGTCCGTGGTGTCGGCGTTCGCTACGGCCACGCCCATGCGCCGCTTGACGAAGCTTTCCGGCTTGCCGAACAGGCGCAGGTCGGATTCCGGCACCTGCAGCGCCTCCGCCGCGCCCTCGAAGGCGATACCCTTTTCCTCCATGCCGCCGTAGATCACCGCCGAGGCGCCGGGCCGGCGCAGGCTGGTGTCGACCGGCAGGCCGAGGATCGCCCGCGCATGCAATTCGAATTCCGAGAGCCGCTGCGTCGCCAGCGTCACCAGGCCCGTGTCGTGCGGGCGCGGGCTGACTTCGGAGAACCAGACCTGGTCGCCCTTGACGAACAGCTCTACGCCGAAGATGCCGCGCCCGCCGAGGTTGGAGGTCACGGCACGGGCCATGTCGCGCGACTTCTGCAGCGCGACCGGCGTCATCGCCATCGGCTGCCAGCTTTCCACGTAATCGCCATTCACCTGCACGTGGCCGATCGGCTCGCAGAAGAAGGTTTCCACGTCGCCCGAGGCGCCGACGGCGCGCACCGTGAGTTGGGTGATCTCGTAGTCGAAATCGATGAAGCCCTCGACGATGATACGTCCCGCGCCGACACGGCCGGCGGCCTGCGAGTAGTCCCAGGCCTGTTGCACGTCGGCCGCCGACTTCACCAGCGACTGGCCCTTGCCGGAGGATGACATCACCGGCTTGATCACGCAGGGATAACCTATGCCCGGTTTGTCAGACCCGTCGATCGCGGCCTGCAGCTCGGCCAGCGAGTCGGCGAACTTGTAGGGCGATGTCGCCAGTCCCAGTTCCTCGGCGGCCAGGCGCCGGATACCCTCGCGGTTCATGGTCAGTTGCGCCGCGCGCGCGGTGGGAATGAACTCGGGGAAATGCCCCGCCACGCCGTCGCGTTCCATCTCGACCAGCGCGGCGGTGGCGATGGCCTCGATTTCGGGCACCACCAGCGCCGGCTGCTCCTTTTCGATCAGCGCACGCAGCGCGGCGCCGTCGGTCATATTCACCACGTGGCTGCGATGTGCCACCTGCATGCCGGGGGCATCGGGGTAGCGATCGACGCCTATGACTTCGCAGCCCAGCCGCTGCAATGCGATAATGACTTCCTTGCCCAGTTCGCCGCAGCCGAGCAGCATGACCCGCGTCGCGGAAGGGGAAAGCGGAGTGCCGATACGTTTGGCGATGCCCATCAGGTGCTCCAGAAAAATTACAAGTCGCCGATTTTAGAGCCTTTGACGGTCAACCCCAATGAACCAGCCGTTCCCCATCCAGTTCGACAGCCGTTCCCTGCGCGACGCGCTGGGCGAGTTCGCCACTGGCGTCGCCGTGGTCACCGCGCGCGGCGCCGACGGCCAGCCGGTCGGCGTCACCATCAATTCCTTCGCCTCGGTTTCACTGGAGCCGCCGCTGGTGCTGTGGAGCCTCGGCCTCGCGTCGCCCTCGCTGGCCGCCTTCGAGGCCTGCAGCCACTACGCGGTGAACATCCTCGCCGCCGACCAGGTCGAATTCTCGCAACGCTTCTCGCAGGCCCAGGAAGACCGCTTTGCCGGCATCGCGACGTCGCTCGGCGCCGGCGGCACTCCGCTGCTGCCCGGCTGCAGCGCCTGGTTCGAATGCCGCAACGAGATCCGCTATCCCGGTGGCGACCACCTCATCCTGGTCGGCTTCGTCGAGAATTTCCGGCGCGAGTCGAAGGCGCCGCTGGTCTTTCACGGCGGGCGTTATCGCGAGCTGGCCTGAGCGGCGTTACGGCTGCGCCAGGTAGGCCGCGCGGATCGCCTCGATGCGCTGCCGGTTCACCCCGAAATCCTTGCGTCCGATCCGGCTCGCGCTGCGCAGCTCGATCACGCCGGACGCCGGATTGACCCAGAACTCCAGGTCATCGACGAACTTCAGCCAGTGCGTCTGTGCCTGGGCGTAAAGGTAGTCGGGCCGCTGCTCGATGACTTCGATGCCCGGCATGCCCCGCAGCACGCCTTCCAATACCCGCAATGACGGTGCCGCACCGCCGGGCTTCAACGGCAGCGGCTTGATGTCCGCGTAGTCACGCTGCGGATGGCCGGGATAGAGCGCGGCCTGGCTGGAGACGCTGTTGGGCGTCGATGACGGAGCCTTCAGGCGCGACTGGCTGACGCCGATGTCCGCCGGGCGGCTTCCGCCGAGCGCGCCGAACTGGATCGCAATGATGGCGACCACGAGCAGGGCCAGAAGTACGTAGAGGGTGGTTTTCATTTGCACTGGGCTCGCATTGGTGCCTTCAAAAGTCGGCGCCCCACAGGGACTTCCTTTGGGCGCTGACGATACGGTGAGAAGCGAGGAGTAGCAACTCATTGCCGAAATGATCTGCTGCCAATAGCTTACAGGCATCCGGCAAGCCGATCCGAAAGACAGTCCGGCACCGGGGTCGCCGCTGCCAGCCCAACCGCCCAAAAAAAAGCCCCACCAGATTCAGGTGGGGCGAGCGGCCTGAATGTGCAGGCCGAGGAGGAGACGGGGGTGGAACGGTCAGGTCAGTGCGCCTGCGGATTCCAGCTGAAGAGGGTGCGCAGCGACAGGCTGGCGCGGGCGAGCAGCGAGGGGCCGTTGCTGCGGCGGCCGGGTTTCAGGTTCTGCGGGTTCCAGGAGAACAGGGGGCGCAGGGCCTCGCCGGCATCGGCCAGGGATCCGGCCAGCAGTCGGACATAGACCACGAGGCGAGCGGCCATCAGTCCCTGGATGCGGCGCATTTCCTCGGCGCGCATTTCCCGGGCTTGCCTGACGATTTCGTTGGTGTCGTAAGTGTCCATGATCATTTCCTTTTTTGCTGCGATGCAATATCGCATGACTGCAATGTAATTACTTTTATCGGAAACAACAATAAATACATAAGGCACAACATTAGTGAATATTATTCCATAATAGCCCCATGGATCGTGCTGGCGAGATGACTGCCTTTGTTCGTGCCGTGGAAACCGGGGGGTTCTCTGCTGCAGCGCGGGATATGGGTTTGACCCCGTCCGCGCTGTCGAAGCTGGTGACCCGGCTGGAAGATCGCCTCGGTGCCCGCCTGCTGCAGCGGACCACGCGCCGCCTGCAACTGACGGCTGAGGGCGAGGCCTTCTATGCCAGGGCGCGCGCCATCCTGGCGGCGATGGACGAGGCCGAGGCCGAAGTGGCTGAAGCCGGCGCCAGCCCACGCGGCCAGTTGCGCCTGCATTGCGGTTCGACCTTCGGCATGCACCAGCTGGCGCCGGCGATTCCGCGCTTCCAGGCGCGCCATCCGGCGGTCGGCATCGACATCACGATCAGCGACGAGCGGCTGGACATGATGCAGGAAGGCGTGGACCTGGCGATCCGCATCGGCCCGCTGGAGGAATCCTCGCTGGTGGCGCGGCGCATCTGCAACCTGGAACGGGTGATCTGCGCCTCGCCCGACTACCTGGCGCGCCACGGCACGCCGCGCACGCCGGACGAACTGCAGCGCCACAACTGCCTGTGGATGACCAGCCTGCCGGCGCTGCGCCGCTGGCCCTTCGATACCGACGACGGCATCCGTGTCGTCCATGTCGATGGCAACGTAGTCACCAATAACGCCGAGACCGTGCTGCAACTGGCCGTGGCTGGTGTCGGTGTGACGCGCCTGTCCGACGTGGTGGTCGCCGACGCGATCCGCGCCGGCAGTCTGGTGCCGATCCTCACCGACTGGCACCACGTCGAACCGGTGCCGCTGTTCGCCACCTATCCCAGCGGACGCAACCTGTCGCCCAAGGTGCGCGCGATGGTCGATTTTCTGGTCGAGGAATTCGGCAGCGCGCCTTGGCGCAGGGCGCGCTGAGCACGCCCTGCGATTCCGCCGCACAATGACGCCATGGCTACCCTGATCCTCCATCCCGGCAAGGAAAAATCCGTCCTGCGCCGCCACCCGTGGCTGTTCTCCGGCGCCGTCGCCCGGCTCGACGGCCGCGCGCGGCCGGGCGACACGGTTGATGTCGTTTCCCACGATGGTCGCCCGCTGGGCCGTGCGGCCTGGAGCCCCGCCTCGCAGATCCGCGCCCGGATGTGGAGCTTCGCCGCCGACGAGACCATCGACCATGCCTTCTTCAAGCGCCGCGTGGCGGCCTCGGTGGCGCGTCGCGACGCCCTGCCGGAGCTTGCCGGGCAGCAGGGCCTGCGCCTGATCCACGCCGAATCCGACGGGCTGCCCGGCATCATCGCCGATCGCTACGGCGACACCGTGGTGGTGCAATTGACCACGGTGGGCGCCGACAAGTGGCGTGCCGCCATCGCCGACTCCTTGCAGAAAGCTACCGGCTGCGCGCGCATCTACGAACGTTCCGACGTCGAGGTGCGCAGTCTCGAAGGCCTCGAAGCGGTCACCGGCTGGCTGCATGGCGGTGCGCCCGAAGGCGGTATCGTGATCGCCGAAAACGACGTGCGCATGGCGGTCGACATCGTCGGCGGCCACAAGACCGGCTTCTACCTCGACCAGCGCGAGAATCGCCGTCGCGTCGCCAAACTGGCGCGCGACCGGCGCGTGCTCAACTGCTTCTGCTATACGGCCGGATTCTCGCTGCAGGCATTGGCCGGCGGCGCGCGCGAGGTGGTGTCGGTGGACAGTTCCGGCCCGGCACTGGCCACCGCGCAGCGCAATCTGGCCCTCAATCCGCAGCTCGACGCGACGCGCGCGATCTGGCGCGAAGCCGATGTCTTCGCCGAACTGCGCAGCCTGCGCGCGGCCGGCGAGCGCTACGAGCTCGTCATCCTCGACCCGCCGAAGTTCGCCAACACGGCGGCGCATGCCGACCGCGCCGCGCGCGCCTACAAGGACATCAACCTGCATGCCATGCAACTGCTGGCGCCGGGTGGATTGCTGATGACGTACTCGTGTTCGGGCGGCGTCGATGCCGAGCTGTTCCGCAAGATCGTCGCCGGCGCCGCGCTCGACGCCGGGCGCACCGCACGCATCGTGCAGCGCCTGCACGGCGCCGCCGACCATCCGGTCGATCTGGCTTTCCCCGAAGGCGAGTACCTCAAGGGCCTGCTGCTGCAGGTGGATTGAAATTTATGTCTCCGGCCGGGCCGGAGACGGTATCCCTTGCGGACGCCGTACCGTCAGCGCCGACTTTTCGTGAGCGCCGACCTTGACGGCTCGTTTAACGCTTGCGCTTCTCCTCCGGCGGCGGTGCCGGGTTGAAGTTTTCCATGCGTTCCAGCGTCAGTCGGTAGCCGGCCGAGCCCCAGGGCGTATTGGAGTATTTCAGGCTCATGGTGCCGCTGACCATGACTGTGTCCATGCTGTGCAGGTTGCTCACGGGCTTGCTGGTCACGACATGGATGATCTGGTTGGCCGGTGGCGGCGGGCTGTGGATGCAGGCGCCGAAGTAGGGCACCAGCAGGAATTCGGATACCTTGCCGCCCTTGTTCTCCAGCGGAATCGCGAAACCCGGCAGTTTGACCCTTGCTCCGGCCATTGTCGGCTCGGTGGGCGCCGCATCCCATAGCGCGCGCATCTTCTCCAGTGCTTCCATGGCGCGCGGGTCGGAGTCCTGCAGCTTGCCGAGGTCGAGCGCCTTGAGGTCCTTGGCCGGATCCCAGCCCTTGGGCACCAGCGCCTCCCATTTGATCTGCTTGTAGTCTTCGGCCGCGTGCAGCGGCAGGGCGAGGCAGAGGGCGAGCAGGAGCAGAAGCTTTCGCATGGGTGTTCTCACAGTTTTGGGGTCAGTCCGTCGGCCAGCGACATGCGCCACGCGCGCCAGCCCGGGATCAGGCTGGCGAAGAGTCCGGTGGCAATGACCGCGCCGATCAGGGCGAGTTCCTCATTTCCAGGCCAGCGCGTGCCAAGCACCACGCCGAGGCGGTCCAGCAGCCAGGGCGCGGCGAGGCTGCTGCCGATGGTCAGCAGCACCAGGCCGAGCAGCGCGCCGGCCGTGGTGACCAGCACGCCTTCGGCGGTCAGCATCAGGAACATGTCGCCCGGGCCGGCGCCCAGCGCGCGCAGGATGGCGAGTTCGCGGCGGCGCTCGTTGAGCCCTGCCAGCAGCGTCGCCGCCAGGCCTGCCAGTCCGACCAGCACCACCAGCGCGGAGACGGCGAGCAGGGTGCGTTCCATCAGCGCGATGCTCTGCCACAACTCGTCCAGCGCGACGCCGGGCAGCACCGCCAGCAGCGGCTCGCCGCGATACTGGTTGACGAAGCGCTGCATGCGGAATACGTCGCCGCGCTGCTTGAGGCCGACCAGCGCCGCGGTGATCTGCTTCGGCTGCAGGTCGAACTTTGCGACATGCTCGGCGGGTATGGTCAGGCCCGGCACCGGGGCGCCGCCGATCCAGTCGAGGTGTAGCGCACTGATGGCTTCCAGGCTGACATGCACCGTGCGGTCCACCGGCGTGCCGGTCGGCGCGAGGATGCCGGCGACGCGGAAGGGCTTGTCGCCGTGCGCGGGACCGAACTCGGCGAGACCGTGGTTGAGCGTGATGGTGTCGCCACTGCGATAGCCCAGGCGGCGCGCCACCTCGCTGCCGAGCACCGCTTCGAACATGCCGGCGAAGGGCTGGCCGTCGGCGAACATGAGCGCTTCGCGGTCGCCGTGGCGGAACAGCCGGAAATAGTCGGCGCTGGTGCCCAGCACGGGGAAGCCGCGATGCGAATCGCCCAGCGCCAGGGGCAGCGCCCATTCCACCGCCGGGTGGCTGGCGATCGCGCGGTAGCTGTCCCAGCCGATGCCGTTGTTCGCTGCGCCGGCATGGAATACCGCGTAGAGCATCAATTGCACGCTGCCGGTACGTGCGCCGATCACGAGATCGACGCCGGACACCGATTGCGTGAAGCTCTGCCGCGCGTCGACCCGCAGGCGCTCGACCGCGAGCAGCAGCGTCACCGCCAGCGCGATGGCGACCAGGGTCAGACCCAGCGTCAGGCGCCGGCTCCAGGCAGAAAGGGCGGCGAGGCGCAGCACGGCCTTCATTCCTTCCGCTCCGGTGCAGCGAGGCTGATGTCATGCAAGGCGACGCTGCGATCGAAATGCCCGGCCAGGCGCTGGTCATGGCTGACGAAGACCAGCGCGGCGCCGACCGCCGCCGATTCCTGCAGCAGCAGGTCGATGAAGACCTGCTGGCGTTCGGCGTCGAGCGCCGAGGTCGGTTCGTCGGCGATCAGGATTTCCGGGCGGCCGATCAGCGCGCGCGCCGCTGCGACGCGCTGCTGCTGGCCGACGGAAAGTTCGCCAGCCGGCTTGCGCCAGCTTTCTGGCTGCAGGTCGAGGTGGCGCAGCATGCGCTCGGCTTCGGTGCGCGGGTCGGCTCCGGCGCGCTCGCGGCGGCGTACGGAAAAGGTGCAGGGCAGCAACACGTTGTCGATCGCCGGCAGCCAGGGCAGCAGGTTGAATTGCTGGAACAGGAAACCGATGTGGTCGGCGCGGAAGCGGTCGCGCGCGCGGCTGGAGAGTCGCGTGATGTCGGTGCCGAGCAGATCGATGTGGCCCTGCTGCGGCAGCGCGACGCCGCCGAGCAGGCCGAGCAGGGTGCTCTTGCCGCTGCCGCTGGCGCCGTGCAGGAAGACCCGTTCGCCGGCGGCGAGTTCGAAGCGCGGAATGTCGAGGCAGGACGCCGCCTGTCGCGGCCAGCGAAATACCAGATTGGTGATTCGCAGCGCCGTCATGGATTATTGAGTCGGCTGCAATCCACTTGGCCGTTCGCCCTGAGCTTGTCGAAGGGCGCAGGGCTTCGACAAGCTCAGCCCGAACGGTGGTTTCAAGCTTACTGATGCCGTCATGTGTTCGCCGCTACCAGGCGAGCACCGGATTCTTCGGCGTCAGCCGCGCCGCGCCCTGCCCGGTCGGCCCGACGCGCTGCGCTTCCAGACGGTAGAGGCGCTTGAAATTCTTGAAGATGCCTGTCTCGATGGATTTCAGCGCTGCCGGGTTGGCGCAGCGGAAGGCGTAGCTCGCATCGATGTCGCCATGGTCATCGGCTCCGGCCTTGGCGCCGAATGCCGGCATGACGACCTTGGGCAGCTGCGCCTTGCAGTTGGCGGCCGGCGTCGGCAGGAACAGCGCCGCATCGCCGAGCGCCTTTTCCGCAGCGGCGAGCGCCGCCTTTTCGCGGTCGTTCTTTGGCGCACGTTCGAAGCCGACGGCGGCGTCCAGCGGCAACTCCAGGTTGATGGCGACGCTGTCCTTGTCGATCACCACGTCGAGCTTGCCCTCGCCGTGCGCGTGCTGGGCATGGGCAGGTAGTGACAGGATGGCGAGCAGGGCGAGCAAATGTGTCGGGCGCATGGTGGATTCTCCGTGCTTGGTCAATGCGAATGGCCGCCGCTGCCGAACACCACCACGGCGATGCCGGCGGCGAGCAGCAGGCCGTGCCAGCCGACCGATTTGGTCTCGCGCTTGAGGCGCGGCATCAGGTCGGCAATCGCGATGTAAAGGAAGCTCGCGGCGGTGATGGTGAGGATGTAGGGGACCCAGTCGCGGGCATTGTCGAAGGCAAAATAGCCGATGATGCCGCCGGCCACCGCGGTCAGGCTGGACACGCCGTTCCACAGCAGCGCGCGGCCGCGCTTCCAGCCAGCGGCGAGAAGGATGGCGAAGTCGCCGGCTTCCTGCGGCACCTCGTGGGCGATGATGGCCAGCGTGGTGCCCCAGCCCAGCGCGGGATCGGCGAGGAAGGCCGCCGCGATCAGCAGGCCGTCGGTGAAATTGTGGAAGCCGTCGCCGACCAGGATCGACAAGGTCTCGCCCTGGCTGCCGGCGGCACCATGCAGATGGTGGTGACTGTGGGTGTGGTCGTCGCACTGGTGGCCGTCCTGGTGCATGTCGGAATCGGCAGTGGCGTGGGCGTGGCGCCACAGCGCGTATTTTTCCAGCATGAAGAAGGCAAGGATGCCGCCCAGCAGCAGCGGGAACACCTCGCGCGGCGTGAGGCCGCTTTCCAGCGCCTCGGGCAGCAGGTGCAGCGTCGCCGTCGCCAGCAGCAGGCCGGTGGAAAAGCTCACCGTGAAGCCGAGCCACTTGCGCGGCAGGCCGAACATCACCAGCGCGGCGGCGGCCACGCTGAGCAGGCCGCCGAGCAGGCAGGCGAGGACGATCTGGGTGAGCAGGGGTGCGGACATCGGGGCTGGTTGGTGCGGGCGCCGTGGAACGGGAGGCGCCATTCAATCACAGCAAGGCCACTAATGCAACAGTGTTGCATTTGCCGGCGGGCTATGGTTTCATGCACACATGGCCCGTGCATCCGCTACCGCCGAAGACACCCTGTCGTCCGAACTGATCCGCGCCGCCGGCGTCAAGGTGACGCGTGGCCGGGTGCGCGTGCTCGACGCGCTGCGCGCGGCGCGCCAGCCGCTGTCGCATGCGGAAATGGAAGCGCTGCCTGCCGGCGCCGGCGATGGCGCGATCGACCGCGTCACGCTCTACCGCGTGCTCGATTCGCTGGTGGCCTGCGGCCTGGCGCTGAAGGCGGTGGATACGCGCGGCGTGTTCCGCTTCTCCGCCGCCGGGGCGCAGCGCCAGCATGCCAAGCACGTCCATTTCCGCTGCACCGGTTGCGGCGGGGTGTTCTGCCTCAAGGCCGAGCCGCCGCCGCCGCCCAGGTTGCCGCGCGGCTTCCGCCTGCAGCAGGTCGAGTTCGACCTGCGCGGTTTGTGTGCCGGCTGCGGCGCACTGGCGTCATGAGTTCGGCATGAGGCGCTCGCGCCATCATGTCTTGCTGGCCTGCTGGCTGGTGCTGCAGTTGCTGTTCGGCCAGCAACTGGCGCTGGCGCACATGGTCGGCCATGTTGGTGACGCCCTTGCCCATGCCGTCGCCGGCGCCGATGTCGGTGCCAGCGACGAAGACAGCGAGCATGGCGGCGCCGAAGCGCTGACCCACGCCTGCGCCGCCTGCGCCAGCGGCCTCGGCGCCGCTGCATTGCCCGCTGGCGGGCAGCCAGCCCGTTTCGATCCCCGTAGCGGCGATCAAGGATTTCCCGGCGCCGTGTCGCCAGCGCCGACTTTCGGCTCGCGCGCCGCCTTTCGCAGCCGCGCACCTCCCCCGTTCCAGGCCTGATCCGGATGTTTCCGCCCGGCGCGATGCGTCGGGCCTGTCCCTGTCTACCTGGAGTACGTCATGAACCGAGTTTCAGTGTTCGCGCTGGCTGCCGCCGGCGCGCTCTCGGCATTTCCCGCAATCGCCGCGGATGCCGACCTTAAAGCCCTGCGCGAGGAAATCGCGCAGATGAAGAATGCCTACGAGCAGCGCATCAACGCACTGGAGAAGCGCCTGGTGCAGGCCGAATCCACTTCGACCCAGGCCAAGGCCGCTGCCGACAAGGCGACGACGCAAACGGCGCGCGCCGGCGAAGGAAAGGCCAGCGCCTTCAATCCGGAAATCGGCCTCGTCCTGCAAGGCCAGGCCAAGCGCATGCAGGACGTGCCCGAGCGAGTCGTTTCCGGCTACTGGCCCTCCGGCCACGACCATGGCGGCGATCGGCGCGGCGTCTCGCTGGAGCATTCCGAGCTGATGTTCTCGGCCAACATCGATCCCAGCTTCCGCGGCGTCGCCCGCTTCGCCGTGACCGGCGCCGGCGAGGTGGAAGTCGAGGAAGCCAGCGTTTCGACGCTTGGGCTGGGCAACGGATTCAGCGTGCGCGGCGGCCGCTTCGCCTCGGACATCGGCTACCAGAACGCCCGGCATCCGCACGAGTGGGACTTCGCCGATGCCACCCTGATGCAGAAGGTGCTGTTCGGCAACGAAGGTTACCGACAGGACGGCCTGCAGGTGAAATGGCTGGCCCCGACGCCTTTCATGCTGCAATTCGGCGCCGAAGTTGGTCGCGGCGCCAACTTCCCCGGCACCGACCGCAACAAGAACGGCAGTGGCGCTGGCGCCATCTTCGCCAAAGCCGGAGGTGACGTCGGGGCGTCGCATGCGTGGCAGGCCGGGCTGTCCCTGCTGAATACCAGGGCGGCCGACCGCGCCGCGCATTTCGAGGACACCGGTGGGGTCGAGGCAGAGAGCTTCTTCAGCGGCAAGAGCCGTACCGCCATCGCCGACTTTGTCTGGAAGTGGGCGCCGAACGGCAATGCCTCGGAGCGCAGCCTGAAACTGCAGGGCGAGGTTTTCCGCCGCACCGAAAAGGGCACCTGGCGCTGCGATGACGCCGACGCGGCCAGCCCCACCACCTGCACCGGCGGCGCGGCGCTGGGCGATCTGGCGACCCGCCAGAGCGGCGGCTATGCCTCGGCCGTCTTCCAGTTCATGCCGCAGTGGCGCGTGGGCTATCGCCACGATTGGCTGGCTAGGGGCAGCAAGTCCTTCGACGATGCCACGGTATTCGGCCTGCTCGATGCCGGCAATCACTACTTCGCCGACTTCAAGCCGCGCCGCGATAGCGTGATGCTGGACTGGAGCAACTCGGAATTCTCGCGCCTGCGCCTGCAGTACGCGCGTGACCGGGCGACGATGGGGGTGACCGACAACCAGGTCACGCTGCAGTACATCATGAGCCTGGGCGCCCATGGCGCGCACAAGTTTTAACGCCCATGGCTTCGAATACCACCCGCAGATCATGGAGCGTTCGCACCATTCCCTGCCCGTGGGCGAGCAAAGTCGGCCCGCCCCCCTTCCGCTACGCGGCCCACGGCTGGCTTTGCACAGCCAGCCGGCTGCGGCGGCGCAACGCATGCGTTGCGAATTCCCGCCTCGCCCCTCGCGGGGGGTTACCGATCGGCTCGCTGCGCTCGATATCACCACTGACCCATCCCGTTTGCACGTTAAGGAGCAGAGCGATGCGTTTCGTTCTATTACTGTTTGTCATGCTGGCGCTGCCGGCGCAGGCGGCGCTCAATGTGTTCAGCACAGTGCCGGAATGGGCCGCGCTGGCGCAGGAGATCGGCGGCGAAAGGGTCAGGGCCGTCTCGGCCACGACCGCCCTGCAGGATCCGCATCACGTCGATGCGCGGCCCTCGCTGATCGCGCGCGCACGCAATGCCGACCTGTTGCTGGCCACCGGCGCCGAACTGGAAATCGGCTGGCTCCCGGTCGTGTTGCGGGAATCGGGCAACCCGCGCATCCAGGCTGGCCAGCCCGGGTACTTCGAAGCGGCGGCCTTCGTCCGCATGCTGGAAGTTCCAGGCAAGCTGGATCGTGCCGAGGGCGACGTGCATGCCGACGGCAACCCGCACATCCAGACCGATCCGCGCCACTTCCTCGCCATCGGCGAGGCGCTGGCAGCGCGGCTGGCGCTCCTCGATCCCGCCAATGCCGCCACCTATCGAAGCGGCTACGCTGCCTTCGCCGAACGCTGGCGGGCGCGCATCCGGCAGTGGGAGGCGCAGGCCGCGCCGCTCAAGGGCGTCGCCGTGGTCTCTCAGCACAAGGCCTGGGTCTACCTCTACGACTGGTTGGGGATGCGCGAGGTAGCGACCCTCGAGCCCAAGCCCGGCGTCGAACCCTCGGTGGCCCACCTCGCGCGGGTGCGCGACCAGGTGGCGACCAGCAAGCCGCGCATGGTGATCCGCGCTGCCTACAACTCGGCACGTCCCGCCGAGTGGCTGTCGGCCGAAACCAGGCTGCCCGTTGTCGTGCTGCCCTTTACTGTCGGCGGTACTCCGCCGGCGAAGGATCTGGCGACGCTGTTCGACGATACGGTGGCGCGACTGCTGCTGCCCCTCAAATGAGCATGACGCCGTCCCCGCTGGATTTGGGCCTGCTCATCGCGCCGATGGTGGCGGGACTCCTGGTGCTGGCAACCCACGTGCCGCTCGGGATCGAAGTGCTGCGTCGCGGCATCATCTTCATCGATCTCGCCATCGCCCAGGTCGCGGCCCTCGGCGTGATCGCGGCCGGCCTGTTTCATCTCGACGAGCTCTGGGGCGGCGTCGGCGCGCAGCTTGCAGCCGGCGGCGCGGCACTGCTCGGTGCCGCCGCGCTGACGTGGACCGAGCGCCGCTGGCCGCAGATCCAGGAGGCGCTGATCGGGCTGCTGTTCGTTCTCGCGGCGGCCGCGGGAATCTTGCTGCTGGCCGGCAATCCGCACGGCGGCGAGCACCTGCGCGACCTGCTGGCCGGCCAGATACTCTGGGTCGGCTGGCGCGGGCTGGCGGCCGTGGCGGCGCTCTACGCCATTGTCCTCGTCGCATGGGCGCTGCGGTCGCGATTCGGCAGGCACAATCGGCTGGCCTTCCATTGCCTGTTCGCGTTGACGGTGACCGCATCGGTGCAACTGGTGGGCGTGCTGCTGGTGTTCGCCAGCCTGATCGCGCCGGCGGTGGCGACGCATGGCGCCGGTGGCCGCCACCGGATTGCGGCGGCGTGGCTGGCAGGGGCTCTGGCCTATGCCGCTGGCCTTGGGCTTTCGTTATTCGCCGACCTGCCTGCCGGCGCGGCCGTGACCTGCTGCATGTGCCTGATCGCAATGGCCGGGCTTTGCCTGTTCCGGCCACATGGGCGCAGGTTATACTGACCGGTCCCCAACACGTGCAGCGCGACGGAAGCTGCGGCAGATCTGTGGCAGACGAAGACGATCTGATGTCCCTCGATTTCACGGTGCCCGGCGCGTTCGATACGCCGCCGGCGCAGCCGGCCGCGTCCGAACTCGCGCTGGTACCGCTGAACGAGCCGTCTCCGCCCCCGTCGTCCTCGCCGCCGCCGCCGGTGCGCGCGCCCTTGCCGCCGGCATTGGCCGAGGCGGCGACCATGTATGCCACCGGGCAGGAACTGGAAGCCATGCGCCGGCTGGAGTCTGCCATCAAGAGCGGCGAGGATCTCGGCGATGCCGCGCTGCGTGCCTGGGGCGGCCTGTTCGACCTGCTGCAGGTTCTCGGTCGCCGGCCCGCCTTCGAGGCGCTGGCGCTGACCTTCGCGCGGCGCTTCGAGAAGTCGCCGCCGGCGTGGACCGCGGCGGCCGAAAGCGAGCACAGTGCCACGGAAACCACCGGCGGCCGCGCCCACGTCTCGCTCACCGGCGCGCTCAATGCACGCGTCGGCGAAGTGCTCAAGCAGACCATGAAACTGGCGGCGACCAGCACCATGGTGCGCATGGACCTGGCCAAGCTCGAGGACGCCGACAACGACGGCGCGACATTGCTGATGCGCGCCCTCGCCGCGCTGAAAAAGGCCCGCAAGGAATTTGTTTTCGGCAGCCCCGAGCACCTGGCGCAGATCCTCTCGGCCAAGCTGGTGGTGGGCGAGCGCAGCAACGAGGCGATGTGGCTGCTGCTGCTCGAGCTCTACCAGCAGGCCTATCGGCAGGAAGCTTTCGAAGAGGCGGCGGTGAACTACGCCATCACCTTCGAGGTCTCGCCGCCTTCCTGGGAGGCCCTGCCCGTGCGCAGCGACGTCGCGCCGGAACTCTCGTCGGGGCCGCCGCCCAAGGCCGAGGGCTTCAGCCTGCACGATCAGTTGCTGGGTGCGGCTGTGGCCGACTTCGCTCCGCTGGAAGCCGTGCTTGCCGGGCGCGAGGAATACGACATTGATGCGCGAAAGCTGGTGCGCATCGACCCGCCCAGCGCGAAAAGCCTGCTCGAGGTGCTCAAGCGCCTGCAGGCGGCGGGCAAGACGCTGCGCATCGTCGGACTGAGCACGCTGATCGCCGCCTATCTCGAACTGCAGGGCTTCGCCGACGTCGCGGAACTGCGCGCCAAGGCCATCTGAACCGATTCGCGGGGAACTCAATGGAGCAATATCACGGCACCACCATCCTGTCCGTGCGCCGCGGCAATTGCGTCGCGCTGGGCGGCGACGGCCAGGTGACGCTGGGCAACATCGTCATCAAGGCCACCGCGCGCAAGGTGCGGCGGCTCTACAACGAGCGCATCCTGGCCGGCTTCGCCGGCGGCACCGCCGACGCCTTCACCCTGTTCGAGCGCTTCGAGGCCAAGCTGGAGCAGCACCAGGGCAAGCTCATGCGCGCCGCCGTGGAACTGGCCAAGGACTGGCGCACCGATCGCATGCTGCGCCGCCTCGAAGCCATGCTCTCCGTCGCCGACCGCGACCATTCGCTGGTCATCACCGGCAACGGCGACGTGCTGGAGCCGGAACACGGCATCGTCGCCATCGGCAGCGGCGGCGCCTACGCCCAGTCGGCGGCGCGCGCGCTGCTCGAAAACACCACGCTGACACCGGCGGAAATCGTCAAGAAGTCCCTCGAGATCGCCGGCGACCTGTGCATTTACACCAACCAGAACCACCTGATCGAGGTTCTGGAATGAGCGCTCTTCGCCGGGTCGCCCCAAGGGGAGCGCAGGCAACTCTCGGAGCCGCGCAGCGGCGAACCGCCATCACCCCCTGCCTTGGGCAGGGGGCCGGGGGGAGGGCGACTAAATGAGTCAGATGACCCCCGCGGAGATTGTTTCCGAACTCGACAAGCACATCGTCGGCCAGTCGCGCGCCAAACGCGCGGTGGCGATCGCGCTGCGCAATCGCTGGCGGCGCATGCAGGTGGCCGAGCCGCTGCGTACCGAGATCACGCCGAAGAACATCCTGATGATCGGTCCCACCGGCGTCGGCAAGACCGAGATCGCACGGCGCCTGGCGCGGCTGGCCAACGCGCCTTTCATCAAGATCGAGGCGACCAAGTTCACCGAGGTCGGCTACGTCGGCCGCGATGTGGACACCATCATCCGCGACCTGGCCGAAACGGCGATCAAGAACGGCCGCGAACACGCCATGCGCATCGTGCGTGATCGCGCCATGGATGCCGCCGAGGACCGCGTGCTCGACGTGCTGCTGCCGCCTGCAAGAGTCGGCGCCGGCGACACGGTGGGCGAAGACTCCGGCACCCGGCAGAAATTCCGCAAGAAGCTGCGCGAGGGCGAACTGGACGACAAGGAAATCGAAGTGGAGGTCGCCGCGCCCCAGGCCAGCATGGAGATCTTCGCCCCGCCCGGCATGGAAGACCTGACGCAGCAGATCCAGGGCATGTTCCAGAACATGGGCGGCGGCAAGAAGCGCGTGCGCAAGATGAAGATTCGCGACGCGATGAAATCGCTGGCCGACGAGGAGGCCGCGCGCCTGATCAACGACGAGGAAGTGAAGGCCGAGGCGCTGAAGAACGTCGAGCAGAACGGCATCGTCTTCCTCGACGAAATCGACAAGATTGCCTCGCGCTCGGAGGCCCACGGCGCCGAAGTGTCGCGTCAGGGCGTGCAGCGCGACCTGTTGCCGCTGGTGGAAGGCACCACCGTGTCGACCAAGTACGGCATGATCAAGACCGACCACATCCTGTTCATCGCCAGCGGCGCCTTCCACATCGCCAAGCCCTCCGACCTGATTCCGGAACTGCAGGGCCGCTTCCCGATCCGGGTCGAACTCGACTCGCTGTCCGTCGATGACTTCGAGCGGATACTGACCCAGACCGATGCCTGCCTGACGCGCCAGTACCAGGCCTTGTTGGCGACCGAGGAGGTGACGCTGGAATTCGGCGCCGACGGCATCAAGCGCCTGGCGGAGATCGCCTACCAGGTCAATGAGAAGACCGAGAACATCGGCGCGCGCCGGCTGTACACGGTGATGGAAAAGCTGCTCGAGGAAATCTCCTTCGACGCCGGCAAGCGCGGCGGCGAAACCCTTGCCATCGACGGCGCCTACGTCGATGCGAAGCTGGGCGAACTGGCGAAGAACGAAGACCTCTCGCGTTACGTGCTCTGACCAAAACCTCTTTTGACACAGAGTACACAGAGAAATCCACAGAGAACACGGAGGATTCGGCGGGAGCGACGACTTGACCGGCGGGTAATCGGCGGTTGTTTTCCATGCCCTCCGGGTCTCTGTGTGCTCCGTGTTGAAAGCGGTTTAAACCGAGGTTTCCAGGATGTTTGAGCGCATCGCCGGCATCGTCTTCCCGATCTATGCCGTGGTCGCCGTGGGCTACGCCTACGGACGCTGGAAGAAGCCCGACATGGCCTTCGCCAACCAGCTCAACATGGACATCTTCGTCCCGGCGCTGGTGTTCGCGGCACTCGCCTCCAAGTCCTTCGACATCGCGCAGAACCTGCCGCTGCTGCTCGGCGCCACCCTCGTGGTGTTCGGCACCGGCCTGCTGGCGTGGCCGGTAGCGCGCCTGCTGGGCGTCGCGACCAACACCTTCGTGCCGCCGATGATGTTCAAGAACTCCGGCAACATGGGCCTGCCGCTGGCGGTGCTGGCCTTCGGCGAAGCCGCGCTGCCGGCCGCTGTGGTGCTGTTTTTTGTCGAAAACTTCCTGCACTACTCGCTCGGCACCTGGATGCTCGACCATCACGCCAGGTTGTGGAACCTGTGGCGGGTACCGGTGATCGGGGCGGCGCTGGCCGGGCTGGCCGTGAGCCTGCTGCAGTTTCCGCTGTGGCAGCCCTTGTGGCTGGGCGTCAAGATGCTGGGCGACGTATCGATCCCGCTACTGCTGTTCTCGCTCGGCGTGCGCCTCACCGACAGCCGCCACGCCGACTGGAAGATCAGCATCGCCGGAGCGCTCACCACGCCGCTGGCCGGCGTGGCGGTGGCGCTGCTGGCCAACCACCTGCTCGGGTTGACCGGGCGCGATGCGGCGATGCTGGTGCTGTTCGGCGCCCTGCCGCCGGCGGTCCTCAACTACATCTTTGCCGAGCGCTACCGACAGGAGCCGGAGCGCGTGGCTTCGATCGTGCTGATCGGCAATTCGGCATCGCTGGCGATCATCCCCTTGACCCTGGCGTGGGTGTTGGATTGATCCGGTTTTCCGCCCGGCCGGCGTTTGCGGGAAACCCGGATTGACGGACGCGGTCAGACTCGGGATACTTGTCCGACCAAGACAGACCTCTGAACCGACTTGTTGAGGAATCACATCCTGGACTCTCCGTTTCAGCCGCACGGCGGCATTCCAAGCCTGAATTCGATGCTGTACGACGCCAACCAGAGCGACGTGACCGGCACCGTCAACATGGCCAGTCCGGGCGCAGTGGCGGACGCCATCTGCGGCATCCTGGTCAGGCGCCACGGCGATTTCGACGAAGTCATCCTGCGTGCCGGCTTCATCGACATCGAGGATATCTTCTGGGGCCGCTATCCCGGCCTGCTGCCTTGCGACACGCCCTACCACGACCTGCGCCATTCCATGAGTACGGCGCTGGCCATGGCGCGCATGCTCGATGGTCATCGCGCCCTGCATGGCGGCGACGGCAGCGCGCTGGGCACCGACCTGGCCACCCTGGGCGTGCTGCTGGCGCTGTTCCATGACGTAGGCTTCATCCGGCGCCTATCCGAGGCCGGTATCGCCGGCGCCTGCCTGATCCACGAGCACGAGCAGCGCAGCGTCGACTTCATGCGCGGCTATCTCGCCGCCGGACCCTACGCGCGCTACGCCGAGCTGGCCGAACTGATCCATACCACCAATTTTTCGCGCACTGCCGACCAGACCCTGAGCCACCATTCCCCGGATGTCGTCGCGCTGGGGCAGATGCTCGGCACCTCAGACCTCATCAGCCAGATTTCCGGACGCTTCTACCTCGAACGCTGCCACCATTTCCTGTTCCAGGAGTTCGTCGCCGCCGGCGCGGATCGCATGGTCGATGACCAGGGCAACACCGTGATCCTTTACCCGACGCCGGCGGACCTGCTGCGCAAGACCCCCTATTTCTACGACCACCTGGTCAAGCCGCGCCTCGAGGGCGAGTTCGATCACGCCTACCGCTACATTGCGGCACATTTCGAAGGCGACGATCCCTATGCCAGGGGAATCCAGCGCAACCTCGATTTCCTGCGCGACATGATCGGGCGCAGCGACTTTTCCCGGATGCAGCGCAAGCCCGTGCCGCTGATGCCGCCGCCGGCGGCGGCCTGAGCACCGGTGAGCCCGTCCGTCGCGCGACCCGACGGCCGCCTGGTCGCGGCCCTGCTGCGGGCAGGCCTGATCGAGAGCGTGGAACAGGCGGAGTTCGAGCCCCTGGCCGGCGGCGTTTCCTCCGACATCTGGAAGGTGACGACGCCGCAGCGGACCTTCTGCGTCAAGCGCGCCCTGGCCAAGCTCAAGGTGGCGGCCGAGTGGACCGCGCCGGTTGAGCGCAACCGCTACGAGGTGGCCTGGATGCGCATCGTGCATGGCATCGTGCCGCAGGCCGTGCCCGGGATACTGCTGCACGATGAGGCGGAAATGCTCTGTGCCATGGACTTTCTCGACCCCGCCCAGTTCCGGCTCTGGAAGGCGGAACTGCGCGACGGCAACGCCGATCCCGCCGACGCATCCGAAGTCGGCCGGCGCCTGGGCCGCATCCATGCCGCGACGGCCGGCAACGCGCAGGTCGCGGCGCAGTTTCCGGCCAACGGCATCTTCCACGCCATCCGCCTCGAGCCCTACCTCGAAGCCACGGCGGCGCGGCATGCGGACTTGCGCGAGATCCTGTTCGGCCTCAGCCGGCGCACCGGCGCCCTGCGCCTGGCCATGATCCACGGCGACGTCAGCCCGAAGAACATCCTGCTCGGGCCGCAAGGACCGGTGCTCCTCGACGCCGAATGCGCCTGCATCGGCGATCCCGCCTTCGACCTCGCCTTCTGCCTCAACCACCTCATGCTCAAATGCCTCTGGAATCCGGCGGCGAGCGCTGGCTTCCATACCTGTCATGCGGCGCTGGCGGATGCCTACCTGGCGCAGGTGGATTGGGAGCCCGCGGCCGAGCTCGAGCAGCGCGCGGCCAGCCTGCTGCCCGGACTGATGCTGGCGCGCGTCGATGGCAAGTCGCCGGTCGAGTACATTCGCAACGATGCGGAGCGGGACCGGGTGCGCCGTTGCGCCCGGGCCTTGCTGTTCGCACCGCCATCGCGCCTCGCCCAGGTGCTGGCCGCATGGAAGGAGGAACTCGAGCCGTGAGTACCCGTATCGAAACCGTTCGTGGCCGCCGCGTCTGGGATTCGCGCGGGCGGCCGACCGTGGAGACAGAGATCGTGCTCGCCGGCGGCGCGACCGGGCGCGCCATCGCCCCGGCCGGCGCCTCCACCGGCAGCGCCGAGGCCGTCGACCGGCGCGACGGCGGTGCGGCCTTCGGCGGCTACGACGTGCAGGGCGCGCTGGCGGCGGTGAACGGCGAGATCGCCGGCCTGCTCGGCGGGCGCGACGTCATGGACCAGGCGGCGCTCGATGCGGCCCTGGTCGCACTCGACGGCACGCCCAACAAGGCCCGCCTCGGCGGCAACGCCATCGTCGCCACCTCGCTGGCGATTGCCCACGCCGCAGCGGCGACGCGGAAACTGCCCCTGTGGCGCCACCTCGGCGCGGGCCGCGAGGGTTTCCTGCTGCCCTTGCCGGAAGTGCAGATCTTCGGTGGCGGCGCGCACGCCGGGCGCCGCGTCGACGTGCAGGATTTCATGGTCATCGCGGTCGGCGCCGGCGACTACGCCCAGGCGCTGGAGTGGACCGCCGAGGTCTATCGCGCCGCCGGGCTGCTGATGGCCGAGGCCGGATTGCTGGCCGGCGTCGCCGACGAGGGCGGCTGGTGGCCGGCCTTCGCCGGCAACGAAGCGGCGCTGGATTTCCTGCTGCGCGCCATCGAGCGCGCCGGCTTCACACCGGGCCAGGACCTGGCGATCTCGCTCGACATCGCCGCTACCGATTTCGGCCGCGGCGGGCGCTACCGCCTCGCGCGCGACGGCCGCGAGATCGATACCGACGGCATGTGCGAAATGCTGCTGGGCTGGCTGGCGCGCTACCCCGTGGTCGCCATCGAGGATCCCCTGGCCGAGGACGATGCCGCCGGCCTGCGTCGCTTCACCGCGGCGGCCGGCCGCCGGGTCGAGGTGGTGGCCGACGACTTCATCTGCACCCATGCCGCACGCATCGCCGGCGCGGCGGCGCAGGGCGCCTGCAACACCGCGCTGATCAAGCCCAACCAGGCCGGCACGGTGAGCGAAACCCGTGCCGCGCTGGATGCGGCCCGCGCGGCCGGCTGGCAGAGCATCGTCTCGGCGCGCTCGGGCGAAACCGAGGACGTCAGCATCGTGCATCTGGCCGTCGGCTGGGGAGTCAGACAGCTCAAGGTCGGTTCCTTCGCCCGTTCCGAGCGCATGGCGAAATGGAACGAGGGCCTGCGCATCGCCGAGGCGCTGGGCCAGGGCGGCGGCGACCTGCCGCCGCGCGAAAGCTTTCCCTGGGGCCGCAATACCGGGTGAAGCGCCGTTGCGCCGGCGCCGACTCTTGCGAATCGGCAGCCGGCTTGCGCGTCAGCCGAACAGCTTGCCCTTGAGCAGTTCCATTCCGCGCGACATCAGGTCGCTGCCCTCGGGCACGGTGCCATCCGGCGTCAGGCGATCGACCACCTGCGGCAGCAACTGGGCGAGCTGCCCGGAGAGCTGGCCGGTGTCGAGCCCGGCCTGGGCGGCGAGGCTCTGCAACTGCTCGTTGCCGAGCACGCTCTGGATCTGCTCGGCGGAAATCGGCAGGTTCTGCCCCGTCGATACCCATGACTTGACGATGTCGCCCATGCCGCCGTTCTGGAAGGCCTGGACCAGTCCGGAGAGGCCTCCGGTCTGCGGATTATTCACCAGCTGCAGGACGCCGCTCAGCAGCGCATTGCCGCCCCCACCCTGCTGGCCGGACATGGCCCCGACGACTTGATCCAGTAATCCCATGAATGTACTTCCTTATTGGACAGGAGATCCTAGAATAACCGCCTTGCAGTCGTTTCGCGCATTCTGGCCCGGTCGTGCCGGATGTTTTTTCGTCGTTGGCGGGCCGTTCGGCCATGGCGTCGACACCACAATCAAAAAGGGAGAACAAGGAATGAAGAAATTTGCCATGCTGCTGGTCGGCCTGACCCTGGCCGCTTTCAATGTGCTTGCCGCGGTCAATGTGAATACGGCGACGCAGGAACAACTCGAATCGCTCAACGGCATCGGCCCGGCCAAGGCCAAGGCGATCATCGACTACCGCAACAAGAACGGCGCATTCAAGACCGTCGAGGACCTCGACAAGGTGCCGGGCATCGGTGCCGGCGTGCTCGGCAAGATCAAGGGCGACGTGACGCTGACCGGCTCGACCACGGTCAAGGCCGACGCCAAGGGCGACGCGAAGAAGGCCGAGCCGGCAAAGGCGGCCACGCCGGGCGCCTCGGCCGCACCCGTGACACCGGCGGCCAAGGCGGAGCCGGCCAAGCCAGCCGCTGCGGCGGCGCCCGCCGCCAAGCCCGAAGCCAAGAAGTCCGACGAAAAGGCCGACAAGAAGGCTGCGGCCAAGGCCGAAAAGGACGCGAAGAAAGCCGAGAAGGACGCCAAGAGGGCCGAGAAGGAGGCGAAGAAAGCCGGGAAGAAGTCCGACGAGAAGGACGAGAAGAAGTCCGACAAGAAGGACGAGAAGAAATAATCGGCAGGGTCGCGGCGACATGCCGCGCCAGGTTCCGGAACCCCGCTGCGGCGGGGTTTTTCTTTGCGGCGCCAGGCGCGGCAGGCATTTCGATCCGGATGCCTGCGACGCCTTTCTTGCGGGGTTCGACGAGTTCGTCGCGATTGCCGGGCGTATCGCGAGAGGGCCTGAAGGCCGGCGCTGGACGGAGCCACGCCCGTTCCGGCGGCCCTTCTCGTGCAAGCGGAGACAGGCGGACGGCCCTTACCGTCGTTCCGTTCAATCAACCTCATCCAATTTACTAAATATTGACATATTAACGTCTATCGTTAAAATAACAATGATGATAGATCGCCAAGCCGAAGCCGCGATTCGCCAGACGCTGACCCATGCTGCCGCTGTAGTGCTGCTGGGGCCGCGTCAGGTGGGCAAAACCACGCTGGCGAGGCATATCGCAGCCAACTGGCCGGGCGGCACGGTGTACCTCGACCTCGAACGGCCCGCCGATCGGCTCCGCCTCGAAGATGCCGACAGCTACCTGCGCGCGCAACGGGGAAAGCTGGTGATCCTCGACGAAATACACCGTGCTCCGGGCCTATTCGACGTTTTGCGCGGCATCATCGACGACAACCGCAGCGCTGGACAGCGCAGCGGACAGTTCCTGCTGCTCGGCTCGGCCGCACTGGAGCTGATGCGTCAATCGAGCGAATCCCTCGCCGGGCGGGTGGCCTATCTGGACATCGCGCCGTTCGACATCGGCGAAACCGGTGCGGCCGGGATCGACGCGACGAGCCTGTGGCTGCGCGGAGGCTTCCCCGACAGCCTCCTGGCGCGCGACGACCGGCGCAGCCTGGACTGGCGGCGCAATTTCATCCGCAGCTACCTCGAACGTGACGTGCCGATGTTTGCGCCGCGACTGCCCGCCGAGGCCATCGGCCGCCTGTGGACCATGCTGGCGCACCAGCAAGGCAGCCTGCTCAACCAGTCGCGCCTGGCCGCCGCGCTGGGCGTCGCCAACCCGACGGTGGATCGTTATATCGACCTGCTGGTCGATCTTCAACTGCTGCGCCGCTTGCGGCCGTGGAGCGGCAATGTCGGCAAGCGACTGATCAAGTCGCCCAAGGTCTACGTGCGCGACAGCGGCATCCTGCACGGCCTGCTGGAACTGGAAACCCTGGATGATCTGCTCGGGCACCCGGTGTGCGGGCTCAGCTTCGAAGGGCATTGCATCGAAAACCTGGTGCTGGCGGCGGCCCCGCGCCGGGTGCCGTATTTTTTCCGCACCCATGCCGGCGCCGAAATCGACTTGCTGCTGGAAAAAGGCGGGCAAACCGACATCGCCATCGAGATCAAGCGCTCAAGCACCCCGAGTCCGGCAAAAGGCTTTGCGCAGGCTTGCGACGACCTGCGCGTCACGCAGCGCTACGTGGTCTACCCCGGCAGCGAGAAGTTCCCGCTGCGCCATGGCGCGCAAGCCATCGGCCTGGCGGAACTGGTTGGCCTCTTGCGTGCGGAATCCGTAGGCTGACCCCGGACTCCCCACCGGATTCCCGCCGGATTCCCAGCCTCCGGAACCCCGTTGCGGCGGGGTTTTTCATGGCGGCGCGGGGCGCGGACTGCGCAGGCCATGCTTTTTGCCCGGGCTTCCACTAGAGTTCACCGCAATCGCCATTCCATCGATCGACCATGAAACCGGTATCCGGCCTGTTCTTCCTCCTTATCCAGGCGCGCCGTTTCGGCATCGGGCCGGCCGTGCTTTGCCTCGCCCTGCTCGCCGGTTGCGCGGGCGACGCGCCATTGCGCGAAGCGCCGCCGCCGCGTCCCGCCGACGTCCGCGCGCAGATCGCCGGCCTGATGCCGGCGGGCACGCCGGATCGCGCCGGCTGGGCAACGGACATTTACGCGGCACTGTCCGCTCTGGAAATCGCGCCGACTCCGGCGAACATCTGCGCGGTGCTGGCCGTGATCGAGCAGGAATCGACCTATCGCGCCGATCCCGAGGTGCCCAAACTGGGGCAGATCGCCTGGGGCGAGATCGATCGCCGCGCCGAGCGCCTGGGCGTGCCGGCCGCCGCCGTGCGTCTGGCGCTCATGCTGCCGTCGTCCAACGGCAAGAGCTACGCCGAACGTATCGACGCGGTGAAGACCGAGCAGGACCTGAGCCTGATCTTCGAGGACCTGATCGATCGCGTGCCGCTGGGCAAGCGCCTCTTTGCCGCCTGGAACCCGGTGCGCACCGGTGGGCCGATGCAGGTTGGCATCGCCTTCGCCGAACGTCACATGCAGGAGCGCAGCTACCCCTATCCGATGGTCGGGTCGATCCGCCATGAGGTGTTTTCCCGGCGCGGCGGGCTCTACTTCGGTATCGCCCACCTGCTTGGCTATCCGGCGGCCTACGACAAACTCATCTATCGCTACGCCGATTTCAATGCCGGCCATTACGCCAGCCGCAATGCCGCCTTCCAGAATGCGGTAAGCATCGTTTCGGGCATTCCGCTCGACCTCGATGGCGACCTGGTGCGCCACGGCGATGACGACGGCAAGCCCGGCGCTACGGAGCTGGCGGTGCGCTCCCTGGGGCGCCGCCTCGACCTGGGCAATGGCGCGATTCGTGAAGCGCTGGAACAGGACGACGGCCTTGCCTTCGAGCGTTCCGAGCTTTACCGGCGCGTGTTCGAGCTGGCCGACCGCATCGAGCGCCAGCCCGTGCCGCGCGCGATGCTGCCGCGCATCGTGCTGAAGAGCCCGAAGATCACCCGCAAGCTGACCACGGAATGGTTCGCCAACCGCGTCGACGAGCGCCAGCGCAAGTGCCTGGCGCGGGCATCGGCCGGGACGGCGCCCGCCGCCCCCATATCGCCGTAGCGCCAGCGCCGACTATTGCAGGACGGTAGTTGGCGGCCATGAATCGTCATTCCGGGGCCGCGAGGCGGAACCCGGAATCCACTGTCATGGTGCAAACGCCGCTGGATTCCCGCGTTCGCGGGAATGACGACTTCGGGTACTTGATCGCCGTCCCGCCAGCGACCGAAGGAAGTCCCTGTGGGGCGCCGACTCTTGCGTTGCGCCGCGCCGGCCTTCGACCAGCGACTACACGGCCGGGACCACCACCAGCGTGAGTGGCGGCGAGGAAATCGTGCCGACGATCACCGCAATCGACAGCGGGCGCCGGTGCCGCGCGCCTCAGCGCCGATGCAGCAGAAACTGCGCCGCCATCGCGCCGAGGGTGAATGCCAGCAACAGCAAGCCCAGATTCACCGTGTCGTCGTGGCTCACCAGTCCCACCGAATAGCCGCCCAGCGCGCCCATCAGTTGCTGCATCAGGCCGGCCACGGCGGCGGCGGCACCGGCGAGCGCCGGCACCGCGCCGACGGTGCCGGCCAGGGTGGACGGCATCAGGAATCCATGGCCGATGCCCAGCAGCATCAAGGGCAGCGCGAACGCCAGCGGCGTCTTCAGGCCGGACAGGGCCAGCAGCAGGGCGATGCCGGCGACCGCGGTCAGCTGGCCCAGCGCCATCATGCGGCGTTCGCCCTGACGGCGGATCAGGCGGCTGGTGAGGAAGTTGCCGGCAACGTAGGCGAAGGGCACGCACATGATGTACCAGCCGATGTCGGCCGGACCGACGCCGTAGCTGCCGAGCACGATCGGCGCGCCGCCGAGGAAGACATAGAAGGCCGCCGTGGTCAGCGCCAGGATGCCGACATGGAGCAGGAAGGCCGGTTCGCGCGCCAGCCGCGCGTAGGCGATGCCCATGTCTTGGAGCCAGTGCGTGTCGGGCGCCACCTTTTGCTCGTGCGTCGGCAGGCCGCGCCACGCGGCGACCAGCAGCACCGCGGCCAGCGCGGCGATCAGCAGGAAGTTCGACTGCCAGCCCAGGCGCACATGCAACTGCCCGCCAATGACGGTCGCGATTGGCGGGCAGAAGCCCAGCGTCATGCCGACCCAGGCCATGACGCGGGTGCGCTCGGGCCCGCGGAACAGGTCCTGCACCATGGCGCGCCCGACCACCATGCCGGCGGCGCTGCCGGCGCCCTGCAGCGTACGCGCCGCGATCAGTGCCGGCAGGTCCGGCGCCAGCGCCGCCAGCAAGGAACCGACACCGGCCAGCGCCAGTCCGGCCATCAGGATGCGCTTGCGGCCATGGCGATCCGACAGCGGGCCAAACAGCAGTTGCAGCACGCCGTAGGCGACCAGGTAGCCGCTCAGCGTCAGCTGCACCGAGGCCTGCCCGGCGCCGAAGATCGCGCCCCATTCCTGCATCGACGGCAGGCAGATGGTCATCGCCAGCAGGCCAAAGGCGATCTGCGCCAACAGGTTGGCGATCAGCAAGCCGTGCGGCGGCGGGTCGGGCGGGGGCGGGGTCATCGGG
Organism: Sulfuritalea sp.; assembly: GCA_044359585.1. Lineage (GTDB taxonomy): Bacteria > Pseudomonadota > Gammaproteobacteria > Burkholderiales > Rhodocyclaceae > Sulfuritalea. The sequence continues at coordinate 3,516 of JBIKLV010000012.1, read as the reverse complement.
CGGTGGCGCCGGCGGATTTGCGGGATGCGTTGCCGGGCAGCCGCCGAGTATCCTCGCAAGCCGCCGGCGCGGTCAATCGACAGGCGCGGTCGCGGCGACGATGAAAATGGAATTTGTCAGCGCAAGCGCGCAGGGCGGGATGCGATACAGGGAATACCTGGCGATGCCGGAACGGATGCCCCGGCCATGGATCGCCGTATCGCCAGCGCCGACTTCTGCAGGGCGGCAGACAAAAGCGTTAGCCGGCGGAATATCGGTCGGAGTAGCCGGCCTCGCGCTGGCTGCGTATCGCCAGCACAAAGACCGTATCGACCTCGGGCACGTAACGATACAAGGCCACATACCCATGCGAACGACGCCCAATCACCAGTTCACGCTTGGCATTCGCCACCGGACGGCCGATCAACGGTTGCTGCACCAGAATGTCCAGGGCAGCAATGATTTCGCCAATGCGCTGACCGGAGTTCGCCACCTCATGGCTGGCCAGATGATCGAGGATGCGCTCGAAATCCTCCGCGAGCTCGGGTGCCAGCTCGATGCGGGACACCTTCAGCGCGCCAGCTTGCGCGCCACCGGGCGCTTCGTCGCCTTGCCGGCGATGCGCGCTTCCAGATAGACGCGCATTTCCTGCCATGGGATGGTTTTGCCGGTGGCCACGATGGCGGCGTAGCGGGCTTCGGCCACCGCATCGAAATCAGCGCGGTGATCTGCCTGCTCGGCCTTCTCGGCAATCGCTTCGAGAATGAAGCCATGCGTTGTCGTTCCGGCGCGTTTCGCTGCCACCGCGATGCGGGCTTTCAAGTCTTCCGGCAGGCGAATCGTTGTGGTGGACATGTCGAACTCCAAACAAGTTAACGGAAGCCACTGTAGCACATGAGTGCTACAGGGCGCGAACAGTGAGGCCGCAAGGTTTGGGTTTGGCGAGACGGCGCATCCAGGCAATCGCGTTGCCGCCATGGATGCCCAGGGGCGATCGTGGCGCCATTCCGCCAATGGTTGCCAGGAGTTCTACGGGCATATTTGGACCGCAGCCGGCCATGACCAGCCCTGGCGACAGCAAAATATCCCGGGAGTGAGCGGCGGGTAACTCCTGACGAAGGCGACCTGCCGTTTCACCGTCCGTCGGGCAGCAAGTTGGCGCCAAAATGGCGACAGTGGTATACTGAGCGCTCACGTAATTGTCGGAGGCAAATAATGGGTACTGCCATTGCCAAGCAAGATCGTATCGGCGCCCGTGTTCCACACGAGGTCTACGAGACGCTGTGCCGTGCGGCCGAACTAACCGGCGCCACGGTCAATCAGTTTCTGGTCCAGGCCGCACTGAAGGAGGCACAGACTGTCATCGAGCGTGAGGAGGTGATTCGTCTGTCGCCGCGCGACTGGAACTGGTTGCTCGACCTGATGGAAAACCCGCCCAAGCCAAATGCCAAGCTGAAGGCCGCCTTGAAGCGTTACCAGAAAGCCAGGCGAGATGATGCAGGTACGACCTTTAACTGGGGATCATGACCGGCAGGGATTCGACTGCGGTCGCCTGGAACTGAATGACTGGTTGCGGCAGGTCGCTAGTCAGCATCAGGACAAGGGACTGTCAAAGACATTCGTCGCCGTTCGCGAGGAACTGCCTGCCCGCATCTGCGGCTATTACGCTCTGACCCTGGCTGAACTTGAGAGCCGGCATCTGCCGGAAGCCTGGCGCAAGAAGTTGCCGAGTCGCCTCCCTGGCGTACGTTTGGGCCGGCTGGCTGTCGATAGGCAGTATCAGGGAAAGGGGCTGGGCGAACTGCTGCTGGTCGATGCCCTGACACGGGCGCAGCGCATCTACGCCGAGGCAGGCGGGATTGGCTTGTTCGTCGACGCACTGGATGAAGTGGCGGCAGGGTACTACCGGAACTTTGGTTTTGAGGCATCCCCGGATAACCCGCTGCTGCTGTTTCTGTCGGCAAAGGTCGCAGCGTAAGTGGGCGGCAGGTCCAGGCTCGGATTGCAGTCATCGCCTATGGATATGTCATCATTCCGTTGTGGGCACTATCCCGCCGTCCCGCCAGCGACCGAAGGAAGTCCCTGTGGGGCGCCGACTCTTACCTTGCGCCGCGCCGCCCTTCGATCAGCGAATACACGGCGGGCACTACCACCAGCGTCAGCAGGGTCGAGGAGATCATGCCGCCGATCACGGCGATCGACAGCGGCTGGTTGGTCTCGGCGCCTGCGCCCAGGCCCAGCGCGGCCGGGAAGAGGGCGAGGATCACGGTGGCCGAAGTCATCAGCACCGGCCGCATGCGGATCGGGCAGGCATTGCGCAGCGCGGCGTCGACCGCCATGCCTTGCTCGCGGCGCTGGTTGGTGAGGTCGACCAGCAGGATCGAGTTCTTGGCGACGAGGCCGATCAGCAGCGTCAGGCCGATCATCGAGTAGATGTTCAGCGTGTGGCCGAACAGCCATAGGGCGGCGATGCCGCCGACCACCGCCAGCGGCTGCGCCAGCATGACGATGGCCGGTTGCAGGAAGCTGTTGAACTGGCTCGCCAGCACCATGTAAAGCAGCACCAGGGCGAGGCCGAAGGCGAAGCTCATGTACTTTTGCGTCTTGCCGAACTCCTCGGCCTGGCCGATCATCTTGACCTGGTAGCCGGCGGGCAGCAGTTCCGCGGCGGCCTGGCGCACCTGCACCACGGCGTCGCCGAGCGGGATCGAGGGCGTGCCGTAGAAGGTCGCCGCGTATTGCAGGTCGAAGCGGCCGATCACGGCAGGGCCGAGCTTTTCCTCGAAGCGCGCCACGGAATCGAGGCGCACCAGCTTGCCGTCGCGGTTGCGCAGGAAGATGCGCGAGAGGTCGCTGGGCTGGGTAAAGCTGCCTTCCTTCGCCTTGACGCGTATGTCATAGCGCTGGCCATCGCCCGGCTCGTCGTTGAACTTGGCGATGTCCACGCCGCCGGTCAGCATGTTCACCGCCAGCGCGACGTCGGCGGTGGACAGGTTGGCGTTGGCGATGCGCTGCCGGTCGGGGCGGAACACCAGTTGCGGCAGGTCGAGCTGGATGTCGCTGTCGACGCGGCCGATGCCGGGCATAGCGGCGAGCTTCTGCTGCAGTTCGCGCGACAGGCGGCCGATCTCGTCGATGTTCTCGCCGGTGAGGACGAATTGCAGCGGCTCGCCGCGCTGGCCGCCGCCGACGATGGCGAAGGGCGCGGCGAAGGCGCGCGCGCCGGGAATGGCGGCGAGGTCGCGCCGCACGTCGGCGATCACCTGCTGCTGGCTGCGCTTGCGTTCCTCGCGCGGCGCCATGCGCACCACCACCGTGCCCTGGTTGACCTGGCCGGCGGTGCCCAGGCCGATCAGGGCAAACTCGGTGCGCACTTCGGGGTAGTTGTTGAGCACCGCCTCGACTTCGCGCAGCTTGCCGTCGGTGTAGTCGATGCTGGAACCCAGCGGCGTGCGCAGCGAGACGCGGAAGCGGCCCTCGTCCTCGTCGGGAGTGAAGGTCTTGCCGATGTTGATGAAGAAGAAACTGCTGGCGGCA
>JBIKLV010000032.1:0-38772 GCA_044359585.1 Sulfuritalea sp. | reverse complement strand
CGCCGAGGATGCCGTCGAGCAGGTGGTAGATGCGCCCGTGCTGCTTCTCGACCTTGAGGTAGCGCGAGCAGAGCATGGGCGTCAGCGTCAGCGAAACGAACAGCGAAACCAGCACGCCGAAGGTGACCACCACCGCGAAGGAGCGGAAGAACTGGCCGAGCACGCCCTGCAGGAAGATCACCGGGGCGAAGATGGAAACCAGCGAGAGCGTCGCCGCGATCACCGCAAACACCACTTCGCGGCTGCCGTTGATCGCCGCGGATATCGGATCGGGATCAAGGTCCTCGCGGTGGCGGAAGATGTTCTCCAGTACCACGATGGCGTCGTCGACCACCACGCCGATCAGCAGCAGCAGCGCCAGCATGGTCAGCGAGTTCAGCGTGTAGCCGAAGAAGTAGATCACCGCGATGGCGCCCATCAGCGAGACCGGGATCGCCACCGCCACTATCAGGGTCGAGCGCAGCGAGCGCAGGAAGAACCACACCACCAGCGCCGCCAGCAGGGTGCCCTCGATGATGTGTTCCTTCAGCGAATTGACGATTTCGAGGATGAACACGGCGTCGTTGGAGACAATGTTGATCGTCATCCCCGGCGGCAGCTGCGGCTCGATTTCGTTGGCCAGCTTGGCCTTGATGCGCTCGGCGATGGCCACGGTATTGGCATTGGCGACCTTGACCACGCCGAGGCCCACCGTCATCTCGCCGTTGAAGCGCGCCAGCTGGCGGTTGTCGGTAAGGCCGTCTTCCAGTTCGGCGATCTCGCGCAGGTGCACGGCGACTCCGCTGCGCTGGGCGACGACGAGGCCGGCCAGGGCATCGAGGGTGTGGAATTCGAGATCGAGCTTGACCAGGTGTTCGGTGGTCTGGCCGACGACGAAGCCGCCGGCGAGTTGCACGTGCTCGCTGGCGAAGGCATTGGCGACATCCTGCGCCGAGATCGCCAGCGCGGTCATGCGTTCCGGGATCAGGTTCACCCGGATGGTGCGATCGCGGCGGCCGCCGAGGCGGACTTCGCCGACGCCGTCGATGGTTTCGAGCTTCTTCTTGACCACGTTGAGCGCGTACTGGTTGAGCTGCTGCTGGGTGCGGTCGCCCTGCAGCGCCATCCAGAACATCGGCGAGGCGTTGGTCTCGACCTTGGCCACGATCGGCGGATCGACGTCCTTGGGCAGGCGGCGCAGCACCTGGTTAACCTTGGACTGCACCTCGTTGTAGGCGACGTCCACGTTCTTTTCCAGGCCGAAGGTGATGTTGATCACGGAGACGCCGGGCGATGACGTGGACTGGATGTGCTCGATGCCGGGTACGGAATTCACCGAACCCTCGATCAGGTTGGTGACGCTGGCATCGACGATGTCCGGGTTGGCGCCCTTCAGCGTGGTGGTGACCGAGACCACCGGAAACTCGATGTAGGGCAGCCGGTCCATGCCGATGCGGCTGAAGGAAATCACGCCGAACAGCACCAGCACGGCGTTCAGCATCCACGCCAGGACGTGGCGCTTGACCGATAGCTCGGGCAGGGTCATTTCGCGTCGGGCTTGGCGGCGGTTTCGGGTTTTTTCGCCGTATCGTCAGCGCCGACTCTCGGCCCTGCGCCACCCTTACCGCCCGGCTTGGCCGGCTCCTTGATCCCCACCACGGCGTTGTTGGTGAGGAAGCCGGCGCCGTCAAGCGCGATGGTTTCGCCGCCGGAAAGGCCTTCGAGGATCTCGACGCGGCCGCCGCGCTTGGCGCCGGCCTTGACCACTTTCTGCTGCGCGCGTTTCTGGCCGTCGACCTCGGCGATGACATACACCACCTTGCCCGCCGGGCGCAGCACCACGCTTTGCTCGGGCACCGTCAGGGCGGTGGCCTTGGCCGCGATGCGCACCGTGGCATTCACCGTGCCGCCGCCGCGCAGCAAACCTTCGCGGTTGTCGATGTCGGCCAGCACGTCGAGCGTGCGGCTGCCTTCGACGATGCCGGGACGGATCTCGTGAATGCGGCTTTCGAACACCTTGCCCGGCGCCAGCGGCGAGGTCATGCTCACTGCCTGGCCGGGGGCGAGGCGGACGGCTGCGACTTCGGGGAAGGGCAGGTGGGCGCGCAGCTTGTGCGGGGCGACCAACTGGAACATCGGGTCGCCGACCTTGACGTAATCGCCGGGGGCGACGATCTGCACTTCGACGATGCCGTCGAGCGGGGAAGTGACGCGGGTTTTTCCCATCGAGCGTCGGCTGTTCTCGGCGCGGGCGCGCGCGGCCGCCAGTTGCTCATTGACGGCGGTGCGTTGCGCGGCGATGTCCTCGCCGGCGTTCTTCGACAGGAAGCCCTTCGCCACCAGTGCCTGCTGGCGTTCCAGCAGGCGATCCTGTTGCGTTGCCAGGGCTTCGACCCGGCGCGCCTCGGCTTCGTCGGCGCGATTGGCCAGCGTCGTGTCGCCGGCGTCGATCACGGCTAGCAATTCCCCTTTCTTTACGCGCTGCCCGGTGCGGGCCAGGACCTGCACGACGCGCCCCGGAACTTCGGCTCCCACTTTGGGATCGGCCAGCACTTCCAGGGTGCCGAGGGTCTCCTCGACCACTTCGAATTCGCCGCTGCCGACCTGGGTTACGGTGATCAGCGCCGCGGGCGGCCCGGCTTTCTTTTCCTCTACCTTCTGGCCGCAGGCGGCGAGCAGGAGGAGGGCAAGGCCGGCGGCGAATGTCTTTTGCATCATGGCAGGACCGACTCGAGGGCAAACAGTTCCGCGATGCTTTCGCGGCGACGGATCAGGTGGGCATGCGTGCCGTCCACCATCACCTCGGCGGCGCGCGGGCGGCTGTTGTAGTTGGATGCCATGGCCATGCCGTAGGCACCGGCCGAAAGTACCGCCAGCAGGTCGCCTTCGTTCAACGCCAGTTCCCGGTCGTGGCCCAGAAAATCGCCTGACTCGCAGACCGGGCCGACGATTTCATAGCTCATTGGCGTGCTTGGCGCCGTGTCGCCAGCGCCGACTTTTGCGACCGGCACGATGTCGTGCCAGGCGTCATACAGGGCCGGACGCATCAGGTCGTTCATCGCCGCGTCGACCACGGCGAAATGTTTTTCCTCGCCGGGCTTCAGCACCTGCACTCGCGTCAGCAGCAGCCCGGCGTTGCCTACCAGCGAGCGGCCGGGTTCGAAGATCAGCTTTTCATGCCGTCCGGCGAACTTCGCCAGCATCGGCGCAAGGTAATCGGCGGTGGCCGGCGCCGGTTCTTCGCGGCGGTACTGGATGCCCATGCCGCCGCCGAGGTCGATGTGTTCCAGCACGATGCCGGCGGCGGCGAGCCGGTCGACCAGCGCCAGCACCTTGTCGGCGGCTTCGGCGGCGGGCGCCGGGTCGAGCAGTTGCGAACCGATGTGGCAGTCGATGCCCTTTACCTCAAGATGAGGCAGCGAAGCGGCGCGGCGATAGGTCTCGAAGGCCTGATCGAAGGCGACGCCGAACTTTGCGGTCTTCAGGCCCGTGGAAATGTAGGGATGGGTCTTGGCGTCGACGTCGGGATTCACCCGCAGCGATACCGGCGCGCGGCGACCCAGGCCACCGGCGACCTCGTTCAGCTGTTCCAGTTCGCTGGTCGATTCGACGTTGAAGCAGTGGATGTCGGCTTCCAGCGCCAGGCGCATTTCCTCGCGCGACTTGCCGACGCCGGAGAACACGATCTTGTCCGCGCTGCCGCCGGCGGCGAGCACACGGGCCAATTCGCCTCCGGAGACGATGTCGAAGCCGGCGCCGAGGTGGGCGAACAGATTGAGGATGGCGAGGTTGGAATTGGCCTTGACCGCGAAACAGATCAGCGAGCGGCCGCCCAGGCCGTGTGCCTGCAGCGCGTTGCGATAGCCGATATAGGCGGCGGTCAGCGCGAGGCGCGAGTAAACGTAGCAGGGCGTACCGAAGCGCGCGGCGATGTCGTTCAGCGCCACAGCTTCGACCTGCAGGCCGTCGCTGCCCAGATTGGTCAGGCTCATTGGCGCGGTTCGGCGGTTACCAGCGCCAGCGCTTGCGGTGATTCCACCGTTGACGGCACGGGCAGGGCGGCGGCCTTTGCGGGCGGCTGTGGCTGTGGTGGCAGCGTCAGCGGAGTCTTGGTGCCGCAACCGGCGAGCGCCGCAATGCAGGACAGTGCGGCGAGCAATGAAGGTATCGGACGCATCGGATTCGGGAAAGAGGGCTAGGGACGGTAGTATATGCGGCGCACAGTGCCGGCGACATGCTGCTCTTTTCCCGGACGTGCTTTCCCCTGAAAGGAACATGCGATGGACGAACAGGAATTCATGGCGGCGGCCGATGCCGAACTGGCGCGCATCGAAGCCGCGCTGGAGGCCGCGAGCGACAGCGGCGCCGCCGATTTCGACTATGAGCTGAAGGCCGGCGGCATCATCGAGATTGAATTCGACAATGGTTCGAAAATCATCGTCAATCGCCATGCCGCCGCGCGCGAAATCTGGCTGGCGGCGAAATCCGGCGGCTTCCACTTCCGGCCCGATGGCGGTCGCTGGGTTGGCACCCGCGACGGCGAGGAACTGATGGTTGCGCTATCCCGCGCCGTGTCGCAGCAGGCCGGGACCAGCGTCAGGCTTTAACGTAAAACATCTCGCTCGAAGCGACGGGTGATTGTCGAGCGAAGCGAGCAGACGGGCGCTCGCAACTGCTGCATGAGCGTTAGGGCTTCTTCTCCGCCGGTTTGGACGCGACCGGCTTGTCGGCTGCGGTCTTCTCGCCAGCGGACTTTTCCGCCACAGGCTTTTCGCCCGCCGGCTTTTCCACCAGCTTCGGCTTGGCATCCTGCACCGGTGCGGGTTCCTGCTGGGGAGCTTCCCTCTCCTCTTCGGCGGGCGGGGGCGGCGGCAGGTGTTCCTTGTAAATGAGCTCCTTGCCGGACTTGCCGGCAGGATCGTTGGCGACGACCGACACCAATCCCTCCGGAACCTCGGGCCAGCTTTCCGGGACGTTTTTCAGGGCATGTTCCATGTAGCCGATCCAGATCGGCAATGCCGCCGCGCCGCCGGTCTCGCCGTTGCCCATGCGCTTGGGTTGGTCGAAGCCGATCCAGGCGATGCCGACCACCGTCGGCTGGTAACCGCAGAACCAGGCGTCGATATAGTCATTGGTGGTGCCGGTCTTGCCGGCCAGGTCGCCGCGCTTGAGCGCCGTGGCCGCCCGGGTCGCGGTTCCGCGGCGCACCACGTCGTGCATCATGCTGTCCATCAGCCAGGCATTGCGGGCGTCGATCGCGCGCAGAGATTCGTCGCCGGCCAGTGCCGGCTGGATCGCCGCCAGCACCGTTCCCTTGTCGTCGCGAATCTCGCGCACGATGTAGGGCTCGACACGGTAACCGCCGTTGGCGAATATCGAATAGGCAGCGAGCTGCTGCCAGGGCGTCACGGCGCCGGCACCCAGTGCCAGCGTCAGGTAGGGCGGGTGCTTGTCGGCGTCGAAGCCGAAACGTGTCACGTAGTCCTGGGCGTAATGGGTCCCGATCGAACGCAGCAGGCGGATCGAGACCATGTTCTTCGACTTGGCGAGCGCCGTGCGCAGGCTCATCGGGCCTTCGTATTTGCCGTCGTAGTTTTTCGGCTGCCAGGCCTGGGAGCCGGTTTCCTCGGCGGAAATGGAGACGGGTTCGTCGGCGATCACCGAGGCCGGCGTGTAACCCTTTTCCAGTCCCGCCGAGTAGATGAAGGGCTTGAAACTGGATCCGGGCTGGCGCCAGGCCTGGGTGACGTGGTTGAACTTGTTGCGATTGAAATCGAAACCGCCGACCAGAGCGCGGATTGCGCCGTCGACCGGGCTTGCAGCGACGAAGGCGGCCTCCACTTCGGGCAACTGGAGGATCTGCCAGCCCTTCTCCATTTTCTGCACGCGGATCACCGCGCCGCGCCGCAGGCGCTTGTTCGGCGCCGCCTTGTCGTCCAGCATGCGGGCAGCGAATTTGAGACCCTCTTCGCCGATCTTGAGCAGTTCGCCGCCGCGCAGGTAGGCGCGCACCTGTTTCGGCCCAGCTTCGAGGACGATCGCCGGCAACAGGTCGTCGCTGTCATGAAAGTCCGTCAGCAGTTCCTCGAGTTCCTCGTCCTGGTCGGAGGTGATGTCCTTCATGTCGACGTAGGCCTCGGCGCCGCGATAGCCATGGCGCCGGTCGTAATCCATCACGCCGCGCCGCAGCGCGAGATAGGCTGCCTGCTGTTCGGCGCGGTCGATGGTGGTGATGACGTTCAGGCCGCGGCTGTAGGAATCGTCCGGGAAGCGCTCGACGGTAATCTGGCGGGCCATTTCGGCGACGTGCTCGGCATGCACGCCGAAGTCATTGACGTCGCGCTTGACGTGCAGCGTCTCCGCTTGTGCCTTTTTGAGCTGGGCATCGTCGATGAAGCGCAGTTCGTGCATGCGGCGCAATACATAGCGCTGGCGCAACTGGGCGCGCTTCGGATTGGCGACAGGGTTGAATGCGGAGGGCGCTTTGGGCAGGCCGGCCAGCATGGCGGCCTCGGCGATGGTCACGTCCTTCAGTGTCTTGCCGAAATAGAACTGCGCCGCCGCCGAGAACCCGTAGGCGCGCTGTCCAAGGTATATCTGGTTGAGGTAGATCTCCAGGATCTGGTCTTTTTCGAGATTGTTCTCGATTTTGAAAGCCAGTAATATCTCGTAAAGTTTTCGGGTCAGGGTCTTTTCAGTGGAAAGGAAAAAGTTGCGCGCCACCTGCATGGTGATGGTCGACGCCCCTTGCCGCCTGCCGCCGCCCACGAAATTCGAGTACGCCGCGCGCAGCAAACCCTGCGTGTCGATGCCGGGGTGCTGGTAGAAGCGCTCGTCCTCGGCCGCGAGGATCGCCTGGGTCATGATGGCGGGAACGTCCTTGATGCGCGCAAAGTTGCGCCGCTCCTCGCCGAATTCGCCGATAAGGTGCCCGTCGCCCGAATAGATTCGCATGGGAATCTTCGGCTGGTAGTCGGTCAGTACTTCCACCGAGGGCAGTTGGGGGTAAGCAAGGATCAGCACGATCCCGGCCAGCGCAACGACACCGAGCACAGTGCCGCCGAGCACGAGCAGAAAGTACAGCAGCCAGCGGACAGGAGCGTTGAAGGAGGGAATCGGCACGAAATGAGGGGCGGGAGGCGGCGCGAAGAATTATAGCTGTGGCGCTGAAGAGACGCTGCCACCGTGGATTCTTAATAATTTTGCTTTACAGTCGATATAGTTGCTGCTAGCATCTGAAGTAAATTATCCGTATAGCTTGTAACGTAATATTTTTAAAGGAAAATCCTTTGCAGATCGATGTCTCGGCCCTGAAGTCGATCTTTAACCCGAAGCTTCGTCCGCTGATCGGGGTCGACATCAGTTCGACCGCGGTAAAGATGGTCGAACTGGTGGATGGCGGCAAGGGGCAGCCGCGTGTCGAGCGGTACGCCATTGAACCCCTGCCGAAGGATGCCGTAGTCGATGGCAACCTCGCGTCGGTCGATGCCGTTTCCGAGACCATCCTGCGGTGCTGGAAGCGCCTTGGCACGTCCACCCGCTATGTGGCTCTGGCGCTGCCGACCGCAGCGGTCATCACCAAGAAGATCACGTTGCCGGCCAGCCTGCGTGAACAGGAGATGGAGGTGCAGGTCGAGTCCGAAGCCAACCAGTACATCCCCTTTGCTCTGGAAGAAGTCAATCTCGACTTTCAGGTCATCGGCCCGGCGCCGTCGAGCCCCGATGATGTCGAGGTGCTGCTGGCGGCTTCGCGCAAGGAAAAGGTCGAGGACCGCGTGGCGGCTGCCGAGGTTGCCGAACTCAAGCCGGTGGTCATGGACGTTGAGGCCTACGCGACCCAGGCGGCCTATGAACTGGTCACGATGCAGTTGCCACAGGGCGGTGCCGGACAGATCATTGCCCTGGTCGACGTTGGTGCCTCCGCAATGAAGGTCACCATTACCAAGGACAACCAGCAGCTTTATGCGCGCGAACAGGCCTTCGGCGGTTCGCAATTGACCGACGAGATCATGCGCGCCTACGGTATGGGCTCGGAAGAGGCCGAGAACCTCAAGCGTTCCGGCACTCCCCCCGACAACTACGAAGCCGAAATTCTGCACCCCTTCATCGAAAATATGGCGCAGGAAGTCGCGCGCGCCTTGCAATTTTTCTTCACCTCGACGCCGCACAACGAAGTGCATCACATCATCCTTGCCGGTGGTTCCGCGCTGATTCCGGGCGTCGCCGAAATCGTGGGCCAGCGGACCAATGTAAACACCATCTTGGCTGATCCCTTTGCCGGAATGACCATTTCGCCGCGCATCCGGGCCAAGCAGCTCGCCGCCGATGCGCCTTCGCTCATGGTGGCTTGCGGGCTCGCTTTAAGGAAGTTCGATCAATGATCCGGATCAATCTCCTTCCCCACCGCGAAGAAAAGCGCAAAGCCCGGCGCCAGCAGTTCTATGTCCTGACGGGACTGGTTTCGGTGCTGGCAGCCGTGATCTGGTTCCTCGGGTATTCGCTGATCAGCCGCGAGACGGACCTGCAGAACGAAAAGAATGAGTTTCTCAAGAAGGAAATTGCCAGTCTTGACAAGGAAATCAGCGAAATCAAGAAGATTCAGGAGCAGACCAATGCGCTTCTGTCGCGCAAGCGGGTGATCGAGGCCCTGCAAGCCAACCGTACCGAGACGGTGCACCTGTTCAACGAACTGGCCAAGCAGGTTCCCGAAGGCATCTACCTGCGCACCTTGGTGCAGACCGGGCCGAAGATCGTGCTTTCGGGGTACGCCCAATCGAATGCGCGAATCACGACCTTGATGAACAACCTCGATGAATCGCCGCTGCTTGAGGCGTCGACCCTGGTTGAAACCAAGGCAGAGACCGTGGTAGGACGCCGGCTCAATGCGTTCAGCATCACGACGACGATCACGCGCCAGACCGCGCAGGCACCGGGGAAGAAATGATGAAGCTGCCCTCCCTGAAAGACCTGTTCAAACGCAAATCGGCAGCCGAAAAGCTGGCGGAGAAGCATTCGGCCAAGGTGGAGCCTGCTGCGCCAAAGGCGCCGATGATCGATTTCCAGCAACTGGCGATGGACTTCAAGACGCTGGATCCGAAAGATCCGGGTTTGTGGCCGCTGGCACCCAGGATTGTCATCCTCTTCGGCTTGTTCATTGCATTGATGGCTACGGCCTGGGGATTCGGTGCCCTTGGCTGGAGCGTGCAGTTGGAACAGTTGGAGGCGAAGCGCGCCGAAGAGGTCAAGCACAAGGAAGACTGGCTGAACAAAAAGCGCCAGGCCGTGAATCTGGACGAGTACCGGCGCCAATTGGCGGAAATCGACCGTTCGTTCGGTGCGCTGCTCAAGCAGTTGCCGAACAAGGCCGAAATGGGCGACATGCTGGTAGACATCAACAAGGCTGCACAAGGCAGGGGCTTGCTGGTCGAACTCTTCAAGCCCGGTGGCGAGGCGCCAAAGGAGTTCTATGCGGAAGTTCCGATCGCGCTCAACCTGACCGGTACTTATCACGACATCGGAGGATTCACCGGGGATATCGCGAAATTGCCCCGCATTGTGACCCTCAACGACATCAGCATGACGGCGAATCCAAATGGGACTCTGGCCCTGCGGGCGACCGCGAAGACGTTCCGCTATCTGGATGAGGGCGAGATCGCCAACCAGAAGAAGGCCGTCAAGGGAGGCAAGAAATGAAGCCCAGTGCCCTCCTGATATTGTTGGTGCCTTTGCTGGCCGGCTGCGCCGCGGAACAGCATCAGGATCTTCGGGAATGGATGCGGGAAGAGGCCAAGACCATGCGGGGCAAGGTCGCTCCGCTGCCTGAGATCGCGGCGTTTCCAGTCGTCGCCTATGAAACCGAAACGCTTACGCCGCCCTTTGCGTCGGGCAAGATCGTGACCCTGGAGGCTGTTGCCGACAAGTCCGCGCCGGATCGGTCGCGGCCGCAGCAACCGCTGGAAATATTCCCGATCGAGGATCTCAAGGTGATGGGCATCATCATGGCCGGTCCGGTGCCCTACGCCCTGATCCAGACACCGCCGCCCAACAAGCCCAAGCATGTGAGGGTAGGGGAATACATGGGCCGCAGTTTCGGCAGAATCACTCAGATTTCCAGGGATAGCGTTACGGTGCTTGAAACCGTCAAGGACGCGAACGGCGCATGGGTCGCGCAGGAGAAGGTGCTCATGGTGCCGAACGAAGGAGGACGTAAATGAACCAACTCAAACTTGCCGCTCTGGCCATGCTGGGCTTCTGCCTTGGCGTTTCGGCCAACTCTATCGCGGCCGAGAATTCAATCAAGCAGGTCCAGATAAGGCGCGACGGCGATCAAGTGCTGCTTAAGGTCCAGATGGCCGCTCCCCTGAAGTCGCTACCTGGTAACTGGAGCGTGGTCGAGCCGCCACGCGTCGTGATCGATTTTCCGGAGACGGACAATCAATCAGGCAAGACCGTTCAGCAAGTATCCGAGGGAGACCTCCGCAGCCTGAATCTGGTCCAGACCGACAGGCTGACCAGACTGGTGCTGAACCTCTATCGGCCGACGAAGTTTTCCACTGAAATCGTCGGCGACGCGCTTTTCATAAAGCTGCAGGCGCAGGGTGTGCAGGCCAGCCAGGAACCGGCGCCAAGCGTCTACCAGTCGGCCCCCACCGTAGCCGGTGCGGCCGCAAAGCCTGCACAGGCGACCGACACCGCCGCCGTTCGCGACATCATGTTCAGGCGTGGCGAAGATGGCCAGGCGTCGATCACCGTCGACCTGACCGACGGCACTGCGCCAATCGACATTCGTCGCTCTGCGACGGGTATCACCGTGGAACTGCGTGACGTTGAAATCCCGGAGCGCTTGCAGAACCGCCGCGACGTCAACGACTTCGCGACGCCGGTGACCACGATAACCTCTCGCGCCGAAGGCAACATGACCCGGCTGGAGATCGCCGCACGGGGGCGCTGGTTCCACCAGGCGCACCTTACAAACAACCAGCTCAACATTGAAATCAAGCCCATTCCCGCCGACGAGGCGAACAAGCTGGTCCAGACAGGGCAGCAGGGGCAGAAGGTATCGATCAACTTTTTCAATGCCGACGCAACCATGGTCCTGAGGACACTGGCCGACATATCTGGCAAGAACGTACTGATTGATCCATCGCTGAACGGCAAGGCGGTGACAGCGAACCTGGACAATATTCCCTATGACCAGGCGCTGGAAATCATCATGGCGCAGGTGAATGCGGGCATGCGAGTACGCAACGACGTCGTTCTATTCGGCGACAGGGCCGTTTTGCAGAAGCGCGATCAGGATACCGCCGACGAACTGGCTCGAGCCAGCGATATTGCTCCGCTGGTGGCCGAAACCTTCAAGCTGAGCTACGTCAAGGCAGCGGACATCGTTTCACTGGTGAATACAAGCTTCGCGCCGGCTGCCGCTGGTGCCACAGCGGCACCAGCACCTGGCGCGGCGCCCGCCGCGGGAGCCCCTGCTGCAGGCGGGTCTGCAGGTGGCGCCAACAAGGGAATGTTGACCGCGCGCGGCGGGATCTCCATCCACGACGCGACCAACCAAGTGTTCGTGCGCGATACGGCAGCCGTGATCGAGGCCATACGGGAAGTCATTCGCACAGTTGATATTCCGCCCAAGCAGGTTCTGATCGAAGCACGAATCGTAGAGGCGTCGACCGGATTTACCAATTCACTCGGCATGCGGCTGCGCGTGGCGGACTCATCTGTTCTGAGCAACCGCGGCTACCAGGTTCCATTCACCGAATCGGGTACGACGCGAGTTGCGCTAGGGACCACCGCCGGCTTCACCAATGTGGATACGTTTGGCGCTCCGTCCGTCCCCGCCCTGGCACGCAATACGACCAACATCTTCCAGCCTAGCTATGCTCTGGCGGCTGCAGCCAACATCGGCCTGATGCTGTTCAACACTGCTGGAACCAAGCTGCTGGCGCTCGAGTTGCAAGCGGCCGAGCAGGATACGCGCAACAAGACCATATCTTCACCGCGGATCGTCACGTTGAACCGCAAGGCGGCGACCATCAACAACACGCAGCAGGTAACGATCCTGACAGGCGTCAATGCCACAACCGGCCTCCCGATCTACCAGACGTTCTCGGCCCCGCTGACCCTGGGAGTGACGCCCTCGGTGAATCCGGATAACCGCATCAGCCTGGAACTCAATATCGCCAAGAGCACGATCACAAACGCCAACACGGGTAGCCTCGACACCAACACGGTGACCACCAATGTAATCGTGGAAAACGGCGGCACAGTGGTCATTGGTGGCTTTGCCAGGGAAGCCGAGATTCAGACGCAGGATCGCGTTCCGTTCCTCGGTGATTTGCCATATGTCGGGTTCCTGTTCAAGACCACCAGCAAGAACCAGTCCCGCAGCGAATTGCTGGTGTTCATCACGCCGCGCATCATCAGCGAAAGTCTGGCGCAGCGGTAACCGAACGCCCGGGGCCAGCCCCCGGGCAGTGCGCTTGGCGGCGCGCTGACAGAATATGCGGTCGACAGCATCAGCGTTGATGCAGGGTGCTTTCGTCTTCCTGTTCCTGAAGGCTACAATCCTGCCGTGAGTACAAAGCACAACATCTACCTTGTCGGCATGCCGGGCGCTGGAAAAACCACGATTGGCCGACAGCTTGCACGTCGGCTGCAACGGACGTTTGTCGATGCTGACCATGAGATCGAAGCCCGCACCGGCGTCAGGATCCCGCTGATTTTCGATATTGAGGGCGAACAGGGGTTTCGCGATCGCGAAGCGAGGGTTATTGCCGATCTCGCCGGTGACAGCAATCTGATCGTCGCCACAGGAGGCGGCGCGGTTTTGCGACCGGATAACAGAGCCGCATTGAAACACAGCGGTACGGTGGTCTACCTGCAGGCCGCACCCAGATTGTTGTTCGAGCGAACGCGCCTCGATCCCAACCGCCCGTTGCTCCAGGTTGCGAATCCGATGCAAAGAATCGAGGAACTTTTTGCCCAGCGCGATCCGCTTTACCGCGAAGTCGCAGATATTGTCGTCAATAGCCTTGGCGGCAGCATCAGCCACCTCGTGAAGCAGCTTGAGCGGGAATTGCAGAAGCTATGCGCCGCCTGAACGTCGAACTCGCCGCCCGCAGTTACCCGATCTTGATCGGGCGTGGCCTGCTCGGCCACGCCGAGCTGTTGCTCGACCACCTTCGCACGCCGCGCGTCGCACTGGTCAGCAACACCACGATCGCGCCAATTTACGCCGACCGGTTTGTCGAAGCCCTGGAGAAACTTGGCGTGGGCGTCACGCCGATCATTCTCCCGGATGGCGAGGCATACAAGAACTGGGAATCCCTGAACCAGATTCACGATGCTTTGCTGGCGGCGCGCTGTGACCGGTCTACCACGGTCGTAGCTTTCGGTGGCGGCGTCATAGGCGACCTGGCAGGATTCGCTGCCGCGACCTATCAGCGCGGTGTCCCGTTCATCCAGGTCCCCACGACGCTTCTGTCCCAGGTCGATTCGTCCGTGGGCGGCAAGACTGGCGTCAATCATGCGCGTGGAAAAAATATGGTGGGAGCCTTCTGGCAACCCCAGCTGGTACTCGCCGATACCGATACCCTCCAGACGCTCCCGGCGCGGGAACTGTCGGCTGGATTGGCGGAAGTCATCAAATATGGCCTGATCCGTGACTTGCCCTTCCTCGACTGGCTGGAAGCGCACATGGACGGACTTATGGCACGCGATGGAGACCTCCTGGCCGAAGCCGTCGAGCGTTCCTGCGCCAACAAGGCCGAGGTCGTCGCTGCCGATGAATTCGAGACGGCGAAGGATGGCGGCCGGGCCTTGCTCAACCTTGGCCACACATTCGGTCATGCCATCGAAACCGGCATGGGATATGGCGAGTGGCTGCATGGCGAGGCGGTCGCCGCCGGTACCGTAATGGCCGCCGAGCTTTCCCGGCGCCTGGGTTGGGTCGGGCAGGCCGAAGTCGAGCGCATCATCGCTCTGTTGAAGCGCGCGGGATTGCCAGTGCGCGGCCCCGGTCTGGGTGCCGACCGCTATCTTGAATTGATGTCGCACGATAAGAAGGTGATCGCCGGCAGCTTGCGGCTGGTCCTGCTCAGGCAATTGGGCGACGCGGTGACGAGTGCCGAGGCGCCACGCAAGGAAATCGTCGCCGCGATCGAAGCCTGCAGCCATGCCTGATCTGGCACCTTATGCGGTCGGTGACGGCAACAGTCACGGTCGTGCATTCATCGAACCCCGCCCGAAGGCCCGCAGTGAATTTCAGCGGGACCGGGACCGCATCGTGCATTCGACGGCCTTCCGCCGCCTCGAGTACAAGACCCAGGTGTTCGTCAACCACGAAGGCGACCTGTTTCGTACCCGGCTGACGCACAGCATTGAAGTCGCCCAGATTGCACGTTCGATAGCGCGGGCGCTGCACCTCAACGACGATCTGGCCGAGGCCATCGCCCTGGCCCATGATCTAGGCCACACGCCTTTTGGCCACGCCGGACAGGACGCACTCAACGAATGCATGCGGGAACACGGAGGTTTCGAGCACAACCTGCAAAGCCTGCGCATCGTCGATCGCCTGGAAGAGCGCTATGGGGCTTTCGACGGCCTCAACCTGATGTTCGAGACGCGCGAGGGCATCCTCAAGCATTGCTCGCCGGCACGTGCGCGCCAATTGGGTGACCTCGGGCGGCGGTTCATCGAAGGGCGCAGTCCGTCGCTGGAAGCTCAGATATGCAATCTTGCCGACGAGATCGCCTACAACAACCACGACGTTGACGATGGCCTGCGATCGGGCGTGCTGACCCTGGAACAGTTGCAGGAAATCTCCCTCTTCGCCCGCCACGCTGCCGAGGTTGACGCGGAATTCCCGGCAATTGCCGGGCGCCGCCGGGTACATGAAACCATACGACGCATGATCGACGCGCAGGTGACCGACCTGCTGGCCGAGTCTGCGCGACGCATCATGGAAGCGGCACCCAACAGCCTGGAAGACGTGCATCGCGCGCCCGAAATGATCGATTTCACGTCGGCGATGAAAGAGGAGAACCGGGCACTGAAGAACTTTCTGCGCGAACATCTCTACCGCCACTATCAGGTGCTGCGCATGACCACCAAGGCGCGCCGCGTGATCCAGGAATTGTTCAGCGCTTTTGTCGACAATCCGCGGCTGCTGCCGCCCCAATACCTCGAATTGGCGACGCGAGAGGGAATTGCCCGCGCCACGGCGGACTACATTGCCGGCATGACCGACCGATATTCGATGAAAGAGCATCGGCGCCTGTTCTCAGTGGGCGAGTATTAAGCCCGGCCGGAAGCTCGCTTCCATTCCTGCGGTTCGTCCCGGACCCGGCGCTGGTGAAAATCCAGAAACGTCGGACGTGGTCCGGCAGCGTAGGTTGGATGCCGTGATGTTGCGTTGCAGCGTATTGAATTCAACCGCCAATGGCGGTATATTTGCACGCGTGTCCGTTGTCCGTGCGGACCATCCAAGGCCGGGGAGAGGCATCACCCCGGCTTTTTTGCCGGCCGCCTCCGGCGTGTGCCGGTCGCATTACCGAGGAAGAAAACGATGGCCCTCCCCCAGCGCCAAGGTCTTTACGACCCGGCGAACGAACACGACGCCTGCGGCGTAGGCTTTGTCGCACATATCAAGAACCAGAAAAGCCACGCCATCATCGAGCAGGGCCTGAAGATTCTGGAGAACCTTGAACATCGCGGCGCGACCGGTTATGACCCGCTGCTCGGCGACGGTGCGGGCATCCTGATCCAGATCCCTGACCAGTTCCTGCGCGAGGAGATGGCACGCCAGAACGTAGTGCTGCCGCCCGTCGGCATGTACGGCGTGGGCATGGTCTTCCTGCCGCGCGGAGACGCCAGTCGGCGCTCCTGTGAGGCCGTGATCGAGCGCGCTATCCGCTATGAAGGGCAAGTGTTGCTCGGCTGGCGCGATGTGCCGGTCGACAACAGCGGTCTGGCCCAGGCGGCCAAGGACATCGAACCCGTGATCCGCCAGGTTTTCATTGCTCCGGGCCCCGGCGTCACCGATACCGATGCCCTGGAACGCAAGCTCTACATCCTGCGCAAGGCCATCGGCCATAGCATCCAGGCGCAGAAGCTGCCCGACGGCAAGATGTTCTACGTCCCCTCCATGTCTGCACGCACCGTGGTCTACAAAGGCATGCTGCTGGCCAATCAAGTGGGTACTTACTACCTTGATTTGCAGAATCCGCGTGCGGTATCGGCCATGGCGCTGGCGCACCAGCGCTTCTCCACCAACACCTTCCCGACCTGGGATCTGGCCCATCCTTTCCGGATGATTGCCCATAACGGCGAGATCAACGCCCTGCGCGGCAACGTCAACTGGATGCGCGCCCGCGAACACGGCATTTCGTCGCCGGTGCTCGGTGAAGATCTGGCAAAGGTTTGGCCGCTGATTTACGACGGCCAGTCGGATTCGGCGTCCTTCGACAATGCGCTGGAACTGCTGGTCATGGGAGGCTACAGCCTCGCCCACGCCATGATGATGCTGATCCCCGAAGCCTGGGCCGGCAATCCGCTGATGGACGAAGAGCGCCGCGCCTTCTACGAATACCACATGGCCCTGATGGAGCCCTGGGACGGCCCCGCCGCCGTGGCCTTTACAGACGGCCGCCAGATCGGCGCCACGCTCGACCGCAACGGCCTGCGTCCGGCCCGTTACCTGATCACCGATGACGACCTTGTCGTGATGTCATCCGAAATCGGCGTGCTGCCGATCGCCGAGGAGCGCATCGTCAAGAAGTGGCGCCTGCAGCCGGGCAAGATGTTTCTGATCGACCTGGAGCAGGGCCGCATCATCGACGACACCGAGCTCAAGCGCACCATGTCGACGGCCAAGCCCTACCGCAAGTGGATCCAGCAGTCGCGCTACTTCGTCGATGACCTGCCGGAGGCCAAGGCCGCCGAAATGCTCAAAGGACCGCTGCTGAAGATCCAGCAGGCCTTCGGCTATTCGCAGGAGGACTTCAAGTTCATCCTCGAACCGATGGCGACCCAGGGCGAGGAAGCCACCGGCGCGATGGGCAACGACAGCCCGCTGCCGGTGCTCTCCGATCGCGCCAAGCCGCTGTTCAACTACTTCAAGCAGCTGTTTGCCCAGGTGACGAACCCGCCGATCGATCCGATCCGCGAGGAGATCGTCATGTCGCTGATCTCGCTGGTGAGCCCGAATCCGAACCTGCTTGGCGTAGACGAAAAGGTGCCGACGCCGCGCCTGGAAGTGCACCAGCCGGTGCTGACTCCCGCCAACATGGCCAAGCTGAAGCGGATCGCCAAGCTGACCAACGGGATCTTCCGCTCGATCACGATCGGGATCACTACGCCGGCTCTGCAGGGGTCGGCCGGCCTCTCGCGTTCGTTGTACCAGGTATGCACCCGCGTCGAGGCAGCGGTGAACGAAGGCTACAACGTTGTCATACTTTCTGATCGCGGCGCGGATCGCGACAACGCTCCGATCCCCGCCCTGCTGGCCTGCTCGGCGGTACACCAGCACCTGGTCGGCATCGGTCTGCGTACGTCCTGCGGCCTGGTGGTTGAAACCGGTGCCGCGCGCGAGGTACATCATTTCGCCACGCTGGCCGGCTACGGTGCCCAGGCCATCCATCCCTGGCTCGCCTTCGAGAGCATCGCCGGAATTGCCGGACAGTTGCCGAACAAACCGACCGTGTATGACGCGCAGAAGAACTACGTCAAGGCGATCAACAAGGGCCTTATGAAGGTGATGTCCAAGATGGGCATCTCCACCTATCAGTCCTACTGCGGCGCGCAGATTTTCGAAGCCGTCGGCCTGTCCTCGGACCTGGTGCGCAAGTACTTCACCGGCACCCCGACCAAGATCGAAGGCATCGGACTCAAGGAGGTCGCCGAAGAGGCGCTGAAGACACACGCTGATGCCTGGAGCGACAATCCCGTGCTGGCCGACATGCTCGACTGCGGCGGCGAGTATGCCTTCCGCGTACGTGGCGAAGAGCACATGTGGACGCCAGACGTCATCGCCAAGCTGCAACATGCGACGCGCTCCGGCAAGACCGACACCTACAAGGAATACGCCAAGCTGATCAACGACCAGACCCGGCGCCACATGACGTTGCGCGGCCTGTTCGAAATCCGCCCGGCCGGTCCCGCCGTCTCGATCGATGAGGTCGAGCCGGCCAAGGACATCGTCAAGCGTTTTGCCACCGGTGCAATGTCGCTGGGTTCCATCTCCACCGAGGCGCACAGCACGCTGGCCGTCGCCATGAACCGCATCGGCGGCAAGTCGAACACCGGCGAGGGCGGCGAGGATCGCAAGCGTTTTGCGCCCGTGACGAAGGATACGACGCTGGCCGATGTCATCGGCAAGGGCCGCATCTCGCGCGACATCCGGCTCAAGGCCGGCGACAGCCTGCGTTCCGCGATCAAGCAGGTGGCCTCCGGCCGCTTCGGCGTCACGGCCGAGTACCTGGCCAATGCCGACCAACTGCAAATCAAGATGGCGCAAGGTGCCAAGCCGGGCGAGGGCGGCCAGTTGCCCGGACACAAGGTTTCCGAGTACATCGGCTTCCTGCGCCACTCGGTGCCGGGTGTCGGCCTGATTTCGCCGCCACCGCACCACGACATCTATTCGATCGAAGATCTCGCACAACTGATCCACGACCTGAAGAACTCCAACCCGCAGGGCAGCGTCTCGGTCAAGCTGGTTTCCGAAATCGGTGTCGGCACGGTCGCCGCGGGCGTGGTCAAGGCCAAGGCCGACCATGTGGTGATCGCCGGTCATGACGGCGGCACGGGCGCTTCACCGATCTCCTCGATCAAGCATGCCGGCACGCCATGGGAGCTTGGCCTCGCCGAAACACAGCAGACGCTGGTGCTCAATCGCCTGCGCGGCCGGGTGCGCGTGCAGGCCGACGGCCAGATGAAGACCGGCCGTGACGTCGTCATCGGCGCCCTGCTCGGTGCCGACGAGTTCGGCTTCGCCACCGCGCCGCTGGTGGTCGAGGGCTGCATCATGATGCGCAAGTGCCACCTCAACACCTGCCCGGTCGGCGTCGCCACGCAGGATCCGCTGCTGCGCGCGCGTTTCAGCGGCCAGCCGGAGCATGTCGTCAATTACTTCTTCTTCGTCGCCGAGGAAGTGCGCGAGTTCATGGCGCAGCTGGGCATCCGCAAGTTCGATGACCTGATCGGCCGTTCCGACCTGCTCGACATGAAGAAGGGCGTCGAGCACTGGAAGGCGCGTGGCCTCGACTTCTCGCGCATCTTCTACCGCCAGCCGGAAATCGACGGTGTCGCCCGCCGCCACTGCGAAACCCAGGACCACGGTCTGGGCAAGGCGCTGGACCACACGCTGATCGCCAAGGCTGCCGGCGCGCTGGAGCGCGGCGAGAAGGTCGTCATCGAGACCACCATCCGCAACCAGAACCGCACCGTCGGCACGCTGCTCTCGCACGCCGTCGCCAGCCGCAAGGGCGCCGACGGCCTGCCCGACGGCAGCATCACGGTGAAGCTGACCGGAACCGCGGGCCAGAGCTTCGGCGCCTTCCTGGCAAACGGCATCACCATGGACCTCACCGGCGAGGCCAACGACTATGTCGGCAAGGGCCTGTCCGGCGGCCGCATCATCGTGCGCCCGCCGCAGGCATTCCGCGGCACGCCGAGCGAAAACATCATCGTCGGCAATACCGTGCTCTACGGCGCCACCGAAGGCGAGGTCTTCTTCCGCGGCGTCGCCGGCGAACGCTTTGGCGTGCGCAATTCCGGCGCTCAGGCGGTGGTGGAAGGTACCGGTGACCACGGTTGCGAATACATGACCGGCGGCACGGTGGCTGTTCTCGGACTCACCGGCCGCAATTTTGCCGCCGGCATGTCGGGCGGCATCGCCTACGTGTACGACGTCGATGGCGTCTTCGCCAGGCGCTGCAACATGGCCATGGTGGCGCTGGAGAAGGTGCTGCCCGAGGCCGAACAGGCCGATGACGGCACCCGCCATCGCGGCCGCAGCGACGAGGCGCAGTTGAAGCAGATGATCGAAGATCATGCGCGGCTGGCCGGCAGCGAGCGGGCGCAAGAAATCCTCGCCGACTGGGCCAAGGCCCGCGGCAAGTTCGTCAAGGTGTTCCCCACTGAATATCGGCGTGCGCTCAAGGAATTGGAAGCGGCCCGTCTCAAGGAGGCTGCATGAAAAGGGCATTCCCCCCGGCCCCCTTGCCAAGCAAGGGGGTGACGATAGTTCAGTCGCCGTGCTGCGCGCGCCGACTTCCGTGCCATGACTCGCTGCCTCTTTGGGGCGGCCCTGCGGAGGCAGCATAATGGGCAAGCCAACCGGATTCCTCGAATTCCAGCGCATCTCGGAGAGCTATGAGAAGGCCGAAACGCGCGTCAAGCACTACCGCGAATTCATTCCGCATCTGAGCGACGAGCAGGCGCGTACCCAGGGTGCGCGCTGCATGGATTGCGGCATTCCGTTCTGCAACAACGGCTGCCCGGTCAACAACCTGATCCCGGACTGGAACGACCTGGTCTATCGCGGCAAGTGGCAGGAAGCCATCACCACGTTGCACTCGACCAACAACTTCCCCGAGTTCACCAGCCGCATCTGCCCCGCGCCCTGCGAGGCGGCCTGTACCCTGAACATTCCGCAAACGCCGGTGGGCATCAAGTCCATCGAGCGCGCCATCATCGACAAGGCCGGGGAAAAAGGCTGGGTCGTGCCGCAACCGGCAGCGAAGAAGACCGGCAAGAAGGTTGCCGTCGTCGGTTCCGGCCCGGCCGGACTTGCCGCCGCCCAGCAACTGGCGCGCGTCGGCCACGCGGTGACGGTGTTCGAGAAGAACGACCGCATCGGCGGCCTGCTGCGTTATGGCATCCCCGATTTCAAGCTGGACAAGCGCCTGATCGATTGGCGCATGGCGCAGATGAAGGCCGAAGGCGTCAAGTTCGTTACCGGGACCATGGTCACCGGTGCCACATTGCCCAAGGGCATCGTCAATGACGCGAAGAAGACAGTCAGCGCCGAGCAATTGCACAAGGACTTCGATGCCGTGGTCCTGTCCGGCGGTGCGGAAAATCCGCGTGACCTGCCGGTGCCGGGGCGCGAACTCAAGGGCGTGCATTTCGCGCTCGAGTTCCTGATCCCGCAGAACAAGCAGGTCGCCGGCGACAGGCCGAACCCGATCAACGTCAAGGGCAAGCATGTGCTCGTCATCGGCGGCGGCGACACCGGTTCCGATTGCGTCGGTACCTCGAATCGCCACGGCGCCGCCAGCATCACCCAGATCGAGCTGCTGCCGCGCCCGCCCGAACAAGAGAACGGTGACCTGACCTGGCCCTACTGGCCGCTCAAGATGCGCACCTCGTCTTCGCACGACGAAGGCTGCGCGCGCGACTGGGCGATCGGCACCAAGGAGTTCATCGGCGAGAACGGCGTGCTCAAGGCGGTCAAGGCCGTGCGCCTGGAATGGAAGGACGGCAGGATGAGCGAAGTGGCTGGCTCCGAGTTCGAGATTCCCGCTGACTACGTCTTCCTCGCCATGGGCTTCGTCAGCCCGGTGGGTGGCGTGCTCGATGCCTTCGGCATTGACAAGGATAATCGCGGCAACGCCCGCGCCGACACCGAAAGCGAAAAGTCATACTCCACCAGCGTCAAGGGTGTGTTTGCTGCCGGCGACATGCGTCGCGGCCAGTCGCTGGTTGTCTGGGCCATCCGCGAAGGCCGCCAGTGCGCACGCAGCGTTGACCAGTTCCTGATGGGTTCGAGCACCCTGCCGAGGTAGTTCGGCGATGAACGTCGTCATCCTCGCCGCAGGGCAGGGCAAGCGGATGCGCTCCGACCTGCCCAAGGTCCTGCATCCGTTGGCCGGGAAGGCCTTGCTGGCGCACGTGATCGATACCGCGCGCGAACTTGGCGCCGGACGCATCTGCGTCGTCTATGGCCATGGCGGCGAACAGGTGCGCGAGGTGCTTGCCGCGCCCGATCTGAGCTGGGCCCGGCAGGAGCCGCAGCTCGGTACCGGTCACGCGGTGCTGCAGGCGATGCCCGGCGCCGTGGCGTCAGCGCCGACCGAATCTTCAACCCTGGTGTTGTACGGCGACGTGCCGCTGATACGTGCCTCCACCCTGCGGCGCCTGATCGAGGCGGCCGCCACCGGTTCGCTGGCGCTGCTGACTGCCTGCCTCGACCAGCCGCGCGGCTACGGTCGCATCGTGCGCGTCGATGGCGAAGTCAAGCGCATCGTCGAGGAGAAGGATGCCGATGACGCCGAACGTGCGATCAGTGAAATCAACACCGGCATCCTCGTCGCCCCTACCGCCGCACTGGCGCGCTGGCTGCCGACGCTGGGCAATCGCAACGCGCAGGGCGAGTATTACCTGACGGACATCGTCGCCATGGCGGTGGCGGAGGGCATGCCCGTGGCCACCGCCCATCCCGATGCGCCTTGGGAAACCGAAGGCGTGAACAGCAAGCTGCAACTTGCCGCGCTGGAACGCGTGCACCAACGCAACGTCGCCGATCGGCTGATGGAGGATGGCGTCATGCTGGCCGATCCGGCGCGCATCGACGTGCGTGGGGAACTGGTCTGCGGGCGCGACGTTTCGATCGACGTCAATTGCGTTTTCGAGGGCCGCGTCGAGCTTGCCGATGGCGTATCGATCGGCGCCAACTGCGTGTTGAAGAACAGCCGCATCGGCAGCGGCGCCCGTCTTGCACCCTTCTGCCACCTCGAGGACGCGTCGGTCGGTCCGGAATGCGCGATCGGCCCTTATGCGCGCCTGCGTCCCGGCGCCGCACTCGGTCGCGACGTGCATGTCGGCAACTTCGTCGAGGTCAAGAACTCGACCATCGCCGATCACTCCAAGGCCAACCACCTCGCCTACATCGGCGACGCCACCATCGGCAGTCGCGTCAACGTCGGCGCCGGCACCATCACCTGCAATTACGACGGCGCCAACAAGTTCCGCACCGTGATCGAGGACGACGCTTTCATCGGATCCGATACGCAACTGGTCGCCCCGGTCACCGTGGGGCGCGGCGCGACGTTGGGTGCGGGCACTACGTTGACGCGCGACGCGCCACCTGATCAGTTGACCGTTTCCCGTGCGAAGCAGGTTTCGATACCCGGCTGGAAGCGGCCGACGAAGAACTCCAACGCGAAAAAGAAGGACTGAACCATGTGTGGAATCGTCGCTGCGGTCGCCGAACGCAACATCGTTCCGGTGCTGATCGAAGGCCTGATGAAGCTGGAGTACCGCGGCTATGACTCGGCGGGCCTCGCACTTCTCAACCCGACGCTGACGCGCCTGCGCAGCGTCGGCCGCGTCGCCGAACTCGCCACCCAGGCTACAGGTCTGGTAGCCCATCACGGCATTGCCCACACGCGCTGGGCCACGCACGGTGTGCCTTCCGAGCGCAATGCCCATCCGCATGTATCGGCCGGGCTGGCCGTGGTGCATAACGGCATCATCGAGAACTACGCCGAACTCAAGCACGAACTCGTGGCGCAAGGTTACGTCTTCGCCTCGGATACCGACACCGAGGTGATCGCCCACCTGATCCGGCACACCCTCAAGACGACGCCCGACCTGTTCGACGCGGTGCGCCTGGCCAAGGCGCGCCTGATCGGCGCCTACGCGATCGCCGTATTGCAGGAGTGGGACGATCGCATCGTCGTCGCCCGTCATGGCGCGCCCCTGTTGCTTGGCCTCGGCGACGACGGCAACTATGCCGCGTCCGACGCCTCGGCGCTGCTGCAGGTGACGCGGCGCATGATCTACCTCGAAGACGGCGACGTCGCCGAACTGCGCCGCGATGGCGTGCGAATAGTCGGCGCTGACGGCACGGCAGCCAATGTGCCGGCGGACCGCCCGGTGCACCAAAGCACCTTGTCGGCCGACGACGTGGAGCTGGGCGAGTACGACCACTACATGCAGAAGGAGATCTTCGAGCAGCCGCAAGCACTGGCGGCGACGCTGGAGATGATCGGCGGCGCGCAGACCCTGAGCCCCAACCTGTTCGGCGTCGCCGCGCCCGAGATGCTGCGCGACGTGAAATCGGTGCTGATCCTCGCTTGCGGCACCAGCTACCATTCCGGCCTCGTCGCGCGCTACTGGATCGAACAACTCGCAGGGATTCCGTGCAGCGTGGAAATCGCCAGCGAGTACCGCTATCGCATCTCCGTGCCCAACCCCGAGCAACTCGTCGTGGCGATTTCCCAGTCCGGCGAAACCGCCGACACGCTGGCTTCGGTCAAGCACGCCAAGGCGCTGGGCATGGGCCGCACGCTGGCGATCTGCAACGTCGCCGAGTCGGCCATCGTGCGCGAATGCGCATTGCGCTTCCTGACCCGCGCCGGCCCAGAGATCGGCGTCGCATCGACCAAGGCCTTCACCACACAACTCGCCGCGTTGTTCCTGCTCGCGGCCACGCTGGCCAAGCAGGCCGGGCGCTTGTCTGCGGAACAGGAGGGCGTCCACCTCAAAGCGCTGCGCCACCTGCCGGTGGCCGTGGGCAAGGTGCTGGCGCTGGAACCGGAGATCAAGGTCTGGGCTACGCGCTTCGCCGACAAGCAGCATGCCTTGTTCCTCGGCCGCGGCCACCACTACCCGATCGCGCTGGAAGGCGCCCTGAAGCTCAAGGAAATTTCCTACATCCACGCCGAGGGCTATCCCGCCGGCGAGCTCAAGCACGGCCCGCTTGCGCTGGTGGACAAGGACATGCCGGTGATCAGCATCGCTCCCAACGATGCCTTGCTGGAAAAGCTCAAGTCCAATCTCAAGGAAGTCGCGGCCCGCGGTGGCGAGCTCTACGTGTTCGCCGATGCCGACTCGGCCGTCGATGCCGAGGATGGCGTGCACGTGCTGCGCCTGCCGGAGCATTACGGCCTGCTCTCACCCGTGCTGCATGTCGTGCCGCTGCAACTGCTGTCGTATCACGCCGCACTGGTCAAGGGCACCGATGTCGACAAGCCGCGCAACCTGGCGAAGAGCGTCACTGTCGAGTAAGGCAGCGGGCTTGCCGAGGCTCGCGACCTGGAGGCTTCTTCCGGGAATCGCGGTTCTGGTATTGACTGGTTGCGCCGGTCAGCCAACTTGGCACAGCGGTTTCGAAAAGGGCTTTCCCGGCAGCGAATGGCTGAACTACGACAGGGGCGCCTACTCGGCTGAAGGCAGCATGCCGGCCGGCCGAGCCTCCGCCTGGACCATCGTCGATCGCCAGTCCGGCGAGCCGGTATTTTCCGGTCGCCACGCCTACAAGGGATGGATCGTGCGCGCCGCGGACGACAGCCATCGCGCCTATCCCGGGATCCATGTCGATATTCCGACCCCGCTGGTCAATAGTTTCATGGTGTACCTCGATGCCGATTACGGCCGCATGCGTGCCGATGACTGGATCCATTTCGGCACCTGGGGCAATCATGATCCGGTCGCCGCGTCCGGACGCTGGGCCTTGCATACGCTGGCGGTGCGCGACCGCAGGCTCGAATTCGCGCATACCGCGCCGTTCCACGGGGAATACATCGGCCCCCGACCGCAACCCGAGTTTCCGCTGCGGCGCTGGGTGCGATTGACGGCTTACATCCATTACGCAGGCACTTCAGGCCAGGTCCAGGTTTGGCAGGACGGCGTGCCCATGCTGCGCGCCGATGTCGCGGCGCTCGCCGGAAATCCGGGGACGAGGCTGCGCACCGCGCACTGGGGCATGTACGCCAATGGCGGCATGGATCACGGCGTCCAGTACAACGACGAGATCAGCATTTGCCTGCTGGCCACGACGCTTGCCGACCTGAACGACGAGCCGGTTTGTCCATGACACGCCGACGGCCAAGACATCGGAACCCGACAGGCCGGCACCGGAGTCATGTCGCCGTCCTGGGTGCCCGCTGATGACTTTCCCCGGTAGATAGTCGGAAATCCAATACGTAGTCTCCGCAGCCGTTCTCGGAATCTACGTGGCGCATCGTCCTCAATTTGGTGGCATGATTCAGGTCTAAATTATACGAAAGTGATACTCGTGCGGCTATCCAATCCTACTGCCATGGTCCAGTGCGCTGGCGGGGTGGCAATTTCTTGAGCATGGTGGATATCCGAATGCTGCTCTCTCCCGGTTCGATGAAGTTGCCACCTTGGCGACGCTACCCGGCGGTAGTTGCCGCCGAGTCGAGCCGAGCGGTTGGGCTTGCGACATGACGTTCGGCGCCGTGTCGCCAGCGCCGACTTTTCATGTTGCGCCAGGCCGCCGCCGCTTACGGCGCCGTCGGTCGTGGCGAACAACTGGCATTTCAGCCCCGTCCGGTTTTTCAAGACCAAGCTTTTCCCCCTGAAAGGAAGCTCGCATGACCGTAAAGCTCCGCCTTTATGCCATCGCCGCACTGGCCGTCGGTGCGCTGGTGATCATCAGCCTCATCTTCTACGTTGCGCTGAGCCGCCTTGCGGCGCTGCAGGACGATGGATTCGGCAAGACGCAGACCCAGGCAGTCGCTGCCGAAGGTCAATGGCTGGGCGCGCAGCTTTACCAGATCTATGCGGATGCGATCATCAACCGCAACCTGGCGGAAAACCGCAAGCAGTTTGACAATCTGCGCGCGGAAGCGGGCAAGGACCTGGCGCGCCTGGCGGAACAGGCCGATACCGCGGAAGAGAAGACGGCCGTTGCCGAAGCGCGCAAGTCGCTGGACCACCTGTTCGAAATGTACGACAAGCGCCTGCTGCCGATGCTCACTCCCGCCAACAAGGTGGCGGAGGAAATCAGCGCTCTCGACGGCGAGATCGATGCCGAGGTGGTGAAGGTCAGCGCACAGTTGTCCAAGGTTGCGACCAGCATGGCCAAGGAGGCCGTGTTGGCCGACCAGGAGTTCGACAAGGTACGCAGCACAAGCCTGGTGGGTACCGTCGCAGTCAGTTCGATCATGTCCGCACTGCTGCTGATCCTGACTTTCCTGCTGATTCGTTCGATCATGAAGCCCCTGCTTGAAGTCAGGGATGTCACGCAACGGATTGCCGATGGCGACCTGACGGTGAAGATCGATGGTGCCAGCAAGGACGAGATCGGCCAGATACTCGCTGCGCAGCAAGGCCTGATCGCCAGGCTGAACCAGATCATCGGCGAGGTAAAGGGCGCCGCAGACAACCTCTCCAACGCCGCCGGCCAGGTTTCCGCGACGGCGCAGAGCCTGTCGCAGTCCTCCAGCGAGCAGGCGGCCTCGGTCGAGGAGACCACCGCCAGCATCGAGCAGATGACGGCGTCGATCACGCAGAACACCGAAAACGCCCACGTCACCGACAACATGGCCACCAAGTCCGCGGTCGAAGCCGAACAGGGCGGCAAGGCGGTGAAAGACACCGTCGAAGCGATGAAGTCCATCGCCGGCAAGATCGGCATCATCGACGACATTGCCTACCAGACCAACCTGCTGGCCTTGAACGCCGCGATCGAAGCCGCGCGCGCCGGCGAGCACGGCAAAGGCTTCGCCGTGGTCGCCGCCGAAGTCAGGAAGCTCGCCGAGCGCAGCCAGGTCGCCGCGCAGGAGATCGGCCAACTGGCCGGCTCCAGCGTGAAGATAGCCGAACAGGCCGGCAAGCGGCTCGACGAGATGGTGCCCAGCATCAAGAAGACCTCAGACCTGGTGCAGGAGATCGCCGCCGCCAGCCAGGAACAGAGTGCCGGCGTGGGCCAGATCAACGGCGCCATGGGGCAACTGAACAAGGCCACCCAGCAGAACGCCTCGGCCTCCGAGGAACTGGCGGCCACTGCCGAAGAAATGGGTGGTCAGGCGCTACAGTTGCAGGAGTTGATGGAGTTCTTCAAGGTCGAGACGCAGCGCGACCATACGAGGTAATCGATACCCGCCGCTCGCCTCGCCAGCCTGCGCGCGGGACATGCGCGCAACGACGGCGAGGACCTGCGCGCCCCTGTGAAACGGCCGCCGGCATCGCCTTGCCAAAGGCTTTGTCGCAGCCCGGCGCGGCAAGAACTCCGTTAAGCTAGCCGGCGCCATGCACTCCCTTTCCGCGATGCGCGTGCTCTCGGTGATACCACCGATGACGCAGCTCAACACCCCCTATCCATCGACGGCCTACCTGACCGGCTTCCTGCGTTCGCGCGGGGTTGCGGCGGTGCAAGAGGATCTGGCGCTGGCACTGGTGCTGCGCCTGTTCTCGCCGGCCGGGCTGCGCGAGGTTGGCCAGTGCATCCGGGCACTGGCGCCGCAGCGGCGCTCGCCACGGGTGCAGGCATTCGACACGCAATTCGAACGCTATCTGGCGACCGTGGGGCCGGCTGTGGCCTTCCTCCAGGGGCGCGATCCGTCGATCGGGCATCGCATCGCCGGGCGCAACTTCCTGCCAGAAGGCTCGCGCTTCGAGCCACTCGATGCCTATGTAGATGACGAGGGCGGCGATCCCCTGGCCTGGGCCTTCGGCGCGCTCGGCGTGACGGATCGCGCACGGCATTTCGCCACCCTGTATCTGGATGACATTGCCGACGTCCTGCGCGAGGCAGTCGATGCGCGCTTCGAATTCGTCCGCTATGCCGAATCGCTGGCGCGCAGCCAGGCCAGCTTCGACCCGCTGGCACAGGCGCTGGAAGCGCCGGAGACCCTGGTCGACCGCACTCTGCGCGAACTCACGGAGGCCGCGCTGGCGCGCCACGCGCCGCGCGTCGTGCTGCTCTCGGCGCCGTTTCCCGGCAACGTCTATGGCGCCTTTCGTATTGCGCAGGCGATCAAGGCGCGCGACCCGACCATCGTCACGGTGCTGGGCGGCGGTTTCGTCAACACCGAGTTGCGGGAGTTGTCCGAGCCGCGCGTGTTCGACCATTTCGACTACGTCACGCTGGACGACGGCGAACGTCCGCTGCTGGCCCTGCTCGACCACCTGCGCGGCGAACGTTCGCGCGAACGCCTGGTGCGGACCTTCCTGCGAGTCGATGGCGTGGTGCGCTACGTCGACGCCGGCCATCCCGACGATGGCGACATCCCCTTCGCCGCGGCCGGCACGCCGACCTGGGACGGCCTGCCGCTGGACCGCTACCTGTCGCTGCTGGACATGCTCAATCCCATGCATCGCCTGTGGTCGGATGCGCGCTGGAACAAGCTCACCGTGGCCCACGGCTGCTACTGGAAGAAGTGCAGCTTCTGCGATGTCTCGCTCGATTACATCTCGCGCTACGAAGCCCTTGCCGCGTCGACCCTGGTCGACCGCATTGAGGCGATCGTCGCCGAGACCGGGCAGACGGGCTTCCATTTCGTCGACGAGGCCGCGCCGCCCAAGGCACTCAAGGCGCTGGCCGACGAACTGCGGCGGCGCAATCGGGCGATCTCGTGGTGGACCAACATCCGCTTCGAGAAGTCCTTCACGCCGGAACTGTGCGCCGATCTGGCCGATGCCGGTTGCATCGCCGTGTCGGGCGGGCTGGAGGTGGCGTCCGACCGCCTCTTGAAGCTGATGCAGAAGGGCGTTTCCGTCGAACAGGTGGCACGCGTCACGCACGGGTTTGCCGAGGCCGGCGTCCTGGTCCACGCCTACCTGATGTACGGCTTTCCGACGCAGACGGTGCAGGACACGGTCGACGCGCTGGAATACGTGCGCCAGTTGTTCGCCGCCGGCTGCATCCAGTCGGGCTTCTTCCATCGCTTCGCCTGCAGTGTGCATGCGCCGGTGGGCCTGCATCCGGAGCGCTACGGCGTGACGCTGAAGCCGCTGCCGGCGGGTGGTTTCGCGAAGAATGACGTCGGCTTCATCGACCCCACGGGCGTCGATCACGATGCATTGGGCCAGGCGCTGAACAAGGCGCTCTACAACTACATGCACGGCCTCGGCCTGGAGCAGGACGTGCGCGGCTGGTTCACCGGCCGCGTACCGAAGACCACGGTGTCGCGCCATTTCGTCGAGCGGGCGCTGCGCGGATGAGCGAGGGCGGTCCAATGACGGAACCCGAGTGGGAGATCCCCGAAGCCGAGCTGCACCCCTCGCTGCTGGTGCGCGTCGTGCTCTGGACCTGCGGCAGCATCGCCCTGTTGCTCGGCATCATCGGCATCGTCGTGCCCGGATTGCCCACCACGCCCTTCGTCCTCGTCGCCGCAGCCTGCTATGCGCGCGCTTCCGAACGCTTTTACCGCTGGCTGGTGCATAACCCCACCTTCGGCCCGCTGATCATCGAGTGGCGTCGCCACCACAGCATTCCCCACCGCATCAAGTGGCTCGCCATCACGCTGATGAGCCTGACCATCTGCGTTTCGATCTGGACCCTGTCGGCCATGCCCTGGTTGCAGGCGCTGCTGGCCGTGATCGGCGTGTCGACGGCGATCTGGCTGTGGCGGATTCCCTCGCGCGACCGGCCGCGCCAGCAGGGGTAAAATTTGCGCCAATACTAAAAGCAAAGGGAGTCTGCATCATGGCCAAGTACACCACCGAAACTATCCGTGCCGTTGCCCTCGTGGGCCACGGCGGCGCCGGCAAGACATCGCTTGCCGAGGCGCTGCTGTTCAAGGCCGGCGCGATCCCGGCCAAGGGGGCTGTGGAAAAGGGCAGTACCGTCTGCGACTTCGACGCGCAGGAAAAAACCGCCGGACATTCGCTGAATTCCGCGCTGGTGAATTTTGCTGCCGAGGGCGTGCATGTGCATTTGATCGACACGCCGGGTTATCCGGATTTCGCCGGGCAGGCGATCGCCGCGCTGGCCGGCGTCGAAACCGCCATCGTGGTCGTCAATGCCCAGACCGGCATCGAACTGTCGACCGAGCGCATGATGCGCGCCGCCGCGGCCCGCGGCCTGGCGCGCATGATCGTGATCAACAAGATCGATGCCGACAATGTCGACCTGCCGGCGCTGGTCAATGACATCCGCGAGCGCTTCGGCAAGCAGTGCCTGCTGCTCGACCTGCCGGCGCACGGCAGCAAGGACGTGGTCGAGGTGCTGGAACACGACGTCGGCGACGCGGATTTCGATTCGGTCGCCCACGCCCATCGCGAGCTGATCGACCAGCTGGTCGAGGAAGACGAATCGCTGCTGGCCCGCTACCTGGAAGAAGGCAAGGATCCGAGCGCCGCCGACCTCCACGCGCCCTTCGAGAAGGCGTTGCGCTCCGGCCACCTGATCCCCATCCTGTTCACCTCGGCACGCAGCGGTGCCGGCATCGGCGAACTGCTGCACGTGCTGGCCTCCCTGGCGCCCAACCCGACCGAAGGCAATCCGCCGCCCTTCTACAAGGGTGAGCCCGGAGATGCCACCGACGCTTTCGACGCCGCACCCGACGCGACGAAGCATGTGCTGGCGCATGTGTTCAAGGTCATCGTCGATCCCTACATGGGCAAGGTCGGCGTGTTCCGCGTGCACCAGGGCACGGTGAAGAAGGACGCCCAGCTTTTCGTCGGCGACGGCAAAAAGCCGTTCAAGGTGGCCCACCTCTACCAGTTGCAGGGCAAGGACTACATCGAAGTCGACGAACTGCTGCCGGGCGACATCGGCGCCGTGGCCAAGGTCGAGGAAATCGATTTCGACGCCGTGCTGCACGATACCCACGACGAAGACCATATCCACCTCAAGCCCCTGGAATTCCCCAGGCCGATGCAGGGTCTCGCCGTCGAAACCCGGCGCAAGGGCGACGAGCAGCGCCTGTTCGACATCCTGCACAAGCTCGAACTGGAAGACCCCTGCTTCGCGGTCGAGCGCCATCCCACCACGCATGAAACGGTGATCCGCGGCCTCGGCGAAATGCATTTGCGCTACAAGCTGGAAAAGATGGCGACCCAGTTCAAGCTGGAACTCGACACCCGGCCGCCGCTGATCCCCTATCGCGAAACCATCACCGGCAACGCCGAGGGACATTGCCGGCACAAGAAGCAGTCGGGCGGCGCCGGCCAGTTCGGCGAGGTGTACCTGAAGATCGAGCCGCTGGAACGCGGTGCCGGTTTCGAGTTCGTCGACCACGTCAAGGGCGGCGCGATTCCCGGCGTATTCATGACCTCGGTCGAAAAGGGCGTGCGGCAGGCGCTGGCCGACGGCGTGATCGCCGGGTTCCCGGCGCAGGACATCCGCGTCATCGTCTACGACGGCAAGACCCATGCCGTGGACGGCAAGGACGTCGCCTTCGTCACCGCCGGCCGCAAGGCCACCATCGAGGCCATCCGCGCCGCCGGTCCCATCGTGCTGGAGCCCATCGTGGCGATCGAGATCGTGGCCCCCGAGGCGGCGATCGGCGACCTCACCGGCGACCTCTCCAGTCGGCGCGGCCACATCACCGGCACCAACCCGCGCCCCGGCGACACCGCCTCAATCACCGGCGAGGTGCCGCTGGCCGAGATCACCGACTATGCCTCGCGCCTGAAGTCGCTGACCGGCGGGCAGGGCGCCTACAACATCGAGTTCGCACGCCACGCCCAGGTCCCGCCACTGATCCAGCAGAAACTCGCGGCGGCCTTCCGGCCCAGGGAAGAGGAGGAGTGAGGCAGCCGCTGCACGGGGCCGCGCTCTGTCGAGGTTCCGGCAGCGACTGAATTTCCCCCAGGCGTTTCGTCCTTAGGCCGGTTCCCGCAGTGATGTCGCCGGCACGAGCAAGGCCCATCCGCGAATCGGAAGTTATATGTTGCGGATTCCCCGGACGGTGCGTCTAACACCACCGTCGCGCCAACGCCGACTTTTCGCGCATCAGTTCGCGGATTGACATGGTGTAATCGATCGATTACTATCGGGCAATGTTTTCGATCAAGCCGCTTCCCGAGTTTTCCGCCTGGCTCGACGGCCTCGCCGACGTGACCGTGCGCAGCGTCGTTGTGGCACGGCTCAAGCGAATGGAACTGGGTTTGGTGGGGGATGTCGAGCCTGTGGGCGAAGGGGTGTCCGAACTGCGCATTCATTTGGGCGCAGGCTGGCGGATCTATTTCACCCAGCGTGGAACACAGTTGATCGTATTGCTGACGGGTGGCTCCAAGCGCAGCCAGAAACGCGACATCAAGCGCGCCAAAGCCCTGGCTGCGCTGCTGGACTGAATGGAGGAAGCGAACATGAGCAAACGCATCAAGGCGGCTGATCTGCCGGATTTCGACGCCGCGCCCTATCTCGATAGCGAAGAGGCTATCGCCGCCTATTTGACCGACATCCTGACAGCAAACGATCCCGCCCTGCTTGCCGCTGCTTTGGGCGACATCGCCCGGGCGCGAGGCATGAGCGACATCGCCAAGGCATCGGGCATCACCCGCGAGGCACTGTACAAGGCCCTGCGCCCCGACGCACAACCGCGCTTCGATACCATCAGCCGCGTTTGCGCCGCGCTGGGCGTCAAGCTGGTGGCGCAGCCCGTTCATGCTTGACCGGCCCTTCTGGTCGGGATCGCTAACCGCCGCACCGGCTGCACCGGCTTGCATGGTGGTTCGGTGCGGCGTAAGCTTTCGCCCGTGAATGCCCGTTTCGTCCGTTTCCTGTTGCTGTTCGCCGCGCTCTGGCTGCCCGTGCAGACCATGGCCGGGCTCTCCGTGTCCGTCTGCATGCACATGCAGGGGCACGAGGGTGCTGCCGCCGCGATTCAGGACGTCGCGGAAGGGGCCATGCCCTGCCACGAAGCCATGGCCGACGATGCGCCGCTGCACCAGGACGGTTGCGACAACTGCGAGATCTGCCACCTGGCGAGTGCCGGCTTCATGCCCAGCGCCGCCCTGCCGACCGGCCTGCTTCCGGCGCAAAACAGCTACGCGCTGCCGGCGATCGTGGCGCCACCGAGCCACATCGCCGAACCCCCGCAACACCCTCCCAGACACGCCGCCTGATCTTCGTCGGGTTGGCGCCCGGGCTTTGCCCGCGCGCCGCGTCCCATCGTCATTCGGGAGTTCAACCATGAAATACGCTGTTCGTTTCCTTGCCGTGCTGGCAAGCCTGTCCTTCGTTTCCGTTTCCATCCACGCCCAGGCCCATGATGGCCACCTGCCGCAGTCCGACGGCGTGATCAAGAAGATCGACGCCGCCGGCGGCAAGGTCTCGATTGCCCACGGCGAAATCGCCAACCTCAAGATGCCGCCCATGACCATGACCTTCAAGGCCAAGAGCCCGGAGGTGCTGAAAGGCTGGAAGGAGGGCGACAAGGTTCGCTTTCGCGCCGCCGAGGTCAAGGGCGACCTGACCGTCGTCAGCATCGAAGCCGCGAAGTAGGGCCGTGGCCTCCCGACTGGCGCTGTTGGCGGTCCTGGCCGCCGCAGCGAGCCTGCATGCGCAGGCGGCGGAGCAACTCATCGGCGGCCGCGTCGAGAGCCTGCTCGAATTCGCGCGCGAGCGCCATCCCGAGTTCGCCGCGCTGCGTGCCGAGGCCGAGTCGGCTGCCGCGCGCATCGAGCCGGCGGGCGCCTTGCCCGACCCGGTGCTGCGTACCGAGTTGCGCGACATCACCAACGAGGGCCGCGACGCCAGCGCCAACCTGCTGCCGCCGCGCATCGGCGGTGCGCGCTATACCTTCAGCCAGTCCCTGCCCTGGGCCGGCAAGCGCGACCTGCGGCGCGATGTCGCCGGAGCCGGCGCCGACGAGGCGACGGCGCTGGCGCGCGCCGGCTGGCAGGAATTGGCGACGAGGATCAAGCTCACCTACGCGCAGCACCACGTGCACCTGCTGACCATCCGCTACACGAAAGAGAACCTCGACCTGATGCGGCGCGTTGCCGAGATTGCGCGCACCCGCTATGCCAGCGGCCTCGGCGGGCAGCAGGACGCCCTGCGCGCGCAGACCGAGATCATCGCCATGGAGACCGACCTGGCGATGCTGGAGGGCGAGAGCACGCAGGCCAGCGCCCGCATGCGCGCATTGCTCGGCCGGCCGGAAAACGTCAAGCTGCGCCCGCCCGAGGAACTGCGCCTGCTGCCGCCGGTGGCAAAGCTGGCGCTGCCGACGCTGGAAGATCGCCTGCGCGCCAACAATCCGCAGCTGGCCGCCAGCGACGCGCGCATCGCCGGCGCCGAGAAGAACCGCGAGCTGGTGGAGCTCAACAACTATCCCGATGTCACGCTGGGGATTACGCCGACGCAGACGCGCAACCGGATCTCGCAATGGGAACTGATGTTCGAGATAAACATTCCGCTGCAGCAGGACAGTCGTCGCGCCCAGGAGCGCGAGGCCGAGCTGCGGCTGGAGGCCGCGCGCCTGCGCCGCACCGACGCCCTGAACCAGGCCCTGTCGGCGCTGGCGGAAAGCGTCGCCGGGCTGCAGGTGGCACAACGCCTGGAAGCGCTGGTGAGCGGCGGCCTGCTGCCGCAGGCGGAACTGAACCTCAACTCGGCGCTGGCCGCCTACGAAAACGGCCGTACCGAGTTCGCCATGGTGCTCGACGCGCAGCGCCAGTTGCGCCGCGCCCGTACCGATCTGGTGAGGGCGCGCGGCGACCAGCAGATGCGCCTGGCCGAGATTGAAAAGATGGTGGGAGAAGAACTATGAAGAACACGGGCCTGATCGTACTGCCGGCCGTTTTGCTGGCACTTGGCGCCGGCTACTGGGCCGGAAAGTCAAAAGTCGGCGCTGGCGACACGGCGAAAATCAACACGCCGGCAACGATGGCCACCACGGGTGCAGAGGCAACGGCAGCAAAGCCGCGCAAGCTCCTCTACTACCGCAATCCCATGGGCCTGCCCGACACCTCGCCGGTGCCGAAGAAGGATTCCATGGGCATGGACTACATCGCGGTCCATGAAGGCGAGGACGAGCCATCTGCCGCCGGCGAGCTGAAGATCAGTACCGAGAAGGTGCAGAAGCTGGGCGTCAAGACCGAGCCGGCGACGGTGCGTGAGCTGGCGCGCCAGGTTACGGCGGCGGGCCGGGTCGAGATCGACGAACGCCGGGTGCATACCGTGAGCGCCAAGTTCGAGGGCTGGATCGAGCGCCTGCATGTCAATGCCACCGGCCAGCCGGTGGGCAAGGGCCAGCCGCTGTTCGAGGTGTACAGCCCCGAGCTGGTATCCGCGCAGCGCGAGTATGCGTTGGCGGCCAGGGGCATCGCGACGCTCAAGGATGCCAGCCCCGAAACACAGTCCGGGATGAAGCAGTTGGCCGACGCCGGCCTCGCGCGCCTGCGCAACTGGGACATTTCCGAGGAGCAGGTGAAGGCGCTGGCCGCGGGCGGCGAGGCCAGGCGCACGCTGACCTTCCTGTCGCCGGCCGGCGGCGTGGTGCTGGAAAAAAAGGCCGTCGCGGGCATGCGCTTCATGCCCGGCGAAATGCTCTACCAGATCGCCGACATTTCCGCGGTCTGGGTCCTGGCGGACATCTTCGAGCGCGACATCGCGCAGGTGAAGCCCGGGCAGAAGGTCAAGGTGGCGATCAACGCCTATCCGGACAAGACGTTCAGCGGCACCATCGCCTACATCTACCCCACGCTCAAGGCCGACACGCGGACGATCCCGGTGCGCGTCGAACTGGCCAACCCCGGCGGCCTGCTCAAGCCCGCCATGTATGCCAATGTCGAGCTGGCAGTCGGCGCCGCCGCGCGCGTGCTGACGGTTCCGCTGTCGGCGGTGATCGACAGCGGCACGCGGCAGGTCGTGCTGGTGCAGAAGGCGGCGGGTCGCTTCGAGCCGCGCGAGGTCAAGCTCGGCCAGCGCAGCGATGACTACGTCGAAGTGCGCGAAGGCATCGCCGAAGGCGATGCCGTGGTGGTCGCCGCCAACTTCCTGATCGATGCCGAAAGCAACCTCAAGGCGGCGTTCTCCGGCTTGACCGCGGCGCCCGAGGCGGGCAGCGCCAAGGCCGCTGCGGGCAAGGTCAGCCACCTGGCCAGCGGCACCCTGGAGTCCATCGACCTCAAGGGCGGCATCGTCACCATGACGCACGGCCCGGTGCCCAGCCTGTCCTGGCCGGCGATGACCATGGACTTCATCCTCGCCAACCCGGGGTTGGTGGCCAAGCTCAAGTCCGGCAGCCCGGTCGCCATCGAGTTCGTCGAACGCGGGCCGGGTGAATGGGTGATCACCAAGATGGAGGCGAAGGGCGCCGCCGCAGCGAACGCCGCCCCCGCCGCCGCCCCCGCTGCTGCGCACATAGCCAAATGAGGGGCCACTGAAATGCTCAATGCCCTGATCGGATGGTCGGCGCGGAACAAGTTCCTCGTCGTCATCATGACGGTCTTCATCACCCTGGCCGGCATCCATGCCGTGCTGAAGACGCCGCTCGACGCGCTGCCGGACCTCTCCGACGTGCAGGTCATCATTTACACCGAGGTGCCGGGACAGGCGCCGCAGGTGGTCGAGGACCAGGTCACCTACCCGCTGACCACGGCCATGCTTTCGGTGCCGAAGTCGAAGGTGGTGCGCGGCTTCTCCTTCTTCGGCGCGTCTTTCGTGTACGTGATATTCGAGGACGGCACCGACATCTACTGGGCGCGTTCGCGCGTGCTGGAGTACCTCAACTTCGCCTCCGGCCGCCTGCCGCGCGGCATCACGCCGCAGCTCGGGCCGGACGCCACCGGCGTCGGCTGGGTGTACCAGTACGTGCTGCAGGCCAAGGACAAGTCGCTGGCCGAATTGCGCACGCTGCAGGACTGGTTCGTGCGCTACCAGCTGACCAAGGCGCCGGGCGTGGCCGAAGTTGCCAGCATCGGCGGCTTCGTCCAGCAGTACCAGGTGATCGTCGATCCGGTCAAGCTGCGCTCCTACGGCGTGCCGCTGATGAAGGTGGTGCAGGCGATACGCGATTCCAACCGCGACGTCGGTGGCCGCGTGGTCGAGATGGCCGAAACCGAATACATGGTGCGCGGCCGCGGCTACCTGCGCGGCAAGGCCGACATCGAGGGCCTGGTGGTGAAAGCCGAACGCGGTACGCCGGTGCTGATCCGCGACATCGCCCGCGTCGAACTCGGGCCCGACGAGCGGCGCGGCATTGCCGAACTCAATGGCGAAGGCGAGGTCGTGTCGGGCATCGCCACTGCGCGCTACGGCCAGAACGCGCTGGAGGTGATCCGCAACGTCAAGGAGAAGCTGGCCGAGATCGCCCCCGGCCTGCCGGCCGGCGTCAGCATCACCACGGTTTATGACCGCTCCGAACTCATCGAACGCGCCATTGCCACCCTGAAGACCACGCTGATCGAGGAAAGCATCATCGTCGCGCTGGTCTGCCTGGTATTCCTGCTGCATGTCAGGAGTGCGCTGGTGGCGATCATCATGCTGCCGGTCGGCGTGCTGATCGCCTTCATCGCCATGCGTGCGCTGGGCATGAACTCGAACATCATGAGCCTGGGCGGCGTCGCGATCGCCATCGGCGCCATGGTCGATGCGGCGATCGTGATGATCGAGAACGCGCACAAGCACATCGAGCGACTCAGGGAGGATCATTCGAACGCCGAGCGAGCCGACGCCATCATCGCCGCCTGCAAGGAGGTCGGCCCGGCGCTGTTCTTTTCGCTGCTGATCATCACCGTCTCCTTCCTGCCGGTATTCACGCTGGAAGCGCAGGAAGGCCGGCTGTTCTCGCCGCTGGCCTACACCAAGACCTTCGCCATGGCCGGCGCGGCCATGCTCTCGGTGACCCTGGTGCCGGTGCTGATGCTGTTCTTCATCCGCGGCAAGATCATTCCCGAGGCGAAGAACCCGGTGAACCGCGTGCTGATCTGGCTCTACCGCCCGATCATCGCCGCCGTGATGCGCTTCAAGGGCGGCACCATCGTCCTCGCCCTGATCGCCATGGCAGCCACCGTGTATCCGGCCTCGCGCCTGGGCAGCGAGTTCATGCCCACGCTCAACGAAGGCACGTTGTTCTACATGCCGACCTCTCTGCCGGGCATGTCCATCACCAAGGCCGCCGAACTGCTGCAGACGCAGGA
>JBIKLV010000120.1:0-10690 GCA_044359585.1 Sulfuritalea sp. | reverse complement strand
TGCTTCCTCCTTGGTGTTCGTTCTTGTCTGCCCGAGCCGCGCGTGTCGCGGGTCAGGCCGCTTTCTGTGCCTTCAGGCGCTCGTACTTGGCCTGCAGTTCATCCTTGCTTTCCTTGTGCGCCGGATCCGGCACGATTGCTCGCACCGGGCAGACCTTGACGCACTGGCTGACCGTGAAGTGGCCGACGCATTCGGTGCACTTGTCTGGGTCGATGGTGTAGACATCTTCGTCGTCGACGGAGATCGCCTTGTTCGGGCAGGGGGCCTTGCAGACGTCGCAGGCGATGCACAGTTCGTTGATGATGAGGGCCATGCTGGTTTCCTTTCGATTTTCTGGAGTGGGTTTATTCCTGGCTTAGCGGGGGATCGGGATCGTCGAGCGGCTTTTCGTCGTCTGGTCCGCACTTGTCGCGCCATTCCTCCAGCCAGGCGACGTGCTGCAGTTCCTCATCGGCGAACTGTCTGGCGAGCCGCCTGACTTCGCTGTCGCTGGTTTGATTGGCGATGCGGCGGTAAAACTCGTACGCTTGTTTTTCGTGGTCCAGCGCCAGCAGCACGGCGCCCTTGACGCTCATGTGGTAGCTGACGCGGCCGACGGCGATGGCTTCGGGACTTTCGCCGCCCCACTTGAAATCCCAGGGCGCGATGTGCGGCAGATCCATCTCGGCGGTCAGTTCATCAAGCTCGGCGAGGTGCTTCTGTTCGGCTTTCTGAAGGCGGCGGAAGATGCCGGCCACGCCTTTCTTGCGGTGCATTTCCATCTGGTCGGCCAGCTCGCCGTAGCGGTCGGCGGCGTCGTTCTCCATCGCCAGCGCATGGGCCAGCAACACCCCCAGGCTGTTGATGGGCTGATCCTGCGTGCTTCCTTCGCTCATAGCGCAAACCTCGCTTCGAGTTCGGCCACCGAGCCGTCGGTATGTTCGAACTCCGGCCGGAAGGGCGGGCGGCTGCCCTTGTAGAGCACCTTGCCGACGTTGAAGCCGTCGTCGGTCATCAGTCGGCGCGCGGCGCGCGCGGCGTCGTCGGTGTAATCGACCACGGCGGTACGCACGATG
The DNA here is from genome assembly GCA_044359585.1 of Sulfuritalea sp. Classification (GTDB taxonomy): domain Bacteria; phylum Pseudomonadota; class Gammaproteobacteria; order Burkholderiales; family Rhodocyclaceae; genus Sulfuritalea. Next base: position 9,635 of record JBIKLV010000120.1, on the reverse strand, counting down.
TCACGCCATTCCTGCTGCTCGGGACGGAAGGTGACGCAGGGGCTGAGCACCTGCACCAGGGAAAAGCCCGGATGCTGGATCGCCTCGACGATGATCTTGGCCATGTTGATCGGGTCGCTGGCGGAGACGCGGGCGATGAAGTTGGCGCCGGAGGCGAGTCCCACCACCAGCGGCTGGAAGGGGTTGATGCCGGTGCCTTCGGGCGTCAGCTTGCTGCCTTCCCAGTCGGGCGCCGTGGTCGGCGAAGCCTGGCCCTTGGTCATGCCATAAACCTGGTTGTCCATCACGATGTAGGTCAGGTCCACGTTGCGCCGGCAGGCGTGGAGGAAATGGTTTCCGCCGATCGAGAAGCCGTCGCCGTCGCCGCCGGTGACCAGCACCGTCAGATCGGGGCGCGCCAGCTTCAAGCCGGTGGCGACGGGCAGGGCGCGGCCATGCACGCCGTGGAAGCCATACACGCTGGTGTAGGCGGGAATCCGCGAGGAACAGCCGATGCCGGAAACGACGGCGACTTCTTCGGGCGGCAGCCCGAGTTCGGCCAGGGCGCGGGTGATCGAATTGAGCACGGTGTAATCGCCGCAACCCGGGCACCAGATCGGCTTGAGTTCGGACTTGTAGTCCTTGGCTTTGTAGGTCTTCTTCGCGACGGATTCCATCAGGCGCTCCCTGCGGCGAGTTGGTTCAGTTGATCGAGGATCTGCTGCGGGCCGAAGGGCAGCGGGCCGCCCTGGTGCAAGGACACTGTTTTTGCCGGCAGGTCGTAGAAGGCGCGCAACATGCGGTAGAACTGGCCGCTGTGCGACTGTTCGACCACCACGGCGCGCTTGATGCCGCGCAATGCCTCGGCCATCTTTTCGGGCTGCACCGGGGCGATCAGGCGCAGCGAAAGCAGGCGGGCCTTGCCGCCGGCGGCCGAGTAGCGCTGCAGGGCTTCGCGCGCCGGTCCGGTGGCGGAACCCCAGGTGATGATCGCCGTGTCGCCAGCGCCGACTTCCGAATCCTCGATGTCGGCCCAGTGGTCGCCGTAGTTGAACTGGCTGATCTTGCGTAGGCGCTTGTCCATCTGCGCCTGGTGGTCCGAGGCTTGCGAGGACGGCGTGCCGAATTCGTTGTGCTCGAGGCCGTCGGCGGTGTGCGTGAGGCCCGGCGTGCCGGGAATCGCCATCGGCGAGACGCCGGAAGCGGTCACCGCGTAGCGCTTGTAGCGCTCGCCATCGACGGCGGCGGGGGCGGTCAGGCGCTGGCCGATGAAGGCCAGTTCGGCCGGCTTGGGCACGATGGCGCGGGCCTGGCCCATGGCCTGGTCGGTCAACACGAGGGTCGGCACCTGCATGGCTTCCGCCAGATGCACCGCCCATTGCGTGGTGAAAAGGCAGTCGGCGACAGAGTTGGCGGCCACGACCACGTGCGGCGCGTCGCCGTGCAGGCCGTAGACCGCGATGTTGAGGTCGCTCTGCTCGGACTTGGTGGCGATGCCGGTGGAGGGGCCGACGCGCATCACGTCGACAACCACCAGTGGCACTTCGGCGGCGACGGCGAGTCCCAGCGATTCGATCATCAGCGACAGGCCGGGGCCGGAGGTCGCGGTCATCGCCGGCACGCCGCCGTAGGAGGCGCCGATGATCTGGTTGATCGAGGCCAGTTCGTCCTCGGCCTGCACCAGCATGCCGCCGACCTTGGCCAGCGACGGCGCCAGCCATTCCAGCACTTCAGTAGCGGGCGTGATCGGGTAGGCGGCGACGAAGCGCACGCCGCCGCGGATCACGCCCAGCCCGGTGGCTTCGTTGCCGGTGATGCTCCAGCGCGGGTTGGCGGCGGCGGCCACCGCGGGCAGTTTGGGAATCGCGGGCAGGTCCGCTGCGGCGGCGATGCCCGCGTGGAAGGCGGCCATGCTGGCGTCGATCGCGGCCTGGCCCTTGCGCTTGAGGTTGCGTTCGACCACGGCCTGCATCGCCTCCGGCGGCAGGCCGATCATCGCCGCGATGGCACCCAGCGCCACCATGTTGGGGCGGCCGTTCTCGATTTTTTCGGCCAGCGCGATCATCGGCAGCGCGGCGTGGCGCGGCTTGCCGGAGAGCAGGGCGGCGGGGGCGTCGCCATGGGCCGGATCGCCGACGATCAGGCTGTCGGCCACCAGCGGGATTTCGGCCGAGAAGCGATTGATGTTTTCCCAGTCGATCGCCATCAGCAGGTGGAAGCTGTCGTCGTGCGACATGACGGGTTCGGTGGCGAAGCGCAGCATGGCGGCCGCCTCGCCGCCGCGGATCTGCGGCCCCGAGGAGCGGCTCATCAATGCATACCAGCCGGCCTGGGCCGCGGCTTCCAGCAGCAGGGATCCGGCGGTCACTACTCCCGCGCCGCCACTTCCGGCGATTACCAGCGAGACACTCTTGACTGTCACGAGCTTTCTCCTTCGTTGATCCGTCGCGTTTGCAGGCCGCGATCTGTTTGTTTAACCATTAAATAATCAAGGCTAAATAACCTTGTTGATAGCATAGGATAAGCAAGGAAAAGGTGGAAGTCAAATCATTTGTTGTCCATCATAAAACGCTGATACAGATCCACCTTCGCCACGTCCCCGACGCGTCAGACGGCGGCCGTGCCGGCGCCGGTCTGCAGCATCCGGCGCTGGCCGCCTTCCAGCAGGAGGCAGCTCAAAACCCCGCTGCGGTAGGCCCCGGTATCGATGCCGATGCGGTTGTGGCGCAGTTCCGGGGCCGGACTGATGCTGTGGCCGTGCACCACCACGGCGCCGTGGTCGAGTTCGGAATCGAGGAAGGTCTTGCGGATCCACATGCAGTCGCGGGCGCTCTGAGCTTCAAGCGGCACGCCCGGACGCACGCCGCCATGGACGAAGAAATAGTCGCCGGCACGATGGCTGACCTGCAGGCTGCGCAGGAAATCGAGGTGCGGCGCCGGCAGCGCGGCCTGCAGTCCCGCGCGCAGTTCGAGCACGCTGGCATCGTCGCGTGCCGCCCAGTCGGCGATAGTCACGCCATACGCAGCCATGGCTTCGAGCCCGCCATAGTCGAGCCAGTGCCGCCCGGTATCGACCTCGCCATCGAGGAAGCGCAGCAGCAGGTCCTCGTGGTTGCCCTTCAGCGTGATGCGCTCGAAGCCGGGTGGCAGCCACTCGCGCACGCGGTCCAGCACGCCGGGCGAGTTCGGTCCGCGGCTGACGTAGTCGCCGAGATACACCACCACGCGCCGCGCCGCCGCGCGCGACGCGGCGTCGTCGGCGATCATCTGCTGCATTTCCAGCAGCAGGTCGAGGCGGCCGTGGAGGTCGCCGATGGCGTAAATCGCCGTATCGGGCGGTGCCAGCGGTTTCATGCCGGACGCCTGGCCTGACCCTGTAGTCCCGGTCGGTCCTCAGCCGGCGAAGTCGCGCATTTCGGCATAGACCGCCTGTTCCATCTTCAGCATCGGCTCGCGCTGCTCGGGCGGCCATTCGTACATCAGGGCCGTGGTGCTGACGCCGGTCCATGACTGATCCTTGGCGCCCATCACGTCCATTTCGAAGACGAGGATCGCATAGGGTGCCGCGCTGTCGAGGCGCTCCTTGATCTGGCGCGACTTGCCCTTCACCAGGAAGCTCACGTCGCCCGGGCCGATCACCTGGATCGAGGCCTGGCCGCCCCGCTGCAGGTTGGTCAGCGACGAACCGCCGACATCTACGGCGAAGCGCAGCCGTTTGTCGTCGAGCGCCACGACCCAGGTGTAGGCCGAGGTGGCGTAGCCGTCGGCGCCGCAACTGAGCAGCAGGGCCGGGGCGCCGGGGCGCAGGTAGCCGACGAGTTTTTGCGGCAGGGTCGGGGTGATGTTGCCTATCATTTGAGTTCTCCTGGAATCAGACAGGGGCGGGCGCGGGGCGCCATTGCGCGATCGTGTCCTCGATCACGCCACAAAACCAAAGGTCGGTAGCGGTGCCGCCGTCAGGTGCTACCTGCAGCGGAAGCTGGTCCGGGGCAAACAGTCGTACTTCGCTCGCGTCGTCGCCGGCACGCAGGCGACCGCCGACCGAGCGGGCGCGGTAGGCGAGGATCAGCACCTCGACCTCGGCCTGCGAATAGACGCCGATCAGGCCGTCGAGCGCGATGTCCAGGCCGCATTCCTCGCGCGCCTCGCGGATCACCGCCTGCGGCACCGATTCGCCGCATTCGACATAGCCGGCGGGTGGCGCCCAATAGTCGGCCAGCGGCGGTTCGCGGCGGCGGATGAGGACCAGCTTGCCTTCGTGCTCGATCACCGCGAGGCCGACCGGCGCCGGGTTGCGCCAGGCGACGAAGCCGCAGGCCGGGCATTGCTCGCGCTCACGGCCGCCGAGCAGGGTGGCGGCCATCGGTGTCGCGCAGCGGCTGCAGAACGCCGTGCTCATGCGATGCGCAGCTGCAGGCGCACCGGGTCGCCGTCGCGCAGGTGCAGTGCCTGGCGCACGGCGACCGGGGCGACGATTTCGAGTTTGTCTTCCGGATAGGCGTCCACCTCGGGCAGGATCGCCGCGCCTTCGACGCAGCCGTCGATCACCACCGCGAAGCACTTTGCCGCGCAGAATCCCGGCGGCGGGTCGATGGCGATGCCGGGTGCGCGCAGCATCGCGTCGCGCGCTGCGGCCCAGTCCTGGCCGCTGAGGCACAGGTTGACGGTTCCCGGGTGGGGGTGGAATCCCAGCTTGTCGCGGCACTGCCGGCTGACCCACTCCAGCGCGATGAAGCCCGCGCCCTCGCCGAGCCCGCTGCAAAGCTGGCCCTGCAGCGTCAGCGTGGGGAATTCAGCCGGCGGACTTGGCCTTCTCGCGTTCTTCATTGCCGGTCCAGCGCTTGAACAGGTTGAGTTCGACGCCGAGGTCGAACTGGTCGAGCGCCTTGTTGACCGACTGGTCGATGATGTCTTCCAGGGTCTTCGGCCGGTGGTAGAAGGCCGGCAGCGGCGGCACCAGAACCGCACCGGCTTCGGTGACCTGCGTCATCAGGCGCAGGTGGCCGTGGTGCAGCGGCGTCTCGCGCAGCATCAGCACCGTCTTGCGGCGCTCCTTGAGGCAGACGTCGGCGGCTCGGATCAGCAGGTTGGTGTTGAAGGAGTTGGCCAGCGCCGACAGCGTCTTGATCGAGCAGGGCGCGATGACCATGCCGGCGTGGCGGAAGGAGCCGGACGAGATGCAGGCGCCGACGTCGTTGATGTCATGCACGTAGCTGGCCATGCGCTTGACCTGGTCGATCGTGTAATCGGTTTCGTAAACGATGGTGCGCTTGGCCGAATCCGACATCACCAGGTGCGTCTCGACGCCAGCCTCTTGCAGTACTTCGAGGATGCGCAGGCCGTAAATGGCGCCGCTTGCTCCGGAAATTCCAACGACCAGCTTCATCTTCTTGTCCTCGTCTGAGGGCCTGTTCGGTGTCGGCGCACGCATCGCCTAGCCCGCCACAAACCCGAGTTCGGCCAGCACGGCCTTTGCCTTGGCCGCTGCGGCGGCCGGGATCGTAATCTTATCGAACTCCGGACCGCTGCCGCGCGTGGCGTCCATCCCCATGCGCGAACCAAAGCCGCCGCCGCCACAGGACGGATCGATCACGTAACCCTCCATGCCGGACAGGACCACGGTGTCGCGGTCGGGCTGGAAGCGCGTCGCCAGGGCCCAGGATACTTCGCGCGGATTGCGGATATCCACGTCGTCGTCCACCACGGTCACCAGCTTGACGCGTTTGTCCATGCCGAACACGAGGTGGATCAGGCGCCGCACGTCGGTCGGCTTCGCCTTTGATAGCGCGATGACGGCGGTGAAGCCGCAGGTGCCGGTGGTCAGGTCGAGGTCGGCGATGCCGGCCATCTGGGTGCGCAACTGCCCCAGCAGTTCGGTACCGGCGGCCAGCGACAGCAGCGAATCGACGTCGGCGGTCCAGGGGCACAGGGCGCCGTAGATGAAGTCGCGGCGGTGCGTCACGGCGGTGACTTCCACCACCGGGCTGATGTTGGAGAAGTAGTAGCCGGTGTTCTCGCCGAAGGGGCCTTCGGCTTCGCGCACCCCGGGCAGCACGCGACCCTCGATGATGATTTCGGCGCGCGCGGGAACATCGACGGCGACCGTTTCGGCGCGGACCAGATCGACCGGCGCGCCGCGCAGGGCGCCGGCCATGTCCATCTTGTCCGGCCCCTGCGGTCCGGCCTTGACTACGGCGGCGATCAGCAGCGCGGGTTCGACGCCGAGCGCGATGGCGATGTCCAGCGGCCTGCCGTTCGCCTCGGCATTGGCGTGGAAAGCGGAGAGCGGCGGATTGGCCAGCAGGATGCCCATGCGGTTGCCACCCTTCACCATCATGCGATGGATGCCCATGCCGCGCCGGCCCGTCGCCGGATCGCTGCACAGCACCACGCCGGTGGTGACGAAAGGACCGCCGTCGCCGGCGTAGTGGGTCAGCACCGGCAGCAGGCTGGCGATGTCCAGCGTCCCGGTATGGCGCACTTCCTTCACGGGGGCGTCGTCGCACTGGCGCGGGGCGATGCCCTGGCGGGTGCGCTGCAGGTAGGTCGCGTTCAGTTCGGCTTCTGTGGTGTCGAGCGCCTTCGCCACGCGGCGGCGGCTGGCCACCAGGTTGCCGACCACGCGCGCGCCGGGATGACCGGTGACGTTCTCGAACAGCACGGCCGGGCCGTTGGCTGGCATCTCGCGCAACAGCGCCGCCATTTCGTGCTTCGGCGCGAAGGGCTGGCTGACCTTCAGCAGGTCGTTGCCGAGGTCGGCGAGGAAGCCTCGCAGGTCGGGGTAAGTCATGTTCGTGGAAAGTCGGCGGTGGTGCTACGGCACCACCGCCGCTCTCGCTTCTCCCTGATGCTTATGATTGAGTACGACGCGCCGCTGAGCGTGAAACAACGCAATGGCGAATTGGTCGCCCCCACCCCCGGGCCCCGCCCCGGGGCGGGGTGACCGGTTAGCTCGCTGTGCTCGATCATTTGACTCGACTCTGATGCTAATTTGACGCTGATTAAGAGTATTGCGGCGGCAGCCGGCGGATTTCCTCGATCACCTTGATCGAGAATTTTGCCGCGCTCAATTGGCCGCGTCCCATCCGCACCTGGAGCTGGTCCGGAAACTTGTCGAGCGTGCTCGACACCTGCGCGCGCACGTGCTTGTAGGTGTATTTCTGCTTGCCGGGGTTGAGGGTGCGGATGCTGATCTCGATATCCTTGCCCTCGGCCAGCTCGGCCATGTCCATTACGAAAACTTCCCATTGGTTCATCGCATCGTCTCCTTATTTGACTTCCGGATAGCCGTAGGTCGTCCAGTTCGCCAATACCCGTTCCTGGATGTCCTTCGGGTACACGTTCTTGAAGCTGACCAGGGTCGGCACGTCGTTGGTCTTGTCCCAGTCCACCGGCCAGAGGCAGTCGAACAGCACCTTGGAGCCGATCGAATACTTGCGCTCGTGCGGCGTGGCGAAGGGGTAGAGCGGGGTGCCGGTGGTGTTGCGGTAGATGTGGATGCCGTTCTCCGGATGGCAGCGCGTGCAGAAGGCGTGATAGACCTCGTCCCAGTTGTAGATGTCGGTCTGGTCGTCGACCACCATGACCATGTGGAACCAGGGGCCGAGCTTGGAGCCGAAGGCCAGTTGCGCGATCTGCTGGGCGATGCCGGTGTAGGCGGGTTTGACGCCGACGATCATCATGTGGTGCGTCGAGCGCGGATGCATGTACACGCCGGTGACCGGGATGCCCTGGCTCCTGAGCAGCTTTTCCAGTTCCAGGCCGAGCGAGAAGGAGCGCAGCAACTGGCCCTCGTCCTGCGGCACGCCCATGTTGGAAATGGTCATGGTCGCGTTGTTGCGGTAGGTGATGCAATTGACGCGGAACGTCACGCGGAAGTCGCGCGGGCTGGTGCGGTAGCCGGTGTATTCGCCGAAGGGGCCTTCCTCGACCTTGTAGTCGGGGCAGATCTCGCCTTCGATGATGATCTCGGCATCGGCCGGCACTTCGAGGTCGTTGGTTTCGCACTTGACCAGCCGCGCCGGTTCGCCGGAGAGCATGCCCACGAGTTCCGGTTCCGGTATGGGCGAGGGCGCGCAGGCCGCCATCGCCGCCAGGGGCGACAGGCCAATGGCCGTGGCGAAGGGGCAGGATAGCCCGCGCGGCAGGTAGTACTCGGAGAGCTGCTTGCCGAGGTCGGAGAAGGGGAAGACCGCGCCCGACATGGTGCGTCCGTCGAACATCATCTGCCGGTACATGCCCCAGTTCACGTCGCCGCGCACCGGGTGCTTGGTCACCACCGCGTGCCAGGTGCCCACGTAGCGGCCGCCGTCGCCGTCGTGTACCAGCGGCACCGGCAGCTTGCACAGGTCGACGTCGGCGCCGAGCAGGATGTTTTCCTTGCAGGGGGCGTCCTTCCTGTCGATTGTGACCGGCGCGATCGGCGCGCTGTTGGTGCGCGCGAGGTATTCCTTGCCGATTTCCGGCAGGCTGGACTCGGGATCCATGCCCAGCGAAATCGCCATGCGGCGGTAGGTGGACAGCGGGGCACCGAAATAGCTGAAGCCCGGATAGTCCTTGATCTTTTCCATGAAAGGCGCCGGAGCGCCCAGTTCGCAGGCGCGGCGCACGATGGCACCTGCTTCGTTTTCCCAATCCACTTCCTGCTTGATGCGCACGGCGTCGCCGGCCTTGACACAGGCTTCGATGAACTCCCGATTGCTCCTAGGTGCTGATATTTTCGACACGGTCTGCTCCTGGTAGGTTTGGTTGGCTCTGCGGTGAATGCTCAGCTGATTTTCGACAGGATCTTGTCCCACTTGCCCTGGGCTTTGAGGATCATCTCGGCCACTTCACGCACGGCGCCGTACCCGCCGCGCGCCTTGGTCACATAGGCCGCGTGCTGCTTGACGTCCTCGACCGCGTCGCCGACCGCGATCGGCAGGCCGACGCGCTTCATCATCGACAGGTCGACCAGATCGTCGCCGACATAGGCCACCTCGGCGTCGGTGATGCCCATTTCCTTGAGCATCTCCTCGTAAGGCTCGGTCTTCTTCTTGATCCCCTCGTGGAAACGCTTGATCTTCAGTTCCTCTGCGCGGTGCCGCACCGCGCCGGACTTCTTCGAGGTGATGATGGCGACTTCGACGCCGCTCATCATCATGACGACGACACCCATGCCGTCCTTGATGTCGAAGTTACGCGACTCAACTCCGTTGTCGTCGATCACGATGCGGCCGTCGGTCATGACGCCATCGACGTCGAGGATGACCAGCTTGATGTCTTTTGCTTTATCCATTTATGTTTTCCTCAGTCGATGCCGCTCAGTCAATTCCATATTCGGCCCAGCGGCCCCTGATCTTGGCCAGCATTTCCTCGTCCATGCGGGCCTCGACCGGCTTCTGCTTCCATTCATACGGAATGCAGGCGTCCATGATGATGCGCGAGGTGGTCAGCTTGTTCGAGTCCGGATCGAGCGCCGGGTCGAGCGGCGTCGAGCGGCCGCGCTTCTGGATATCGGTGCCGCGCGCGGCGTCGTAGCGGCAGGACAGCGCCCAGAACACCCGCTGCAGGTCGTCGGCCATGATGTCGTCGTCGACCGTGATGATGCCCTTGATGCCGTAGGAGCCCGTGTTGCTGCCGATCACCGCGTTGGCCACCTGGTTCGAGTGGCCCGG
>JBIKLV010000183.1:0-2923 GCA_044359585.1 Sulfuritalea sp. | reverse complement strand
GACATGCGCACCAGGGCCATGGTATGCCGGTTGGAACTGCGGTGGTCGCCGGAGACGTCCAGGATGCCGCTCAACTTTCCCTGCGGATCGAAAATCGGCGACGCGGAACAGGTCAGGAATCGGTTGGCGGAAAGGAAATGCTGGCTGCCATCGACCGCCACCGGTTCGCCCATGGCGAGCGCCGTGCCGATCGCGTTGGTGCCGCGGTTTGCTTCGGACCATTCGACCCCGGGTGACAGCGCGACCTTTTCCGCACGTGTCAGAAACTCCGGATCGCCGCAACTGTGGAGGATGTAGCCGGCGTTGTTGGCCAGCACCACCACGTTCTGGGTATCGACGATCTGTTCGAAAAGCACGTCCATTACCGGCTGGGCATGGGTCAGCAGGTGACGGCTCTTCTCGATCTGCTCGGACAGCAGCACCCGTTCCAGAGGATCGAACTCGGTGGTTCGGTCGTTGTCCAATCCGTAGCCGAGGCAACGCTCCCACGACATTTCGATCGCGGAAGGGAGCAATCCGGTCGGAATTGCCCCTGCGTTGCGCAACACGTCCTGTGCCTTGGCGGCAGCAGTGAGTTCCCGCGAGCCATTGCTGTTGGCCTGCTTCATCGATGCATCTCCTCGGTCCGGCTGCGTCGTGCGCCAGGCGCCCGCGTAGCTCTCGGTGGCGTTTCCATTGAACGCACCATATGTGGCTTTTGCCCGGTAATGATACATCCGATGTTTCATCTTGCGACAGTCCGCGCGATTGACTGGGCGAAACCTTGGCAGGTTTCATGCCAGTCACTGCCCGCAGGTTTGTTGCATGTGGATTGTCACGCGATTGTCGGCTTTGGCACGCAATGTGCTCACCCGACGTGATTCATTGCCGGCCAAGTCCCGGCATGGGCGAGAACGCAAACTTCCGAGGAGGAAAATTTCATGCATGCAAGGATCCGGACTTTCACCATGCTCGCTTTGATGGCGGGTTCACTGGCAGCGTCGCTGGCACACGCGCACGGCGACGTGACGCCGCAGGCGGTTGACGTCAGCACCCTGAAGCCGCTGGGCGATCAAAAGCGAGATGAGAATCCCTATCGTGGGGACCAGGAGGCGATCCGCGTCGGTACATCGGCCTACAACCAGAATTGCGCGCGTTGCCATGGGCTGGAGGCCATCAGCGGCGGCATCGCACCCGACCTGCGCAAGCTCGACATCGACAAGGAGACCGACATCTATTTCCGTGATTCGGTATTGCGCGGCAAGGTGCGCAACGGCGCCGTGTATATGCCGCCGTTCGAGGGCATCCTGTCGGCGGAAGCGATCTGGGCGATCCGCTCCTACCTCGACACGCGGCACGAAGTCGCCGCCGCGCCGGCCAATGAAATGGAAGTGCTGGCCAAGAAGTCAAACTGCCTGTCATGTCATGCGGTCGATACGCGCGGTGTCGGTCCCGCCTACCGCGAGGTCGCTCGGAAGTATGCGAAGGACAAGAACGCCGAAGCCAAGTTGCTGGCCAAGGTGAAGAAGGGGGGGGCTGGAAACTGGGGCAAGGTGCCGATGCCGCCGATGAACACCGTGCCTGAGTCAGACCTGAAGGCACTGATCAAGTGGATCATGGCCGGCGCCAATTGACGCTTGTCGCCCTGTCGGCTTGCTATGATCGCCGGCCCGCAGCCCATGAACACGAGGAGGATGTCACCATGATTCGATCGCCTGTCAAGGCTTCGCGCAGTTTCCTGATCGGCATCCGCGCGGCGTTTGCAGTCGCCGGCTTCTTGCTGGCATTCCTTGTGGCGCCGCTGGGCCATGCCGAGGAACTCACCGCACTCGCCAAGATCCGGCAAAGCGGCGTGCTCAAGGTGGCGCTCTACAAGAACTTTGCCCCCTTTTCCCATGATGGCCGCGGCGTCGATGTCGACCTGGCCGAGGCGCTGGCCGCAAAACTCGGGGTCAAGATGTCGCCACTATGGTTCGAAGCCGACGAGAACATGGAGGATGACCTGCGCAACATGGTCTGGAAGGGCCACTACCTGGGTTACGGTCCGGCGGACGTGATGATGCACGCGCCGATCGATCCCGCCTACATGGCCAAGGTCGATCGGGTCAAGTTCTTCGCGCCCTATCACAGGGAGCGTTATGCCGTCGCGCGCCGGCTCGATGTCCTGCCGACGCTGGACAATTTCGAGCCTTTCGAGAAGCTCGGCCTTGGCGTCGAGGGCGATACCCTGGCGGCGACCGTGATGCTTTCCGCCGACGACGGGCGCTATCGGAACACCATCAAGACCTACCGCACGGCCAGCGAGGCGGTGGGCGCCCTGAAGAGCGGAGCGGTGGCGGCGGTGATGGCGCAACAGGGAGAGCTCGAAGGCGGGCTGACTGGTGACGCACGCATGGCCATCGATCTGCCGCCCCATCCGATATTGCAGAAGCGCCAGTGGCCGCTTGGCCTGGCCGTAAAGAAACAGAGTGATGACCTCGCCCAGGCGCTGCAGGCGGCGATCAATGAACTCATCGCTGACGGAACCTTGAAGGCCATCATGCAACGACATGGTGTGAATCATCGGCAGCCCTGAGGGGTGGGTTGTCGCGCTTTGCGACAGGTGTAGCGTTTTGTTGCGCCAAGTTATGAAATCGGAAGCCTAATCGGGATGCTGCATCGTTGTAATTCGTGGCATGCGAATTGCGAATGCCGATCGTCCTGTCGCATCAGTTGGCAGGGGCCGGATTCATTCCAAGAAAATTAAAGTCATACAGGAGGTTGGAAATGCAAAAATCGTTGCACATCGATCCCAACAAATGCACGGGCTGTCTGCAGTGCGAGATGGCGTGTTCGTACGAGAACCATGGGGTATTCAACATCTCGAAATCGCGGATCAAGGTATTCAACTTTGAGCACGCGGGGCGGAAGGTGCCGTACACCTGCACGCAATGTGCGGAAGCGT
>JBIKLV010000119.1:0-10735 GCA_044359585.1 Sulfuritalea sp. | reverse complement strand
ATTACTACGGCATCTCGTTCCGCAACCCGAAGACGCAGGTGCTGGCCGGCATCGACATCGACAATGCCCGCGACCTGGCCAAGGCGCTGGGGGTGGCGGTGCAGTTCATCGATAGTTCGTTCGCGCGACTGATCGATGACGTCACGGCCGATCGCTGCGACATCGCCATGTTTGCCGTTGGCATCACGCCGCAACGCCAGGAGAAGCTGCGGTTCACCCGGCCGCACCTGGCGAGCGACATCTACGCCATCGCCACCAAGACCAATCGTCGCATCCAGGACTGGAGCGACATCGACCGCCCCGGCGTTGTCGTCGCGGTGGCCAAGGGCACGCTGCACGAGGCGGTCATGAAGGCCAGGCTCAAATCCGCCGAATTGCGCGTGCTGGACGCGCCGCAGGCGCGCGAGCAGGAAGTGCAGTCCGGGCGCGCCGACGTCTTCATGACCGATTACCCCTTCAGTCGCCGCATGCTCGACAACAGCGACTGGGCGCGCCTGGTGTCGCCGGTCGAGACCTATCACGTCACGCCCTATGCCTGGGCGATGCAACCCGGGGACGACGCCTTCCATGCCCGGGCGGAGGAAATCCTCGCCGCGATGAAACAGGATGGCAGGCTGCTGACCAACGCCCGGCGCTATGGGCTGGATCGGCTGATCGTCAAGTAGCCCATCGCAGCTTCCGGCCCGATTCCCGCTGATGTCGGCCCCACTGCTCTCGCCTCGCAGCCTCCGGACGATCGTTCTCCTGTTGGCGCTGTTGCTCGCCAGCTGGCTGACGGCATTTGGCTACACGGTCTGGCGCCTGAAGCAGGACGCCCTGGCCAACGGCATGGCCAGGGCCGCCACCCAGGTGCGCAATTTCGAGGAATTCCTGACGCAGACGCTGAAGGTGATCGACATCACGGCCGACACCCTGGATCCGCAACTCAAGCCGCATAGCGGCATCGATCCGCTTGCGCTGGAGCGCGCCCTGAACGCCGCGCTGCGCCCGACGCCCTACCTGCGCTCGCTTTCGCTGCTCGACGCCAATGGCCGCATCGTCGCCAGCTCGAACCCGCGGAACCTCGGTGTGCAGGTCGACACCCGCGGTTTCTTTCCGGCAACCGGGCCGGAGTCGAACGTGCTGAGCATCGATGTGCCGTGGCGCGGGCGCGATTTCGACGCGGCGAAGCCACCGGCCGCGCCGCCGGCGAATTCGCCCGACCCCGGCTTCATCCCCGTGCTGCACAAGCTTTCCAGTGGCCGCCAGGCCCTGTGGCTGCTCGCCGCGCTGAACCCGGACTACTTCGCCAACCATTTCTCGCAGTTGCTCGACCCGGCGGAAGGCCATGTGCAGTGGCTGCGCTACGATGCCCGCCTGCTGCTGTCGACCCACCCCAACGACGTGCCCGGCACCATGGCGGACAACGGCATCACGCCGGAGCGCCTGGCGCAGCGCGAATCCGGACGGCTCACCCACCGGCTTCCCGACGGGCGGCATGCGCTCACCGCGTATCGCGCTTCCAGCCAGTTTCCCGCGGTGCTGGTAGTCAGTATCGACCGGGATCGGGTGCTGGCGACATGGCGCGAAGAGGCCCGCAGCCTGGGCATCAATGTCCTGCCCATCCTGCTGGCGCTTTGCATCGCCAGCGTGCTGGTCTGGCGGCGGCAGCAGCGCATCGGCCTGCAGCAGATCGAACTGGAACGCGAGCGACTCCTCGCCGCGAGCGTCTTCGACGCCAGTTCCGACGCGATCATCCTGGCCAAACCCGATGGCGAAATCCTCGCGGTCAATGCCGCATGGGAGCAGCTCAACGAGTACGGCGCCACGGAGGCGATCGGGGGCAATCCGCGCATGCTGCAGTCGGGGATGCAGAACCCCGCGTTCTACCGGGCGATGTGGGACAGCCTGCAGCGCACGGGCCACTGGCAGGGCGAAATCGTCAACCGGCGCAAGGGTGGCAGCGTCTATACCGCCCTGCTGACGATCAACGCGGTGACCGACGCCAACGAAAAATTGCTGCACTACGTCAGCGTCGCCACAGACATCAGCTCACGCAAGCGCGAAGAAGCGCAACTCGCCGAGCATGCGACGGCCCTCGCGCTGGCCAAGGAATCCGCGGAAGCCGCCAATCGCGCGAAGAGCGCCTTCCTCGCCAACATCAGCCACGAACTGCGCACGCCGATGAACGGCATCATGGGCATGACCATGCTGGCCAAGCGCCGCGTCACCGATCCGAAGGCGCTGGCGCAACTGGATACCGCCAGCCATTCGGCGGAAGCGCTGCTGGCGCTGATCAACGACCTGATCGAAATATCCAGCGTCGAGGCCGATCGGCTGAAGCTGGAAGACCTGCCATTCACGCTGAATTCCATTCGCGCGAACGTATCGCTCCTGATTCAGCGCAAAGCCAACGACAAGGGGCTCGAGTTCACCCTGGCGCTTGCCGACTCCCTGGGCAAGATTGGCCTGCGCGGCGATCCGGGGCGACTGGCCAACATCATCCTCAATCTCGCCAGCAACGCGGTCAAGTTCACCGAAGCGGGCTTCGTTTCGATCCGCTTCCTGGCTACCGACGATAGCCCCGACGAACTCGAATTGCGCGTCGAGGTCGCCGACAGCGGCATCGGGCTGGACCCGGCGGATCAGCGCCGCGCCTTCTATTTGTTCGAACAGGGCGACGGTTCCCGAACCCGCAAGTACGGCGGCACGGGGCTGGGCCTGGCGCTGTGCAAGCGCCTGGTCGAGTCGATGGGAGGTACGATCGGCCTGTCGAGCACGATCGGCGTCGGCAGCACCTTCTGGTTCGTGCTGCGCCTGCGCAAGGACCCCCAGCCGCGGGTGCCGGACGCGGCGGTCGACGCAGCGAATTCCGTGAACTGAGCCGTCGCCGTGGCGACGGGCGGGTAGTCGACCCGCCATGGCACGCCACATCCATTGTCGCCTTTGCGACAAACCCTCCATGACACCAAGCCCCGCGCAATCAGTGAGTTAGCCGCGCCCGCGGCATGGCATGCCTGTTGCTGAATCGATGCTGACCCCATCCGGAAAGGGAAAACAGCATGGACCTGCCCGTCATCGAAAACGCAGCCGCAAAAAGCGGGGGCTGCAGCACCGGCAGTTGCGGCTCCACCACCAGCCAGATGGATGGCATGACCGACGACATCCGAGCCAAGGTGCAGGACCACCCCTGCTACTCGGAGGACGCCCATCACTACTTCGCGCGCATGCACGTCGCCGTGGCGCCGGCCTGCAACATCCAGTGCCACTACTGCAACCGCAAGTACGACTGCGCCAACGAATCGCGCCCTGGTGTCGTCTCGGAACTGCTGACGCCGGCGCAGGCGGTGAAGAAGACGCTGGCCGTCGCCGCCACGATTCCGCAGATGACGGTGCTCGGCATCGCCGGCCCGGGCGACCCCCTGGCCAACCCCGAGCGCACCTTCGAAACCTTCCGCGAACTGGCACTGAAGGCGCCGGACATCAAGCTCTGCGTGTCCACCAACGGCCTGTCGCTGCCCGACCACGTCGAGGAACTGGCGAAGTACAACATCGAGCACGTGACGATCACCATCAACTGCGTCGATCCGGACGTGGGCGCCAAGATCTACCCGTGGATTTTCTGGCAGAACAAACGCATCCACGGCCGGGAAGCCGCCGCGATCCTGATCGAGCGGCAACAGAAGGGGCTGGAAATGCTGGTGGCCAAGGGGATACTCGTCAAGGTCAACTCGGTGTTGATCCCCGGCGTCAATGACGAGCACCTGAAGGAAGTATCGAAGATCGTCAAGGCCAAGGGCGCCTTCCTGCACAACGTCATGCCGCTGATCGCCGAAGCCGAGCACGGCACCTTCTACGGCGTGATGGGGCAGCGCAGCCCGAACCCCGAGGAACTGAAGAACCTGCAGGATGCCTGCGAAGGCGACATGAACATGATGCGGCACTGCCGCCAGTGCCGCGCCGATGCCGTCGGCCTGCTCGGCGAGGATCGCGGCGACGAATTCACCATGGACAAGATCGACGCCATGGAGATCGACTACGAAGCCGCGATGGCGGTGCGCGCCGAGTTTCGCGCCAAGGCCACGGCGGAACTGGAGGCCAAGCGCGAACACAAGAAAAATGCGGCGCACGCCCCCCAATTGCCGCAGGCCCAGGTGGTGCAGTTCATGCCGCGCCCGCAGAAGCCGGCGCAAGAGTCGGCGCTGGCGGGACGGCAGGTATTGATGGCAGTGGCGGCCAAGGGCGGCCTGGTCGCGGTGCACTTCGGCCATGCCAAGGAGTTCCTGGTCTACGAGGCTTCGGCAGCGGGGGTCAAGTTCGTCGGCCATCGCAAGGCCGATGCCTACTGCGGCGGCGACGATAGCTGCGGCGAGGGTGAAATAGGCGGCGAATCGACCCTCGACCGAACCATCAAGGCGCTCGCCGGCTGCGAGGTCGTGCTGTGTTCCAAGATCGGCTACGAGCCCTGGGGCAATCTCGAAGCCGCCGGCATCCAGCCCAACGGCGAGCACGCCATGGAACCGATAGAAGAGGCCGTGATGGCGGTCTGGAATGAAATGCTGGCGGCCGGCAAGCTCGACGCCAGATCCCTTACCAAAAGCGCCTAGCGGAGAGTCAGGTTGAAACCGATGCACGTCATTCCAACCGTCATCCCGGGCTTGACCCGGGATCCAGGAACCACCGCCGACTGGATTCCGGCTTTCGCCGGAATGACGTTGCATTGCGTCTTGGCGAAATGACAAGGAAACAGAAATCATGGCACTCGAAATCATCGAAAGCTGCGTGAACTGCTGGGCCTGCGTGCCGCTGTGCCCGAACAAGGCCATCTACGAGGCGTCGCCACATTTCCTGATCGACGCCGACAAATGCACCGAGTGCGTCGGCGAGTTCGCCGATGCGCAATGCGTGGCGATCTGCCCGATCGAGGGCGCGATCCTCGACGAACTCGGCGTCGCGCTGAACCCACCCGGTTCGCTGACCGGCATCCCGCCTGAGCGTTGGGCGGCCGCACAAGCAGAAATCGCAGCGCGCTGATCATGGCCCAGGTCACCTTCTTCGAAAAAGCCGGCTGCTCCGGCAATGCGCGGCAGAAAAAGCTGTTGCTCGAATCCGGCCACGAGGTGCAGGCGCGCGACCTGCGGCACAAGGTGTGGACGAATTTCGCCCTGCTCGAATTCTTCACCGGCCTGCCCGTGGCGCAGTGGTTCAACCGCTCGGCGCCGGCGGTGAAATCGGGCGAGGTGGTGCCCGAGGAACTCGACGAACCGACCGCGCTGGCGCTGATGCGCGACAACCCGCTGCTGATCCGGCGGCCCCTGCTGCAGGTCGGTGACGAGCGCCGCGTTGGCTTCGACGCGGCGGCGATCGATGCCTGGATCGGCCTGGCGCGGATACCCGAAGACAACATCGAAGCCTGCCGGCATCCCGACGTAGCGCGTCAGCCGCCGCGCATCGCCTACGTGCACTCGGCCAGCGGCGGCGCCATCGCCTGCCGCTACGGCGGTGGCGAACACGATGCGAGCGACTGCCGATCACGCTGACGCCGTCGCGGTCGCGCCCGGCGTGCACTGGATCGGCGCCTTCGACCCCGACCTGCGCAGCTTCGACATCATCCTGCGCACCGCCAACGGCACCAGCTACAACGCCTATGCGGTGCGCGGCAGCGATGGCGTGGCGGTGATCGACACGGTCAAGGCCGGCTTCGGCGAGCGCTTCTTCCACCGCCTGGAAACCATCGCCGACTACGACGAAATCACCACCGTGGTGCTCAACCACCTCGAACCCGACCATTCCGGCGCCTTGCCGGAACTGCTGCGCCGCGCGCCGCGCGCACAGCTTTACGTCTCGCACCAGGCGCGGCCGATGCTCAAGGGCCTGTTCGATCCGCAGGAATTCGCCGGCCGCATCACCGGAGTCGGCACCGGCGACACGGTGGATATCGGCGGTCGCCGGCTGGAGTTCTTCAACACGCCCTACCTGCACTGGCCGGACACGCAATGCACCTGGCTGGAGGACGAGGGTGTGCTGTTCACGGGCGACTTCCTCGGCTGCCACTATTGCGACATGCGCCTGTTCAACGACGCGGTGGGCGACTTTCGCTTTTCCTTCGACTATTACTACGCGCACATCATGCGGCCCTTCCGCGCCCATGTGCGCAGCGCGCTGGACCTGATCGAGCCGCTGCTGCTGCGGACCATCGCCCCGGCTCACGGCCCGGTGCTGCGCGAGGACCCGCGCGACTACGTGCGCCGCTACCGCGCGCTGTCGGGCAGCGGCCTGCACCGCAACCAGGTGAAGACCCTGGCGATCTTCTACATCTCGGCCTACGGCGCCACGCGGCGCATGGCCGAGGCCGTCGCCGCCGGCGCCGAAACGGCGGCCGGCGACAACGACGCGGCCGGCGCCGTCCGCGTCTCGCTGTACGACATCGAAGGCAGCGAGCCACACCCCTTCGTGGACCTGATCGAGGAGGCCGACGCCCTGATCATCGGCAGCCCGACCATCAACGGCGACGCGGTCAAGCCGGTGTGGGACCTGCTCTCCTCGCTGACCATGGTCGATGTGAAAGGCAAACTCGGCGGCGCCTTCGGTTCCTACGGCTGGAGCGGCGAAGCCGTGCCGATGATCGAGGACCGCCTGCGCCGGCTCAAGCTGCGCGTGCCGGTGCAGGGCATCAAGGCACAACTTTCGCCGACGCCGGGTGAATTCGCCGCCTGCCACGCGCTGGGGCGCGAAATCGCGCTGCACCTGCTGGGCCGCGCCGAGGCCCGCGTCATCGACATGGCGTCACTGGCGTGACGCCATGTCGAATGGGAACACCCGCCCCTCCCTGCCTCCCCTCACGGGGAGGTGACTACATCAACTCGCTTCGCTCGATATAAATGCACGCACTTACCGCCTCCTTCAAGCAATTACTGATTTCAATCCCGGAGCAATCTCATGGCAAAAGCACAAGTCACATTCCAGGACATCGGCGTCACCGTCACGGTGCCGGCCGGAACCCGCCTGATCGAAGTCTCGGAAAAGGTCGGCGCCGGCATCACCTACGGTTGCCGCGAGGGCGAGTGCTGCACCTGCCTGACCAAGATCGTCTCCGGCCACGAGAACCTCGCCGCGCCCTCGGTGCTGGAGGACCAGGTGCTGAAAGACAACCTCGCGCCGCGCCACCACCGTCTGGCCTGCCAGGCGCAGATCCTGGGCGGCACGATCGTGGTCAAACCGGCCTGAGGAGATATCGAGCAAATCCACAATCGTCACCAACACCGTCATTCCCGCGAACGCGGGAATCCAGGCTTTTAGCGAGTTCCTGGATCCCCGCGTACGCGGGGATGACGCCACCCACGTTTTTTTATCGTCCAACCCAAGGAGCCCATCATGGCCAATATCACCTTCTCCAGCAAACTGCACAAAGACAAAACCGTTTACGCCGTCGCCGGCAGCCACAAGAAAACCGTCCTCGAACTGGCCAAGGAAAACCACATCCCGATCGACTTTTCCTGCGGTGACGGCGAATGCGGCACCTGCCTGTGCAAGGTCAGCAGCATCGACCCGGCCAGCCACAACAAGTACGGCCACATGGGCGGCGCGCTCAACCATCGCGAGGTTGCCGTGCTCAAGGAACTGGGCAAGATCACCCAGGACCAGATCGACCAGATGTACGTAGACGACCTGCCGCCGACCAAATGGCGCCTGGCCTGCCAGTACGTAGTGCGCGACGAGGACATCCTGGTCGAATACCCGAGCCGGTGACCGATACCTCGCCCGTCCCGCGCGCCGATATCCTGGCGCGGGCCGAGGCCGCCTACCTCGGCCTGGCGCTGGGCGATGCGCTCGGCGCCACGGTCGAGTTCATGACGCCGCGCGAGATCGCCCACCACTTCGCCGACGCCGGCGGCGTGCACCGCGAGATCACCGGCGGCGGCTGGCTGCACCTGAAACCCGGGCAGGTCACCGACGACACCGGCATGGCGCTGGCGCTGGGCGACGCCATTCTCGCCCATCACGGCGGGATTTCGCGCCAGGCCTGCGCGCACGCTTTCGACGTCTGGATGCGCGGCAAGCCGGTGGACATCGGCAACACGGTGCGGCGCAACCTGATGCTGTTCCGCCGCACCGGTGTCCCCGTCGCGCCACCGTCGGAGCACGACGCCGGCAACGGCGCGGCGATGCGCGTGCTGCCGGTGGCGCTGGCCACGCTGGGCTGGTCGGAAGGCGAGGTGCGCGACGCCTGCCGCATGCAGGCCCATGTCACGCACAACAATGCGCTGTCGGATGCCGCCTGCGAATTCATCGTGCTCGCCCTGCAGGACTTCATCCGCGGCGATTCGCTGCGCGAGATCTATCGCCACCGCATCCAGCCGCTGGTCGAGGCGCAGCCGGCCTTCGCCTTTCGCGGCAAGCCGCGCCGCGAGAACCCCAGCGGCTGGATCGTCGAAACCATGCAGGCGGTGCTGCAGGCCCTGGTCGAAGTGGGCGGCTTCGAGAACTGCCTGGTCGACGTGGTGAATCGCGGCGGCGACGCCGACACCACGGGCGCCATCACCGGCATGCTGGCCGGCGCCATGTACGGCCGCGCCGCGCTGCCGGCACGCTGGCTGAAGGCGCTGGACCCGGCGATCTTCCTGCGTTGCCAGGAACAGGCAAGGGCGCTGGTCGGATAGGCTGGGCTCCGACCAAAGTCAGTCGCCACGGTGGTGGCCAGAATCAGGATGCGCCGCCCGCTCAAGTTATTGGGCTATGATTGCCGCACACAAGTCGGAGCTAGTCCCATGGATGCTCATCTGCTCGATCGCATCACCATCGAACCTGGCAAATGTGGGGGCAAACCCTGTATTCGCGGCATGCGCATCCGCGTCAAGGATGTGCTCGCGCTACTTGCCGCAGGCGCATCCCACGGGGAAATCCTGGAGGATTACCCCGATCTTGAGGAGGCTGACATACTGGCCGCGCTCGGCTTCGCTGCGGAGCAGAGCGACCACCTCTTGCTGCGGGCCGCTTGAAGCTACTGGTCGACAACCAGCTACCGGAAGCACTGGCCAGATTTCTGGCTGAACAGGGCATCGAAGCCCGCCATGTACGGCCGCGCCGCGCTGCCGGCACGCTGGCTGAAGGCACTGGACCCGGCGATCTTCCTGCGTTGCCGGGAACAGGCAAGGGCGCTGGTCACCACGCCGCCGTAGCGCCAGCGCCGACTTTTCAAAAGCAGGCACACATTCCCGCCTGCTGTTGACCTGTATCAAGGATGCCTTGCGGATAGTGCTGGCTTTTCGGGTACCCCTCAAGTAGGGTAGGGTATGGATCGCTAAGCTAGAGCCACGCCCATGGCAACGCAAGCCAAAACCGCCCTCCCCAGAAAAAGTCGCAGCGTCAAGCGCACACCTGAGCCAACCCCGCGCGCGAACCCTCCCGCTGCCGATTTCCCCATCATCGGCATCGGCTGTTCGGCCGGCGGCCTTGAAGCCCTGGAAAAATTCCTGCGCAACGTGCCCGCCGACAGCGGCATGGCCTTTGTCATCGTCCAGCACCTCGATCCCCTGCACGAAAGCGCCTTGCCCGGCCTGCTGCAACGCTTCACCGCCATGCGCGTGGTCGAGGTCGAGGACCGCATGGCGGTCGCGCCGGACTGCGTCTACGTCATCCCGCCGAACAAGGACCTGTCGCTGCTGCACGGGCGCCTGCGCCTGCTCGAGCCCTTTGCGCCGCGCGGACTGCGCCTGCCGATCGACTTCTTCCTGCGCTCGCTGGCGGAAGACCGGCAGGAGCGGGCGGTCGGCGTCATCCTTTCCGGCATGGGGTCGGACGGCGTCTTCGGCCTGCGCGCGATCAAGGAAAAAGTCGGGTTGACCCTGGTGCAGGAGCCGGCCAGCGCCCAGGCCGAAAGCATGCCGCGCTGCGCCATCGAGGCCGGCGTGGTCGACATCGTCGCCCCGGCCGAAGTGCTGCCGCAACGCATCGCGCAGTACCTGCGCCATCCGGCCAGCATGGCACAGCACGCCACGGTGGTGGAAGGCGAAGCCCTCAGCGCCCTGGACCATGTTGTCATCCTGCTGCGCGAGCGCAGCGGCAACGACTTCTCGCAGTACAAGACCAACACCCTGTATCGCCGCATCGAGCGGCGCATGGCGGTGCACCAGTTGGCGACCATGAAGGATTACGTGCGCTTCCTGCGCGGCAACACGCAGGAAATCGACCTGCTGTTCAAGGAACTGCTGATCGGCGTTACCAGCTTTTTCCGCGATGCGGAGGTCTGGGAAGCCCTGCGCACCAAGTTCATCCCCGAATTGCTGGCGCAGAACCCGGAAGGCAGGGCGCTGCGCGCCTGGGTCGCCGCCTGTTCCACCGGCGAGGAAGCCTATTCGCTGGCCATCGTGTTCAGCGAGGTATTGGCAGCGCTCCAGCCCGAGGCACGCTTCTCGCTGCAGATTTACGCCACCGACCTCGATCCGGACGCGGTCGACCGGGCGCGCAAGGGCTGGTACCCGGACAACATCGCCGCCGATGTTTCGCCCGAGCGCCTGGCGCGCTACTTTGTGCCGGAAGAAGGCGGCGGCTACCGCATCGCCAAGGCCATCCGAGAGATGGTGGTGTTCGCCACGCAGAACATCGCCCTCGATCCGCCCTTCACCAAGCTCGACATCCTCACCTGCCGCAACCTGCTGATCTATTTCGGCCCGCAACTGCAGAAGAAGCTGCTGCCGCTGTTCTACTACGCGCTCAAGCAGAACGGCCTGCTGCTGCTGGGCAGCGCCGAGACCAT